>NZ_JAAIJQ010000129.1 GCF_010820565.1 Thiorhodococcus minor | reverse complement strand
GCACCAGCCACCCCACACCCCAACCCAACACACCAAACACCCCACTCCACCCTCCCCACTCCACACTGACCACTGACCACTGACCACTGACCATGCCCGAACGCCGCCAAATCTTCCGTCAAGCCGCACTCGACCGGCTGGCCTCCAGCGAGCACCTGGACCAGCCCATGCGCCTGGTCGGCGGTGTCGGCTGGCTGGTGCTGCTGGCGCTGGGCGCGACCATGCTCGCCGCCATCCTCTGGTCCGCCAGCGCGACGGCGCCGGTCAAGGTCCAGGCGCGCGGTATCCTCATCGCCGCGGGCGGTCTGGAGCAGATCGTCGCCTCGGTGCCCGGGCGCCTGCTGACGCTCGAGGTCCGTCCGGGAGACTCGGTCGCGGTCGGCGATCTCATCGCCCGTGTCGAGCAAGGCGAGCTGAGGCGCGAGCTCGAGACCGCGAGAGCCCAGCTGGAGGACGCCCGCGGTCAGTACGGGGAGCTCGAATCCTTCCATCGCGAGAAGGAGGTCCGCGAGCGGCTGCTGGAGGCCGAGCGCCTGGACACCATCGCCCAGACGCGCAGTCTTCTGGAAGAGCGTCTGGCCTTGCTGCGTAAGAAGCATGCCAGCGTCTCCCAGCTCGTCGAGCGGCGGGTCATCACGGACGACGAGCTGATCGAGGTCCAGCTCGGGCTCTCTGACGTGCGCGAGCGGCTTGCCGAGCTGGACGACGAGCAGAAGGCCATCGCGCTGCGCCGGGAGGAGCGCGCCAGCGAGGAGAAGCTGGCCTTGCTCGAGAGGCGTCTGCGCATCCAGGAATCGCTGCGTCTGGTGAAGCGGCTGGAGGCGCGCCTCGCCGAGCAGGGGCGTCTACTGAGCGCCCACGCCGGGCGCGTGCTGGAGGTCATGGTCGGCGCCGGCGATGTGGTCCAGCCGGGCGAGACGCTGGCGACGGTGGCGCCCGAGGGCGGGGTGCGCGAGCAGCTCGTGGCCTTCGCCTATGTCAAGCCGACGGAGGGCAAGCGGGTCCGTCCCGGCATGGATGTCGAGGTCTTGCCCTCGGCCTTCCGGCCCGAGGAGTACGGCTATCTGCGCGGCCGCGTCGAGCAGGTCTCCGAGCTGCCGGCGACGCGCGCCGGCATGCGCCGGCTGCTCAAGAACGAGCAGCTGGCCCAGGATCTCGCGACGGCCGGCGCGCCCTTCCAGCTAAGGGTCGCCCTGCTCGATGACGCGACCACGCCGAGCGGCTATCAGTGGTCGTCCTCGCAGGGCCCGGACGCGCGGATCAATGCCGGCATGCTGATCGGTGCGCGTGTCATCGTCGACCGGGAGCGGCTGCTCATGCTTGCGGTGCCCCAAGCCAAGCGTCTCGCTCGGCTGTGGGGGGGTGACTGAGCGTGCCTCTGTGGCGGCGGTCCAGCGGGCGCGTGGCGCGCACCGAGACGGTGCTGCAGCTCGAGGCCGCCGAGTGCGGCGCCGCCTCCCTGGCGATGGTGCTGTCGCATTTCGGGCGCCATGTGCCGCTCGAGGAGCTGCGGGCACTCTGCGGCGTCTCGCGTGACGGCTCCAAGGCCTCCAGCATTCTCAAGGCAGCGCGCGCGCTCGGCCTGACGGCCAAGGGCTTCAAGGCCGAGCCCAAGGACCTGCGCAATCTCCAGCCGCCCATGATCGCCTTCGTCAACTTCAACCATTTCGTCGTGGTCGAGGGACTGCGCGGCGATCAGATCATGCTCAACGATCCCGCGGTGGGACGGCGCCTGCTCACGGCCGAGTCCTTCGACGCCATCTTCACGGGCGTGGTGCTCACCTTTGCGCCAGGCCCGGATTTCGTGCGCGGCGATTCGCGCCCACCGCTCTGGGGCGCGCTGCTGGCACGCACGCGCGGCTTCCGGGGCGCCATCAGCTATGTGCTGCTCGCCAGCCTCATGCTGATCGTCCCGGGCGTGCTCATTCCCGTCTTTTCGCGCCTCTTCGTGGACCGGGTGCTGGTCCAGGGGCTTCACGACTGGCTGCCGGCGCTGCTGCTCGGCATGCTGCTGACGGCCGTGGCGCGCTATGCGTTGAGCCTGCTCCAGGACCATCATCTGACGCGGGCCGAGCTGCTGCTCGCCGTTCGCGGCTCGCGCGAGCTCTTCGCCCACATTCTGCATCTGCCGCTCGCCTTCTTCGGGGCGCGCTACAGTGGCGAGATTGCGGACCGATTGCGGCTGAGCGACCGGCTGGCGGCGCTGCTGACCGGTGAGCTGGCCCAGGCCGCGCTCAGCCTGGTGACGGCGATCTTCTTTCTTGGTGCCATGGCCCTATTGAGCTGGCGTGTCGCCCTGGTGGTGGCCGCGCTGAGCCTGCTCAACTGGCTGGTGCTGCTGCTCAGCGCGAGCCGCGTCGCCGAGGGGCATCAGCGGCTGGGGATCGAGCGCGGCAAGCTGCTCGGCACCGGAATGGCAGGGCTCCAGGACATCGAGACCTTCAAGGCCGCCGGCTACGAGGACAGCTTCTTCGCGCGCTGGACGGGGCTGCATGCCCAGGTCCAAGGGTCGCAGCAGCAGGTGGGGGCGGCCTCCATCCTGGTCGGCGCCTTTCCGAGCTTCACTGCCAGCCTGACGACAGCTGCCGTGCTGACCATCGGCGGCCTGGAGATCATGCAGGGCGGTCTCAGCGTCGGCTCCCTGGTCGCGCTGCAGTCGTTGGCCGCCAGCTTCGCGGCGCCCATGGCGACCCTGTCCGGGCTGGGCATGGGGATCCAGGACGTCAAATCGCACGTCGCCCGTATCGAGGACGTGCTGAGCCAGGACCTGGAGGGGATGCCCGCCGAGCGGCCGGAGGCAGCGGCTCTTCAAGCCTTGCCCGAGGGGCAGGTCCGGCTGCGCGGGGTCAGCTTCGGCTATCTGCCCCTGGAGCCGCCGATGATCGAGGGGCTGGACCTGGAGATCCCGGCGGGCGCGAGCGTGGCCCTGGTCGGCGCCTCGGGGTCGGGCAAGTCGACCATCGGACGCCTCATCGCCGGTCTGGTGCGGCCGACGGCGGGCGAGATCCTGCTGGACGAGACACCCCTCATCGCCTGGCCGTCGAGCCTGCGCTGCGCCGCGCTGGCCTTCGTCGATCAGGAGATCCTGCTCTTCGAGGGCAGCATCCGCGACAACCTGACGCTCTGGGATCCGACCGTCGCGGATAGCGCCGTGGTGCGGGCGGCGGAGGATGCCGAGATCCATTCGCATATCGCCTCGCGTCCCGGCGGCTACGGCGCGCGGGTCGAGGAGGCCGGGCGCAATTTCTCCGGCGGCCAGCGCCAGCGGCTGGAGATCGCCCGCGCCCTGGTCGGGGATCCGCGCGTCCTGGTGCTGGACGAGGCGACCAGCGCCCTGGATCCGGTGACCGAGAGCCGGCTGATGGAGAACCTCAAGCGGCGCGGCTGCACCCTCATCATCATCGCCCATCGCCTCAGCACCATCCGCGATTGCGACGAGATCCTGGTCTTGGAGCGCGGTGTGCCCGTGGAGCGCGGGCCCCATGAGGACTTGATCGCCCTGGACGGCGCCTACAAGC
This sequence comes from Thiorhodococcus minor, assembly GCF_010820565.1. Lineage (GTDB taxonomy): Bacteria > Pseudomonadota > Gammaproteobacteria > Chromatiales > Chromatiaceae > Thiorhodococcus > Thiorhodococcus minor. The sequence continues at coordinate 7,082 of NZ_JAAIJQ010000129.1, read as the reverse complement.
GGTTGATCGACGAATGAGCCGGCCTGCCGCCAGGCATCCGGACGAAGCCGGGCGGATCGCCCAGATCCGGCGCTCGCGGCTGGAGAGCGAGGAGCGCGTCGCACGCGGCCTGGGTCAGCTCGACGCCATCACGCGCGGTGCGGCCGGACTTGCCGGCGATGCCGCCCTGGATCCCGCCGCGGCTGCCGTGAGGCGGGTGCTCGCCAGCTCCGGTCATGAGGTCCCAGCCGCGCGCCTGATCGGCGGGGAGACGCGCCATGGAGGCATCCCGGACCTGGCGCGACGGGCTGGGGGGCGTGCGCGCGAGGTGCTGCTCGACACGGACTGGCACCGCGCGGATATCGGCCCGCTGGTCGCGTTCCGCCGCGTGGCTCCAGAGGGCGCCGAAACCGAAGATGAGCGGGAAGCGGGCACGGAGGAGCACCCGGTCTCGCTCATCCGGCGGGGGCGCCGCTATCAGTTCACGGATCATGTCACCGGCGAGCGAGGGCCGCTGACGCCGGCCATGGCGGGCGTGCTCGAGCCGCGCGCCTATGCGCTCTATCCGCCCTTGCCCGCGCGGGCCGACCGGCTGTCGGGTCTGATGTCGGCCCTCTGGCCGGGGAGCGGACGGGATGTGCTCGGGCTCTGTGTGGCCGGTGCGCTCCTCGCGGCGCTCGGCGCGCTCTTCCCGCTGGCCACGGCCCTCATCGTCGATGTGCTCATCCCGGGCGCCGAGTCCAGCCTCCTCGTCCAGCTGGGTCTGGCCTTGGGTGTGGGCGCCTGTCTCACGCTTCTCGTCGAAATGATGCAGGAGCGCGCCCAGCTTCGCATCGATGGCCGTACCGCAGAGCGCCTGCAGGCCTCGCTCTGGGACCGGGTGCTGCGTCTCCCGGCGAGCTTCTTCAAGGGCTTCTCGTCCGGCGATCTCAACGCCCGCATCACAGACGTCGAGCGATTGCGCGAGCTGGCGCTGGAGCTGATGCTGTCGACCGGCCTCACGGCGGTCTTCTCGCTCTTCTATCTGGTGCTGCTGTGGCTCTATCTGCCGCAGCTCGCCCTGGTGGCCGTGGGCCTGGTCCTGGTGCTGGCACTGAGCTCGCTGGCCGCGGGCTGGCTCAAGCTCAGACATATCGCGCGGCTGGCGGTTGCCGACGGGCGTCTGGCGGGTCTGGTGCTGCAGCTCCTGCAAGGCATCCTCAAGCTGCGCGTCGCGGGCGCCGAGGGTCGTGCGCTTGCCCAGTGGGCCGAGCGCTATGCCGAGGAGCGCGAGGCCACGCGGGCGCTGCGTGTCATCTCCTATCATTACGGCGCCTTCGCGGACGCCTTCCAGACCCTGAGTCTCGCGGTGCTCTTCGCCCTGGTGCTGGTCCTTGCCGCGGAGCAGCCCTCGGCCGGGGTCTTCATCGCCTTTCTGAGCGCTCACGCCGCCTTTCAGGCGGCCTTCGTCGGACTCAGTCACGCCCTTCTGCAGATCCTGACCGCCATGCCCTATCTGGAGCGCGCGCGGCCGATCTTGACCGCGCCGCTGGAGCAGCATTCCGGAGCGCGCCACCCGGGGCGACTCAGCGGCGCCGTGCAGGTCTCCGAGGTCACCTTCGCCTACACGCCGGGCGCCGAGCCCATCCTGAGCGAGCTGTCGCTGCGTCTGGAGCCAGGCGAGCATGTCGCCCTGGTCGGCCCCTCTGGCTCGGGCAAGTCGACCCTGCTGCGTCTGCTCCTGGGCTTCGAGACGCCGCAATCCGGGACCGTCCTCTTCGACGGACAGGAGCTGAGCGGGCTGGACCTGGCGGTGCTGCGGCGACAGATCGGCGTGGTGCTCCAGACCGGGCGGGTCTTCGCCGGCACCATCTACGACAACATCCGCGGGGCGAGCGCCGCGACCCTGGACGACTGTCTGCGGGCCGCGGCTGACGCCGGTCTCGAGCGCGACCTGGAGCAGTTCCCGCTCGGCCTGCATACGCCCCTGACCGAGGGGGCGAGCACCATCTCGGGCGGGCAGCGGCAGCGCATCCTCATCGCGCGTGCCCTGGTGCAGCAGCCGCGCATCCTCTTCATGGACGAGGCGACCAGCGCCCTGGACAACCGTTCGCAGGCGCGCGTGACCCAGAGCCTGGAACGGCTGGCCGTGACCCGCCTGGTCATCGCCCACCGGCTGAGCACCATCCGCAACGCGGACCGCATTCTAGTGATGGCGTCGGGCCGGGTGGTGGAGTCCGGCGACTACGACACCCTGATCGCCCGCGACGGTCCCTTCGCGCGGCTGGCGCGGCGACAGATGGTTTGATTGTGAGCTTCCAGCTTCCAGCTTCCAGCTTCCAGCGGGAGGCTCTTCGAGCTTCCGGGTGTTCTGGACGAGCAGCCGCTCATCCGCTGGATTCCTTGTCGAAGACCTGAAAGCAATGCCAAACAGAGCTGTAAGCTGGCCGCTGGTGGCCGGCAGCTCGCTCTAGGTTGAGGGCCGAATACCATGCGCAAGGCACTCTTCATCCTCGCCGAGCTTGAGGATCGCGACCTGCTGTGGCTGGTGGAGGCGGGCCGCCGCCACAGCCTACCGGCCGGGGCGACGCTGATTGCCGCGGGCGGGGAGGTGACCGAGCTGTCCATCCTCCTCGAGGGGCAGCTGGACGTCATCCTGCCGCCGGACAAGGTCATCGGCGAGCTGCTGGTGGGGGACATCATCGGCGAGATGTCGCTCATCGAGAAACGCCCGCCCGAGGTCTCGCTGCGCGCCGCAGAAGACACCCGCCTGCTCAGCCTGCCGCATGCTGTGGTGCGCCGGCGCCTGACGGACGACCAGGGCTTCGCGGCGCGCTTCTATCGCGCGCTCGCGGTCATGCTGGCCGACCGTCTGCGCACCCGCGTCGCCCGCCTGGCCGGGGACGCACAGGGCGAGACAAGCGAGAAGGAGCGCTTCCTCCGCGAGAGCGAGCTGGACGAAGGCATCTTGGACAACCTGCACGTCGCCGGCGAGCGCATGCGCAGCCTGCTGCGGCTGCTCGAAGAGGGGCGGGCCTGAGCGGGGTCGTCTCCAGCTGGGTGTCTTGCCCGAAGCCACCGAGTGCATAGAGTGGAGGCGAAGGCGGAATCTGCCAGACCTCTTCGGCTCGACTCTCGGGAGCCGCGTTTGGTCTTTGCGGGCGCGGGGAGCGCATCCCAGTCAGTCAATGGTCTAGCCCGGCAATCCGTCTTCACGCAAGCCTGCGGGGTGAGGCTCGGTCTCTGCCCGGGGCTCCTGCTCGGTCTGCTCGAGCGTCCGATCAGTTCCTATAGGCCGCGGCGGTTCCGGAAGATCTGTAGAAACGGTCGCCTCAGTAGAGCGACCGACCGCGCCGGACCGTGGAGGTTCGCAGCGCCCATATGGCCGCAGGTGCTGAGTCTAGGCGGAAATGGCGGCTGGTGACGCCTTGGGTCTATCCCATCTTGCGAGGATAGGCTCCATCCGTCTCCTGCGGCAGGATCACCGGACTCGGGCTCTCCAGAAACGTTCGGGGTTCTTGCGCCCAAGCCTTTTGGGTACGCGTTGGCTTCAGTTCCAGAGGTTGCTGAGCTCGAGCTCTAGAGCATCGAAGGGTGCAACCGCGATGGCATCCTTCCCGAAGGCTTCCACGAGCAGCCGCCAATCGCCGCCTTCCAGACCATAGGCTTCGAGACTCCGCCGCATCGGATCGATCAGCCAAGCATAGGAGACGGCATAGGTTGCGTAGATTGGCATCTTGATTTCTCGGTCCTTGCTGGCGGTTGGTGGCGAGAGGATCTCGCAAACCCAGTCCGGAACGACCTCGAAGCGGTGGCCTTGGGGAATGTGCGGCATTCGCTCTCGACGCCAGCCAGCAAGATCGGGGACGACGACCTCTCGATCGGTGAAGAAGTGGAGCTCTGGCTCCACGAGAATCCACCAGCCACCGGGGCCGCCGCGACCTTTTCCGAAGGGGCCGCCGATCTCGATCTGGAGGTTCGACTCGGTCAGCGCATGCGGACCGGCTGGCCGCGGTTGGGTGTGCAATTGTCCGTTGAGGATCTCTCCTCTCAATCCCTCTGGCAGGGCTTCGAGCTGCTCGTAAAGTGTTTGCTTGTAGGCATGCTGCATGAGGCTTCACCGGAATTTCACCCTTCAAGCATGGCGTACCCTGGTCACCTGTCAAAGCCGAGGCGTCAGATGATAATCCGCGCGACCTCCTCGAGGTTGACCTGATCGTTGCGCCGGTCATAGCGTCCCTTGGTCCGGACACTCGCGTGGTTGGCCATCCGCTGGGCTACTTCGAGCCTATCGCCGTCACGGAGGTGCTCGGTGATCCTGGTGGCCCGGAAGGTATGGCAGCCTGCCGCCGAATCATGCGGCAGACCTCGCTCTGTTGCATTGGGCGTTCGGTGAGCTCACCACGCTTGGCCGGAGCGGTGGGGAAGAGGGTGGCCTTTGCCTCTCGGAGTCGTCCTGTCTGCTCTCGAGACTGCTCCAGCGATGCCTCGAGATTGTGGTGGCAGGGCATCTCATGGCGCTTGCCACCTTTCTCGCGCAATCGGACCCAGGTACGCCGGTCCTGAACAGAGACATTCTCGCCCCGCATTTTTGTCGCCGTGCCGATCCTGTGTTGCATTGGCGAGTCGTCAAGCCTGCCCGGATCGAGCTTCATCCGCAGATTCACCGTCTCGCGCTTGGCTCGGGGATGGCTTGGTCCTTCGTCGCGATCTCCTCACATGCATCGAATCCTCGCTCTCGTGTGGAGACCGAGTCGTTGTTACCCTCGCCGTTATCGGCTTTCCCGACCATCCGACAGGCCGCTGAATTGAGCCGCCCCGTGGATGAAGCTGCCCCTCCATCGCTTGTCCGATGATGGAGGCCTGTTGTCGCTCAGGTTATTCCGCGAATTTTTCTCAGATAATTCCCGCTAGAACTGCCAGTTTCCGCCACCGCTGTTGTCGAGGCTTGTGAGTCACGGCGATGCCGGACTTGGGCCTTCGTTGTCGTAGCAGCCGGCCAGGAGCTGACGCTCGCCGGTCAGACACGCAACTTCTGCTAAACGCGGATACCTGTCGCTCGGCTTGTTTCGGCCGGTGACGTAAACGCCCCATAAACGGTCGCCGGCGTCTGGGGGCTCAGCGCCCGCAGTCGGCCAATTGCTGTCATTCGGCCAACGCCAGCGATCGACCGCAATGGCCTCTTCAGTGGACGTTGGAGTCCGTCTGTGGCCGACCGATCTGGAGGCCATCCTCTGTTACGACCCTGACCGCCAAAACTTAGGTCCTACTTGTCTTCCGTTTCTTCGAGCTGATCAGCAAGGGACCAGCGCCGCGAGCTTCCTTTCGACTGGACCGGGCGTTCAGGCGATTGCCTGAATCCCCTTCTTCTCGATGACGGTCAGAAGCCGAAGTGCTGGCCCGCCCGGGCGCTTGACGCCTCGCTCCCAGTCCGAGACTAAGTTCTTGCTTACATTGAGGTAACGGGCAAAAACTGGCTGAGAAAGATGCTCGCGCTCACGCAGAGCGCGAATTGCCTCGGGAGAGAGGGGCTCGACTGGCGTCAGACAAGCGTCATCGAATTCGCGCATTGTCTGCTTGTCGATGGCACCTACCTCTTGAAGAGCCTCCATGGTCTCGTGAATCGAAGCCATCGCGTCGCTACGATACTGTCTAGCCATCCTGTTCAACCTCCGAGAATTGCCCATTCTGGATCAGCGCAGAGAGCTGCTCGTCCGTCATCTCAAGGACGTGCCGCGCCGCCTTCTTGAATGCTGTTTCTTCCTCGTCGCTGATATTGGCCTGCTGGCTCTTGGCGAACCCGTAGACGAAGAAGGCGCGATGCGCCTGACGGTAAAAGATCAGCGTCCGGTAGCCTCCTGATCGACCTTGCCCAGGGCGCGCCAAACGCTGCTTGATGACTCCGCCGCCGAGATCAGCATCGATCAGACCCTGCTCCGCTCGCAGGACGGCTTCACGTAACATCCCGTCCCGGATCTTCTGCTTGCGCGCGAAGCGCTCGAACCAAGCGTTCTTGAAGATCCTCACGTGCCTTTGCACTCCGATGATATATCACACTAAGTATTATACCATCCAGTCGAAACAATCACCTCCGCTAAGATCCAGGCGTTCGTCAGCGCCACGGCAGAATGATTGGCAGAGAATCTGACCTGCTATCAGACGCATTCGGTTCGGTAGCATCTTGATGCTGCTAGCTAATCCGGACCGGATCCGACGACGCTCTAGCGTCCGGTTCCCAGTCGATTCCAGCCGTCGAAGCAGTCGGCGCTCAGTGTCAGCAATGGGTCGTGACTTGTCACTCGCGAAACGAAAGGGACTTTCCGCTACCAGGATCGAGGAGTCACTGACCTTCGATCGGTCGGTGACCGCTGATGGGACTTATGTAGAGGCCCCGTTTATGTAGAGTTCGAGGCCGAAGGCCGTCCACAGAGCCCGATTGCGCTTGGTGGCGATCGGTCGTCGCAAGGATGAAGTCAACATAATTTCGAGGTTTCCTGAAGCCCCACCCAGCGCTTCAGGAGACCAAGATGAGTGCAAAGCGGCGGTTGTCCCAAGATCTAATCGACGAGCTTCGAGCAGGCCCGTTGGGCTTGCATGTTGACGCCTTCGCGCAGCGTTTCCGCGACGGGCGTTATGCCGACTCAACGCTGAGGCAATACCTCAACTGCCTGATCCATTTTGCCCGTTGGATAAGCCAACAGCACCGCTCAGTTGAGGAGGTCGACGAGGCGGTGGTGGCTGAGCTCCTGGACTGGACCAGCACCTCCCGCAATGTCGGTGTCCGCGACCGGTCACGCGTCAGCGCTGGCTGCTGCATGCGGCACTCAAGCGGCTTCTCTTGGTGCTGCGCGCCAAGGGCGTGATTGCCGAGTGTTGTTCTTCACCCTGATCCGCGAAGCACCGGCTCTTTGAGCGAGGATAGCCCCACCGGTGAATCCGTTTTTTGGTGAAAGAGCATGAGGGAGAGCAAGTCCTGACCATCTCGGTCCTCTCACCGGCGCGCCTGTGGGCCAGGGTTGCGGCACAATCGGGCAACCCCTTTCCAACGAGAAGGCCCGCCACGGGTGCCACCGTGCGGGCCAATGGCCAGTGCAACTACGTTTCGAGTGTCCTTACACCGGCGC
>NZ_JAAIJQ010000128.1 GCF_010820565.1 Thiorhodococcus minor | reverse complement strand
CGACCAACACGCCGCTCAGCGCTGACTTCCATCAGCTAGCCCGATCGTGTAACCATCAAATTCGCTGACCGCACTCACCTACCCATGATGCCGAGATTGGAGCGCTCCGAGTGGGTTGGCCCCATAGGCCCGCCCCGCAAGAGCATCTCCCGCCTAACGCAGCAATCAGTCAACGCACCCCATCGACTCCAGTCCGCCACACTCCAAACCCAAGAACGCCTCCCCTGACATCGACAGCGGCACCAACCGCCCACTCTTGCTAGCCGCCACGCGCACAAACTGCCAATCCTGCCTTGGCCCACCTTCCCGAGGCCTCATCTCCCGATTTTTCAGTGCCAATAATGCAACTAAACTATAGGGATGAGTGGCATCGAAAAGACCTTGCAAGAGGCTCGCGCAAACCCGACGCCAATGTCCGCTTCGCGGATCTGCGCCGGCTATGCGAGCACTACTTCGGTGCGCCGCGTCAGTCTGGCAGCCACCTCATCTTCAAGACCCCCTGGCCCGGCGACCCGAGGGTCAACATTCAAGACAGCCATGGCAAAGCCAAACCCTACCAAGTCAAACAGGTTCTTGCGGCAATCGACAGGCTCAAAAATGGTTGATCCCAAGCACTACACCTATCGCGTGATCTGGTCCGCAGACGATGGCGAATTCGTCGGTCTCTGCGCCGAATTTCCTAGCCTGTCACACCTGGACTCGAGCCAGGGTGCAGCCCTGGCGGGCATCGTCGACCTAGTTGCCGACATCGTCGCGGACATGGAATCCGCGGGAGAGACGCCCCCAGTTCCCATCGCGGATCGCGAGTACTCCGGGCGATTCCAGGTACGTATCACGCCCGAGCTTCATCGCCGGTTAGCGGTTCGGGCAGCCGAGGCCAATGTCAGCCTCAATCGGATCGTCAGCGATCAACTGGCTAAGCCCTGAGCACGCAAGCGCGCACCCGCAAAGTCCAACAGATGCCGCTCCCGCCGCGTCGTGCCGAGTGATTCCCAGCCCCCGCATCGCGCGGGAGCCGGCCCACTCACCCCATCGACTCCAGACGGCCGCGCTCCAGCCCCAGAAACGCCTCCTCCGACACCACCCGCGGCACCAACCGCCCGCCCTTGCCCGCGACCATATGGACGATCTGCCGATCCTGACTCGGCCCGTAGCTGACGTGGATCGGCAGGTCGTCCCCATAGAAATAGAGCCGATCGAAGGGGGTGCTCGCCAGGATCCACTGTGCCACCTCCAGCATGCTCTCGTCCTCGACGAGGAAATCCACCGCCGCGCCCAGCCGCTCGCAGACCCGATTGCCCAGCCGGTTGACCTCGTGCGCGGCATGCTGATCGCGCTTCGGATCGATGCGGCCCGGGATCTTGCGTGCCAGCTCCGGCGAGCAGAAGCCATAGGTCAGCCGGATCATGCCGAAGTAGTCGATGACGGGGTCGAGCACCTGCTCGGCCAGCTCCAGTAGCGCGTGATAGCTCTCGGGCTGCTTGGGAAGATTCGCCAAGCCGGTGCTCGCCTGGGTCTCGCCGCACGCGATCAGCTGACGGAAGGTGAGAAAGCGCCCGCAGGGATCGTCCAGCTCGGGGACAGACTGGACGCGCACGAGATCGAAGCCCTCAATCGTCCAGCGATGCCGCGCCAGGGTCTCCGAGAAGATACCGGGGGGCGGCCCATAGCCGGTGAGGTCGAAGAGTCCCAGAGCGTCCAGCGCCGCCTCGAAGGCGAGCTGCACCGGATAGCTCGGGAATTCCTCATTGATGTAGCGCGACTTGTCGAAGAGGAATGGCGGCGCATACTCCTCGCCATAGGCGAAGTAGTCGATATCCAGGTCGCGCAGCTTGATCTTAACGCGCTCGATCAGGCGCGGCAGGGGCCGGCCCTCGAAGTCGTCGTAGCGCATCAGGCTGACCTTGCCCGAGGCGATGTGGATCTTCACCAGATCGGCGTTGCGGTAGTCGCCATAGAGCACGGCGGCACAGCCGACGTAGATGCGCAGCAGCGGCGGGAGCTGCTCGACCAAGCTCACATGCAGCTGCAGCGACTGCCCAGGCTCCAGCCAGCCCAAGCCATGCTCGGCGGCCTCGCGACAGGCGTCTTCGATGGCGGCAATGTCGGCGATGCGAAACAGCAGCTCGGTCGACTGCGCCTTGGCCGTCGCATAGTCGCCGAAGAAGGCCTTGATGTCGCGTTGGAGTCCGCGCTCCAGATGACTGTAAGGCTTACGCCACTCGAAGAACTGGAGCGCGAAATAGACCTCCAGGTCGGCCACCCGCGCGGCAGCCGCCTGCTCGATCGCATCCGTTCCATAGCGCCCTTCGAGAAACCGCAGCGCCTTGGGCAGCGAGCCGAAGCCTTCCGTCAGCACAACCAGATCCTCGACCTCGGACTTGTCGGGCTTGCGGCCCAGGCGCAACCACAGCTCCCACAGGCGCTCCAGCGGCTCGCGATAGGCAGCGTGCTTCTCCGCCGCCCGATCGCGCCGCTCGCGAACGACCCGCGCCCGAACGACCCGCTCAGGCGGCCGCGCCGTCGGCTCACGCAACCGATTGCGCCGCGTCCGGTAGCGGTCGACGAGAAAACGCTGCTCCACGTCCTTGTCACGGAAGACATAGAGCACCCCGGGCGCGACCGGGATCGCCTCCTCGTCCAGAACCTGCTCCACGAAGGCCTTGATCTCCGCCTGGGTGTAATACTTCTGAAAGGTCCCGCGCTGAGTCATGACCCCATCGCGAAAGCGCTCGCCGCGTGGGTCGTTCTGATTCGACAGCATCACCGAGACCACCAGCAGCCGCTCGGCCAGAGACCAGGCGCGCGTCAGGGCCTCCAACCGCGTATCGAAGTCCTCAATGACGTTGATGACAAACCCCAGGTTGACCAGGTCGGCGTATGCAATGGGGTTGTCCGGCGCGTAGTACGGATCCCAACCCGACGCACTGAGTCCGTTCTCGACCAGCCCGCGCACGTCGTCACCCCGACCGCAACCGTAGTCGAACAGCCGATGTCGCCCATCGAGGAAGCCATAGCGCGCCAGGGATTGGATGGGGGCGGAGAAGCCGTAGCGAACCAGGGCGGTCAAGTGGCGCGAGGCTTCCCAGCCGGCCTGTCGGGGTTCCTCCTCCTCCAACGCCACATTCGATTCCTCGTTGCCCAGCGGGACAAGCGTGTAACCGTCGAGGCGATAGCCCTTCTCCCGAATGAGCGCAAGCCACTGCCGTTGGTAGCCAATGCGCCGAGGATCATCGAATAGGCCGACGAGTTCACAACTTTCCGTGAGCGCCGCGCACGCCTTTCGGCGCGGATCATCCTCCGCCAGCAGAAGCTCCTTGCGATGCAGAATCGGCGGATTCAGCGAGTCAGCATAGGTGCGGTAGCTCACCGAGCGCTGGACGAGGTCGACCAGCCAACTTTCCTGAAGGGCAGGAAAGGCGTCATCGTCGAAAGTTGGATAGTTCAAGAGCGCGAGACGGGAGTCAGAATCATCAAAACGCAACAGATTGAACTGCGCGTACCGCTCGACCCCAGCCAACATTTCGGCCGCCGCAACGCGAGCCGAGGTTTCCGAATCTAGACATGCCAGCGCACGGACATGGAGGTAAGTTCGACGCCCGACGATCTTGCTCGGAATCACAGGCATCAAATGCGATCAGCCATCTCTATGCAGCCGCCTTGAACTCGCTTATGTACTGAGCGATCTCCACTGGAATCTGTCCCGTTTCGAACAGCCGGCGGGCCAGGGCCGCTCGATTTTCGTCGAATCGCGTATGTGCCCGGTGGCTGACGTACTTGAGGGCGGCTTTACCATCGAGCATACGGACAAGACGTTCCCATCGCTGAGTTTGTGGAGCCATATCCGCATCGAATCGGTCGATCCTCGTGCGCGCACTCCGCATCGATTCGGCGGCGTCAACGACGCCCTTCTTGGTCAGAAGGCTCTCCAGCTCGGCGGTGAAATCGGTGCCGCACAACAAAGGATTGCATCCGTATGCTTCAGCAGGAGGCGAAATATTCTCGGCTTTCGCCGCCACGGTTGCCGCCGTTCTATCTTTCAACTCCTCGGCACATTCGAGGCACAGTGCAACCGTGGATTCGATCGAGTGCTTCGACGTCATCCCCGCATCGTTGGCAACAGTGGACATGGCACCGGGGTCGAGCAGGTAGTTTTCCAGTTCCCAGCGCAGCAGCACGCGGATGTGAATTCCATAGGGACGGGCCGTCAGAAACAAATCGTCCTGATGCTCCCACCACAAGGGCCAGTCCTGGTCGTTCAGCAGAACGTCCCGATCGACGATGCCGAATGCACTGATTCCATCCGACCTGGCTCCCTTGACCAGGTCGATGACCGCACCGCAACCGCCACCACCGGTGCCTTTCTCGTAGGTGTCGGCGGATTGAAAAACAATGTCCTCGCCCTCGTTGAAGAACCACCGCTGAGCGATGATCTCGAAATCGTCATTCGACTCCAAGAAGACGACTGCTCCGCCGCGTTGCTTGAGCACCAATTTGTCTGTCTGTTTCAACTTCTTGAACGCGCCCATGTCCCTTGAAGTAGCCTCCTAATGCAGATTGTCCTCAATGATCCATCCTCCTTTGACCAAGCCATCCTCCCGTATATCGACCGGAAAAGCCTCCAGAATCTCGACAGAGTGAGTGGCGGCGATGACCGTCGTTCCGGGTTGTCGACGGACCTGCTCTTTCATCAAATTCAACGCCTTGTGCTGCCATCGTACATGCAGGTGGACATCGATCTCGTCCACCAGGATCCATGTATTACGGGTACTGTGAGCGCCAATCCGCAAGAAGAGCTGAGCTAGATTCTTTTCTCCGCTGGAGAGACGGTCCAAGCGGTGTGTCTGATCCCCGCTATGGACGACAGCCTCTGGCGGAACTCGGCGGATTTCGGGAGCCAGGAATTTGTCTGGGGATTTTCCGAATACGGTATCGTTTACCGTCTTCACCGCATCCTCATAGCTGCCGTTGTTCAACCAGACAAGCCAAACAAGGAGATTGTCCAGTGACTCGGTCCAATGAGTCCCGTGGGCGGCAAACTCCTGAGCTGAACGGTAGCCCCAATATTCTGGCTGAATAATCGGCCGTTCCTCGATGCCAAGAACTGGCGGAATGTCCCGGTAGGCCGGGAAGAACAGGGTCGTGGGCAGACTCAGAGTTGAATTGGCAAAACCCTCCGGTGCCATCCGGCTTGCGTCGATCAGGGTATGTCGCAAGTCTTGAACGAGGTCGTCACGGCGCTCGATTTCCACCAGCCGGCCGCGTGCTCGCTGCCGATACCCTGTCCGGTGCCAACGCTCCGCCCCATACCGCTTGAGATCCGCGTCATCCCAGACCTTCAGAAAAGTCTCCTCGCCAATGTCCCCCGCCAGGAGGGACAGGACGATGCGATGGTCGCTCCCCTGCCAGTAGATCCGAGTCAGCACGTCAAGCTGAATCCGCCCCCGGCCTTCGTCGAGATCCTCATGGCCAAACCGCTCGGGATCGAGCTCACCGAGCTGCCGCATCAGCACCGTCATGCAGTCCAAAACCGTAGTCTTGCCGCGCCCGTTCTCGGACATCAAAAGAAAGATGTTACAAGGGCGGCTCTCCTCGTCGGTGAAATCGATCTCGTAAGGCGATCCCTGGAATGGGCCGACCCGATCCAGGGTCATCCAAAGGGGTTGGAACTCGTAGACGGTCATGTCGCTCATTGAGACCTCCCGCGAACGCTTTGCAGACAGAGCCGGATATCGTCGCTGCCGACACGCACCCCGTGGGCGCGGCGTGCCGCTACTCCGGCTTGGGGACGCAGCAGCATATCGCCTGCACCAAGTAGCTTCTCCGCGCCGGTTTCGTCGAGGATGATCTTGGATTCGGCCGCCGTGCGGACCGAGAGCGCGATGCGCCCTGGCACATTGCTGCGCAGCAAGCCACTGAAGGTTTCGGCATCCGGACGCTGAGTGGCGAGCACCAGATGTATGCCGACGGCTCGCGCTTTCTGCGTAAGTCGCACCAGTGGTTGCTCGGCCTCTCTGGATTGGAACAGCAGATCCGCCAACTCTTCGACCACCACGACCACGAAGGGCAGATCGATCCGCCCCTGTTCGCGCCCCTCGATCAGGTTCGCGACTCCATGCTGACGCAGCAGAAGGGTCCGCCGCTCCATCTCCTCGACGAGCCCATCCAGAGCCTCGAGGGCGTCGCCGATATCCTCGATGATCTGACCGCCCGTCAGATGCGGAAAACCTGCGTAATGGACCAGTTCAACCCGCTTGGGGTCGATCAGTGTGAGTTGGAGATCCTGTGGCTCCAATCGCCAGAGCAGGGATAAGAGCAATGCATGCAAGCAAACGCTTTTCCCGCTGCCCGTGGTGCCTCCGACGAGTAGATGCGGTGCCGCAGCCAGGTCGAAACGCACCGGCTCTCCCAGTACGTCCACCCCCGGCCAAACCGTGAGGGTGGGAACCTCGGTCGCCTGAACGGCCCAATCTCGGAGCCGAGCACCCGGCACAGTATGCCAACTTTCCCGAGGACGGGGCACGTCAAGGGCCAACACCCGCGCCTCACGCTCCCGGTCTTCGTCCTCTTGAAGGAGAATCCCTTGTCGCGTAGACAGTCCCAGGTGCAGCCCAAGCTTGTCCAAGCCCCGCTTGACTCGATCGTAATGATTCACGTCGTCGAGATAGATGCGATACCGGCTGACGCGGGGACCGTCCTCGACCCCGCGAATTTGGGCTGAAACGCCAATTTCCCGCAGCCCTGCGAGGATTTCCTGCCCCAGGTCCGTGCGTGCCGGACGAGGTACGGCATTGACGAACAACTCGTGATAGAGGTAGCCGTGGAAATCATGACCCGGACGCCATGTGGTGCGGATTTCCTGAAGCCCTCTTCGGACATGGCGTTGCAGATAACGGCGGTAGCGCCGTTCAGATTCCTCGCCTTGGAACATGTCCTCGCCGTGGTAGACGCTGAGCAGAGCACGCACGGCTAGATCGTAGTCCTGTCGACCTTCATCGTCCGCCGCAAGGCCGGCACCGGTGAGGCGAGCTAGAGCGTATTCGCTACCACCCAGGCCGCTACCGTCGAAGTCCTCTGGTGGCGGTGTCGGGATTTGCAGCGACCGAGCCAACGCAATGCGTAGAACTCGCAGTTTCGGAACACGTGGAGTTCCGAGCCCATGAAGCACATCGTCGATGGTCTGCTCGTCCCGAGCATCGGTGTAGAGATCGGCCATCGGTTAGCCTCCCTGGATCAGGTCTGCTGCGGCCAACGGCTCAGGAACCGTGTGCTCGCCGTCAGGATTGGTTAGGCGATAAGCACGATAGACGTGTGAGGCGATAAGTCCGAGCTTACGTGCGTCTAGCTCAGCGTCGGTGGGTAAGACGATGACTTGAGCCGCAGCATTGGGGTAATAGTGCCGCAAGATACCTTCCTGGTGAGAAAGATCGATGCGAGCCAGAGGGGTATCGATCACAACTGGAACCTGTTTGCCAGAGACTTCACTGAGCGCCCAGAGCAAAGCGGTCGCCATCAGCTGCTTCATGCCAGCGGAAAGAACACCCATCCCGATAGGCTTACCATCGCAGTCCAAGTAGGACAGGCCAAAATCTTCATCCACCTCAATTCGATCAATCAAATTATGAGAAGTCATCAGAACTCGAAAATGGCGGTTGATAGCCTCCTCCAACTCTTCTCGTCGTTCCTGCTTTCGTTTGTCCTTGAAAGCGGCGAATAGGCCGCCAAGACGCCGTGCAGTAGCAATTCGATCCTCGATAATCACATTCTGGCCGATCTTGGCCCTGATTTGGTCCGCACGTTTCCGCGCATCGTCCAGCTTCCGTTTTAGGCCGTTGGCTTCCCCTTCAAGCTCAGTTTGACGTTTCTTCTTGGTATCTAGATGTCGTTCCAGCTCATCGCGCTCTGTCACATAGCGGTCATAGCGTGACCGCTCTTCTTCCGAGAGCGAGCCGACGTTCAACAAATCGGTCTCTAACTGACGAAGCTCAGCGGAAAATCCCTGCAAGCGGCGCAACTCTTCAGCCCTGGCTGAGCGCAGTGCGTCTGCCTGGACATAGGGTGAGAGTTGGTCACGGGCGGCGGCGGCCGCTTGGGGGTCTGGTGCAAAAGTGGTGTCAAGCGTATCGCTGGTCGCTTCGGCTTCCTGCTCAAGGACGCGCGTCAACTTATATCGATAGTAGGCCCGCTGACTATCGCGGATATCCGGATCAGGAAACGCAGGCTGATCAAATAAGCGCGCTGGCAACGTCTCCAGCAAGGCGTTCAAGACACGCGAACGGGTATTGGCATCGCTGCCAAGTACCTTGTCCAGCCGCTCCAATGCCCGGGTGATCAGAGACGGGTTGGCTAGCAATACGACATCCCGGGGGAGTTGAGCCGAGAGACGATCCAGAGACTCGGCCCGCTGAGCCTGTATGCGCGCCCGAGCGTCTTTCAGCTGGGCCTCGTCGTGACGATGAACAAAGGCGCTCAAGCCCTCGATACGACGCCGGATCCGTCGTAAAGCGTCCGTATCGCTCTCGATCTCCTGCTCCAGGCTAGTTTGCGTCCGGTCCAGCAAATCCAGATCGGCCTCGGTCCCCCTGATCTCTCCCTCCAGACGTTCCAAATCGGCCTTTGCCTGGGGTTCAAGCTCGTCGCGCTCCCAGCGACCGATGGCCTGGTTCAGACTCCCCCGAAGGGCGTCGATCGCGCCGATTCCGAGGAGGCGCTCCATCTGACGTTGTTGCAGATCCCGTTTTGACTCAGCCAACTCCTGAATCTGCTCACCATCGAACAGAAAGAAATACACATAATCTTGTGGTAGTCGACGATCGAGGAACTCCTGGGCTTCCTCGTCCTTGAACGTCTCGGTGGCGGTCGTAACAGTCAAGAGCTCTTCATTGTCCCAGGCTCCATTCTCGATGCACCAGGCGCGTTCAGCGGTGACTCGCCCACTCTCCTCGTTCCAGATCAGTCGAACCGAGCAACGGGTCTGGCCTTCGTGGCGTGCCCGCCGATTCATGATGCCCCACCAATCGTTGCCAGCGCCTTCGACGTATTGCTTGACCGTAGGCATGCGCGTGCGCTGCACCGCGCGACGCAGGGGCTCATAACGCACTCCGGTGAACAAGAGCTTGAGGCTGTTTAGGAGACTGGTCTTGCCGAAGCCGTTGCGCCCCATGATCAGGCAGACATTTCGGCCTGGCTGGGGATTGCCGAGTTGGATCTCCTGAGCCCCGTAATAGGAGAACAGGTTTGTGAGTTGGATACTCTCGAAGATCATGCGGCCGGCTCGGTCCGATCGGCTTGACGCACGGCGTTCTCGACAACCTTGATCACATCGTCCAAAAGCTGCTGATGACTGCTCGGGCTATCCAATGACGGGTAGCGCTCGGTTATCAAGCGATAGAGATCCGTTGCCCAGATACTTTGAACCTCGAAGCGAGGGGCCAGCTCCTCGATCAAGGCGAGGTCGCTGGAAGCGTCTTCAGATGTGACCTTCAAGGAACCAACCTCCCTTCCGAACTCTCTGGCGATGGCCAACGCGCTATCCGTGACATCGAACTTATCGCTCCATTGCTGCTGAATATAAGAGATCTCAGCATCCTCGATCAGCCGGCGTCCTACAGTCTTCTCCAACTCGAAGAGCCGCCGCAGAATCGTTTTGCGTGCCTCGGAATTGAAAGGACCAGGCCCGATGGAGTCGTTGCGGCGGATCCCGTCCCGCATGCTCGTCTCTTCGCGAATCGATTTGAGCCAGTCCCGGAATTCATTGAGTGGCCGCATCCAAGCAGCCCCTGAGTCGATGAATCCACGCATGGATTTATCCTCCTTGACGACGGTGCAGGTCCAGCAACCGAAGCGGCTTCCCCCACAGGATGGGGTGTTGAGGTCCAAGACGACGGGGCATTCGCCCCCGCTCGCCTGCCGATAGAGGTCGAGCATGAAATCGTGGGTTCCGCCCCAGGGCGGCGGATTGTGGGTGAAGAGGTATTCCCAGACCTGATCGGTCGTCCAATCGGCGATCGGCGTCATGACAAGTGCATCTGGGATTTCGCCGTGGGGATTGAGCCCACGGCTGTTGGTGGCGCGTCCTTCCATCCGCTGCGCCCGACCCGCGCTTTCATCAATGCGGGTTCCCAAGAGCAAGACGACGCCTCCATGCTTCCGTACGATACCGTCGATCACCGCCCGAGAAGGCTTGATCTTCATCTTGGTCGTGCACCAGCGAAACCAGCGCGTCGGTGACGGATAGCCCTTCCCGATCAGGTTGCCCCAGAAGCTTTGCTCGGGCGTCGGCTGAACTCGATGCACATGAACGGGCAAGCCGTTGGCGCGTGCGTGACTCTCGATCCGCGACAGTCGGTCCGCAAGATAGTCCTCAACGTTCGGTGCTTCGACACGGGTATCCGATGCAACAATATCGATCGGTTTTGTACCCTCAGGCCCAAACTCCAATAGCATCTCGTAGACCAGCTGTAGCAGGAGTGTTGAGTCCTTTCCACCGGAATAAGCGACCACCCAAGACCGGTGATCCGCAATGTATTGTTCGTAGAGCGACCGCCGAGTTAGCTGGATGTGTTCCGGCTTGCAGGTTGCCCTAGTTAATGACTTTTCAAACATCTGCATAGAAATTCTTGGCTCTCCCGGATTTCGGGGGGTCTAGCGATTCATTTTAAAACAAGCATTTAGTGGCGATTTGGGCGTACACGCAGA
>NZ_JAAIJQ010000127.1 GCF_010820565.1 Thiorhodococcus minor | reverse complement strand
CGCAGCTACATGTCTCATCAGCAGTTCACATGGCAGCCACCTCGCAGGCTGCTAGACTGGCCAGGTTTCTCCTGGCACACCGAAGATCGCAGATTGGTGTAGGTTGGGCCGACGCAGGAGGCCCAACAATCAAAGCGTTAGGCTAGCCGCCATGTTGGGCTTCGTACCTCAGCCCAACCTACGCAGAATTTCTTCACAGTCTCGCTCGCTCGCCCACCCTGGCTGCCCCTCTACTGGCTGCCCCCTATCGTGGGCGTCGGCGGCGAGGTGTCGCATGGGGGGTGCCCGGAGCAGGGGGGGTCGCCCGCGAGCGGGCTCCTACGGGGCGACGCTCGGGTAGGGGACCGTTCGCGGGCGACTCGTCCGTTTTGGAGCCCGCGGGAAACAGCTTCTGGACGGGCGCTTACGCGGGCTCCTGCAGGGTCCGGCGCGGACTGGAAAGTTGCAGCTCGGTCGATCCTGGCTTGGCGGGGCGATCGTCGAGGCTGCGGGACGATCGCGGGGCCTCGCAAGGTCCGCTCAGCGAACGATATCTTGCGTGGTAGTAGAGCCCAACCAGCCCGGCGATGATCCCAGATGCGGCGGCCATTCCAAGCGCCCAGCGGGGGCCGAACTGGTCCGCGACCCGGCCGGCAATGAGCGCGCCGACCGGTGTGCTGCCCAGGAGGATGGCGAGGAAGATCGCCATGACCCGGCCGCGCATCAGGGGGTCGGTCGAGAGCTGCAGGAAGCTGTTGGTCGAGGTCGTGAGGGTCTGGGCCGCGACGCCGACGAGCACCAGGACGATGGCGAACAAGGCCGCATTTGGCATCAGGGCGGCCAGGGCGGAGCCCAGTCCGAAGAGCCCGGCGGCGGCGATCAGAAGCTGGAGACTTGGCCTGGACCGGCTGGCCGCGAGCAGCGCGCCCGCGACCGAGCCGATGGCGATCGCGGAGGTCAGGAGCCCATATTGGCCGGGACCGCCGTCGAAGACGACGACGGACATGGTCGAGATGAAGATCGGGAAGTTGAGCCCGAAGGTGCCGACCAGAAGGAGCGCGAAGAGCGCCAGCTTGAGCTCGGGCCGCCGCCAGACATAGCGGAAGCCGTCCGCGAGGCTGCCGCGGGTCTGCATGGCGCGGTCGCTGACGTGCAGCTGGTCCGCACGCAGCAGGCCCAGGGAGAAGAGCACGGCCGCGTAGGACACCGCGTTGACGAGGAAGGCCCAGCCGGATCCCACGGCGGCGATGACGAGACCGGCCACGGCCGGCCCGACCATGCGTGCGGAGTTGAAGGACGCGGAGTTGAGCGCGACGGCGTTGGAGAGGTGATCGTCGCCCACCAGCTCGGCGACGAAGGTCTGGCGGGCGGGGGCGTCGAAGGCGGCCACGCAGCCGAGCAGGAAGGCGAAGACATAGACCTGCCAGAGCGCGACGACGTCGAAGACGGTCAGGAGACCGAGCCCCAGCGCAAGCAGGCCCATGCTGCCCTGAGTGATCATCAGCAGTCGGCGGCGATCGCAGTGATCGGCGGCGAAGCCCGTCCAGGGCAGCAAGAGGAGCTGGGGGCCGAACTGGAGCGCCATGACGATGCCGACGGCGGTCGCGTTGTGAGGGGTCAGCTCGGTGAGCACGAGCCAATCCTGCGCCGTGCGCTGCATCCAGGTGCCGACGTTGGAGACGAGTGCGCCACTGGCCCAGACGCGGTAGTTGTAGCCGCGCAGCGAGCGGAAGGTGCCTCTCATGTCGAGGCCCTCGTGGTGCTGCGAGCTGGGGAGGTTGACTGCAGTGAGACGGTACAGCGGGTACGGCAGAGGTCCTTCATGACGCCATTATTGGGGCAGTTGGCCGCAGTCGCCATGGGGTGGCGCCTCGCCAGGCCATGGCGAGCCGATCGGCCAGGCAGAGCGGCCAGCCGGCGCTTTGCCGCGCTTTTCGGCTCCTGACGCCTTCACCTGCCGAGTGAGTCCAAAGGCGATTTCCAGGGAAGCTCAGACCAGAGAGGAGGTCGAGGCGCCGGCTTCATCGCTCGGCCGAGCGACCTCGGGTCGGGTCAGCCGCTCAATCCGTGGGCGCGGCGCCCCGCCGCGACTGAGGCGGTCGGAGCTGATCCGTCGCGCCGGGGCGGCGCTCCCACGCAATGGCTGCCCGATGGCGCCTGATCGAATCGCCTTTGGTAAGAAGACGCTCGGAAATCGGCTAAAGCACCTGAAAGCAGCTCCAGAACCATGCTCTCGGCTGGCTGTTGCTGGCTGGCAGCGCGTTCTAGAATCAACCGTCAGCCATGTTTCCGGTAGCCAAACCATGCCCTCCAACAAGCGCCTGGAAGATCTGAAGGTCTTTATCTCCAACCGAGACAGCCGCTGTGATGCGTGCAATGAAGCACTTGGCCGGCATGCCTGGATCAGGCTCGAAGGCGACGGACGCGCCATCTGCCTGGCTTGCGCCGACCTGGACCACCTGGTGTTTCTTCCATCGGGGGACGCGGCCCTCACACGCCGCACGCGCAAGCACTCACGCCTTTCCGCAGTGGTCCTCAAGTGGAGTCGGGCGCGCCAACGCTATGAGAGGCAGGGGCTTCTGGTCGAGGACAAGGCCCTCACCCAAGCGGAGCTGGAATGCGCCGCGGATGCCAAGACTCGCGCCGCGCGGCGGGAGCAGGCCGCAGAGCGTCGCGCCGAGCTGGATCAGGCCTACATCGAGCGGTTCGCCAGCCGTGCTCGCGAGCTGTATCCCGGCTGTCCCGAGGGGCGCGAGCAGGAGATTGCCGAGCACGCCTGCCGCAAGTACAGCGGACGTGTGGGGCGCAGCGCCGCCGCAAAGGCATTGGACGACGACGCTCTGCGGCTCGCGGTCATGGCGCACATCCGCCATGCGGAGACGCCCTATGACGACCTGCTCGTGCGGGGCGTCGAGCGCGGCGAGGCTCGCGAGCGTGTCAGCAACCAGGCCGCTGCCGTGCTGGAAGAGTGGCAGCGCGGGGCAGGGCCCAGCACGCCGAGCACGACCGATCCATAAGGCCGCACCCGATCACGCCTCCGGGCCTGCTGCTCCACCCGCCAGCCGCGTCAGCATCTCTTGCAGGGCCTTGAGATTGATCGGCTTGGTCATGTGCTGGTCGAAGCCGGCCTCCAGGGCTTGGCGGCGGTCTTCTGCCATGCCGTAGCCGGTGAGCGCGCAGAGTCGGATGTCGGCCAGGTCGGCATCCTCGCGCACGGCGCGGGCGAGGTCGTAGCCGCTCATGTCGGGGAGGCCGATGTCGCAGAGGCCGATGTCGGGCCGCCAGTCGCGAAGCCGCTCCAAGGCTAGGGTGCCGTTTTCGGCGACCTTGGCATCATGCCCGAGCGCCTTGAGCAGGGCGAGCAGCGAGTCGGCCAGGTCCGCGTTGTCCTCGACGATGAGGATGCGACTGGCGGAAACCGCCGCGGGCAGTGCTTTAGGCTCGAGCTGGGAGGGCGCCGCGATGCGTGGCAAGCGCACGACCAGCTCCGAGCCAGCGCCCAGGCCCGCGCTGTGGACCTCGATCGAGCCCTGATGCAGCTCGACGATCCCCTTGGCCAACGAGAGCCCAAGCCCCAGGCCGCTGGAGGGACGATCGGGATGGCGCACGTCCTGCCGAAAGGGCTCGAAGATGCTCGCGATCATCTCGTGCCGGATGCCTAGGCCGGTGTCGCGCACGGCGACCACGGCCTCCTGGCGCTCCCTGCGCAGCTCGACCTCGATGCGTCCCGGCGGCTCGGTGAACTTGACGGCGTTATCGATGAGGTTGCTGAAGACCTGCACAAGCCGAACCGAGTCGCCGTCGACATAGAGCGGCTGGTCCGGTAGCGCGGCACTCAGCTCGAGCCCTGCGCCGTCGCACAGACCGAGATGGTCTTGGACGACGCCATGCAGCAGGCCCCGCAGCTCGACGCTCGCCTTGCGCAAGGAGATCTTGCCGCGGTTGATGCGGGAGACATCCAGCAGGCCATCGATGAGCCGAGTGGTGTGGGTGATCTGACGCTGCAGGATGTCGTGGGCCTTGGCCAGATGGGGCTTGCCGTCGTGATGGAGATTGACCATCTCGGCGGCGTTCTGGATGGAGGCGAGGGGGTTGCGCAGCTCGTGGCCGAGCATGGCGAGGAACTCGTCCTTGCGCCGATCGGCCTCGCGCAGCTGCTGCTCGGCGTCGCGCCGCTCGGTGATGTCGGTATTGGTGCCGAACCAGCGCACCACGGCGCCCTTCTCGTCATGGATCGGGATGGCGCGCGAGAGGAACCAGCGGTAGCGGCCGTCCGCGCCACGCAGCGGAAAGGTGTCCTCCCAGATCTCGCCGGTGCGGAAGCAGCGGCTGATCTTCTCGACGACGGGCTCGAGATAGTCCGGGTGGTGGACCTTGCGCCAGGCCCAGCCCTGCATCTCTTCGAGCGTGGTGCCCGTGTATTCCATCCAGCGCTTGTTGTACCAAAAGATCCAGCCTTGGCCGTCCGCCATCCAGGCGAGCTGGGCCATGTTGTCCGCCAGGGTGCGAAAGCGCTCCTCGCTGGCGCGCAGGGCGTCCTCGGTCTCGCGCACGGCGGTGACGTCCAGTACGGTGCCGACGAAGCGCAGCGGCTGCCGCCCGGCAAAGGTCGTGCGCCCCGTCGCAGACACCCAGCGCATGCGTCCGTCTCTGCGGCTCAGCACCCGGTACTCGACATGGTAGACGCCGTCGCCCGCGGGGTCGCGCGCGCGCTCGAAGGCGGCGCGGACGCAGTCGCGATCGTCCGGGTGCAGACCCTCGAACAGCAGATCATAGGTGACGGGCTCATCCTCACCGATGCCCCAGATCTCGCGGGTACGGGCATCCCAGTCGATGGTGCCGGCGGTCAGGTCGTGGTCGAAGATGCCCAGGCCGGCGGCATCCTTGGCCATGCGCAGGCGCTCCTCGCCCTCCTCGATCGCGCGGGCGCTTTCCTTGAGGTCTGTGATGTCCAGCATCATGCCGAGCAGCCGGCGCACGCGGCCGTCGGCGTCGCGCTCCAGGGGCTTGGCAATCTCGCGGACCCAGATCCAGCGGCCGTCACGGTGCCGGATGCAGGTCTCCGTCTTGTGCACCTCGACCCGCCCGGCGTGCAGGTCGCGCTGCTCGGCCTGGTAGCGCGCACGATCATCCGGATGGATCTGCTGCTCCAGCCAATCCAGGAAGCCGTGGTAGGGCGGCAGCTCGTCCGGCTGGTAGCCGAGCAGCTGCGACCATTGGGGGCTGAGAAAAGTCGCGTCGTCGAGCGGAAGGCGGTACTCGTAGATCCCGCCGCGGGCGGCCTCCCAGGCCAGGTCCAGCCGGCGGTTCTTGGTGGCCAGCCGCTGGTAGGCGGATCTCAGCTCGGTGACGTCCGTGAAGGTGACGACCACGCCCTCGATCCGCGCGGACTCGGTGCGATAGGGCAGGACCTGGCGGGTGATCCAGCGGCCATCGCGGGCCGCCAGGTCGCGCGCCGGGGTCGCAGCCTTGCGCAGCACGGCCTGGGCCTCCTCGACGAGGTCATGCTGAAGCAGCTCGCGCGCGATGCTGTCGACGTGGCGGCCGAGCGCGCCGTCGTCAATGTCGAGCAGCTCGGTCGCGGCTGGTGTGAAGCGTTTGACGCAGAGCGATTCGTCGAGAAAGAGGGTCGCGATCTTGGTGCTGGCGAAGAAGTTGCTGAGGTCGTCGTGCGCCTCTTGGAGCTGCTCGACCTTCTCGCGCAGCTGGGCGTTGAGGGTGATGAGCTCCTCGGTCGTGGCCTCCAGCTCCTCGTTGGCGGACTGGAGCTCCTCGTTCATGGTGAGCGTCTGCTCGTTGGAGGAGCGCAGCTCTTCGTTCGAGGTCTCCAGCTCTTCGACGGTATTGATCAGATCCTCGCGCGTGGCGCGCAGCTCGTCCTCGAGGTCGGCGACGAAGAGCCGCTGCTCGCGGCTCATGCCTTCGCGGACCGGCGGCGCGGGCGGCTCGCTGACGTCCTCGAAGCTCAGGATGACGGCGCCTCCGTCGAGATCCGACGCCGGCGAGACGGTAATGCGGACATGGGTGGACAGACCGGCCTCCGGGCTCGAGCGCGCCACCACGGTCGCGCAATCACGCCGGCATTTGTAGATGGCGGCGCGCGTGCGCGTGGCCAGCTCCGGGCGGATGAGCCGCTTCAGCTCGAGCCCTGAGGTCTCGCCTTGCGGAAAGCGCAGGTAGGGGCCGACCTCGCCATGCACATAGGAAATGGTCCCGTCTTCCAAGACGACCACGGCCGGCGGCACGCGGGACTTGAGAATGGCCTGGCGGGTGCGGCTCGCGTCGCTGGCCGCGCTCTTCGCCATCGCGGGCGGCGACGCCTCGCGCGCGGGCAGCGCCCGCAGTCTCGGGGCACGGACCAGGGCGGGTGGCGCGGCCGAGCCGGACTTGCGATAGATACGCCAGCGTTTGGAGAGCGTGGAAAAGAGATCGCGCAGCGGAGCGGTCGACTCCGCCGGGCCGAGGAAGAGACAGCCGTCGGGGCGCAGGGCGAAGTGCAGAGCCCGCAGCGTCTGTTTCTGGGTGTCGGCGCGCAGATAGATCAGCAGGTTGCGGCAGCTGACCAAGTCCATGCGCAAGAAGGGCGAGTCCTTGGCGAGGTCATGGGCCGCGAGGGAGAGGATCTCGCGCAGCGGCGCCCGCACCTGATAGCCGCGCGCGTCGAGCGGATCGAAATGGGCCCGCAGGCGCTCCTGCGGGATGCGCGCGGCGATGGAGGGCGGATAGACACCGGCCCGGGCGCTCTCCAAGGCGGCCTTGTCGACATCCGTGGCGAAGATCTGGAAGGCGGGGCGCCGGCCTTGGGCGGCGGCGGATTCGAGCAGCTCGATGGCAATGGAGTAGGCCTCTTCGCCGGTCGCGCAGCCAGGGACCCACACCCGGATGGGCTGGTCCTCCTCGGCGCGGGCGACCAGCGGGTCGATCACCGTCTCGCGCAGGACCTGGAAGGCCTCGGGGTCGCGGAAGAGCTCGGTCACCGTGATGAAGAAGTCCCGCACCAGGGCGCGCTGCTCGGCCGGCGTCTGCCGCAAGCGCTTCAAGTAGTCGGCCCAGGCGTCGCAGCCCAAGATCGCCATGCGGCGCAGCACGCGGCGCTGGATGGTCGCGGGCTTGTAGATGCGCAGATCGAAGTCGACCTCCGAGCGCAGGGTCATCTCCAGCTCGGTCAGGGCGGCTTCGTCGAGCTTGGTTTGGCCCTTGGCGGGCTTCGCCGTTGGGGCGCATTCGGGATCGGCCTCCAGCGCGATGCTGGCAAAGCGCTCCAATGCCCGCGGCATGTCGCGGATCTCGAGCACCAGATCGGAGATGTCCGTGTCGATGGCACTCTGCGGCATGCCGCGCTGCCGGCAGGTGCTCGGATCCTGCACCAGCACCAGGCCACCGGCGGACTCGATATCCAAGATGCCGCTGCTGCCGTCGCTGCCCGCGCCTGAGAGGACGATGCCGACCGCGCGCGGACCGTATTCGCGGGCCAGCGAGCGAAAGAGATGATCCACCGGCAGCCGCAGCCCGCGCCGGAGCTCGGGCTCGGTGATCTGGAGGCGGCCATCGCTCACCCCCAACGCTGTGTTGGGCTGGATGACGTAGACGTGATTGGGCGCGATGGGCGCATCCTGCGCGGCCTCCTGAACGCGCATGGTGCTGGACGGGGCAAGGATCTCCGTCAGCAGGCTCTTGTGCGTCGGATCCAGATGCTGGACCAGGAGAAAGGCCATGCCGCTGTCGTCGGGCAAGGCCGCGAGCAGTTGGCGAAAGGCATCCAGGCCACCCGCAGAGGCGCCGACACCCACGACCAGGCGTGGCTGCAATTCGTGCTGGATCATCGACATCGCCGCTCGCTGGGGACAGGACTCTTAGGCAGGCGCCCGCGCGGTCACCTGCCTGGGTCTGAGTCCGCGATCATGCCGCGATCGCGAGTGAGCCGCAATCGCCTCGGCGTGCGCCCTTCAGCCGCCGCCTTGGTCGCGCCAATCACCGCCCCAGGGATTGCCGAAAGGGTCCGGCTCCATGGTGAACGCGTCGTCCGGAGCTGGCTCAAGCCAGACGTCGTCGGGGTCTACGTCCGTCCATTCCCACTCGGAGAGCGGAAAGGCTGCGGGGATCTCGGGCTCGGCGGGCTCGTCGTCCGCTGTCACGGCCGCGACGGGAAGGGACCAGTCGGGTCGCGCGTCCCGAGATCCTGCCCGACCCGGCTCCCAGTGCGCCGTCAGGGGGCCAGCTGAATCCGTGCGCTCGCCCGCGGGCCGAGCGTCCGTTTGCGATCCTGCGGTAACAGGCTCCTCATGGGAGAGGCTCGCGTCGATTGGATCGGCGTCGAGCCCCATGATCGCCCAGAAGGCGCCGACCCACAGGGCACCGAGCACGGCGAGCAGAGTCAGGATTGTGCGCATGATTGGGCTCCTTGAGGGAAGTCCGCCGGATTGGGTCGAGTGGATGAGGGTGAGCGAATCCATCAAGCCTGGCGCTGGTGGACTGCGCTGCGCTTGTCCACCCTAGGTGACTAGGTGACCAAACCTTCTGGCTCCCAGGCTCCAGCGTCGCGTCGCGCCCCACGCCGGAGCTGGCGGACGACCCCATGGCCAAGGTCCTATTCCTTGACCTCCACCGGCCCGGGCTCCTCTACGTCGGAGCGCTTGGGCGCCTTCTCCCAGACGGCATCCGGCTCGACGCGCTCACCGGCGGGCAGATAATCCAGGCGGGCCGTCACGACGTGACCGGAGCGCTCGTCCTTGGCGTGGGCCTCGTGATCCATGATCGACTTGCGCGACGCGTGGCGCATGCAGCCACCCTGCACCACCGCCGCCGGGTCGCGCTTGCGCGCACCGAGATCGACATAGCCGCACTCGAAGTGGAGCACCTTGACCTCAGGATCCTCCGACTTGAAGGGCGAGTAGGCGTTGCCGCGACCGCGGATCTTGTCCACCGGCAGGACCTTCTGCGCACGGCGGCTCGCGGCATAGCTCGGCCAGTCGTAATCGAAGCCGACGGCCTCGCCGTCGTTGGCGAAGATCACCGCGATCTTGGAGCCGCCGCCGACCACGGGCAGCCCATTGACGCTGCGCGCGAAGACGATGGTGCTGGCGTGGACCAGCTCGGGGTCCATGGGCGCGTCTTCGCGAGCCGCACCGCCGCCGGTCACCTCGACCTCGGTGAAGTAGGGCACCAGCTCCTCGCCCGGACCAAGCGGCACCAAGCCAGCGAGGTGCTCGGCGATGAATGCGCGGCCGCGCTCCTCCAGCTCTTCCTTGCTCATGCGCTCTTCGAGCGGGCGGGCCAGATCCGACGTCTTCTCCAAATAGGGGTAGTTGCGGTAGCGCACGCTGGTGCCGTCGCCGTAGACGTTCATATACCAGCCTTCGTCGCTGACGAGGGAGGTGCGCTCCTCGGTGACCTCGCGCTGGAAGCGGTCGCTTGTGAAGACGCCCGGGAGGCGACCGTGGAGCCGGTCGAGCAGCTCGGCGGAGACCTTTTCCGCGCCAGGCCCCGGAAGCCGCTTCAAGAGGGCTAGTTTCTCGACGCCGAGGCCGACCTTGGCGGAGCGCTCCTCGGAGGCGATGCGCTCGGGGAAGTTGGCGGCGAGCGCCACGGGGCCCGCGCCGAGCAGGAGGGCTGACAATAGGGCCGAAAGGACGCGTTTGGTGGTGTGCTGGGTGCTAGCTGTCATGGTCGTCATCTCTCTGGATCGAATTGGGAAACCGCTTGGATTCGGGTACCGCTGAACGGATTAGAGGTTGTTCCAGTAGCGGTAGCAGTAGTAGTTGATGGCGCCGTCGCGCAGCCGGCCGTAGGAGGTGTAGTTCTGCCACTTCATGTTGTCGCGGCGGCTGGCGCAGTTGGACGAGCTGGTCCCGGTGGCCATGACCGTGACGTCTTGGCTGGTCGCCCAATCCGAGTTGGCGTCCTTCCAGGCGTACTTGAGGGTGTGGCTTTTCTGCATGTTGTCGGCGAAGTCCTCGCCGGTCTCGTCCGTGGTGATGGAGTCGTAGAGCTTGTCGTGACTGCCGAGGGCGATGCGCAGCCCGCCGCGGAAGATGGGTCCCATGCGGGTCCACATCCGGCCGTCGTTGAACTTGAGGGTCTCGCAGGCGTAGGTGGCGAGGATGCTGAGTCCGTAGGACTCGTCGCCGAGACGCATGTAGCGGGAATCGGCCAAGAGCCCGTCGTCCCACATGGCCCAGACCGAGCGCGTGGACCAGCCGCCGCCGTGGGTGCTGGCATAGAAGAGGTTGACGTTGTCCAGGGTGAGCTGGTCGCCGCCGGTCTCCCACCACCACTTGGCGTTGTGCAGGTTGTAGTAGAAGATCTTGTAGTCGGTATCATCCAGCTCGTTGTTGAACCAGCTGCAGCGCTTCCAGACGTGGGGAAGCTTGTCCTGCCAGTTGTTCTGATAGTCGGACTGGCATCCGGTGCCAAAGCGTGCGGCCGCGTCCGCCTGAAGGGCCGTGCCCAAGGCGAGCCCACAGGCAGTGATCAGAGTGAGGGAGTGCTTGAGTGTCGCTTTCATGGTTACCTCGTCAGTGCGTGGTCGGTGGTTTGCGATCGGCGGGGACAGCTCGATGGCGCCGGTCTTGAGGCAACGCGCTGTTTGCAGAACACCTGCCAATTCTTATCACATTGTTTCCAAAAACTTTTTTTGACTTCTCCGCCGCATCTCCACAGGATTGGGCCGACCGCACTGACCCGACCGGCTCAGACTGGACTGGCGCATCGACGACGCCCGCCACGGCTGAGACCGAGCAAAATGCACCTAAGCACCCGGAGAGTAAGCCGGGTCCTTGCCGCCGTTTAGGCCGAAGTTGGTGTTCTCTGTTTGCCGCCTGGTTTCCCGGCGGT
>NZ_JAAIJQ010000126.1 GCF_010820565.1 Thiorhodococcus minor | reverse complement strand
AGGTCAGGATTCGGGGCCGAGGCAATACTCTAACGGATCTCCTCAGCCAAGGCTGCCACGACTTATTGAGAAGTTACGAATAGAGCAGCTGGCGGAAGGGATCGACGACAAAACGGCCAATGCCCGCCCCGCTGTCGCAAACGGTCATGATCTCGGAATAGGCGCCGGGCTGGGTATGGACGGTCTTCAGCAGCTCCGCCCCCGCCTCGGTCAGCGGCAGGCGCTTGGCCTCGCGCAGCTGATCGATGGCCTGCGCCGGCTGCGCGAGCAGGAAGGTGTGGGCCGAGTTCTCGGCGATGGCCCGCCCGGTCGGGTTCGCGTAGAGGTCGTTGAGGGACTGGGTCACGGTGACCGCCGCGCCGCGGTACTTGCGAAAGCGCCGGTAGCCGGTCTCGATGAAGCGGGCGACATCGCCCTGGGTGAGCAGGTCCCAGGCCTCGTCGATGATCACGAGCTTCGGCTGCTCGCGCTCCCCGAGGTACATCGCCTGCTGGATCTGACAGATCAGCTGCAGCAACACCACCTGCTGTAGGTGCTTGCGCCCCTTCAGCTCCTCCAGTTCGAGCACGACGAAGGGCGCGGCGAATTCGATCGAGTTGGGTCCGTTGAAGAAGCGTCCGTACTCGCCCTGGGTGGTGAAGGGATAGAGCTGGGTGCTCAGATCCCGCACCCGCGCGTCCGTCTCGGCCGCCAGGGCGTCGGCGACCGCGTCGATGGTCATGGCCGCCCCCAGCACGTCCCAGACCTGCTTCAGAATCCGCTTGAGCCCCGAGAGCCGGTAATCCCCCAAGGGCTCCGAGGGCGCGAGCATGGTCGCCAGCAAGGTCGCGATCATGTCCGCCTCCTCGTCCCAGTGGCGCACCAGTTGGAAGGGATTGAGACAGATTGTCGACTCACGGGTGAAGGCCAGGAACTGCCCTTCCAGCGCCTCGCAGAGCTTCTCGTAGGAGCGACCGACATCGATCACCCAGCAGCGCCCCCCGACCGACAAGGTCGTGGAGATCAGCTCATTGGTCAGAAACGATTTGCCCGAGCCCGACTGGGCGGCGATGCAGGCGTTGTAATTGGAGGCCGAGTCGAACAGCGACAGATTCATCAGCTGTCCACCTCGGTCGTTGTCAAGAAAGATGTCGCGTCGATCAGGTGTCGTTGTGCAGGATTTCGACCTCCTTTTTCGGTGTCCCTTTTCCGGGATTGAGAAGCACGACGGTGTCGGGCTGCCAGTTGCGGGTTGCCCCGCTCCAGCGCTCGGGGTGCTGCGCCCGAGCGGTCTCATAGAGGCGTGACCGCTCAAGCAGGATGCGCTGGTCTTCCCCGCGATGACGCTGCCCGGGTGTCACGAACTTCAGTGCGCTATGGCGATGGTGCTCGTTGTACCAGTCGACGAAGCCGGCGACCCATGTATGCGCCTGGCCGAGGTCCTCGAAGGGCTGGCTGGGAAAGGTTGGCTGGTACTTGAGTGTCTTGAACAGCGCCTCCGAGTAGGGATTATCGTTACTGACGCCTGGGCGGCTGAAGGAGGGCGCAACCCCGAGGCGTTGGAGCGTGGCCAGCATGGTGGCGCCCTTCATGGGCGCGCCGTTGTCGGAATGCAGCGTGAGGGTGCGCGGGTCGACGCCTTCGCGCCGGTGAGCCTGCTCGAAGAGCGCGGCGGCGTGCGTGCTGCTCTCCTCGGCGAAGACCTCCCAGCCAACGATCTTGCGGCTGAACACATCGAGGATCAGGTAGAGGTAGAAGAAGCTCCCCTTCAGGGTCGTGGCCAGATAGGTGATATCCCAACTCCACAGCTGATTGGGCGCCGTCGCCGCCACGGGCTCGGGTCGGCGGTGGCTGGGCGCGCGCAGCACGCGATAGAAGCTCGCCTCCGAGGCGATGTAGCGCCCCTGATCGGCCAGGGCTGGGACGATCTGACTCGGTGGGCAATCGGCGAATTCGGGGCCATTGCAGACCTCAAGGATCGTGGAACGCTCGGCTTCGCTGAGGCGATTGGCCGGCGTGCGCCCCTGGGCCGCCGCCGCGCGGGCATCGTCCTGGATGCCGTCCTCGCCGCGCCAGCGCTGCAGGGTGCGTACCGACAGCCCCACGACCTCGCAGGCGGGCTTCAGCCGCGCTCCGGCGGCGCAGGCCTCCTCGATCCAGGTGCTCACGGCGCGTCGCTGCTCCACGTCGATCAGGCGTCCGCGTCGCCCAGCAAGTGGCGGACTTTTTTTTGGAGCACCAGCAAGGCCGCCGCCTCGGCGAGCGCCTTCTCCTTGCGCGCGAGTTCCTGCTCGAGCGCCTTGAGGCGTTGCTGGTCGGCGCGGACCTGGGTGCGATCCACGGGCGCGGAGGCCGCGCCATTGGCCTGCTCGCAGGCGGCGCGCCAGGCAGCAATCTCATGGGCATATAGCCCCAGACGGCGGCAATAGGCGCTCAGTTGCGTGTCATCGAGGCTCGCCGTCTCCACTACGATGGCGAATTTCTCGCCACTGCTGCGCTCGGCGTGTCCGCCGCTAAGATGCTCCTGGGTGCCTTGGCGCGCCTTCAGGGCGCGTGAGCGCCAGCTGTAGAGGGTGTCCTTGGGAATCTGCGTCTCGCGGGCGAGATCGCGCACCGAGACGCTCTGCGGCGGCAGCATCTTGGCAATCAGGCTGGCTTTCAGTTCAGGCGAATAGGTCGTGCTCATGGTCTGTCACTCTGTCAGGGATGCCGCTGGGCTTGCGCCGCGGGGGGGGGGGGGGGGGGGGGGGGGAGCAGCGGCCGCCGGGCCCTGGGCCGGCCCGTTTGCCGGGCCGCCGGGGGGGTGCCCGCGGGGGGGGGGGGCCCCAACCGCCCCGCCCCCCCCGGGCCCCCTCCCGTTTCCCCCCCCCCCCGCGCGAATCCGGCAGCATCCAAATACCCCCAGGTTGCACATCATCTCCCGGCTGGGAGGCGACATCTATCCTGACAGAGGGGGGATGGCGTCGATTTGGGAAGTCGCGGTGCGTCTCGCTCGGGGACCGGACGATAGGCGTCCACCGATACGCTGGAGGCAGGGTTGCCCAAGGCCAGCAGCCGTTCAGAAATGGCCGATGTCAGCAGGACACCGCTGACGCCATCCAGCGCACGCAGCCGAACCAGCGGCCGGCGCGGATCGCGGGCGATCCAGTCGCGCGCCCAGAGATCGTCCAGAATCCGCTCCGGATCCGGATCTTCCTCGCTCCCGAGGAAGGCGTGCGGATAGGGGAGAAAACACTGTCCGTCGATCCAGCGGGGCTGTCCCTCGGCTGGTTGGCTCCCCTCCTCCACCCGGCGCATGAGTGCGGTCAGACCAGGACCGGCGGGCGGATGCTGGTCGAGCCAGGCGCGCGCCGATTTGGCGGCGGGTCGCGACGATCCCCCCGGCGCCGCCGCCGGCACTGCCTCGGTGTCTGCGCTCGACGTCGCCTTCAGCGGCTGGGGCGCCTTGGGCATCGCCTCCGTATCCTCCGCCTCTACTGGCGACCCAACCGCCCTCGCCTCCGCCTCCTCGGCCACCAGCTCGGTCGGCACGGAGCGCGTTGCCGGTGCTGAGGCTACGCACGCTTCGATCAACGCCGTCGCATGTGGCACCACGCCCGAGAACAGCAGCTCGGGCTCCGTCAGGCGCAGGAAGCTGAGCCACTGAGGCTGATCGCGCGTCAGAACCTGCGGGGCGAGCCGCCAAGTTCGCGCTGGACGCTCGCTCCCCTCCAGCGGACAGGGGATGGCGAGCTGCCGCTCCAGCAGCAGATCGGCCAGGGTGTCGGGATCGCGTGGGATGCCGGGCACCCGGGCCTCGGCCAAGCGTTGCACCAGGTCCTGAGCACTCTCGGGCCAGACCAGATGGAGACCGAAGGGAAAGACCCAGACCCGTGCGCCCGGGCTGTTGACCGCCCAGGTTCCGTCGCGCAGCAACGCACGCATGGTGTCGATCAGATAGCGCTCGATCGGCACCCCGAGCGCGAGCGCTTCGGGGTCGAGGCGGTTCTCGCGCAGATCCTGCGCGACGCTGATCCGGTCGGCCTCCCGCATCAGTTGGGCGAGCAGCGCCTGGTCGTCACGCCCCGCGAGCACACTGCCCAGGCTGTACCAGACCAGCGGATCGGGATCCATCAGCCAGCGGCGCAGCTCGCGGGTGATGAGTTGGGGGAAGACCGAGGTGGTGAAGACCTCATGCCCCTGATGCAGCCGCTGGCTGTTCCAACGCAGGAAGTAGTGGTCGATACCATGCTGGGTCGCCCGATCGAGAATCGTCTCGTCGACCGGCTGCCAGCGGGTCGTGCCCTTACGGTCGAGCACTAGGAGATCGGCCACCGGCTTGCCGACGTCGTGCAGCAGCCCAACCACGGCGGCGGCGAGCTGCCAGCGCGGCTCGAGCAAGCGGCGCTCCTGCGGCAGGCGGTCGACGGCGAAGAGGCGCCCACGGCTTGCCCGCGCACACTGGAAGGCGACTTCGAGCCCATGGCGGAAGAGTCCGCCGGCGCCGCGATGATGATGGGTTTCCGAAGCCGGGAGCAGATGGGCGAAGGCGGCATAGCGCTCGATGAGCGGCAGGACCAGGGTCTGGTAGTCGCTGTCGGTCATCGCCAACGCCTCCTGGAGACTGGCGATCAGCTCGGACTGGGTGGCGAGGATCTGGGCGGTACTGGCCACCGGGAGACCCTGAAGAAAGGGCGGATAGCGTGGGATATCGGACTCGGCGATGGCGACACTGACAGCTGGAGGCGGCGCTGGATCAGCGGCGGATTCGCCCACGCGAAAGGCGCTCCAGGCTGCACGGCAGCGGGTCAGCAAGGTCGGCATCGCGGTAGGGAGAAGCGGTTGATCAGTCACCGGAGATGGCTGCATCACAGCAGATGTGCACACGCCAGGACAGTCGAAACGGTCTCTCGCTCCGGGGACCGTTTTCGACTGTTGCGGGTGAGGTCGGCGGACTAGGATCGCAGACATTGCCATCCGCGGAGTCCATGCCCCATGCGTCTGCATCCCTTGCTCAGCATCGCCGCGCTCGCCAGCCTGTTCGGCTGTGCCGCACCGCCGATCGAGCCACCACCGACCCCGCATCTGATCCGCATGCCGTTGCCGCGTTATGCCACGCATGCACCCGAGCCGAGGCTCGCCGGGGCCGCTTGGCGTGCCGGACCTCGGCGACATGCACTGGCGCTCGATGGGCAGGTCTGCGCTCTGACACACCGCGGTGAGGTGCGTTGCCACCGTCCCGCGGCTGAGTCAGCGCCGCCATCCCAGCGGCGACACACGCCCACGGGCTGATCTCCGCGACCCGCGCTCCAGTTCCTGTTCGGCCATCCTTGCCCTGCCGCCCTGGCAGGGATTTTTTTGCGCCGCACGCACGGTTTCCGCAGCCCGAAACGGTCCAGCCAGCAATGAACCGTTCCTGTGCCATCATTGGACCATCGTTTCCTGGTGGGCGGACGCCATGCAACGCTGTATCCATGCGGAAAAGGATCGCTATTACCTGGTCGATCTGGTTCAGGACCTGCTCGGTGACTGGACGCTGGTGCTCTGCTGGGGCGCACTCAGCTCAGGGCGCGGACGCCTGCGCATCGTCGGCGTGGCCTCCGAGGCGGAGGGCTTGGGGAAGATCGAGGCGATCACGCGGCGACGCCAGCAGCGGGGCTATCGGCGGCAGGTGAGCCCCGAGTCGATCGACGTGGGCCACGGCATCCCGGCCGAGGCCACAAACGCCGCCGCACAGAGGAGCACTGGCGATGACTGAGGCGGACCAAACCCCGGTGGCGATCGTCAAGGGCGGTGCGCAAGGCATCGGCCGCGCCCTGACGCAGCATTTCCTGAGCGCGGGCTGGCGGGTCCTGGTCCTGGACCGTGATACCGAGGCCATGGACGATCTGGAGGCCAGCCTGAAGCACCGGGATCAGATGACCTGACTTCGAGGAATCTACGCCGATCCCAATTTGATCACCAGCCGCAGGTTGGTGCGTGGAAAAACGGTTTCGGTGGCATTGAGCTCCTCGCAGAGTTTAGCGATGGCCCGGTCGTTGGCCGGCCAATGCGGTGACAGCCTGAGGCGTCTGCACGGGTGCGCGCCGCTCGGGACGGAGACCGATCCAGTCCAGACGTCCAGAGCGCGGGAAGCAGGCCAGCAGCGCATGAATATCTGGCATAGGATTCAGAGAAGTCGATGTTAAGGATGACACAGCCTGCCGTGGATACCCGTTTGGCTCAACCGATGCTGCCATGCCCACCGCCTTCGCCGGGAGCCTCGCCGAATGACGGTCAATGCCTGAGTCCGATCTGCCGATGTCCCGTCTGATCCTGCATATCGATCTCGACGCCTTTTATGCGGCGGTCGAGCAGCGCGACCATCCCGAGTGGCGCGGTCGGCCCGTGGTGGTCGGCGCCGAACCGGGTCAGCGCGGGGTGGTCGCCACCTGCTCGTATGAGGCCCGCCGCTTCGGCGTGCACTCGACCATGCCGATCGCGCAAGCCGTGCGTCGGCTGCCGCCCGAGACGGTTTATGTGCGCCCGAGCATGGCGCGCTACGCGAAGGTCTCCCAACAAGTCATGGGCGTGCTGGAGACCGTCTCCCCGGTGGTCGAGCGGGTTTCGATCGATGAGGCGTACCTGGATGTCTCCGGGCTGACGTCATTGGTGGGACCGCCCGCAGTCATCGGGGCGCAGGTCAAAGAGCGGATCCGGCATGCGGTTGGGCTCACCGCCTCGGTCGGCATCGGCCCGAACCGGCTCATCGCCAAGCTGGCGTCCGATGCGCAGAAGCCAGATGGATTGACGGTGGTGCCGCCCGAGCAGATCGGCGGCTTTCTCGCGCCCATGCCGTTCACCGTGCTGCGGGGTATTGGCGTCAAGACCGCTCCCCGACTGGAACGCTTGGGCGTGAAGACGATCGGGGATGTGCGTCAACTGCCCCTTGAGACGCTGCGTCATCACCTCGGCGCCCGGACCGGGACTCAGGTCTACCAGCAGGCCCGGGGGCTCGCCGATGATCGGATCGACCCAGACAGGCCGCGTCGGTCGATCTCCAGGGAAATGACCTTCCCGGAAGACGTGAGCGATCCGCGAATGCTGGAAAAGACCCTGCGCTGGGCCGCCCAGGAGGTCGGCTCGATCGCCCGACAGACACAGCACCTGGGGCGTGTGGTCACATTAAAGATCCGGTTCCACCCGTTCGAGACCCACACGCGCTCACGCACCCTTGAGGTGCCCACGGCGGACGACGTCGCGCTCTTTGGCGCCGCCTGGTCGCTGTTTGCCGCCGAGCCCTGGTCGGGGCGACCGGTAAGGCTCATCGGGCTGGGGATCTCCGGCTGGTCAGCGACGGATGGCGGAGTCCAGAGGGATCTGTTCGAGACGGCGGCACCCGAGCCCTGCCCGGAACACGACCGCTTGGCGGCGACCCTTGATGCCATCCGCAACCGATTCGGTGCGGACGACATTCAGCGGGGTCTGAACCGTCGCTCGCCGGGCTCAGGATCGGCGCGCAGGCGAAGTCGCTATAGCCATCGGACGTGATGCTCGTACTAACCCCTTGATTTGAGGCGTGTATTCCGTGCTGCAACCGAAAGAGCCTATATGGATATCACCCAGGACGGCTATATCCGGGCGCCCCGTCCCACGCTCCACGGCAGCGGATCGATCCGGCGTTGCGATAGCGCGCATCACCTGGATCGGCATCCCACACTACGGCGAGCAGTCTCGGGGCACTTTTCATGTAAATCCCGCCACGCGCGACCCAGCGGCACGGTGTCGGGCGATGGACCGCGAGGTCGTCGGCAAGCACACGCTCGCGGAGATCGCGACGGGATGACGCAAGCGGATGGAAACGGTCGTCTCCGTTCGGGACCGAAATATTCAGCGATACACTCGTGTTCGAAACGCGATCACCGACCCACGACTGTAGAAGCGTTGATTCAACAATGGATACGAAGCAAAGAGCAACACGACCCAGCCCGACTCATCCAGAAACCGAGCTGCTCAATGTCCTGAAGACGACCCTCCTCCTGAGCTCCGATGCCCAGGTCGCGGCCTTCCTCGGCATCACGCGCGCCACCATTCATCGCGTACGCCATGGCCAGGGCCGACTGGGGATTCAGCAACGGCTGAAGATCCTCGACCACATTGGCTTTCTCGACAACCGGCTGTGGCTGAACCGACTTCGGCCCGATCGCTTGAACGAGCGCATCCGCCGCTCGGGCCATGCCTTGAGGCAACGCCAGGTCAGAGCCCCGCAACGCATCGAGCGCGACCTGAGCATCGAGGGCAAGTTGCTCGATCTAGTGCAGGATGCCTGCGGGTTTCGCACGGATACCGAGCTAGCGGAATTTCTCGACGTGGCCCGGATCACGCTGTCCAACGGACGGGCAGGCCGTGGCAGTCTAGGACCGCGCCAACGCCTGCGGATCCTCAATCGGTTTGCGCCCTTCGATACTGAGCGGATCGATGCGGTGCTCGACTCCACCGAGGTTCTGATCGAGGCCGTGCGGGAGTGGGCGGATCATCAGAGGGAGCGCGCAGGACAGGATCGCGCCAATCCATCAGCGTCAGCACACTCATCGGCAGACGCGCGTTGATGGAGCACCCGAACGACATGGAGCGAGCGCCGTGATTCGAAACCCCCTACCAGGCTCGGTTAACCACGAGGACCAGACGGGGCGTCTCCCTCATCCATGGGTCCTGCATCAGACATCGCGGTCGTTTATCGCGTGGACATCGAGCCGCGCCGCGCCGAAACGCTCGATGCGCTCCCGCAGCGACTCATCCACATCCTCGACGTTCTCCGGCCGCAGCATGCGATGACGCGGCGTGGCCGCAACGGCTTGCCACCCGCAGGTGAGCCGATCTGAGCCTGGTTATCCCATCGAGCATTGCCTCACTGCTCTCCAAGCAGCTGAGCGTCTAGTGGAAACTGGCTTCCGATCCCGCGGGCCGATCGCATTTGCCAATCGCCGAATCTCCATCTCCATGCGCCGCAGCTTCAGCGCCGTCCGATACGTTACGCAGCTGAACGTTGTCGCGCTGGCTGTCGTCCACCCCGACCGAGCCGGCGATGCTGCGCCCATGTGATCAGGAATTCTGATGACAAGATCCTTCGCGCGAGCACTTTTCGTGCTCTTGCGGTCAGGCCACACCTAGATGAGTTCTCCCCTCGGGTGCGAAGATGCCCTCTCAAGAGGGGTGGGTATCTTCGGCGTCGAACAAAATGACGAGGGCATCTTCGACGACACCGTAATGAAAGCAACAGACCCAAGATACACGATTCGCATCTTTCGGGGGCGGCAACTCGGGCATGCTGATGACCGACTGCCAAGTGTATCGTCGCAGAACGTTCAGCGCTGCTTCGATGAACGCAACAACTGGAATTCTGAGATATCACTTAGGACGCAGCCAGGATCAGGGCATGCTTCCTGTACTTGCAGAAGCGAAAACCAGCAGAAAGCCAGAGATGATTTGCTAGGGAACTCAGGTCGAGTACCAATCCAGGTACCACTGCGGGATGCGAAGGACGCATTTTAAGGCGACTGATGCGCGTCCATGCACATCTAAGTCTTTGAAATCTGGTGGCTACGCCCTGACTCGAACAGGGGACCCTCGCATTATGAGTGCGATGCTCTAACCAACTGAGCTACGTAGCCAGAAAGGCTGCTAAGTATAGAGAGCCCTCCGAGGGCTGTCAACGCCGAGAAAACCCCTTCGCTAGACGTTGAACCTGAAGTGGATGACATCGCCGTCGCGCACGAAGTAGTCCTTGCCCTCTGAGCGGAGCTTTCCGGCCTCTTTCGCGCCCTGCTCGCCATTGCAGGCGACGAAATCGTCGTAGCCGATCACCTCGGCGCGAATGAAGCCGCGCTCGAAATCGGAATGGATGACACCTGCGGCTTGCGGGGCCTTGGCACCAGCCGGAATCGTCCAGGCACGCACTTCTTTAGGCCCGGAGGTGAAGTAGGTCTCCAGCCCTAGCAGCCGATAGCCAGCGCGCACGACGCGATCGAGGCCAGGCTCGTCGAGCCCCAGCTCCGCGAGGAA
Source organism: Thiorhodococcus minor (assembly GCF_010820565.1). Lineage (GTDB taxonomy): Bacteria > Pseudomonadota > Gammaproteobacteria > Chromatiales > Chromatiaceae > Thiorhodococcus > Thiorhodococcus minor. The sequence continues at coordinate 1,146 of NZ_JAAIJQ010000126.1, read as the reverse complement.
TTCATCACGCTCGGCATCCTCCAGCTCCACGATCTCCGCCTCGATCGCGGCACACACGGGCACGACGCTCGCCCCCTCCTCCGCCGCGAGCTTGGACACTTGCTCCAGATAGGGATTGCCGGCAAAGCCATCCTCCGCCACGTTGGCGATGTACATGGTTGGCTTCGCGGTGAGCAGAAAGAGATCGCGGAGCTCTTCGGCCGCGTCCTCGTCTAGCTCCATCGCACGAACGGGCCGACCAGAGTCCAGATGAGCCTGCAGCGCCTCTAGAACGGCCTTGCGCTTGAGCACCTGCTTGTCGCCGGTCTTTGCCATGCGCTGGGCGCGATCGAGCGCCTTGTTGACGGTATCCAGGTCAGCCAGGGCAAGCTCCGTGTTGATGACCTCGATGTCTCCCAGAGGATCGATCTTACCGGCGACATGCACGACGTCGTCATTCTCGAAACAGCGCACGACGTGAGCAATGGCATCCGTCTCGCGGATGTTCGCGAGAAACTTGTTGCCCAGCCCCTCCCCCTTGGAGGCGTTGGCGACCAGCCCGGCGATATCGACAAACTGCATGGTCGTCGGCAGCACCTTCTGCGGCTTGGTGATTCGCGCGATAACGTCGAGCCGAGCGTCCGGCAGCAGAACGACGCCAACGTTGGGATCGATCGTGCAGAAGGGGTAATTCTCGGCCGCGATCGTGGCCTTGGTGAGCGCATTGAAGAGGGTCGACTTGCCGACGTTCGGCAGGCCGACGATGCCGCATTTGAATCCCATGAACCTAATCCCGCTGGAAAAAACCCGACGATTCTACAGGAGGGCCAGGAAAGCGCACTACAAAAGCACGCCAAACCCAGGGCGAGCGCGCATAAATCACTTCCCTAACGAATAAGGTTAGATCGTCCGAGCGCAGCGAGCGACGATCTGAACCGTTTGTTGGACGAGCCCGAGATAGGAAGCGATGAATGCCGCGAACGCGGAAGATGCAAATCGTAACTTCTCAATAATTCACGGCACAGCCTCAGCGGCCAAGATCCGTTCGCGCACGATGTCCGGCAAGGGCGGGATGTCTCCGACCTGTCCGATGCGGTCGTTGAGGTCGTCCCAGAAGGAAATCCCGAGTTTTCGGCAGGTCTTCTTGAGGCTGGCGAAGGTGTCACG
>NZ_JAAIJQ010000125.1 GCF_010820565.1 Thiorhodococcus minor | reverse complement strand
AAACCCCAAAACCCTACACCCCCCCCCCCCCCCCCCCCCCCCGCCCCCCCCCCCGCCCGCCCGGCGCCGCCCCCGGCGGCCCCGCGACTCGGGAGCTTGGGAGCACGCAAGCAGGAGCGCCCAGCCAGCGGGAGAGCAAGCGCAGCCGGCCAGCGCGGGGCTAGATGGGGCGCATCACGCGCCCAGATCCTTGAAATTCCTGAGGTAGGCGGAAAACCGCTCGCCGAGCTCGGGGTGGGCAAGTCCGAACTCGACCGTGGCTTCCAGATAGCCCAGCTTGCTGCCGCAATCGTAGCGCTTGCCTTCAAACGGGTAGGCGATGACCGGCTCGTCCTGCAGCAGCGCGGAGATCGCATCCGTCAGCTGGATCTCGCCGCCCGCACCGGCGGGGGTCGACTCCAGCTTCTCGAAGATCTTGGGCGTGAGCAGGTAGCGCCCGACCACCGCCAGGTTCGACGGGGCATCGGCGGGAGCCGGCTTCTCGACCATGGAGACGACCCGCATGGTCCCGTCCGCATCCGTCTCGACCTCCACGATGCCGTACTTGTTGGTCTCCTCGCGCGGGACCTCCTGCACGCTCAAGACGCTGCAGCCGTGCTTGGCATAGACGTCGGCCATCTGCTCCACGACACCCTTGCCGCTCGTGCGGATGAGGTCGTCCGCCAGGATGATGGCGAAGGGCTCGTCGCCCACCACCGGCTTGGCGCAGAGCACGGCGTGACCCAGCCCCAGGGCGACGGATTGGCGGACATAGGTGCAGTCCGCGTGGCTCGGAAGCACATTGCGGACGATCTTGAGCAGCTTGTCCTTGCCCGCACTCTCGAGCTCGTGCTCGAGCTCGTAGGCGACATCGAAATGGTCCTCGATCGAGCGCTTGTTGCGGCCGGTGATGAAGATCAAGTGATCGACACCCGCGGACTCCGCCTCTTCCGCCGCATACTGGATCAGCGGCTTATCGACGATCGGCAGCATCTCCTTGGGACTCGCCTTGGTCGCGGGCAAGAAGCGCGTGCCCAAGCCTGCAACCGGGAATACTGCCTTGTGGATCTTGGCCATAGCTTTCCTCTCGAAACGAAATAAGCGTGCAGTCTAGACAGAGCGCAAGCTCTGATCGATCTCAAGCATTGCGCTCATGGGATCAGGGGCCTGGGTGATCGGACGGCCGATCACCAGATAGTGCGCGCCCGCGGACACCGCCTGAGCGGGCGTCATGACGCGCTTCTGATCGCCCGCGGCCGCGCCGGCCGGGCGCACCCCAGGCGTCACCAGCAGAAACGCGCTCCCCAGCTCGGCTTGCACCGGCTCGACTTCCAACGGCGAGCAGACGATGCCGTCGAGCCCCGCCTCACGCCCGAGGCGAGCGAGCGCCAGCACACGCTCCTCGGGGCTTCCCGGACAGCCGACGGCCGCGAGATCGCCCCGGTCGAGACTGGTGAGAACCGTCACCCCGATCAGCAAGGGCGGGGCACCAAGCCGGTCGAGGCGCTCACGCGCCGCCGCCATCATCTTGGGCCCTCCGGAGGCGTGGACGTTGACCATCCACACGCCGAGGTCAGCCGCCGCGGCGCAGGCCGCTGCGACCGTGTTGGGGATATCGTGGAATTTGAGGTCCAGGAAGACCTCGAAGCCGCGCCGCTGAAGGCGCTCGACGAAGCTTGGCCCCAGGCGTGTGAAGAGCTCCTTGCCGACCTTGAGACGGCATCGGCCCGGATCGAGCTGGTCGACCAGGGCGAGCGCCGGGGCCTCGGCCGCATAATCGAGCGCGACGATGATGCGCTTTGAATCAGACACTAGCTCCGCTCTGCTCCTGTAGTGAAATGAGGCTTGGGGATCAGACCCGCGCGGACTCGGGAGGACACTCGGATTCCACGGCAGCGCACGAAATCTCCTCGGGCAGCACGGGCAGCACGGTTCCCCAGCACTTGCAGCTGGGACAGTGCCAATGCAGAGCGCGTGCCTGGAACCCGCACTTCTCGCATTGATACACCGGCTGGCGCGCCAACAGCTGCCGCGCGACCCCGTGGGCGACGTGGATGCGCTGACCCTCGGGCGAATCCGTCGGCGCCCGGTGCGCCTCGAGCTCGAGCAGACGCTCCAGCCCGGCCAGGTCCGCGTAGCGAGTCAGATAGCCAGTGAGCAGGTCCAAAGCCGCCTCGGGCCCCCGCTCCTCGGCAAGGAGATCGCACAGGCTCAGCATGAGCGGCGGACTCGCATACCGACGCGCAAGCGCCTCCAGACGCTCCAAGACATCGTCATAGCCCAACCGGCGCATGGCCTCGATCAAGGCCGGCAGAATCTCCGGCACATAGGCCGCGCCGCGATCCGCGACACGCCCAAACAGCGCGAGCGCGCGCTCGGCATCGCCTTGCTCGAGCGCCATGAGCCCCTCCAGCATCATGGCGCGCACGCAGTTGGGATCCGCCTGCTGGGCGGATCCCAACTGCCGCTGCGCCCCGGCAGCGTCGCCCCTGCGCCGGGCATCCTCCGCCAGCTCGCAGTAATACTGCGCGGTCTCGACGATCATCGCCTGGTCGCAGCAGGTCTTGAGACGCTCCGCCACCTCCAGGCACTTCATCCAGTCGCGCTCCTGCTGGTAGATGTCCCGCAGGGCTTGGAGCGCGCGTTGCTGATGCAGGCCACGCTCGACCAGCTCGAGGAAGAGCCCCTCCGCGCGATCCAGCAGCCCGGCCCGCATGTAGTCCTGCCCCAGCTCGAAGAGCGCGAAGCCCCGCAGCTCAGGACTCAAATTGCGACGCTCGACCAGATTCTGGTGCAGCCGAATGGCCCGCTCCACCTCGCCACGCCGACGGAACAAGCTGCCTAGCGCAAGATGCGTCTCTGCCGTCTCGCCGTCGACCTCGGCCAGCTTCAGAAAGGTATCGATCGCCTTGTCCGGCTGCTCTTCGAGCAGATAATTGAGGCCACGCAAGAAGTCCGGATGTGTCGGGCCGACCCCTTCCGCATGAGAGCGCAGCTCGCGACGTGCCAGCCACCATCCGGAGGCGGCCGCAACCGGAAGCAGCAGAAAAAGCGCTTCGATCATGAGCTCAAGTCACCTCTAACGACAGCGCGCCCGAGGGCTAAGCAAACCGGCCCCACCGATCGAGACGCCCCTTCCGATGCGACGGCAGCGGATCGAGGATTTTGGGATCTGTCTCCACACGCCGCATCATACAGACTAGCGTCCCGAGGCGCATGGCTGGAGGAGCCGGCCGCGCGCCGCCCCAAGCGTGCATCCAGCGATGCTGGAGGACGTCGACGGGGCCTCGCCGAGCCCGGCCCGATCGATACCAACCGCGCCATGCGGCGATTGCCGGAAATGCGTCTACCAGATGGCGCCGGACTGAGATCCGCCTCCAAGGGGCGCTGGCAGCAGCATAGCGGGGCTATCTGACTGGCGGAGCGACACAGAAGGCGGGCGTCTAGATAGGCCAGATGGTACGAACATTGACAGAAATCGCCTGAGAAGCTCGCGCCACGAAAGACCGAGCCACGGAAAACACAAGCACGGAGATCCAACGACACCATGAACCAGCTCGCGGGGAGAATCCTCATCATCACGGGAGCCGCCGGCAACCTGGGCCGTGCCACCGCCAAGACCTTCGCCGCCGCGGGAGCGACGCTGGCTCTGGTCGACCGCGACCCCAGGGCACTGCAGCAGCTGCAAGATGAGCTACCGACCGGCAGCGCGTTCGCCACCTTCGCGCTCGACTTGCTCGACCCACGCCAGCCGGTCGAGCTCGGGAAAGAAGTAAGGTCGTCGCTAGGCCAAATCTACGGGCTCGTCAATATCGCGGGAGGCTTCGCGATGGGGCCGACGGTCGATGAGACGACGCCCGAGGACTGGGATGCCATGCTGAGCTTGAACCTGCGCACCGCCCTCAACTGCGCGCGCGCCGTCATCCCCCACCTCCGCGAGGCCGGCGCAGGGCGCATCGTCAATGTGTCCGCGCGCGCGGCGACGCGGGGCGCCGCTAACATGGCACCCTATTGCGTCTCGAAAGCCGCGATCGTCACACTGACCGAGAGCCTTGCCGAGGAGTTGAAGCATGCCGGCATCACCGCCAACTGCATCCTGCCGGGCACCCTGGATACACCGCAGAACCGGGCCGCAATGCCGCAGCAGGATCGCTCGACCTGGGTATCGCCCGATGCCGTGGCAGATGTCATCCTGTTTCTCGCATCCCACTCCGCGCGCTGCGTCACCGGCGCAGCCATCCCTGTCTACGGACGCTCCTGAGCCGATCACCGCCATGCCACGCACCCAGCAACACGCTTCTGAGACCGCACGCGCCATCATGTGGCGCACGCCGCCGACTCGCCAACAGCGCAGCCGGGCCAAGCGTCCCCATCGGCTGCGCCGCCTGACCGCCTTCGTCCTGATGAGCGCCCTGGCCAGCGCCGCAAGCGCGATCGACCTCGATGCGCAAACGGAGCAACTGCTCGTCGAGGCCGTGGAAGCAGCCGCCGATCTCGACCTCTATAACGCCCGCTGCCGCGGCGACGTCTCAGGCCGCGCGATCGACAACCTGAACAAGCTCATGGTCGGGAAGCTGCGCACCACAGTGCTGTCGGTGCAGGACGACCTCTTTCCGGAGCACAGCTACCGACGTGCGCAACAGCGCCTGGAAGCCGACTTCCTCGCCCGGCTGCGGGAGCTGAACGGCTGCCCCGGCGCCAAGGAAAGCGGGCTACCGCAAAGGCTCAGAGATGTGTATCAAGACAAGCTAGGCGCAATCCGCGCCCTGCCTTGAAAGCCCGAGTCGCCCGCAACCGGCTACGACATGCCCGGCTCCGTAGGAGCCCGCTTGCGGGCGACTGGCACCAAGCCTCTCGTGAGTCGCCTAATCGCGAAACAGACTCAATCCCTCGGCGAGCTTGCCGAGGTTGGATTCGATCGCGTAAGGCAAATCGACGGCTCCCGCGTAGACCAGCCCCGCCGAGGCATCCCACACCGGACGTCTGACGAAGACACCATCGACGCCGGTCGGACCGCGAGCGATCCCGCTCTGGGTCAGATCCTTGTCGCCGGTATCCACATAGAGCCGGATGCACATCTGGGCCTGATTCTGATAGTCGCAGCCGAAGGCGCTGATGAACATGACGCCGTCCACGGGCTCCCCCGCAACCGTGCAGGCGCCTACGCCCTGCGACAGGAAGTCCGCCGCCGCCTGCTCGCCGGTCTGCCCCGCAGCGAGTGCAGCGGATGGCGTCGTATGCGAGAAGGTGGCGCCCTCCTCGGCATGCGCGACAAGCTGATCGCCAAGGTGCGCATAGAGGATATCGGCCTGCGCGACCGTGAAGGAATCGGCACGGAATCTCATGAAGGTGCAGAGATTTCCCGATGCGTTGTAAACGAACGAATGGCCCACGTACCACTCGGGTGCGGCCATGGCGGACGAGGCCACCAGCATCGTCACCACCGCGACGAGATTTCGGACAAGAACGCGCATTCGACACCTCTCTGTGGTCAATGTAGTCAGGGAGCGGCACCCCTGGAGCGGGCCCCCATCCTTTCGTCGAAGCCCAAGACAGACTCGATGGGAAGTCTCGCGACAGCCTCGGACAAGGTGACGACCTCGGCTCGGCTCTCGCCAGATCATCTCCCGAGGGCACTGCTGGTAAAGGAAACCTCCGGAAAGCGTCATGAAGACACCGGCTTCGAGATCGGCGACGGAGGAGCACAGCGAGACCTCCATCACCACATCCCGATAATATGCGCTAGAGTCCAACCGGTCGAACAGGGAAAATTGAGCGCGGAAGGCCTCGCGGCGGGGCGTCGCTCACACCGGCCGCGCCACTTGACGCTGGCGCGCGGAGAGAGTCAACCTAGCCGAATTGTGTTTGGCGCGACGGCATGAGCCTCGAGATGGTTACAGCGCGGTTCTTACTGGTCTTGGGCTTGCTTCTCGGGACTGGCTCGGCCTGGACCGACGCATCCGGCGGCAGCCCCACGCCCGCAGGCTTCAGAATCGGCGTTATCAGCGAGCGATCCGGCGCGCCCAGCCATGCCATCGCACAATATGGGCCGATGCTCGACTACCTGCAGGATGCGCTGCGCCACACTGAAATTGCGGTCTCCGAGCTTGCCGTTGCCGAGCACCTGGAGGAGATGCGCGGCTGGATCGCCGCCGGACAGATCGACGCCCTGTTCGAGAGCCTCATCCCGAGCTTGAAGCTTGAAATCGAAACGGCCCGGATACGGCCCAGGCTGCTCGTCTGGCGCAAAGGCCAGCGCGTATATCGAACCCTGTTTTTCACCCGTCAGGACAGCCCCATCCGACAACTGCAGGATCTGCGCGGCCGAAGCTTAGCGGTCGAATCGGCGCGCTCGACCTCCGCCTTCTTCCTCCCCAAGCTGACGCTCGAGGCATGGGGCATGCACTTGAGGCCGGAGGGCTCGCGGCGCTCTCCCGAGGACATCCTCTACAGCTTCGCCGGCTCCGAGCTCAATCAGGCCTACTGGGTCGAGCGCGGCAAGGCAGACGCCGGCGCCTTCAACGATGGCGACTGGACACGCACGCCGCGCACGCTGCGCAAGCGCCTGCGTATCTTTCATAGGACACCGCCGCTCTTGCGCTACCTCCTTTCCTTCCGCACGGATTTGCCTGCTAGCATTCGCGAGCCAGTCGAGGCCGCGCTCCTGGCCATGCACAAAGACGCGGCGGGACGCGGCACCCTGACGCGGGCGAGCCGCATCACACGGATCGAGCCCTTCACCGACGCCGACAGGGCACAGCTCGAGACCTGGCGAGCAAGACTCGCCGATCGCCCCCACTAGCCGATGCCGCAGACGATCCGGGGTCGCCTGGCCCTCCACTTCACGCTCCTGATCACCGGGCTCATGCTGGTCATGCTCGCATTGACCGGCTGGCTCGGCTACGGGATGGTCAACGACCTGCGCCCGCGCCTGCAGAGCATCTTCGCGGAGACCCAGACGCTCAACGAGAAGAACGTCCTGCTCAACAGCGCCAGCTATCTCAGCGAGCACCTCTTCCCCCACCTCTACGGCCTGGACGTCTCCGCCCTCAACAAGGAGATCGACCTGGTCAGGGAATGGCTGCCGATCCAGTCCTTCGTCATCACGGACGCCAACGGCCGCATCGTCACGGATGGCAGCCTCACCAACCATGGCTATGGCCAGCCACATCCACTGCCGCAAGAGCCCCTGCCCGGCCAGCCGATCCTGGAATCCCATCCCGAGAGCAGCACGCTCAGCTTCGCCGTCGGCGCGGACAATCGCATCGCCGGCTACGCCGTCGTCGCGCTCTCCAGAGCCGCGCTACAGACCTCGCTGCACATGCTCGACGAGCAGGTCACGCGCCAGTGGGAGCGCGCCAGCCTCAGCCTGCTGCTCGGCGCCGGCCTCATCCTGCTGCTGGTTGGAGGCATCGCCGCCATCCTCATCTGGCGGGTCGCGCAATCGCTCAGCCAACCGATCACCGAGATGGTGGCCGCGGCGGAAACCTGCGCCAACGGCAGCCTGGACATCGCCTTGCCCGTGCGCAGCAACGATGAGCTAGGACACCTCGCACGCGCCCTGAACACCATGGCCAAGGAGCTCCGCGTCAGCCATCGGCGCATGCGACACCTAGCCAACTATGACGTCCTCACCGGGCTCCCCAACCGCCACCTCTTCCACGACCGGCTGCGCCATGCCCTGCACGCCGCCGACCGCAACGCCCGACAAGTCGGCCTGATGTTTCTCGACTTGGACGGCTTCAAGACCATCAACGACTCGCTCGGCCACGGACTCGGCGACGAAGTGCTCAAGCTCGCCGCGTCGCGCCTGCGCGAGACCGTGCGCGCCAGCGACACCGTCGCCCGCCTGGGCGGCGACGAGTTCACCGTGGTCGCCGAAGGTGTCCATGGCATCCCAGACCTGCTCGGCCTGGCGGAGAAGCTGCTCGCCATCCTCGCCCGCCCCTATCGCATCCAGGACCACCAGCTGCAGCTCTCGGCCAGCATCGGCATCACCCTCTACCCCCGCGACGGCGCCACCCCGGACGCCTTGCTGCACAGCGCCGACAGCGCTATGTACGAGGCCAAGCGGCGCGGCAAGAATGCCTACTGCGTCTTCACGCCCGAGCTCGACCTCAACAGCCAGGGTCGCCTCAGCCTGGAGCGCCACCTGGAGCAGGCCCTGGAGACCGGGCAGCTCGAGCTGCACTACCAGCCGCAGGTCCACATGGCCTCCCGGCGTCTGACGGGCGCCGAGGCACTGCTGCGCTGGCGCGACGCGGACGCCTCGGCCCAGCCTGGCGAGCTGATCGCCCGTCTTGAAGACGCCAGCATCATCGCGCGGATGACGGCCTGGGTCCTCGCCGAAGGCTGCCGGGCGCTCGCCCAGTGGCGCAGTCAAGGCCTGCCCGAGCTGCGACTCGCCATCAACTTGGCAACTCAGCAGCTGACGCACCCCGACCTGCCCGAGATCGCACGCGACGCACTCGCAGACAGCGGCCTCCCGGCGGATGCACTGCAGATCGAGCTCACGGAGAACAGCCTGCTCAACAGCACCAGCAGCAGGCAATCCATCGAGCGGCTTCAGGGGCTCGGCGCACAGCTTGCCATCGACAACTTCGGAACCGGGTATTCGTCCGTGGTCGACCTGCACAGACTCGCCATCGACACCCTCAAGATCGACCGCAGCCTCATCCAGAACATCGCGACGAACGAGGACAGCGGCCTCATCACTGCCGCCCTCATCTCGCTCGCCAAGCAGCTCGGCATCAGAACAGCGGCTCAGGGCGTGGAAACCCAAGCCCAGTGGTCCGTCCTTCACGCCCAAGGCTGCGACATCGCACAGGGGTTCCTCATGTCTAAGCCGCTTCCTGCGGACCAGCTGCTGGACTGGGTCCAGATCTATTCCCGCACGGCAGATCAGTGGCCCAAGTACGTTCTCACCCAACCACAGCACTTCACCGCCTCCTCGGCTTAGCAGTAAGCTGAGCACTTTGGCGATGCGACAGCTCGTCCGGCCTCGCTCAGGTCGGCCGCCCGATCCGTTGGAGCGTCGCCCCGGCGCGACAAGGCCCGCGCCGACCGCCCCAGTCGCGCCAAGGCGGCGCTCCCACAAGATGCTGGCCAGGCGATACGCCCAGGAGCCCCCGGCTCAAGGACTAAACCTAAAAGAGCAGTTGAACCGCAAAGGGCACAAAGAGCGCAAAAGATTTCAACACCTTGTCTACGAAGCGATGCTCACCCAGAGGGTGAAGCGACGTAGCAATGCAAGCCTCTGTTTTTCTTTGTGTCCTTCGCGCCTTTGCGGTTCCAATTGCCGAATCTAGGCTAAAAGTTGCGCCGACGGGCGCGACCGGTGACATTAGCCCTCTCACACCAACCCCCGGCCGACGATCCCAGAGCCATGGCGCAACCAGACCGTATCTCACGCAAGAGCTTCCTCAAGCGCTTCAGCGACGTGGTTCAGGGCATGGACAATTGCGAGGACGTCGACCTGCGCGGCGCCCTGCGACTCACCGACGAGAAGGTGCGCATCCCGGCGCCTGCCGTGCCACTGCAGCTCCTACTGGGCGGCGAGCAGGGCTATCGGCTGCACCTCTATCCGGAGCTGCGCTTCGACGAGGACGGCGCGCTCGAGCACCAAGGCGACTATCTGCTCTTCGACCCCACCACCTACTTCTCGGAGATCAGCGGCTTCCTGCGCCTCAGTCCAGGCGAGTCCATCACGCTCGGTCGCCAAGACGCCTGGCAGCGCGCCTTGCTGCGCTACCCCAAGGTCGTGGACACCAAGCACCTGCGCCTGAAGCTCTCGCAGAAAGGCCTGGCGATGAAGCGCAAGTCGGACCAGACGAGCGCCTGCGTGGCCCCGCTCACCGCCGAAGACCTGATAGAGCGCATGGCGCGCTGGCGCCGCAAGCAGGTCGAGTGCCTGCATGAGATCCTCGGCGGGCCCATCGCGCCGCTTGGCCGCCAAGAGGCCCTTGCGCTCATCGAGCGCGTCCTCGAAGTCATGCAGCGAGAGCCCTACCGCGTCGAGAACGACCACGGCCGTCCGAGCGGACTCCTCGCCCTGCCCGAGCGCCCGCATCCCATCATCGTCGGCGACCTCCACGCCCGCATCGACAACCTCCTGGTCATCCTCACCCAGAACGGCTTTCTAGAGGCGCTCAAGGATGGCAGCGGGGTCCTCATCATCCTCGGCGACGCCGTGCAGCCGGAAACCCCAGGCGAGGAAGACCAGATGGACACCTCCATGCTGATGATGGACCTCATCTTTCGCCTCAAGCTGAGATTCCCCACGCGCGTCTTCTACCTGCGCGGCAACCACGACAGCTTCTCCGAGGAGATCAGCAAGGCAGGCATCCCCCAGGGACTCCTCTGGGAGCAGGCCCTGGAGGACAAACGCGGACGCAAATACCGCAACGCCATGCAGCGGCTCTATGACCATCTACCCTATGTCGCGGCATCCGCCGGCTATGTCGCCTGCCACGCCGGCCCACCCACCGGCAAGCTCTCCTGGGACGCCCTGACCGACATCTCCCAGAACCCCAAGCTCGCGCGCCAGCTCACCCATAACCGCCTGCGCCGACCCAACATCCCCAACGGCTACACAGCCACGGACGTCAACCGCATGCGTAAGCGTCTCGGCGTCAAGCCCGAGACGCCCCTAGTCGTCGGCCACACCCCCCTCTCGGACGACGGGACCTACTGGACCGACGCTGGCGGTATCCCCAACCACCACGTCCTCTACAGCGCCGCCCCCGACTGGGTCAGCGTCATCACGCGTGCGGACAAGAAGCTGCTTCCGCTGGTCTATCCGACGGAGCCCATGCTCAACGTCTATAACCGCTACGCCAGTATGAGCCGGCCCGGCCTCTAGCGCAGAATCTCCCTCCGAGCCTCACCCCCGTCATCGCTGCCAACCAGACTCACGCTCGGAGTGTCTGCCTCCAGACGGCCCAATCCTGACCACCAGCCCCCAGCCCCCCCTGTCGGAGCCTCCAGGAAACCCTCCGGCAAGGGTCCCGATACTGCCCGCACCAGGTCGAAAATGCCCGAGTCGCCCGCAAGCGGGCTCCTACGAAGACGGCGCCGTAGGAGCCCGCTTGCGGGCGATGCCTCCGGGAGACGCGGGATCGATGAGCCATCAGGGGCGCCAGGCTCTCATCCCCCCAGGCGTTTGCGGAGCATCATGGGCTTCCCGAGTGCCATGGGTTGTCCTGATTAGCAAGATTCCTCAGTTGACGGAGCCAGCGCTCGGGACGTGGTCCGATGGCGACTGCGGCGACAAGCAAGCGATTGTGAATCCTGTCGAGGT
>NZ_JAAIJQ010000124.1 GCF_010820565.1 Thiorhodococcus minor | reverse complement strand
GGCCGCCTGGCTGCTCGCTACCGCGCAGCATGTCCAACTGCGCAAGTACCGCAAGCATTCACGCGGACCCAAGAAGCGCCCACCGACGCGGACGCACGATCCGAATCGACCCCATGTCTCCGGTCGCGCGCCTGCTCGCGCAACGCCAGACGGGGAGCGAGCGCTGAAGCACGCGACATCGGATCACCGGGATCGCCACGAAATGTGACCTTGAAAGACATGGGGCGGCTGGACGCGGATACCTGTCGCTCGGCTTGTTTCGGCCGGTGACGCAAACGCCCCATTACCGGTCGCCGGGGTATGGGGGCTCAGCGCCCGGAGTCGGCCAATAAGAGACATTCAGGAGGCGGACTGTGGCTCACCACTGCAAACTTTGTTTCCAGCTATTTGGGTCCGCAGCGGAAGACGTGTGGTCGGTAGTTTTTCCAATCCGCGGGAAATCCTCGACCCTCTCCTGAACGGTGTATCTGGTCATCGACGCCTAGATTTTGGAAGCCCGGATTCGTCGCATTGCCGACACTGGATGCGTTCAAGCATGCCCACAACGATCCTAGGCGAACAATCCGATCAGAAGCAGCACCAAGCCAGGGGTACTGTGAGCCAGGTCCCCACAACGCGGCAGCGTCCCTTTGTTGAAGGATTCCCCAGCCGCGCTCAGACCGCACAAAGCTGCCGCCATGCCGGCTCACATCGGCTTGGGCCAATCCATTGCGAGGGCGAAGCCGCTGGCCAGCACCATCGCGAGCCCGTTCTGCACTGCGATGCGAAAGCGATCCGAGGCGATCATCAAAAAGCCAACCTCGCGCGAAGCCCCGCAATCCAGATTAGGTCCGCGTCGGGGTTTGCGGCGGGGTCTTGATCAGCTGGAGATCCGGCGTTATCGCTAGCCTGTCGAAGAGCTGCACTCGGTAGTACGCCTCGACGGTGTATTGGTCTTTGGTGGCTGCGGCGGTCGCGGTGCCCGAACCGCTCCGGTTCGGACGGCCCCAATTGACACCGAGTCCGAACACGGTGTCACGACCGGGGGCGTCGTAGGCGACACCGGTGCTCACGGATCGATCCAGTGCCGCCGAGCTGCCGTTCGCATAGCCGACGCGCAGGAGAGGAAGCCAGCACTCGCGGAGCCTCCTGCTGAACGAGAACTGTGCGCCCCAGCCATCCGGAACGCCAGCGTCGGTGCGCTCGTTCGCCTGCCAGAGCATCAAGTGGATGTTGTCTTGAAGCGCGTCTCCCAGGCGCGGAACCAGCCGGCTCCGCCGCGTCGTTGCCATCCGCGCTCGCCGGAGCGGAAATCAGCTGTGCACTAAAGGCTGTCCCTGCCAGTGCGCACAGCACGATTGCCTGAGAGATACCCTTTGGCACGTCCGACTCAATGGATGTGCGGCTCTACCTCAGTCACTCCCACTTTGCGCGGCTGATCGCCGGGCAAGCCGCCGCCGAAGTCCACCGGTGAGGTGTAGAATTGCTGCGTCCAGTGCTCAAGGGTGAGCGGCTCAAATCGGCTCTTTTCTGGCTCATAGCGAATCGGTTGCCCGGGATTGACGCCTTTGAGCACCGTCGAGTCCTTGACCACGAGTTGGCCATTGACGATGACATGAGGAATGCCCGTGGATGGCTGTGCGCCCTGTTCGTAGGTCGCATTGTCGGTGACCGTCTCCGGGTCGAAGATGGTGATGTCCGCGACCATGCCTGCTTGCAGGCGGCCCCGCTCCTGCATGGCCTTCAGACCCATCTTGCCCAGCGGCCGGGCGGAGTTGTAACTGGACATCGCAACGATCTGCATGAGCGGGATGTTGTTCTCCCTGGCCAGCCGCAGCGCCTTGGCATAGGTGCCGGCCGTCCGCGGATGGGTGGTGGGCAACTGATCGTAGGGGGTGTCCCAGCTCAGACCCTCATAGGGAATCAGCGGCATGCCGTCCGTGATCAGTGCCACGTCGGGCAGCCGGAGCCAATCGAGAATCGCCGACTCGGGCATCTTGAACACGAGCACCACCCGCGTCGGTTCCTGTTTGAGCATCGCTTCGCGGCTCTGCTGGGTGTACCACTCCCCGGTCGCGACATCCTGAATGGTGTCCTCGTACCTGTAGCCGAGCTGATCGACCCAGACCTCCGGCTCCAGAAAGACCGCGTTCAGGGCGGTGGAGCCGGCGGCATAGGGGTAGATCTCGCCCCAGACATTCATGCCGCGCTCGCGCATCCGCACCAGCAGCTCGTGCACCAGGTTGTAGCCGGGGTTGTTGAAGTGGCAGGCTAACGCCGGGGCGCCCAGGGCCGCCGCGTTGGCCAGCAATTCCTGAATCCCGTTGCTCTCGGTGACCTCGTCACCCGGGGTATAGCGGAAGTGGGCGCCGGTTTGCCGACCATAGTGTCCGGCAAGGCGCTGCAGCTCGAAAAACTCGCGGGCGGAAACGCCGGTGCGCATGTAACCGAGGGTCGAGCCGAGGCCGAGACCGCCGGCCTGCAACCCCTCGTCCAACAGCGCAAGGATCCGATTGCCCTCCTCCAGGGTCGGCTTGCGGCAGCACCAGCCATCCGCCTTACGGCTCTCGATGGCGCTGTAGATATCCTGTGCCCCTTGGAAGCCGTCGAGCACCTCGGCGCGAGCGAACTCATGCGCCACCGCCTGACCGTAGTTCAGCTGGTTCTTGCCTTCACGCGCCTTGTACCACTGCTCTATGAACGGCCCATGGGTACCGAGCTCCAGATCCAGCGCGGTGGTCCGGCCGTCGCGCAGGGCCAACTTGTTGGTCCAGGGTCGGTCGGAGTGCCAGTGGGTGTCGATGAACCCAGGCGCAACCACATGACCGGTGGCGTCGATCGTCTCGGCGCCGGTGATGTCGTCGGTGGTGATCACACTGATTCGGCCATCCTTGATGCCGACGTTGGCGAGGGCGTCGTACATCGTCTCCGGGTCCATGACCCGACCGTTGAGGATGACCAGGTCGTAGTCCTGGGCTGCGGCAACCTGCGCGGCCGCGAGGAGCCCGCAGACGAGGCTGGCCTTGCCAAGGCGTCTCAATAGGCTCGCTGTTCGTTGCATCTGGATGATCCTTTGGTTGGCGCGGCGCTCAACGCTATCGTGCTGCGACACGGCTGACTAGAGTCCCTTTCGGGACAGTGGCGCGCGCAAGGAGGGTGCAGTAGGCTCCGAAGTTTACCCAGGGTATACGATGATCAATCGGAATTTCTCTGCGCCAGGGTAGCTATAGTCCTTTCGGCAGTCCTGTTAAGCACCAGCGCCCAAGAAACAGCCAGGCTCGCCCAGGCCGGCGTTCGTCATCGATTGATCGCGCTTGCGCGAGGCGCGTTTCTGACACCAAGAGGCCGACCATGCTCGCTCCGCGTTTCCCCTCCCCGCGGTTTCGGGAGGCCTTCAAGACCGCCCTCGCGGTTGTGCTGGCCTACGGCATCGCGCTCTCCATGGATTGGGAGAAGCCCATGTGGGCGGCGTTTGCGGTCGCCGCGATCAGCCTTGCGACGGTCGGGCAGTCGCTGCACAAGGGTGCCCTGCGCATGTGGGGGACCCTGGTGGCGGGGGTCGTCTCGCTCACCCTAGTGGCCCTGTTTCCGCAGGAGCGTTGGTGGCTGATGGTGTTTCTATCGGCCTTCGTTGGGCTGTGCACCTACCGGATGGGGGGCAGCAAGCGCCCGTACTTCTGGAACGTCGCAGGATTCGTAAGCCTGATTATCTGCATGGGGTCGGTCCCGGCGACCGAACATGCCTTCGATCTTGCGGTGCTGCGCTCGCTGGAGACCGGTCTCGGCATCCTCTGCTATACGCTGGTCACCGTCTTCCTCTGGCCCACCGGCACGGCGGCCGAGCTCGATGCGGCGGTGCACGGGCTCGCCGCGACCCAACACCGGCTCTACCAGGGCTACCTCCGGCTGCTCGCCGGGAAAGCCGAAGGCGAAGACCTGCAGCCGCTGCGGCTGCAGGAGGTCCAGCAGCTCGGTCAGTTCAACGATGCACTCATGGGCGCGCGGGCGGACACCCACGAAGTCTGGGAGCTACGCCAACAGTGGGCGCGGCTGGAGGCCGATGTCCGGGACATGATGGCGGCGCTGGCACGCTGGCGCGAGAGCTTCGACGAGGTCCAGGCGCTGGACCTGAAGGCGCTGATGCCCGAATTCCCGAGCCTGGCCGAGGAATTGGACGCCCGCCTCGGACAGGTCGAGCGCATCCTCTCGGGCAAGGCCCCCGAACGGCAGCCAAAGCCCCTGGATGCGTCTCTGAATGCGGAGGCGGTCCGCGCCCTGTCCCATTTCGATCGGGCGGCGCTGGCGCTGTTTCGCAGCCAGCTTCGGCGTCTGGAGTCCCTGACACGGTCTTTGTTCGAGACCGCCGCCGATATCAAGGGTTTCACGGCAGTGAGCGTGCGGCCGGTAGAGCCCACAAGGACGCGGGCCGGCTTTGTCCTCGATGCGGACGACCTGGTGGCCGCGGCCCGGGTCGTGGCCGGCGTCTGGCTCGCCTATCTGCTGTGGATCTATGTCGAGATTCCGGGGGGCGTCGGCATCGTCATTATGACGGGCTCCCTGGGAATGGCCCTGGCCACGAACCCGCAGTTGCCCATGCGCCTCGCCTTCAAGCCCGTTGCCCTGTCCATCGCCTTCGCGAGCATCCTCTACATCTTCGTCATGCCGCGGCTGTCGAGCTTCACCGAACTGGGGTGGCTGATCTTCGCCGTGACCTTCGCCATCGGCTACCTGTTTTACAAACCGCAGCAGATCCTCGGGCGGATGGCCGGGCTGATCATCTTCGTCACCATGACGGGCATCTCCAATGCGCAGAGCTACAGCTTTCTATCCCTCGCCAACACGACCCTGATGTTTGTGCTGGTCTTCATGATCCTCGCCCTCGCGGCCTATGTCCCGGTGTCGCCGCAACCGGAGAAGGCGTTTGTTCGCCTCCTGCGCCGCTTCTTCCGCAGCTGCGAATACCTGGTCTCGACCCTGGACTGGGACCCGGATTCGGATTCAGCCCGCCGTCCGACACGGCTGCAGCGCTGGCGGCGGTCCTACCATGCCGGACAGATCGCGACCTTGCCACAAACGATTTCGCTCTGGGGCAAGTCCATCGACCCCAAGCTGCTGGCCGGCACCACGCCGGAGCAGCTACAGGCCCTCACCGCCGATATCCAGGCGCTCGGCTACCGCATGCAGGAAACCCTCGAAGCCCGCGCCGCGGTCCGCCGTATGCTGGCCGGGCCGGACGTGCAAAATGAGATCGACACTTGGCGCGCCGGTCTGAAAGAGATTTTCCGGGGGCTATCGCTCGATCCCGATGCGGCGGATCATGCCGACTTCCGCGCCCTGCTGAACGCCAAGCTCGAGCGCCTGGAGGCGCACATCGAAACGGCACTGAACCAGGCTGACACGGTGAGCGTGCCGCCGACGGAGGCCGAGCGTGCCTACCGTCTGCTCGGCGCCCACCGGGGCCTCTCGGAGGCGGTCATCGCGTTCGCGAAACAAACGGCCGTGATCGACTGGCCGCGCCTGCGCGAGGCACGTTTTTAACCCGGCAGCATCACCCATGAACTTCATTCCAAGCGAATTTGCCATCGGCGAGGTCTATTTCCCGCCGCTGCTCATCGCCGCCGTGCTGGGCATGACGCTGGCCTGGCTGACCGCGAACCAACTCAATCGCTACCGCCTGTCGCGGTTCTTCTTCTACCCACCGCTGGTGCTGTTGGCGCTAGCGGTGATCTATACCGTGATCATCGGAACTGTCGTCATCCCGTCATGAGCAAAATCCCCGCACTGCTGAGATACGTCCTGACCGGCGTCGTGGTCCTGGTGGCCGTCTTATTGGTCGCCTGGAAATACTGGGACTATGTCAGCAACCCCTGGACCCGCGACGGCCAGGTGCGGGCCAACGTCATTCAGGTGGCGCCGCGGGTGTCGGCGCCGATCGTTGCACTGCCGATCAAGGACAACCAGTTCGTCAAGGCGGGCGATCTGCTGTTCGAGATCGACCCGCGTACCTATCAGGCGGCCCTCGACCAGGCCAAGGCCAACCTCGACCAGGCACGCGATCGCGTTAAGGACCTGGAGGCGCAGGTCAAGTCCGCCGAGGCGGCCCTGGAACAGACGGAGTCCGGTATCAAGCAGGCCGAATTTGCCGTGACCAGCGCCGAAGCCACCGTGGTCAAGACCAAGGCCGACTTCGAGCGCGCAACTAGCCTGGTGGCGAAGGGTGACGTCGCCAAGCGCACCTACGATGAGGCTGTGGCCGCCAACGACGTGGCCCAGGCCGACCTCGCCAAGGCCCAGGCGCAGCTGACCCAGGCCAACTCGGCGAAGCTCCAGTCCCAGGCCCAACTGGCGCGGGCCAGGGCCGAGTTGGGCGCCCTGGGCGAGGACAACGCCCAACTACGAGCCGCCAAGGCCGCGCTGGAGACGGCGCAGCTGGACCTGGAGTTCACGCAGGTGCGCGCCTCGGTGGACGGCTATGTCACCAACCTCAACCTGCGCCTCGGCAGCCAGGCGGTCGCCAATCAGCCGGCGCTGGCGCTGGTGGACGCAGCGAGCTATTGGGTGCACGGCTACTTCCGCGAGAGCCTGGTCGGCGACATGCGCGCCGGGGACCCTGCCGTCATCACCCTGATGACCTATCCCGACCAGCCCCTGCAAGGCCAGGTGGACAGCATCAGCTGGGGCATCTCCCAGAGCGACGGCAGCACCGGCTACGACCTGCTGCCCAGCGTCAGCCCGACCTTTCAGTGGATACGGCTGGCGCAGCGCATCCCGGTGCGCGTGCACCTCGATGAGGTTCCGGAGGGCGTGGCGCTCAGGGTCGGCACCACCGCGTCGGTGCTGGTCATGACAGGCAGCGGTGGTGACAAAAAGGAGGTGGTGCCGCTCGTACCCGCGCCGCTGCAATGAGCCCTCGTTCAGCGGTTTTCACGGCGGAGCGACAGCACCACGCCGAGCATTGGCGATGCTGGAGAGCTCGTCGAGCGCCTGGACAGGAACCGGACCCGGTGTAGACGGTCCGACGAGCACGCCAGCGACGATGAAACCCAGGATCGACCCGAACCCGAGCCGCTGGAACAGGATGAACCGGGCGGCGTTGTGCTCCGGCAACAAGATGCAGTTGGTTTCGGCATCGATACTGATCAAAGCGCATCGGCAAGAGCGATCGCCAGTTCAGCCAGGATCTCGCCGAGTGCCTCCCCATACCCGTGGATCAGGGCCTCGGGACTCTGCTCGGGCAAGCGCACTCGCCGGCCGATGGTCCGCTCCAGAATGGGGCTGGGGCTGATTCCGGTCAGGTCCATCAACCGAAACTGGATCGTGATCACGGCTTCCGGCGCCCGACCGGCCCGGAAGTCGCCGTAAAGCTCGTTGACCACGGCGTCGAGCACGTAGCTCGAACCCTGGCGGTTCCCCGGCTGAGCGACGGACTTGAACGGGCCCGCCCGATCAAGCCACGCCGCGATGCGCGAGGCGAGCATGTCGTCTGGCTCGGCGATGAACGCATTGTAAAAGTCGCTGGCATAGCGAACGTCATCGACCCGAAACACCAGGGATTTGCCGGTGTAGACCGGGGCAACGCGCACCCGGCCCATGGTCAGGGTCTGCGGTTTGCGCGGCAGGCTCGATGCTGGTGGTGTTGGCTCGATCGCGTAGAGAGCGGCCTCGGGCACCGGCTTGCCGATGGCGCAGCCGCCAAGCAGCCACATCGGGATCAGCGTCCCGGCGAACAGGGCGCCCGTCAGGATCGCCGGCAACCGGAAAGCCGTGCACTGCCGTTTCATTTGGTTCGATTCCATGGAAAGTCGGCCTTCTTGGGCGGAGCGCCGAAGAGGACGCCCCCCGGATAGCGCTTCGCGGTCTCCGAAAGCGTTCGCAGGTTGTCGGCTGTCGCGCGGAGGTCTTCAACGACCACGCGCACGTCGTACTGGTTGTCGCCGACCAGGGCATCGATACGCTGCACGGCGCGTGCGAGACTGGCAATCATGGTGTCGAGCTCCTCGCGCGCGGCCAAGGTGCGCAGACGGTTCGTCAGCGCGGCGGTGTTGTCGAGGGTCTGACCCAAGGCCGGCAACGCCAGCAGATCTTCCAACCGGGCAGAGGCAGACGCGATGTCGCCGACGGCCTCGTCGATCGGCGCCTTGGTGATCACCTCGTCCAGGTGTTCGACCAGGGTGCGCGCTTCCTTGATCAAGCTGTCGGCATCGGCGGAAAGCTCGTCCACCGGCACGCGCCCGATCTTGTCGTCAAGGGTCAGCACAAGACGGTCGAGGTTCTGGCCGAGGGAACCGATGTCCGCCTCGTTCAGGCTGGCCAGAAACTGCTGGGCCGAGCCGATGATCTCACCGGTCATGCTGGGCGCCGAAGGCACGACGGGATAGTCCGGCGTCCAGGCAACGGTGGGTTCCGGGTACTTCTCCGGATCGAAGTAGTCGAGCGCCAGGTACTGCTGGCCGGTGATCCCGGCGAGCTGGGTCTGCGCCCGTAGCCCCCGTCGCACATACTCGGGGAGCTCGGTCTGCCACTGTTCGACCTGCGCCGACGTTGCGCTGAGCTTCGCTCGAACGACAATGAAGGCGGCTCGCTGCTCGAACGGCACACCGTTCTCGTAGGCGACGGTCGACATGACGATCTCGCTGACCTGCCCCAGCGGAACCCCGCGGAAGCTCACCTGGGCGCCGATACCCAGCCCGGAGACCGACTTGTCGAAGTAGGTCTCGAACACCAGCGTCGGGGCGAACAGCGAGCGACCCCCCAGCACGAACAGCAGGCCGGCCAAAATGGTCAGCGACAGGACCACGAACAACCCGAGCCGGCGATAGCGTTGCTTCTCGGGCATGCTGATGTCCTCTGGGCTCATGTCCTCTTGGTGCCGGCGTTGGGCAGCGCATCCGGCTCGCGGTTGAAGAACTGCCGCACCCGCGGATCCTTGCTCTGATCGCGCAGCTCCGAGGGCTTGCCCTCAGCGATGATCCGACGCGAAACGGGGTCGAGCATCACAGCCCGGTCGGCGATGGTGAAGATGCTCGAGAGCTCGTGGGTGACGACGACAAAGGTGAAGCCGAGGTTTTCGCGCAGCCGAAGGATGGTGCGATCGAGGTTCGCTGCAGTGATCGGGTCCATCCCGGCGGAGGGCTCGTCGAGCAGCAGGATATCGCAACCGAGCGCCATGGCGCGGGCGATGCCGGCGCGCTTGAGCATCCCACCGGAGAGCTCGCCCGGCATCAGCGACTCGGCGTACCCCATCTCCACGGTACGCAGCAGCAGGCGCGCGGCAAGGTCCTTCTGCGACGGGCCGATGTCCGTGAACTCGTCCAGGGGGAAGCGGACGTTCTCCAGCACCGTCAGCGACCCGAACAGTGCGCCGCTCTGATACATGATCCCGAGCTTGCGCTGGATATGCGCCTTATCCGCTGGGCTCGCGCTGACGATACTGTCCCCGGCGATCAGCACATCACCCGCCATGGGTGGGTAGAGGCCGATGATATTCTTCATCAGGCTCGACTTGCCGCAACCCGAGCCGCCGAGGATCACCACGATCTCCTCCCGCTGCACATCGAAGGATGCTTGATCCAGCAGCACCTTCGTGCCGTAGCCCATGCGCAGGTTGCGCACGCTGATTGCCGGCTCAGCGTGGACCGTGGTGGCGGCTTCAGCCGGTGCCATCGTTGCTTGACCTGCCGTCATCATCTGCCGGTCAACCGGACAGCAGCACGGTGAACAGGCCGTCGAGCACGACGACCCACACGATGCTGGTCACGACCGCGCTCGTTGCCGAGAGGCCCACCGATGTCGCTCCGGCACCCGTGGACAGCCCGCGCTCGCAGCCGATGGCAGCGATCGCAAACCCGAACACCGCGGCCTTCAGAAGACCCACCAGGAGATCGTTCATGCCGACGGCGCCGAGCAGGTGGTTGTAGAACTGGACGAAGCCGATGTCGAAGCTGACCAACACGAGCGCGCCGCCGAACAACCCGACGACATCGGCGAACACCGTCAGCAGCGGCACCACGAGCACCGCCGCCAGCAGTCGCGGCAAGACCAGGAAATGGATCGGGTCGAGACCGAAGGTGAGAATGGCGTTGATCTCCTCGTTGACCTTCTGGGTGCCGATCTGGGCGGCGAAGGCCGCCCCGGTGCGCCCGGCGAAGACGATGGCGGTCATCAGCGGCCCGAGCTCGCGCAACATGGCAACGCCTACACCATCGACGACGAAGATGACCGCACCGAATTGCCGTGCGACCAGCCCGATCTCGAAGGCGATGATCACCCCCATCAGGAAACCAATCAGGAGCACGATGGGCACCGCGTTGGCGCCGGCCTCAGTCGCCACGATCAGCGTCTCGCTCCAGCGGACGACACCGCGGCGACGGGTCGCCAGCAGCAAGGCCGCGCCGCAGTCGCTGAGGAACGCGAGCATCCGTCGCACGTAAGTGATCTGCTGCTCCGTCGCGCGCCCGATCTGCTCGAACAGACCGACAGAAGGCGCCTGCGGCGCCGCGCCGCTGAGGTCCTCCGGGTCATCGTCGGGAACCAGTGTCGCGAGGTTCGGCGCCAGGCCCTGTATTTCGATCTCGGCACCTTTCGGTCGCCGCCGTCGCTTCAGATCGAACAGCAGTGCGATGCCGGTATTGTCGACGTAGTCCAAGCGCGACGCATCCACGACAACCCGCCGATCCGGGTTGCGTTCGAGGGTTTGCGCCGCTTCGGCCCAAACCGGGCCGATGTTTGACGCCGTGAGGCGACCCTCGAGCGCAAACGACACATCTCCAGTCTTGGTCGAATCATCCATCATCGCGGTCGCACATGGGTCTCTTCACAATCGCGGCGCGAACGGGTCGGGGAAGGCGCAGCGCCGCGGCAGAGTCTCTCGCCAAGGGAGCCGCACCGTCACCGCATGCCGCAGCTTAGTCGATGTTGCCCTTCTGGTGCTGGTCGAACAAATACCCGCCCAGGGCACCGGCGCCGGCGCCGATCAGGGCGCCCTTACCCGCGTCCCCGCTTAGGGAGCCGATCAGGCCGCCGCCGGCAGCTCCCATCAGGGCGCCGCTCCCGGCCCGCTGGCCGGTGGTGGTTCCGCAACCGCCGATGGTGAGCGCAGCGGCGAGCAGTACAGGGTAAGTCAGCTTGTTCATGCGATTCGTCTCCGGAGTTGTCAGTGTCTTCAGGGCACGAGCAAGGGATGCGCCTGTCGCACTCAGTTGCATGGGTACTTTTCTGCGAGTGCGCGGACGAGTCCGATGACAGGCAACTCGCCCATCAGCGTGGCATTACCGGCATTGCGAGTGGCCCAGGCGACGAAGGCTGCGCGCCCGTCCGCAACGGTCGCGGTTCTCGGATAGCAGATCAGAGGCTTTAGGGCATATCGTTACCCACATCTCGCCCCTCGTTCGTACACGCCAGCTTTGCGTTCGACCTCGGGGGGTAGACATGGAGGT
>NZ_JAAIJQ010000123.1 GCF_010820565.1 Thiorhodococcus minor | reverse complement strand
ATGGCCAAGCGACCGCCAATGCCGACTCATACCATGCGCTCGCGGCTTGATGCGCCCGCGCTCGGCAGGTTGCACCCTTCGCAAGGCGCGCGATACGGCCGCCGCACGCCGGGCACTGGTCTTAATGCGTGATATCTTTGCCAGCGTCGCTGCGGACCAGCGCATCCTGAACCAGGCCATCGACTCAAACATTCCCGACTTCGAGGATGCCATTCAGTTCTACAGTGCACTTCACGCGCGCACTGACTATCTGCTAACGCGCAACGTCGGCGATTTCCCAACCGGAATCCTGCCAATTCTGACCCCCGAAGAATTCCTCGCGTTGCTCAATCCCGAAAAATCGTCACCCGTCTCCTGATGCACCCCAGTGGAACATCGTCTCCGGCGTCTCGGCGCCGAGGAGGCGTGTGGACCACTGCAGCCGTTGCTCAGGCTCGGCGGTGGTGATGCGCTCGCGGTCGGCGTCGACGCTGTCGAGGCCCAACCAGACATCGATCGCCAGCGCGGCGGGGAGATCGCCATCGCGGAACAGGTGGTTGGCGCGGCTCAGGCTGCGTGCGCTCGACGAAGGCCTCTGAGCCCAGATAGATCTGGCTCTTCAGCTCACGCCAAAGGCTGGGAGCGCCAACCCCCTCGGCGACGAACCGCCGGTACCCGGCAACGGCCTCTGCTCGATCATCCGCGAATGCTCGCAAGAGCCCGTCGGTCTCCAAGAAGGGCAATGCCGGCGCCTCGCCGACCGTTGCTCGGTAGCTGCTCCAAGGCCAGTCTCCAGGCGCTCGCACCATGTCGGCCCGCACCGGATTCAGCACCACATAACGGGCCAGTTCCAGCAGATAGCTGTCGCGTTCGACCAGGATGCCCTTGAAACGTCCCTGGAACAGGTGGCCAGCGCGGCCATGGGTCCGGTTCACCTGCTGGGTATAGACGCCATTGAGCTGTCGCATCCCCAAGGACAGATTGGCCTCCGGCGTCTCCACCACCAGGTGGTAGTGGTTGGTCATCAGGCAGTAGGCATGACAGATCCAGCGGAAGCGCTCGCAGGTCGACGTCAGGATCTCGAGAAACGCCCTGCGGTCGTCGTCGAGGTTGCCGAGAAATATGCTGCGCCGCTCGTTGCCCCGCGCCGTGACATGGTAAAGCGCACCGGCGAACTCGATGCGCAGCGGTCTGGCCATACACTGACCTCCCGGGCTTGCTGGTTAAGGATTTCCCCAGAGACCAGTGCTTTGAAGGTGCGAAAATACAACCTTTAAAATCAGCATTTTACGCAGATCACTAGGCGATGCGCCGGTGGTCAGCACCGGATTCGAGGCAGCGCACAACCGGTAAATCAAGCGGTTACGCGCCGACACTTTTCGTGACCTTCACAGCCCTGCCCCAGAGACTCGACTAGCTTGGCGAGATGTGCAATGTGAGACCTGACCCTGTCTTTCTGTCTTTCATCTTATTCAAAAGGGGCGGATCATCATCTTATTCAAAAGGGGCGGATCATCAGGGCAGTCGCCTGGATTGTCTAATAGTATCCGCTAATATGTTGATGCGATTGCCCTGCCTCTAGAAGGCGTTGTCCGGGGCGGCGGCACTATCTCCGGTTGCGCGGTGCAGGTGGCTTGCAACCTTGGTGCGCGTGATATTCTCTTGTGCGGAGTGGATATGTCGGGAGATGGTTATTGGGATGGATCTTCCAATCCTCATTCAACACATGGTCAAGTTTGGAGTTTTGCCGGGTGCGGCCTCTCAATGATGTCATCAGCCGCAGCACTCTGCTCCGAATTGATCGATCTTCTCCCAGAACTGCGCCCAGCGTCCGGCGGTCTGGGTCAGGGCGCGTAAGCTGAGCACGATCTTGGCGCCGGTGGTCTTCCAGCGCATGCCGGAGGCGCACAGGCGCTGTTTGACCAGGGTCTTGCAGGCGGCCTCCGTCACGCCCGAGCCGATCGGCAGCCCCTCGGCGAGGAAGCCGGGGTAGCTCATCTGATGACGATGGTTGTTGAGATAGGTCCAAGCGCTGTAGGCGCCCTCGCGCAGGGTCTGTGAGAGGCTCGCTCGGCGCGAGAGGCGCTCGGCTTCCGCAACGAGCAGGTCGAGTGCGTTGGGATCGTGCTTGAGCAGGTTGCAGTGCGTGTGCTGCCACTGCGTGCGTTTGGCGGTGGCGTTGCGCTGTGGATAGCGCGCCTGCGCGAGCTTGCCGACGTATTCGCTGGCATGGAAGAAGTCGATGAGTTGGCGCTCGGTATGCTGCTCGAGGAACGCCCAATTGCTCGCTGCGCCATCGGCGATCCCCAGATAGCGGGCGTCGGGGTAGCGCTGCTTGGCACGGGCGATCTCGCGCTCGAGACGCTGATAGAAGGCGTGCTTGCCGTATTCCGGGGCGGCGGCGAGGTAGAGGGTGTGCTGGCGCTCGCCCTCAGGATCGTAGAACGAGAGCGTCCCGACCATGGCTTCGCGGTAGCCCTCGCTGTCCGCCATCGGGATCATGGCGCCATCGAGGCTGACCACGACCGTCTCGATCGGGGGCTCAAGCGCCGGCATTGCATACGCCCAATCCTCTTCCTTGGCCATGGCGATGCTGCCCACCCACTCGGCAACATTCTGCAGATAGGACCGGGCGACCTTGCGCCCGTGGTTCTGCTCAAGATCCGTCTGCACCGCACGCACGTTAAGCTGCGCGTACTTGTGACTGATTTGACGGGCAAACAAGGGCGTGGCTCCGCGAATGATGCGCGCGTCGTGCTCGAGCGGGCAGTAGATCCGTCCACCACGCGAGCTCTGATAGACATAGCGCTCGAGCCGCACCACGCCGTAGGGCGTCTGATACGCCTTCGGGTCGCGTCCACGCGCGGTCAGCTTCACCTCACCAACCTGGATCGGCCCGCCATCGGTGTCGAAACGGCGCAGGGCCTCCTCGCTCACGCAGCAACCGAGCGCATTCGTCGCCTCTTGGATCGCGCCTTCCATCTCCAGCAAACTGCCCTCGAGACTGACCGTCACCTCGACAGTCACCTCACTTCCCGATCTCTTGACGACCTTCACCATCGCGACACCTGCTGCAGGCTTTACAACAGGTTACAGAGTACTCTTCGATGAAACATCATGTCGAGGCCTCACCCGTTTTGCCTCGAAACTGCAAAAGCTCTTGGACATGCTGATTGAAGAGAGGCATCTGAAGATACAAACCATAAGCCCGACAGTATTGCAGCTTCCACGATTTCACCCCTGACCCGGCACTTTAATTGAGAAAGAAGGAGAGCCTCTCAGAGTCATATTGTCATCCCAAATCTTTCCAAGGGTCCTGTGCCTAACTCTACCTGAGCAGCGCAGCAGACACCTATCAGTCGCAAAGCAGTTTCAGGCGCAGGGCATCCAGAACTATGAATTTCATCCAGGAGTATCCGCAAACTCCGACCTCGTGGACGACGCTTACACATCTGGAACCGTCAAACGCTATCCCGACTGCTTTCGATGCGGGAAACGTGACTGCGGCGACCCTGACTGCAACAACGTGCTGGGTGCAACCTGCCGAGCGCGCCCGCATCAAGCGGCGATCCGTTGGTATGAGTCGGCATTCGCAGCGGCTGGCCCATAGAGTTGACGAAGATCTTCACGGATATGAACGGCGATGAAGTCCTCCCAGAGCCCGCTGATTGTGATGCCGCGCAGGGCCAGCATCGTTTGCGCCCCGGCCACGACCCAACGCATCCCAGCCCGCTCCATGCGGTCTTTGACGAGGCAGCGGCAGGCCCCTTCGATGACACCCGTGGCGATTGGCAAGCCCTCCGCAAGATACAGGTCATAGGCCATACGATGTCGGTGCGTCTCGAAATAGCCCACGATGCGCTCAAGCGTCTCGGCTGGGGTATCGTCGAGGGTGGTGGCCGCTCGGCGCAGGCGCTCGATGACGGCGCCGACCTGGCCGTTGAGGAGGCGCTCAAGGTTGCCCTTCGCCGCCGCTTGGGCGGCCTGTGGCTGACTCGGATGCAGCAACTTCGCGGCGTCCCAAACGTATCCGCAGGCATGCAGCAGATCGAGGATCTCGGTGACCTGCTCGCCCGGGAGGTGCGTGGCGGTCGCCTCCCAGAAGGAGGTCTGCCCGTCGCTGAGGACCACGGTACGGTGGCTCTGATCAGGATCGCGCAGGGCATTTTGCTGGGCAATCCAGGCGAAGATCTCTTCATTCTGAGGCGCGGTGGTGTCAGCCTCATCCCGCTTGAGGCAGGCGCGCACGTGTTTGTCCAACGGCGTGGGACGCGACACGCTCGGCGCTGCACGCGACTCGGCAAAGAGGGCCTCAAGCACCTGCGCTGGGGTGCGCACATGCGCCTCGATCCCATAGACCGCGCCAAGGATCGCCATCTTCTTCTTGCCCCGCTCCCCGCCGGTCTCGTTCGGGCGCATGTAAACGCCTTTCCCGTCGACCTGATCGACCAGAATCGCCTCGGGCGGCAGCACGGCGGGGGCCGGCAGCTGCTCCCAAAACGCCTCGGTGTGTGTGCTCAGACGCGCTTGATCACGCTCGAGCGTCTGCACCGATTGCGGCAGATCCAGGAGGTTCTCCAAGAACTGCTCGGCTTGGGCATAGGGCATCGCCTGCATCAGTCGCGCGTTCCAGTCTTGCAGCAGATAGGAGGTGCACTGCTCGGGCAACTGCAACCGTGCATCCATAGGGAATCGCCTCAAGCCGTTGGCCTTCACGCTGGCCATAGACAGAGCGCTCGATGCGGTACTCGCCGAAGAGGTTGCGGTACGGGCGCGAGCGTGGCTCCAAACGCTTGATTTCGCGCCCATCCTCCAGCTTCAAGCGCTCGCCGGCATCGCCCGGCCCGCTCAGGGTCAAGAAGCTCTGAAACAGGCTATGACCGAGCCGCAGCAGTTGCCGAAACAGTCCTTGCTCCAAGGTATGCGCCGCCGTGCCCGCGCGCGCCGCGTCGCGAACCGTCGTGATCATGGCCTCGATTTCGGAACGAACCGGAACAAAAACCTCTTCAGGAACATCAGGCAGCACAAACGACATCACAGACTCCTTACAACGGCACGGCCGTACCGATCGAAACCTATCTACAGAGTCTGTCACGCTCGATCAAGTACTGACGGTTGCCAAGCCAGCCAGATCAACTCTGGAAGTATTGTGTACGGACCCAGGGCGCGCTCGGCAGGTTGCACCCCAACGTGCTACGTGCAGCCTATGCGATGGCACAAGCCAACAATGGCGCCCCTGGCAGTGACGGGGTGACGTTCGCGGCCATTGAGGCAGACGGAGTGGAGGCGTTTCTGCAAGGCATCCAGGACGTTGTCTTGGCGTTGCATGCGGCGTCAATCAATTCTGCGCAATGGTTCACGCTCGATTCTCCCACCGCGCCCCCGCGCTGTGTCTACCCCCTTTTGCGACAAACTTATTTTTGCCTTCCCCGCAAGCCTTGCTGGCGCTAGGCTCAGGAGGTCAAGCGTCACGGCTGCTGACCCCGTCTTGCAAGCTCAGCGCGCAGTAGGCCGATGCGCGGGTCGGTGCGACGCGGTTCAGTCTGGCGCTCGGCAGGGTCCAAACAGTTAGGCGTGACGATCCCGCCGACCCAACCCCTCAGCAATCAGCGTCAGCACCAGCGTATTGAGCGACACGCCTTCTGCCTTGGCGCGCGACGTCAACTTGGCGTGAATGGACTTCGGAACGCGGGCGACGAACTTGCCGGATGCTCCTGGCGCAGCCGCATCATCCGGGCTAAAAGAAGGTGCAGGAATGTCGCGCCCCATGTCGGCAAGTGCGGAAACAACGGCGATAAAAGCATCGCGTCCATTTTCAACTGCCTCGGCCTCGGTTTCACCGTCGGACATGCAACCTGGAAGGTCTGGGAAAGTAATCAGGAAACCGCCACCATCTTCGACGGAAAGTGGACTAATGACGTGCGCGTAAGCCTCGAACGGCCAAGGCGGAACGATGCGGGGAACATTGATTGCGCTCATGATTGCGACTCCTTCACTTGATCAACCAGCCGCACGAATTGGCGCACATACACCGGTTTGATCGGTCGGTGTGCAGGGACGCTCACAATATCCGTCACCAACCCATGCGAGAAAACATGGTGACTGCCGCCCTCGCACCGAACCGCCATGCCGAACTGCCGCGCAACAGTTTGAAGTTGTTCGATCCGCCAGTCACGCGGGTTGTTGCGCATGGATTCCAGTAGCTTAGTGGCGGCGTTCATGGCGCCATAGTACTGCCAGTGACATCACTCATCAAGAAAGCCGACAAAGCCAAAAAAGTCGGCGCTGGCGGGACAGCACCGTAAGATGGCAAAACCGCCGCAGTCTTTTGAGCAACGGGGATTTTGCACTGTTGCACTAGCACCGTGGCGCACACTGTTAGACAACACCGACCTAGCCTCAATACCGTTCAATGGGCTTGCCGAATTCGTGGCCAAGCGTCAATCTCGATTTCATGAAATCTTAACCTGATTAAGAGGCTACGGTGATCAACCTGCACCAGGAGACGGCGGCGGTGGCCGCATGGCCAACGGACGAACGCCTGCGGGCGCTGCAACGCATCATCCCGCGCGCCCGGGTCGATGACGCCCTGGCGCAAACCGGTCGCGATCGCACCCACTGTCAGCGCCTACCGGGGTGGTTCATGATCGCCCTTGGGTTGTTTTCTCGCGATGCCTATCGCCAGATTTTTCGCTGCTTGCAGGTCTTTCGCCCAGGCGGCATCCCGGGGCGCTCGACGCTGTGCGAAGCGCGCAAGCGGTTGGGCGTGGCGCCACTGCGTGCGCTGGCCGCACAGGTCGTGGCGTTGCTGGGTCGCCCCGAGACGCCCGGCGCCTTCTACCGCGGCATGCGCACCATGGCCATCGATGGCTTTGTGCTGAACGTGGCCGACACCCCCGCCAACGAGCGTGCCTTCGGGCGCCCCGGCAGTGGCCGCGCGCCGGGGGCCTTTCCGCA
This sequence comes from Thiorhodococcus minor, assembly GCF_010820565.1. Classification (GTDB taxonomy): domain Bacteria; phylum Pseudomonadota; class Gammaproteobacteria; order Chromatiales; family Chromatiaceae; genus Thiorhodococcus; species Thiorhodococcus minor. The sequence goes on along the minus strand of NZ_JAAIJQ010000123.1, from coordinate 4,705 downwards.
GGTGCGGGTGTTGGCGCTGCGCGAGCCCGGCAGCCACGTCATGTGGAAATGGCTGATCAAGTCGTTGCGCTCGGCGGAAATCACCATGGCGCCAAGCCCTGCTACGCTTCCTGCAACCGGATATGTTGCTGTTGTGGGATCGGCATTTTCTCACCCACGCCACCGTCAGCGCCGTGCGCGCGCGTCAGGTCCATCTGCTGGCACGCATCACCTCCAATCGCGTCTTCACCCCGATCCAACACTTGCCCGATGACTCCTACCTCGCCAAGTTGTATCCTATGCCGCTGATCGGCGCCGTGATCGTCACGGCTTGCTGGTGCGCCTGATCGAATACACGCTTGATGACCCGCAGCGTCCCGGCAAGGCGGAGCCTCATCGGTTGCTGACCACCCTGCTCGATGCCGACTTGGACCCGGCCCGCACCCTGGTGTGCCTGTACCATGAGCGCTGGGAAGAAGAAATCACCTTTGACGAACTCAAGACCCATCAGCGCGAACGCCCCGTGCTGCGCAGTCAGACCCCCGCCGGAGTCGTGCAAGAGGTCTATGCCTTGATGCTCGCGCATTATCTGATCCGGGTGCTGATGCAGGAGGCGGCCGCAACCCAGCAGATCGACCCGCAGCGTATCTCCTTTACCGGGGCACTCAAGATCCTGCGCTGCCGCTTGCCAGAGTGCCCGACCGGGCCGCGGAAGATTCAGCAGTGGTATCAGCGCCTCGTGCAGGAAGTCGCCGAGGAAATCCTCCCGCCGCGCCGTAACCGGATCAGCATGTTGCGTTCGCCGTCGGAGAGCTGGGTCACGTTCAACTCCAACCCCTGTTTGACCAGGGTCATGCGCAGTGGCTTGCGACGGATCCGCAGATCCCGAAAGCCGGTGAACAGGTCCACGGCGGTACGCACGGTCTCCAGATCCGGATCGCGAAAGGCGGGATGGTCGCGGCGCTGCTCGTTCTCGATGTCCTCGCGGCGGCGAAACCAGATGAAGAAGCGCTTGAAATCGGCGCCGCCATGGTCGAGCGCGTCCCGATACACGTCGGATGGCTTGTCCTGAAACTGTTCGCGGACCCGGATGGGGATATCGAGCACGGCACGGTTCACGTCGTAATAGACCGCCAAGGGCAAGTCATGGGGTTCCTGCCATTCGCGCTCCACATGCTTCCACTCTTCATGCAGTGCCGATACCGCCGCATTCAGGGCCGTGAGATCGCTCTTACGCAAGGGATCGGGATAGCTTCCCTTGAGTCGGTTAGTCACGATCGACCATTGCAGACCTTCTCCCCTGAGTTGGGCCGTCAGGGTGATGCGGGCGAAGTCCGCGCCTTCGTGAATGTCGTCCAGTGCAATGGGGCGGGCCTTGAGCGGTTGTCCGTCGAGACGCCAGGTCAGTTGCGACAACCCGATCGCCAAGGCATCCAGGAAGGCCGACTTACCGGCCCCGTTGATTCCGACGAAGGCGGTCGTGCGCTGGGTGAAATCGACATGCAGGGTCTCGATGCCGCGAAAGTTCAGCAGAGTCAAGGATAAAACTTTCATGAAGCCGTCTCCTCGTCCGCCAGGCGCAGCACAGCGCGTCGAGACGTATTGCAGATGACCTCAGCCAAGGGGCGTCTGCCCCGCGATCTCGTCCTCGGACAGCACGAAGGTCGCGCCCCCGTAATCCGCCAGACGGCTCGGAAAGACCGTGCGCGGGACACCCGCGAGTCGGGCCGCACCGTCGGAGGACAACCGGCCCAGCTCATAGAGCTTCATGGCCGCGGCCAAGCGGATCTCAGTCGCCGCGGCATCTGTTGAAAGGTGCAGCGACAGCAGGGGCTCGTCCGGGACATCTAGAATGATCCTGCGCATGGCTGCTCATCGCTCATGGCTCTGCCGCGCAAGCCTTGCGCGAAATTCACGCAATGCGCTCAACAGCTCGGGCAAATCATCCTGGAGAATGCTCCAGATGGTATCGTCATCGATACCGAGGTAGCCATGAATCAGCCGGTTGCGCGTCGCGATGATGAGTCGCCAAGGAATCAGGGGGTTGGCCGCCCGGACAGATTGGCCTCCGGCGTCTCCACCACCAGGTGGTAGTGGTTGGTCATCAGGCAGCAGGCATGACAGATCCAGCGGAAGCGCTCGCAGGTCGACGTCAGGATCTCGAGAAACGCCCTGCGGCCGTCGTCGAGGTTGCCGAGAAAATGCTGCGCCGCTCGTTGCCCCGCGCCGTGACATGGTAAAGCGCACCGGCGAACTCAATGCGCAGCGGTCTGGCCATACACTGACCTCCCGGGCTTGCTGGTTAAGGACTTCCCCAGAGACTCGACTAGCTTGGCGAGATTTGCAATGTGAGACCTGACCCTGTCTTTCTTCGGCGCCGAGCTTTCCGCGCATCGCCCAAAGGCGGGCACGCCGACTGCGTGACACGCGCGAGCATGGTTGTCACGGGCAAAGTCCTCACGGTGTAGGGCCGTGTTTCACTCTCGCGTTATCTCGAGCCGCCACCCCTTTGCTCGGCCCGCGTTACCGGGCGTCAACGCTCGTATGGGTGGCTCCGACTTCCACGCACCACCGCCCGTGTCCTCGCTTTTACACTTGTTCACGGGTGCCCGCATCCAACGGACCGATGCGTGGATCTCCCTGGTTACCACGTGCTCTCAATGTCAGGCTCGACACGGCCTCGGACCCCGGGGAGTACCCGTGCCGCTGACCATGACGCGACACGCGCTGTTGCCTGCCGGAGGGACAAACCCGTCGGCACTCCCGACAGATTCTTTTCGGGGCTCTACACCTTTAGGGTCGGCATCACCCGTTACCTTTGCACCTCGCCTGCTTTCGTGCCTACGCATCGACGCGCCTGTTACCAGTCACGCCGCAAGGCTCGATACTGGGCTCGCGGCTCACGATTACCCAGGCGGGACTCTCACCCGCTAGAACACGCGGCCTTGCCAGGCCGCACTGTCCCCGGAATTCGATTCATGCCAGCGCGCTTCGACCTGCAATGTGGCTTCATGAGCCATCCGCGCCCGCTCTGCGACACGATAGCCGGCGGCCTCATTCAACTGCCGCTTCACCTCCCAAAGCTCAGCAAGAATTGGATCGGGCGCTCTCATGGGTTGGGTTTGGGTTTTGGCTGGTAATGTCATCGGATGCCTTCGAGCAGTTCTTCGGGTGTTGTCAGCAAGGCCGGTGTCTGGCCAAATGAAACGAGCGTGTCGAGCAGACGGGATTTTTGCTCCGGGCCAACAAGATGAGCAAAGTTCCAGCTCAAAAGATAGCGAGCGCCGTGATGGCTGGCCAGCGCAACATGCAGCGCATCCTCTGGTTCCGTTGCTGGCAGCGCACCCGCTTCGATGATCTGTTGCGCAAGCCGCTCGCAGTCAGGGGTGATTCGGAGAATATCGATGCTTCGAACGACATCCAGCCGACGTCGTGCCGCTACAGGGTCACCTTTTGAAGCTTCGTCGATCACCAGCTCAGAAATGGCCCGTGCCCAGTATTGATCAGCTCGATCCCACCAATCGCGCGTCCAGACCTGACGCGCGGCCGTCACCACATCCCGGCTCGGTCGCGCCGTCAGATATGAGATGACCGAGGTTTCAACATAAACTAAGGGTTTCAAGCGTGACTCACCCCGCGCATCGCACAAGTCACAGGGATTTCAGCGCGCAACGCGCTAAAGCCCCAACTCCATCTGCCCCGGCAACACGACCGGCCCGTCTGGCTCCAAGCGCGGTCGCCCGCGCGGGCGTGCCTCGCGCCGCTGGCCGGTCATCTGCTCGATCTGTTGCAGGAATCGCTCACTGCCGATGGGCTGGGATTGTTGAATGGCCAGGCGCAGCTCCGAGAGTGCCGCCTCGTCCAGCCCGGTGCGGAACAGTTCCCGATAGGCCGCTTGCCGAGCCTCGGGCGATGCGCCCAGTTCTCGATACAAGGTATGCGGCGAAAGCAACGGATCGCTCGCGCCCAGCCCATTGGCCTGGTAGCTGCTCCAAGGATACTCCCCTGGGTCGCGCACCATGTCAGCGCGCACTGGGTTCAGCTCAATATAGCGCTGGCAGCGTAGCAGATAAGTATCGGTTTGGATCAGCGAGGACTTGTAGCGACTATCCCACAGGGTGCCGGTGCGTCGGTAGGTCTTGTTGATGGTCTGCACATAGCGCCGCCCGATGGCCATGACCAACCGGGGAATGTCCTCCGCCGCTTTGGGCGTGATCAGCAGATGGACATGGTTGGTCATCAAGACATAGGCATGGAGTGCAGCGCCGGTTTTTGCCAGCGCCTCGCCGAGCCAGTGGCGGTAGGTCTGGTAGTCTTCCTCGGCAAAGAAGCAGGCCGCACGGTTATGACCGCGCTGGATGATGTGATGCGGGTAGTCGGCGATGTGCAGGCGGGGGCGGCGTGGCATGCAAAAGAGTATAGCAGAAACAAATCGAACCTGACCCCTTTAATTGTGCATCCTGTCGGTGACTGATGTCGTTGTCAGAGGGCGCTTGATCCGTCTCCTCCGCCCGCCATGGCTTCGGGATTACCCCTGCCTGCTTGGCCTGGTGCGCTGGGCTAACCCAAATCCGCCGCAAGGCCTCAATCGCCGCTCGTTCGCAGCCACCGCCTGACCCTGACCAAGCACAGGTTGGACGAAGCCGCTGCGCGGAGAAAGCCCATGCGGCGGCGTGGCGCTTAGAATGTAACCTCATGCCCTCGGTTGCGAGGGGCCGTTTGTTCA
>NZ_JAAIJQ010000122.1 GCF_010820565.1 Thiorhodococcus minor | reverse complement strand
CCCCGCTTTATACCCCCGCTGGTCGCGCCCCCAAAACCCCCTGTTTCCCCCGGGTGGGCGGGAATGGGGGGGGCGCGTCTCCGGGGCCCCGGGCCCGCAGTTGCCGGCCCTTCGATCGCCTCACCCCGAAACGCGTCCGTCCATTCAGCCTTCAGGAGCCGCCACCATGTCTCAACCTCGTGCTATCCCCACCATCACCGCCGCCCTCGCTTCGTTACTGAGCCTAGCCAGCGTGCAGGTCAACGCCGACAACGACAGGCGCCGCTCGGAGGTTCAGGACGTCGATGTCAGGATTACCAACCTGACCCAAGGGACCCTCTTCACACCCGCCCTCGTCGTCGCGCATCGCCGGGCATCCGACGTACTCTTCACCCCGGGCGGTGCCCCGAGCGACGCGCTTGCGGCCTTGGCCGAGGGTGGCGACACGGAGCCGCTACGCGATCTGCTGGAATCCGATGACCGAGTCTGGAGCACAGCTGAGGCGGACGCACCCCTGGGGCCGGGCGAGTCAGTCACCATTCGCCTCGCGGCGGTTCCCGCCCGGAGCGCCGTCTCGCTTGCCGCCATGCTGCTGCCGACTAATGACGGCTTTGTCGCGGTGCAGGGACTGAGGATCCCCAGCGGTCGCTTCGCCTCATCGACATGGGCAGAGGGATATGATGCAGGCAGCGAGCCCAATGACGAGCTGTGCGCCAACATTCCTGGACCGGACTGCAACGGCGTGGGAGGGTCGCCCGACGCCGGCGGTGAGGGGTACGTCCATATCCACTCCGGTATTCACGGGATCGGAGATCTCGAGCCCAGCCTCTACGATTGGAGAAACCCAGTCGCCCGCGTCGAGGTGACGCGCGCGGACTGATTGCTGGCCGGGTGCCCTGGCGGCACCCGTTCTCCCCATCTCTCACGGAGATCGACTGAGCCGAAGGGTCCAGAGCGCGCTCGACAGATCTCGATCGCTTATCCCAGTAGCGGTAGTGTCAGGACGTTGTCGCTCGCAGTTGTCAGCCGGAATGCACTGGCGCGGCCGGCCGCGATCCGGTTTGCGTCTTCTCGGTGATGCCCAAAAAGCGCTCCGCTTGTGATGGCCCGTTTCTCGCCCGACGCCGCGGTATGCGCCGCCGGCCAGCGTCGAGCCGGTCTCGAGCGCACGCGGCGGCGCCGTGAGTGCTTGCCGTTCGCTCTTTTGGAGAGAGACGATGCGCCCAGCCCACTCTGCTCAGCATGACGGCCTCAGCGTGGGTCGACCAGGTCGACTCAGGCCCTTGCTCTCAAGTCTGCGCGTGCAGATCGCAACGGTCTTCCTCGCCTTGGTCGCTGTTTTGAGCGCAGCTGGACTCTACGGGGTTGGCGCCTTGCAGCGCCAACTGACGCATGACGTCCTGGTCGACATGGCCGGCAGGCTCGAGCTAATGGTGGAGCGGATGCATGCGCAAGGCATGAACTACGCGCGGAACGCGCCGCGCGACCACTCCTCCTACTCGCGTGACCTCGAGCTCTACTACCAAGACCTGATCAGCGACGTAGCTGCCGTCGACGCGGTCGTTCAGACCTTCATGAGTGGAGACTTCAAGGCGGCGATGCCCGAGGGGTCACATTGGCTGCGTCCACGCTTGAGCGCCGAGGTCCTGGAGTCCATCGCCGACCTCGAGGATCATTGGGATCGATGGCGCGACAGTTTGAGCGCCGCCTTGGGGGACACGCCCGACCGTCCACGGCTCGAGCAAGCCGCCGCTCATGTTAGCGAGGGTCACGCCGATCTCGTCGCGGCGACGCGGCACTTCGCATCCGCCGTGCGCGCTTGGCGTGATCGCGGATACCGCATCATGACGCGCGGCGTCATCGGCATCGCGGTCCTCACACTGACCTTGGTGCTCGCGCTCCTGGGTCTGCTGCTCTGGAAGGTCCTGACACCATTGCGTACCGCCACGGTCGGCTTCCAGCGGGTCGCGGACGGGGATTTCGGGTATCGACTGCCGGTCCTTGGCGCGACCGAGATCCAGCACCTGACAGGGAGCTTCAACCGCCTGTCAGAGCGTCTCGACCTTTTCTACCAGCTGATGTCCGGCCTGCAGCAAGGTCAGGATCTGGACGACCTGGTGGGACTCCTGGGCAGTCGGTTTGCCGGCCTCCTGGGCTGCGATTGGATCGGCGTGGTCCTCATCGACGATGCACGGGCCAGCGCCCGTGTCGAGACCAGCTGGCTCGACGGCGCACCATTGCCCAAGGACCGTCGGCTGTACCGCTTGCAGGGGACCCTGCTGGAGCAGGTGCTGGCCGACGAGCACCCGCTGCACGTGCAGCAGATGGCCGAAACGGCACGCGACAATCCGGCGTACGAGCTGCTGCGTCACTTGGTTGCCTTGGGGATGCGCGACGCGCTCTTCCTACCGATCACGCCACGCACCCAGAGCCCGGTGCCGGCCGTGGTCGTCTTCGCCAGCCGCGAAGCGGACGGACTCAGTGGCGCACGCCGCGGACTCTTGCACAATAGCGCCCAGATGCTGGTCCAGGCGTTCGGTCGTACCGCACGCTTCGCCGAGCAGGGGCGGCTGGCCGCGATCGGCGAGCTGGTCTCGGGGATCGTCCATGAGCTGCGCACGCCGCTGACCACGGTCTCGATGGCGCTCGCCCACGTCGAGGGGCGTGAGACGGACCCGCGCGCGAAGCGGCGCCTCGCGCTCGGCATGCGCGAGTGCGAGCGCATGCGGCGGCTCCTCGAGGAGATGCTGCTCTATGCCAAACCGCTCAGCTTCGAGCCGCGTGCGCTCGACCCGAGGCCACTCCTCACCGAGGTCATCGGCGAGGCCCGCGAGCGCTGGGAGCATGTCATCGAGATCGAGACCGAAACGCACCGGCCCGAGATCCTGGGCGATCCGGATCGGCTTCGCCAGATCTTCGTCAATCTCACCGAGAATGCTTGCGAGGCCGCCCCCGAGGGCGCCGAGATCACCTGGCGCATCGACACGGATCGGAAGGGGCAGGAGACACGACTCCGCATCCAGAACCCCGGAGAGACGATTCCCGAGCACCTGCTCCCGCGCCTGACCCAGCCCTTCTTCAGCACCAAGTCGGGAGGCACGGGCCTGGGACTGGCGATCGTCCAACGACTGGTGGAGCTGCACGGCGGAAGGCTCGTGATTCGCTCGACGGCACAGGAAGGCACCTGCGTCGAGCTCTACTTCCCCGGTCTGGTCTAGCGGGGACATCGGGCCGCGTCGCGAGCGCCAAAGCGAGATGCGGCGCCCGGCCTCAGGGCTTCGCCCGGCGGTGCGTCGCCAGGGCGTATTTCGCGATCTTCCGATCCAGCGCCGGGCGGGAAATGCCCAAGATCTCACAGGTGCGTCCCTTGTGCCCCTCGGTATGATCGAGCACGCGCTGCACGTGCTCGGCCTCTACCGCGTCCAGGGTGCGCGGGGTGAAGGCGTCCGGCGCGCGGTCATCAGCGGCTCGAGTATCCGTTGGCGTCGCACACTGCGTCCCATCCGGCTGCGGCAGCCCGAGCAGCTCCGGCGTAATCAGGGCGTTGCGCGCCTGCACCAGGGCCTGGGTGAGCAGATTCTCCAGCTCACGGACATTGCCCGGCCAGGCGTAGGCGCAGAGCCGCTCCATGGCGGACGGCGTCAGCCGCGGTCGCGGCAGCTCCAGGCGTTGAGCGATCCGAGCGAGCAATCCGCTCGCCAGCAGCGGAATGTCCTCGCGCCGCTTCCTCAGGGCAGGCATGTCGATCTGGATGACCTTGAGCCGATAGGCCAGATCCTCGCGAAATCGGCCAGCCGCGGCCTCGGCGAGCAAGTCCCGATTCGTCGCAGCGACGATGCGGGCATTGGTGGTGAGCAGCTCGCTGCCGCCGACACGCTCGAAGACACGCTCCTGCAGAACGCGCAGCAGCTTGGCCTGGAGCGTGGGCGCAAGCTCGCCGATCTCATCGAGGAAGAGCGTCCCGTCATGCGCCTGCTCGAGTCGCCCCGCCCGGCGCGCCTGGGCGCCGGTAAAGGCGCCCTTCTCGTGCCCGAACAGCTCGGTCTCGAGCAAGGTCTCCACGATGGCGGCACAGTTGACCGCGACGAAGGGGCCGGTGCGACCGCTGTGCTGGTGGATCAGCCGCGCGACCACCTCCTTGCCAGTGCCGGACTCGCCGCCGATGAGCACGGTCGCCGCGCTGCGCGCGCTCAGCGCGATGGACTTGCTGACCGCGAGCATGGCGTCACTGCGCCCGATGAGGTCGCGCGGGGCGACCTCGGAGTCCGCAAGGCTTGGGGCGGACTCCCGCGCGGCCGCGCGCTCGCGGAGCAGCCCCTCGACCTTCTCCTGCAGCGCGTCCGCCTCGATGGGCTTATGCACGAAGTCCGCGGCGCCCTCTTGGATGGCGGCGATCGCCAGCTCCAGGTCGTGCCGGCCGGTCATCATGACGATGAGGAGGTCCGGGCGGGCCGCGAGCAGCTCACCGATGAGATCGCTCCCGCGTCCGTCCGGCAGCTGCTGATCCAGTAAGACGAGGTCCACCGGTCCCGACTCGACCAGCTCCAAACCGGCTCGGGTGGTCGCAGCCTGACGCACGATGAAGCCCGCGTCCTCGAAATGCATAGCGAGCATCTCGCTCAGGGCGGCATCGTCCTCGATGATGACAAGCTGGGTGCTCATGCAGTCACTCCCGATGGCCCAGACGATAGAGCCCTCATCAAGACTGGCACCCGCCGCGCCCGTCGAGGACGGCACGGCGGGCCATAATGCCGGAATTGGACCTCAGTCAGGCGCGCTTGTCATTACCGGCGATGCCATACCAAAAGGCCAGGGCGAGCAGCACCACCTGAAACTCCATGCCGCCCATCGGATGCGACTCGGTGGCGACGAAGCTCCACTGGCCCCAATGGACCATGAGGATGGCGCCGAGCATGACGGGTGCGATCGCCAGGCCGCCAAGGCGCGTCAGCCAATCGCGCCTCAGGGCGCCGCCGAGGATCAAGGCCAAGCCGCCGCCAACCTCGGCGATAGCCACCAGCGCGGCGATGAAGATCGGAAGCTCCATCATGCCGGCAAAGCCAGCGAGATCGGCGAGCTTACCCATGCCGTGATAGAAGAAGACGGCGGCGACCGCGGCCCTCGGCAGCCAGTGGGCATGAGCGCTCGGACTCCAGATGCGGGTGTGGAGCCGGGTACGGGCGTCGAGCTGAGAAAGTGTCGCGCTGTGCGTAGCAGTGCTCATGAGAATCTCCTTCGTGTCGATGTCAGGCGTTGACTCGAGGCCTCTTGGCCGGGCGCTCACGTGCCCGGCCACAGCGGCGTCCGCTTAGTAGTGCAGGTCAACGTTGGGCTGGAAGCCCTGGTAGATGTCGGGCCGCGGACCACCCTCGGCTGGCGCGGCCTGTCTCGACACATTGAAGAGGTCTCCGTTGCCACTCGCGAGGCCGTGGTAGACGTCGACGCGATCCCCGATTCCTGGCTGGATGGCGACTCGCCCGGCGGTCGGGCCGTGGCGGTCGTAGAGGTCCCCGTTCCCCTCGCCGAAGGTGCCGTACACAGCCCCCGCGAGGGCGTTCGTGGCGGTAAGCGACAGGGTCAAGACGATTGCATACTTGGTCATGTTGCTCTCCTGAGCCAAAGGCTCGTTGGTGTGTCGATCGCGGAGGTGTGACTCATCGCCGCTTGACTCAGGTAAAGCAGCAGGCGTGCCAAGCGGAGTCTTCGCAATAATATCTCTATTAAACAGATACTTGCGTGCTTAGCGAAGATCGAAGGAAGGGCGTCGCGGGCCAGCTTGCAACGTATCGTCGAATCCGGAAAGGTGAAACGATTGAACGCTTCGTTACACCGTCGCGGGTGCTGCCCTCTCGCGCCTTGGGCCTGTCCTGCCATCCGCCGGCTCCTGTGCAGAGTGACGGCCGTCATCGGGCTTTTCGCGCCCCAGCAGATGCCGAAGGCCGCTAGGAGCCTGTCCGACTTGGGCCGAATCGGCTGCGGGAGCGGGACAGCTGTCCCTTTCGCCCCGGTTCTTCGTTACATAGACCCACTATGCGCCTCAAAACCGAAACGAAATGGCCTCGCTCTCCCACTCTCTCGCTGCGATCCCCCTAAGTCGGACAGGCTCCTAGGGCTGGGCCTCGATCGCTCGCAGTCCCGAGTAGCGCAGGTAGGCTCGATCACCGTCCCGGATCGCTCGGACGACCTCGCCGCGGGTGCGTCCGAGCCCGAGGATCACGGCCGCGGTATCCGAGATGGGGTGAAGCGGGACCTCGATCAGCGCGGAGGCCAGAGCTGGCATGCGGTAGCAGAGGTAGGGCCGGCCATCGTAGAGGCGCAGGCTGACTGCCTCGACGGGAAAGCCCGGGTCCGCGTTCACCACCCGATAGTCGCCCAGGCGTTGCCGCCACGCCTCCGGCAACCGAGGTGGCGGCGCCTTGTCGCCGAGGACGAGATCACGGCCGTTACCGCGGGCAATGAGGAGTGCGCGCTCGCCGCGGCGTTGTGTCCGCAGGCTCAAGTCGCCCAGTGGACGCAACGCTGGCGGCAGCCTCGCCCGGTCCTTCTCGGCGATGCGCAGCGCGCCACCCTCCTGCTCGGTCAGGGCGACACTGGGACCATGCGGTCGCAGGCTGAGCAGGGCGTCATTGGGGCGAAGCGCGATCAGACCTAGGCCGGTCGGATAGTCCCCGGCAATCGGGATCGCGTCGGCGGCAAGCTGGGGTCTGATCGGCGGCGGTAGGAACAGCTCCACGCCGTCCTCGGCGGTCGCGCTGCCCATGGCCTGCGTGAGCAGCGCCCGCGCGAGCTGACTGGACAGATCGCGCCCCGAGTCACTGTTGCAGAGCACCGTGGCTCCGAGCCCAAGCTCGGGAAGCAGAATGCACTCGGCGGAGAACCCCAGCGTCGTGCCGCCGTGCCGGATCAGGCGGCCGCAGCGCGCGAGGCTGTCCTGCTCGAGAAGCCAGCCGAGACCGGTTAGCACCGGCATGTCGCGGGGGTTGTCCGCATTCTGGACGGCAAGCATCGCCTCAATGACGGACGCACTGAGAATCTGCCGGCCCTGGAGCGCGCCGCCGCCCAGGATCAACTGCATGACCTTGGCCATGTCCAGGCAGGTGGTCTCCAGTCCATGCGCCGGCAGATCACGCAGCGGCAAGAGGTCGATCGGCTCGCCATCGCGGTAGCCCGATGCCAGTCGCTTGCCGGGCCTGGCTTGAAACCCCGAGTCCTCCATGCCAAGCGGCGCGAGGACGCAGCGTCGCATATAGGCGGCGAACCGGAGGTCCGAGAGCCGCTCGATGACGAGCCCGAGCAGGCTATAGCCGAGATTGGAGTAGCTGTAGACATGGCCCGGCGGGAAGGCCATATCCTCCTCGCGCAGAGCGGCGAGCAGCGTGTCTAGGGCGGCGTCCGTCCACATCCCGCGATTGAGATCCGTAGGCACCCCGGCATGATGGCACAAGAGGCTGCGTGGGGTTATCCCCTCAAGGGCTTGGGGAAAACGGCTGCGTAGTCTGAGGCCGGGGAGATAGTCGCCGATCGGCGCATCGAGGTCGAGCGCGCCTTGATCGACGAGGCGCATCAGACCGATCGCCGTGAGCGGCTTGGCGAGCGAGGCAGCTCGGTAGAGGGTGTCCGCCGTCGCTGGCCTCGATTCTGCGACGCTTGCCAGGCCGAAGCCTTCCGCCCAAAGGACACGCGTGGGCGTCACGAGCGCAAGGCTCAGGCCGGGGACACGCAAGCGCTTCTGGACATCAAGGATGACCGGGGTCAGCTGGTCGCGAATCCTGCGCGCTTGCGGCCTAACCCAATGGTCCGATGCTGATGCTGGTTGGTCCTCGGCGAGACTCAGTCTGCTCCAGGCCAGGCCCGCGAGCGCTCCACGGATCAGGGTCCCGAGGAAATCGCGCCGACGGTGGCAAGAGGCTTTGGTCATCAGTGTGCGACTCCATGGTGCAGCCGTACCACGTGCGTCCCATAGATCGCGACTCCTTTATGCCGGACGAATTCATGTGGCACTCGCTAAGGCTCTGCGCCGCTTGATGACTGGCTTAAGGCTGCCTCAAGGACGCCAGATACTCCCGTCGGACTCATGCCGCGCGATCCTCGATCAAGTCAGCCTGAGTATTTCTGCTACCACCCGAGTGGATTCAGTGGCAGCTCTTTGACCGAATCTGGTCGTGCCAACGGATTTCACGGTGCGCGAGCGGACAGAAGCCCCGCCCGCGTCGAGATGACCCCGCCAAGGCTGCGCGTCGCGGTGCCGTCGAAGCTGCGTTTGATCGGGGTCGCGATGACGCCGGTGAGATCGTCACGGCTGCGCAGATGCAGGTAATGGCGCGGGTTGGTCGGCACCAGATCCACTTGGCCTTGGTGAACGGCCGGCGCGAGAAGGTCCGGCGGCAACGCCATGAGTTCCACGCGGGGTCCGGCAGGCGCTCGCTCAAATAGTCCGCCAAGCGCTGAAAGCTGCGCTGCATCACATCCGGCGAGCGATACGCATAGACGCCGAGCGTGAGGACAGGATGCGCCTGCGCGCAGATCGGCATCGCACACATCAGAGGCACCCGCAGGAAGGGCGCTCGGCGACTCATAGGCTGCTATTCGGCGTGAATCCAAGGGATCGGTCATCCACCAGGGCACAATTATGATACAGCCCAGACGGAGGTCGCGATGCAAGCATGGGCCGAGCGGGTGACCACAACTGATAGCTGACATGGCTGGAACGAGGCACGAGATCCAACGAAAGGGTGCATGCTGGGCCTCCTAACGCCGGCCCGACCTACAGCAGCTGGCCGGCGCGCATCACCTTTGTTCGCACCCTGACTCTGACGGGGGCCGCCGAGCTCGACGTGCCTTCGCCGCGAGAGGAAGCCGCCCTCGAGCCCCAATGCAGAGCCTGCCGAAAACACTGAATCGCCGGACCTTCTTGGAGCGCCTGGTGTCGAGCACGGCCGCGATTGCGGTCTGTCCAGAGGCGTCCCCTGGCGCGCCGCCGCACCGCCTGCCCCCCGCGCGGCACGGATTCGCGAGGCGCTGGTGCCCATGATCAGCGCTGCCCAGGCCCGTTTCGCCGTCCCGGGCTTGAGTCTGGCGCTGGTCACGCCTGCGCGCACCCTCTGGGCCGAGGGTCCCGGCCTGGCAAGGGCTGCCGAGGCAGTCCCGGCGAGCCCGGCCAGGGTCTATCGGGCCGCCTCGCCCACCAAGCCGCTCACCTCAGCGGGCGCCATGCAGCAGCTTGCCGATGCTGGCTTGCGCAGGGTCTGGCGACTGAGCCTCAGTGCGTCCGCCAAACGCGTCCACTTGACCGCCTTGGCTGCGCTTGTGTCGCCTATCCTCTCAGGTGGCCGTTGCGACCACGGACTGAATGGGCCTTGCCACGCTCTGCTCGAGCGCCGCGAGCCGGGAGACGATCTCACCCGAAAGGCCGTCGAGCCTTTCGAACCGCTCCTCCGCCGCCTCGTGGTCGCCGCTGCCCTTGAGCGCGACGATCTCCGCGATGGTTTCATGCAAGGCCGCGTGGGGCTCCTCCAGGGCGCGCATCCCCTCGAGGTGGCCGAACTGCTCGAGGCCCGGACCATAGTACCAGCGCCCGAGCATGCACTCGCGGTGGGACATGACCTCGGATTCGCTCAGGGAGCCCCTGCCGTCGAGGTAGGAGCGCACGCGAGCGCGCCAGGCCAGGTGGGCGCTCTTGGCCGCCTCGAAGTCCAAGGCATCGTCGTCGGCGAGCTTGAAACGCCCGACCAGTGCCTGGAGCTCCGCTGCGAAGTCTCCGAGCTCGGCGGCGATACTGCTGGTGTGCTGGGCCTCTTCCGCTGTCTTGCCGCTGCTTTGGGAGACCTTCTCGACGCTCTGTCGGATGTGCTCGGCGCTTCCACGCTGCTGCTCGGCGGATGCGGCGATCGTCTCGTTCGATGCCTGCAGGGTCGCGACGTTCTCGGCGATCTCGGTGAGCACGCGAAGCGCCTCCTCGGATTGGCCGACGCTCCCCTGCGCCATCTGATGGCCCTCGATCATCCGGGTCTTGGTTTCATGGGCGCTGGCTTGCAGGCGGTCGATCATCTCCGCGATCTCGACCGTGGACTCGCGTGTGCGGTTCGCTAGACTGCGGACCTCGCTCGCGACCACGGCGAAACCGCGGCCCGTGTCGCCGGCACGGGCCGCCTCAATGGCGGCATTCAACGCGAGCAGGTTGGTTTGGTCGGCGATACCCCGGATGACATCGATGACCTTGCCGATGGTCTGCGCCTCGTCGTCGAGCTGGGAGATGGAGCCCGCAGCGTCGGTCAGCTTCTGCCCGAGCTGGGTGATCCCAGAGGCCGCCGCCTCGACGACCGAGCGGCCGGAGGTGGTGTTGTCCGCGGCCCGTGCCGCGCTCGTGGCGCCCTCGGCCGCCAGCCGCGCGGTCTCGTCGATCGAGCTCGCCATCTCCTGCATCTCGCCCGCGAGTCGATCCGCGTCCGCGTGCTGAGCGATGACCCTGCTCGCGATGCTCCCGGCGTTCTCCGTGGTCGTCACCACGGACGCGATGACCGCATTGGTGGAGCGTGCGGTCGCCTTCACGAGCCCATGAATCCGCTCCGCGAAGGCATTGAAATTGTCGACCAGCTGGCCGAGCTCGTCCCGCGACGCGCGCTCGAGGCGACGGGTGAGGTCGCCGTCGCCACCGGCCACCTGCGCCATGGCGTCCGAGGCGGCACGGATCGGTCCGGCGATCATGCGACCGAAGCCCCAGCCCACCAAGGCGGTGATGAGAACTCCGGCGAGCGTCAGTCCCAGCACCCAGTGAGACGCGACCCGAGCGCTGGTCTGCAGGGCCTCGTTGGCGTCCTTGATCCGTGTCTCCTGGGTCTTCGCGAGCCGATGCATCTCCGTCTCGACGCGAGACAGCAAGGGCAGGACCTCGTTCTTGACGAGCCAGGCATCCGTCTTCCAGCGCTCTGAGCCATGCAGCTTCAGCAGCTCTTGGTACGCGGATTTGAACTGGTCCAGGGTTGTGACGAAACGATCGAGGTAGTCGGCCTGCTCGAATGAAAGCAGGTCCTCGGAGTCCTGGAGCCGGGAGACCAGCTGATCGATCTGCCCTAGAAACAGCTGATTGTTCGCTAGCTCGGTGTCATTCCTGAACGCCAGGTAGCCACGTATTCCCCGCATGATATTGCTGACGCTGTAGCGGAGCTCGGCGATCGCGCGCAGCAGCTCGTGGGCGGTCTCCGAGTCCTGCAGGTCGATGTCGCTGCGCAACATCTCCGAGCTGAACTGCACCAGATCTCGGGTGAGCGGATTGATCTGGGCGTTCGCGAAGGCGATGCCAGGGAAGTTGGCCTCGAAGCTCTGGGTGGTGGACATCACCTCCGCGCTGACGCGGCTGACCTCCTCGATCTCCCGGCCCAGCCGGCTCAAGTCCTCCGCGAGTGACAGGTCCCGGTCCGCGCCCACCAGCCGCTGCACTGTCGCGAGCGATGCACTGGCGGTCTCGATCTGCTCCCTCAGCGTCTCTTGAAGAGCGGGATCGTGCGTGATGACGAAGTAGCCAAGCGCGCTCGCCGCTTGCTCGAGCGCGGCGCTCGAATCCTTCAAGGCCATGGTCGCGGGCTGCTGGGTTTGCACCAGGCTGTCGAGTGTCGTGCGCACCTCGCCGAACCGCACCAAGGCGAGGGCGCTCACGAAGACAAGCACCAGCACGACGATGCTGAAACCAGCGTAAAGCTTCTGACCGATAGAGAGCTGTCTGACAAGCATAGCCAACCTTTAATTAGAAGTTAATGATTTTTAAATATTTTAACTTTCCACCGAGACTCAAAATCGAATGACTACTACTCTAGACTCTGGTCGCTCGCGGCATTAGAGCGAAATGAGATGTCAGGCAAGGGGAACGCCGTCACAGAATAGCGTGAGCGCTCCTTCCGCACCTTGCAATGCGTTGACAGGAGCCGCTATACTTCATATAGGCACAAGATCACATTTCTTGAATGCCTGAAAATTCAACGTGAGCAATGAATCGAGTTCTTTCT
>NZ_JAAIJQ010000121.1 GCF_010820565.1 Thiorhodococcus minor | reverse complement strand
GACTTCGGTCTGATCGTCGGTGGCATCTACGAGGACGGGATCGACTTCTCGCTGGCCTCGGGGGCGAGCGCCTGCTTCGAGCTGACCTCGCCGACGACCCTGCCGGTGCTGGCCGGTGCCAACCGCGCGGTGGTCGACCCGCAAGTGGAGATCCCCGGCTTCGGGGTCTGTTCCCAATAGCCCGCCCCGGCTCGCTTTGGCGAGGCAAGGATGCCTCGAGGCGGACAGCGTGGGCGAAGTGGTGAGACGTCTTCCCTGACTGAGGGTTTTCGAATGCAGCAACTGCGGCCAGCGCCCTCGGCGAGCATGCCCGAGGTGCCCTTCTTCATCGTCGGATCGCCGAGATCGGGGACCACCCTGCTGGTGCAGATCCTCAACCGGCATTCCCGACTCTTCGTACCCCCGGAGACGGAATTCTTCTACCTGCTGGATCGTTACGGTTTCGCGGGGCGCCCCTTCGGCGCGAAGCAGGCCGAGCGGTTCCTGGATCTCTATCTGGCCAGTCGTCCCGTCTCCATGCTCGGGCTGGGCGGCCTGGCGGAATTGCGGGCACGCCTATTGATGGGCGCGCTGAGCTACAGGGACGTCTTCACCCGACTGATGGGCCTGCTTGCGGAGCCGACCGGAAAGCCGCGCTGGGGCGAAAAGACACCGCACCACCTTCACACCGCAGATGCCATCCTCGACGACTTTCCCGAGGCGCACATGATTGCGCTCGTGCGCGATGGGCGCGCGGTCACGCGCAGTCGCCTGCAGAAGCAGAACTGGGAGCAAAACCTCTTTGGTGCGGCGAGCCTGTGGCGCCGCGACAGTCTGCGCTTGAGGCGGCTGATGCAGCGCCATCCGGGGCGCCTTGTGCTGCTGCGCTATGAGGATCTGGTCGCCGATCCGGCGCTTGCGGTGAGGCGCGTCTGCGAGGCGATCGGCGAGGTGTTCGAGCCGCGCATGCTCGATCCCGTGGACGCCGTCGAGCCGAGGTTCGGCGCCTACTACAGCCAGTCGTGGATGGCCAAGTCAACGGGGGCCATCGATCCGAGCCGCACCCAGACCTGGCGCGATGCCTTCTCGCCCAAAGAGCTGTCCGTCATCGAGCACATTCAAGCACCCGAGCTCATCTTCTGGGGCTACCCAGTGGAGCGATCGCCTGTGTCCGGTTGGCGCGCGCTCCTCATGCGCGAGCAGCTCCTCCATCAAGCCTATCGCATCAAGCGTCGGCTGAGTCTGATGGCCTCGACGGCCTCAGGGCGCTTTTGGAGACGGTGTGAGACGGCTGGCTGACAAGGCGCCGAAGGTCCTTCGGCGGTGCGCGCGCTCTGGACGCGGGCAGGGGCGGTTGCCCATCTGGGAGCGGCAGCCTTCTCGCCGCGCCAGCAATCAGTCGCCGGACGCCATTTTTTGATTGGAAGCATGAAGAATCGGGGAGCAATGGGAATGAAAGGTATCTCGGGAAGATTGAGCCTGATCGGCAGCCAGCTTTGCCTCGTCGCTGGGCTTCTGCTCGGTCCTTCGCCATTCGAGGTCGTCAGCGCTCAGGCGCTGGATGCCTGCGGCGCGCCGGCCTATGACAGCAGTTTGGACAATGGAATCTTCCTATGGGAGACCGACTGTGGCCAGGCGACCCGGGGCTTCGAGCTGAGGGCGCTCGCCGGTGGAGCGACCTCGACCTTGAGCTTCTCCGGGCTCGTCGAGTCGAGCGAGGCGCTCCTCGGGGCAGCCCCGAATTCCTTGGAGCCCAACGACAGGCTCGATCTCGCACAAGGCGATCTCAGGCTGGAATACCAGCTCAATGTCAGCAGTCCCTGGCTCGACGGCCTGAGCTTCTCCGCTCCGCAGACCGCCAGCCTCTGCTTCGGGGCCGACTTGCCCGCCGGGACCGAGGTTCACGTCGGTCCGGATGCGACCCCGGTGAGCGCCCCCTTCGACCTGACGACCTTCGAGTCCTGTGCCATCGAGCAGCCCGTCACCTGCGGGACGCCGGAATACGACGAAGCGACAGATACGGGGCTCTTTCTCTGGGAGACCAACTGCGGCGGCTCCAGCCGCGCATTTGCCGTGCGGGCACTGGGCGGGGGTGGTGGCAGTCCAGTGGTCTACGACGGCTATGTCGAGTCCAGCGTCGCCTTCGGCTCCGCGAGCGGCACGTCGCTCGAGCCGGACGATGTGCTCGAGCTGACGGATGCCAACCAAAGGCTCAGCTACCGGCTGACCGTGACGACGCCCTGGCTCGACGGCTTCAGCTTCACCGCGCCGGGCGACGCCGAGCTTTGCTTCGGCCGGGGCATGCCAGCCGGGACTCAGGTGACCGTCGGCTATGCCGGCACGGTCGTCGCGACGCCCTTCGATCTGACCACGCTCGAATCCTGCGCCCAGCCGCAGCCCATCATCTGCGGGGCTCCCGGCTATGATAGCGCGACAGACAGCGGGCTCTATCTCTGGGAAGACAACTGCGGCGGTCAAACGCGGTCCTTCACGGTTAGGGCCTTGGCCGGCGGCAGCAGTGGGACACTGACCTATGAGGGCAGTCTCGACGCGGGTGCGGCCTTGCTGGATGTCACGGGCTTCTCCCTAGAGGCGAACGACAGCTTGGATCTGGTCGCGGGAGGCACGGGACTCGACTACCTGCTGAACGTCACCAGCCCCTGGTATGACGGCTTCAGCTTCACCGCGCCGAGCGATACCAGTCTGTGCTTCG
This sequence comes from Thiorhodococcus minor, assembly GCF_010820565.1. GTDB lineage: Bacteria > Pseudomonadota > Gammaproteobacteria > Chromatiales > Chromatiaceae > Thiorhodococcus > Thiorhodococcus minor. The sequence goes on along the minus strand of NZ_JAAIJQ010000121.1, from coordinate 9,320 downwards.
GCTTGGATCTGCCGGAAGGCACGCAGGTGCGTGTCGGCCGCGACGCGACCCAGGTGACGGCGCCCTTCGATCTCCTGACCCTCGCAGCCTGCGGAGGCTCGACACCGCCGCCGAGCGAGGCGTTGAACTTCGTCGTCATCGTCACGGACGATCAGCGCTGGGACAGCCTCTGGAGCACCCCGAGCATCCAGTCGCTTGCCTCCCAGGGCACGCGCTTCTCCAACGCCTTCGTCTCCTATCCCGTCTGCGGACCGGTGCGGGCGAGCATGCTGGCGGGTGGCTATCGTGCCTCGAATACGGGAATGATCAGCAATAACCAGACGATCGCGCCGCTTGCCGATTACAACGATGGCAATTCATTGGCGGTGAAGCTTCAGCAGGCCGGGTACGACACCATGTACGTCGGCAAGTACCACAATGGTTATCCGGCCATGAAGACCTATGTGCCGCCAGGCTGGTCGCACTGGATGGCGAACAACCAGGGCGTGACCCTGCCGTGGTACGACTTTACGGTGACGGAAGGCAGCAGCACAGATCAACCGTCCCAGGGGACCATCGTCGGGCCGATCTCTCAGCACGTCACCGAGTTCCATCGTGATGAGATCCTGTCCTTCCTGGACAACGTCGGCAGCGATCCCTTCTTCGTCTTCTGGGCGGCCTATGCCCCGCACGCGCCCGCCACCCCCATCCCTGGCGACGAGGGCCTTTTCTGGGACTACGAGTATCGCGACCGGGCCTATGGCGAGACGGATCTGAGCGACAAGCCGAGCTGGGTGACGGATCCGAATCGCTTCCTGCCCGAGAAGAATCCCAACGACGAGTTCCATCGCGATCAGCTGAGATCGCTACAGGGCCTCGATCGCGGGGTTCAGGACATCGTCGACCGAGTGAATGCGCTCGGCATGGCGGACCGGACGGTCTTCTTCATCTTTTCGGACAACGGCTACCTCTGGGGCGAGCACGGCCTTTCCGGAAAGGGGATGGCCTATGAAGAGGCGGTCCGCGTGCCCTTCGCGGTCTTCGGCGCCGGCATCGACAGCGGCACGGATGATCGTCTGATCCTGGCGGACCTGGACCTAGGTCCGACGATCCTGGACATGGCAGGTATCGCGAGCGGAGGCTCGGATGGCAGCAGCTTGCTTCCCTTGCTCAGCGGGCAAAGCCCCGCGTGGCGGGACAGCATGCTGTTCGAGAGCTGGGGGAATGGCGCTTCGGGTCCTTATTGCACCTGGGCGGCGCTCAGGACCGAGCGTTGGAAGTACATCCTTCAAGCCAATGGCGAGGAAGAGCTCTATGACCTGACGACGGATCCCTTCGAGCAAGAGAGCCTGCATCTCGACCCGGCTTTCGAGACTATCCGAGCCGATCTGTCCGATGAGCTCAACTCCCAAAAGGCCCTGGCGATGACCGTTCTCTGGGCGCCGCCCGGCACCGTCGGCTCCCCCTACGCGCTGCAGCTGGGGGCCTGGGGCGGGAGCGGCAGCTACCAATGGGTGATCGAAAGCGGCGAGCTGCCCGCCGGCTTGAGCCTGAGCACCGCCACCGGGCTCATCAGCGGCACCCCGAGCACGGCGGGGACCCACAACGTCGTCATCAGCGTGGTCGACGGCACCACGGGATCCCATTCCGGGCTCCCGCGGCGTCATCGGAATCAGTATCAGTTCAGGATCCAGTAGGGTCAGGGCCAGACGGCCCCCGAGCTGAGGGGCAAGAGCGTGGGGCGGCCGGCTGGGCCGCCCCTTTTTGTTGCGAAAGCCCCCCTCTAGGCGCGGCAGCAGGCGCACCAGGGGTAGCTGTAGCCAGTTTCAAGATGGCGCCCCGTCGGAGTCATGCGCGAGCGGGCAGGCTTGGCTGTCAATCTGCGTCGCCGGATCCTGCACATGAGGGCAGCATTCCGAGGCGTGCGGATCGCGCTATTTTCGTCTCGCCCCAGTCAGGCGCTATAATCGAGGCCCAGCTTCGGTTCTCTCCTAGGGTCTCTCAGCGACAAGGCCCTGGCTCGCCGATTCCAGCAATGCGCAGGCTGGCGTAACGCGCTCGGTTAGAAGCGGCTTCAATCCTTCATGCCTGACAGTCTCCACGACCCGGTTCCGCTTGGACTCCTGCCGCCGCTGACCGGATTGGTCGCACTCTACGGCCCTGAGATCTCCTGGGCCGCCCGCATCGCCTGCGACGAGGTCAACGCCGCCGGCGGGGTGCTGGGCCGGCCGCTTTCACTGGTGATCGAAGACGACGGCAGCCTCCCCGAGACCGCCGTCCCCGCGGCGCAGCGCCTGCTCGATCAGCACGGCTGCGTGGCCCTGGTCGGCAACCTGCTGTCGAGCTCGCGCATCGCGGTCGCCAGCCAGGTGGCCGAGCCGCGGCGGGTCCCCTATCTGAACTTCTCCTTCTACGAAGGCAGCATCGCCAACCGCTACTTCTTCAATTTCGCGGCCCTGCCCAATCAGCAGATCGACCACATGATCCCCTATCTGGCCGAGCTGGCTGGCCCCAAGATGTTCTTCGCGGGCAGCAACTACGAGTGGCCGCGTGGGTCCATCGATGCCGCGAAGCGCGCGCTGCTCCGGATCGGCGGCGAAGTGGTGGGCGAGGAGTATCTGCCGATCGGCAGCGATCAGATCGACGATCTGTTGAGCCGTGTCCGCATGTCCGGGGCGAACGTCTTCGTGCCTTACTTCGCGGGTGAGGATCAGATCAATCTGCTCAGTCGTTTCACGGAGCTCGGTCTCAAGCGGCAGATGGCGGTCGTCATGGGCCACTATGACGAGGCGATGGCGGCCTGTCTGGCGCCTGAGGTCCGCGAGGGGCTCTATTCCAGCAACACCTACTTCATGTCCGTGGATACGCCGGCCAACCGGCGTTACCTCGAGGCCTTGGCCGAGCTGCCGGAGGTCGAGGGGCTGCACCCCGAAGGGAACGGCGTGCTGACCAATTTTGGCGAGGGCGCCTATCTGTGCGTCCACGCATTCGCCCAGGCGGTGAGCCAGGCACAGTCGCTCGAGGTCGAGGCGCTGATTCCGGCCTTGGAGCGCGTCGAGATCAATGGTCCACAGGGGCGGGTTCGCATGGACCCAGCGACGCATCATGCCCATGTCCACAATCACCTGGCGCAATGCGGCTTCGACGGGACCTTTGCCATCGTCGAGTCTTTCGGCAGCTACCCCCCGCACATCCCCCGCCGCTACCGCCGCGGCGAGTCGGCGTCGGCAAGCCTGGAAGAGGCTCGTGCGATGCCAGGTGGGGCGGATGCCTCCGGACGACTCAATGTTGCGGTCGTCGCCGTCGATGGGGCAGGCCGCATCGAGTATGTCAATCGGGCCTTGCGTCGGCTGTGGGGCCTCGACCTCAGCGCGTCGCTGGCCGGTGCCCCTGTCGGCCGGCTATGGGACCCGAGCGAAGACCTCTCGCGGATCGAGGCCGAGCTGGCGCGCCGACCCGAGTGGCATGGGACTCTGACCGCGAGGTATGGCGACGGCCGGCGCCACCGGCTGATGGTGGTGGCCGAGCCCACCTTCCAGGCCGACGACACGGGCGGCGGCTACACCCTTGCGTGCCTCGATCCCCAAGAGATCCCCGCGCAGCAGCGGATCGGCACCCACCAGATCCTGGCGATGGTCGATGTGGCGGTGTTGGCGATGCATGCGGACGGCGTCATCACCGAGGCCAATCGCCGCGCCGCCGAGATGTTCGGATATGGCGACGAGGAGCTGATCGGGCTGCCGCTGAGCGAGCTGGTGCCGCCGGAGTACCGTCAGCGCCACATCGACCATGTGCGCGCCTTCTTCGACGGCGAGCAGAGCGAGCGCCTCATGGGCGCGCGACCCGAGCTCAGCGCTTACCGCAAGGACGGCTCGCCCTTTCCCGTCGAGATCTCCATCTCGAAGCTGGACGTTGGCGGCGACTGGGCCGTCGTGGCGACGGTGCGCGACATCACAGACCGAAAAGCCAGCGAGGAAGCCTTGGTTTGGCGCGCTTCGCACGACGCCCTCACCGGACTGGCCAACCGCTCCCTCATCCTCGAGCGGCTGGCCCAGGCCCTGCGGCGCTCGGGCCAGCGTGCGCATGGCGTGGCGCTGCTCTTCATCGACCTCGACGGCTTCAAGCTGATCAATGACACCCATGGCCACAGCAAGGGCGATGAGCTGCTGAAGGCGATCGCACAGCGCCTGGTCGAGCATGTGCGCCCGGGCGACACGGTTGCGCGGCTCGGCGGCGACGAGTTCGTGATCCTCTGCGACCAAGTGGAGAGCCCGGCCAGCATCGCGAGTCTGGCCGACCGTCTCAACGACCTCCTGCGCAAGCCGGTCGAGCTCGACGGCGACCGGCTGTTCGCCGCCGCCAGCATCGGCGTTGCGACGGGGCATGGGTCGACGCACGGTGCCGAGGATCTGCTGCGCAATGCCGATGCCGCCATGTACGAAGCCAAGGAGCGCGGGCGCGACGGTTGGCGCTTCTTCAGCGAGGAGATCCACGAGCAGGCGCGCAAACGGCTCGACATCACCAACGGGCTGCGCCAGGCGATCGAGCGCGACGAGCTGCAAGTGCGCTTTCAGCCCATCCTCTGCGCCAAGACGCGCCTGATCCGCGGGGCGGAGCTGCTGCTGCGCTGGGTGACGCCGGACGGCGAGATCCCGCCGTCCTACTTCGTTCCCATCGCCGAGCTCAGCGGATCCATCGTGCCCATCGGCAAATGGGTCTTTCGCGAGGCCTGCCGGGCCGAGGTCGGTTGGCGTGCGCGTTTCGGCGAGCAGGCGCCCTATGTGAGCGTCAACGTCTCCGCGCGGCAGCTCAACGACGAGTCGCTGGTCGAGAGCTTTTGCGCAATCATCGAGGAGACCGGCGCCCGGCCCGAGCGCATTCTGCTCGAGCTGACCGAGACATCGCTCATGAGCGACGTCCATTCCAACCTGAGCACCCTGCGCGAGCTCGCCGAGCTCGGCATGCTGGTGGCGGTCGACGACTTCGGCACGGGCTATTCCTCGCTGGCGCAACTGCTGCGCCTGCCGGTCAGGACGCTCAAGATCGACCGCGAATTCGTCGACGGACTCGACAAGCGCAGCGACAGCCGCGCGATCGTCTCGGCCGTGTGCAGTCTGGCCCGCTCTCTGGCGCTGAAGGTCATCGGCGAGGGCGTCGAGAACGCGCGCCAGCTCGACTATCTGCGCGACCTCGGCTGCGACGCCGTGCAGGGCTACTATTTCTACCGCCCTATGACCCCGGAGGCCTTTCTCGACGCCCTGATCGACGAGGACGATGGCACGCGGCCCAGTATGCCTGAAGACCTCCATGCCGTGCTCTATGTCAGCCGGGCGGTGCGCCCCCTGAGCGCATCCGAGCTGCGAGCCCTGCTCGACGCTTCGCGGAGCGCCAACTGCGCGCAGGGCATCACCGGCTATCTGCTCTACTGCGACGGTGTCTTCATGCAGATGATCGAGGGCAGCCGTCCGCGGGTCGAGCGGCTCATGGACCGCATCCGCCGAGACGCACGGCACGAGGAGGTGCGCGTCATCTACGAGGGCGCCATTTCGCGGCGCACCTTCTACGATTGGTGCATGGGCTTCCACGACCTCATGCACCTGGACCTGGACGTCCTGCCTGGCGCGTCTTGTGCGTGTGGCACGAGTCTGATGGACCTGGCGCACAACCCGCGACTCTGTCTCGGCCTCATTACAGCCTTCGCAGGACGCTGAAGCACTTGGAGCGACCGGATACTTCGATGACGGTGAAGCCTTGCGGCGTCTGGAAGCGCGAGCAGCAGCCCGTGGATAGGGCGCATTGACCGACCAATCCGATCGCTCCCGCACGGGAGGGATGACGGGCTCCAGACGCCTGCTCGAGCTGCTGGAGACCGAGCGTTTTCGCGCCGTCTTCGAGCGCTTCAAAGAGGATCGCTATCCCGCCAAGCACTTCGTCTCGCGGCCTGATTCACGACGGGACAGGGTCTTCATCGTGATCGAGGGTCAGGCGCGCGTCTTCCTCGGTTTCGGCGACAAGGAGCTCACCCTGACCTTTCTCGCGCCGGGCGACATCTACAGCACCCATACCCGAGCCTTCGTCCAAACGACGCGCGAGAGTCGGTTCTTGAGCGTCGATACAGCACTGGTCGGGCGGACCCTGCTCCGGTACCCCGAGGTGACCTCGGCGATGATCGGGGTCTTGGGCAACGTGCTCCGCGGCTCGATCGAGATCATCGAAGATCTTGCCTTCCGCGATGTACAGGAGCGCTTGATGCGCTTCCTGCTCAATGTCGCCAAGCGCTCGGGCCGACGATTGCCTGACGGCTCCATCAGCGTCCATCTGGATCTCGGTACCGAGGACATCGCCTGTTTGCTGGGAACCTCACGCCAGACGGTGTCCGCCTTCATCACGCGGATGGTCAACCAGGGTGTGCTTCGGCGCCAGGGGCGTCGTCGCCTGCTGATCCGCGACCTCCGCGCACTCGAGCCCCCAGGCTAAGACGCGTCAAGCGTGGAAAGCCCGATTGGCTTAGCGTTTCCTGGTCCCGCGTTGCACTCTAAGGAGCTGCCCATGTCTTGTTTCCCGATGCGGGTCTCTGGTGACGCAGCTCCAGCTGCGTCACCCGCGAGACGAAGCTCCGCTTCGCGCGTTTGTGGGTAAGCGCTGCTTTCGGCCTGGTGCTGGGGGCCGGGAGTGTCGGCCTCCAGGCCGACACCTGTTGACGTGGACGTCAGAACTCCCAGGGGGCCTTGGTCATCAGCCGGGCCGGTAGGGTGGACGAGCGAGAGCGAAGTCCACCGAATCCCGCGCAGCCGTTGGTGGACTGCGCTGCACTCGCTCACCCTACGGGAGACAACTGGCCGAAACGATGATCAAGGCCCTCCCAGCGTGCCCTGCTCCTGGAAAATTCGATGGAACGGCGTATCAGCGTTATGGCTACCACCCTGGACCGGTGAGGCGCCGCTCAGGACTGAATCGGGCGAATTGTCGGCTCGCTGACAGATTGCCGCTTCCCGCGCTGCTACCATCGGACCATCTTAGACAATTTCCAAGGTATCCAGCCATGACAGGACTTGCGAAAAAGGTCGATCGTTACATCACCTTCGAGGGCATCGACTGCGAGGAGCGCGTGCGCCAGATCGTCGCCCACATCCGTAGCTGCATCGGGGATATCTCCGAGCCCTCGCCGCTGCATGACTACTTCGCGGTCAAGCTCGACGAGATCCAGGGGCGCGGCCAGGACGAGCTGTATTTCATCGGGAGTCAGGTCAACCCATTGCGCGAGCTCTTCGACCATCACGGCGACGACGCCGCGCTGGACCTGCTCGAGCAGATCGAGGAAGAGTGCTGCTGAGGTGATCTGATCCGGGCGGCACGCGATCGTTATCGCGGTGACCACAGCTCCGGAGGGAGCGCCTTTGGGCGCCTCTCGACATCACGGCCTCGATCGTCAGGGGGGCAAGGGTGGGCGAGCGCGAGCGAAGTCCACCGAATCCCGCGCCTTTCCTGGACTGGGCTGCGCTCGTTCACCGTACAGCGGGAGGCTGGGCCAAGCGATGATGGGCGCCAGGATGCGGGGCCGGGCCGCGTCAATCCTCATTCGAGCAACCGCCAGGTATCAAGCCAGCGCATCCAGGGGGCTCTGCACCCCCTTGCCGCCGCGGTTCAGCACATGCGTATAGATCATGGTGGTCGACACATCCGCGTGCCCGAGAAGCTCCTGAACCGTGCGGATGTCGTATCCCGCCTGAAGCACATGGGTTGCGAAGCTGTGACGCAGCGTGTGCGTCCCGACGCGCTTCGTGATCCCGGCCTCCCGGGCCGCGCGATTCACGGCCTTCTGCAGCGCCGACTCATGCAGATGGTGTCGCCGTACCGCCCCGCTGCGCGGATCCCTGGCGAGCCGTCCGCTCGGAAAGACATACTGCCAACGCCAATCCTTGGCCGCATTCGGATACTTGCGTGCCAAGGCATCGGGTAGGTAGACCTCGCCATATCCGTCCGCAAGATCGCTCTCATGCTGCTCCCGCACACGCGCGAGATGCGCGCTCAGCGTACCTTGAGCGCGCTCCGGCAGCGGAACGACGCGATCCTTATTCCCCTTGGCGTTGCGGACTAGTATTTGTCCGTATCCAAAATCGACGTCCTGTACCCGCAAACGCACGCACTCCATCAGTCGCATGCCGGTGCCATATAGCATCGACGCCATCAGCCGATGGACTCCGTCGAGATGGCCCAACAGCGCAGTCACCTCGGCGTGTGTCAGCACTGTCGGCAACCGTCGAGGACGTTTCGCCCGAGCGAATGCGCCGAAGTCGAGATCCTCGCGCCCAAGCACCTCACGATAGAGAAAGACCAGGGCGTTGAGTGCAAGGTTCTGGGTGCTCGCCGATACGCGCCGCTCGACCGCCAGATGCTCCAGAAAGCGGCCAACCTCCAGCGGACCCAGATCCGCTGGGGAGCGATCTTCGCTGAACGCGATATAGCGAGCGATCCAATGGAGGTAGGTCTGCTCGGTGCGTATCGCCATCCCGCGCACACGGATCGCCTTGATGACGCGGTCCAGCAAGGCCGAGTGCGTCTCGCGGATCCGTGCCAAGCCGTCGGTCCGTGCATCGGCGGCGCCGCGACTCGGCTCCGCTTGGCCCTCCTCGTAATCCCGAGCGACGGTCGCGTGGCCAGGCTCAAGCCGACGCGCCGATGCGCGCCACTGCGACCAGTCGACCTGGCTCAGCCAACCGACGCCCGCGAGCTCGAACAGAATCCGTATAGCATCCACAGCCTGGCGAAACTGCCAGTCCTTCAGCTGCGTGTCCCGGCCAAGCTCGGCCAGATAGTTGTCCACGTCAGCAGGGCTTTGCTCCGCGAGCTTCCGGTCCGGAAAGGCCGCGATGTACTGTTCAGCACGTCTCACCATCCAGCGGTCGAACGGCGGCTTAACTCCTGATTTATGAACCTTTTCGACGTACCTGTGCCAGAAAGATCGGACCTTGTCTCGATGGCTTGACGAGTCGTTTCCCATGACCTAGGCTCGGGCTGTGTATACAGGACAGGCCGCGAACGCCGCGGCATGCTGGCATGATCGCTCAGCGCAGTGTACACGCAGCATAGACATGCTAGGTGGAATCTGTCTAGTACAACAATTAGAGAATCCGTCTAATTCAATAATCAGTGATTCTGTCTAATCAACTGTTGAACTAATCCGCTCCGCGGGGCTTTGCAGGAGCTCATCACTCACCCGCGACTGACAGCGCTTCCACGCATCGTCGTCCACACTCGCCATGACCCAATCGGGGTCGTTGCCAGAGGACCGGACGATGACAGCGTTGCGTCAACGCATGATCGTGGCCATGCAGATGCAT
>NZ_JAAIJQ010000120.1 GCF_010820565.1 Thiorhodococcus minor | reverse complement strand
CGACCGCGCCCGGCGAGGCAGCCGCACCTCGTCCCTGTGGCAGCTTAGCAACAGTGGACCAAACGATGATCAAGGCCCACGTGCGCAGAGACCTGAAAACGCAGGTCAAACAAACGTCGCGCCTGGAGCACTCGGCATAGTCCGGGGCTCGGAATAGTGCCTCCTATGCCGAACTCGGCATAGTCGACGCTCCACCGCGATGCATATGCTGCAGTCCGGCGTCGCCTTCAGCGTGATCGCGCTCTGGCTGGGGCATGAGAGCATGACGACCACCCATCGCTATGTCGAGGCCGATCTGACGATGAAGCAAATCGCTCTGGCTCGCCTTGAGGACCCGGCGATGGAACCGACGCACTACCAGCCGCCCGATGAGCTGATGCGCTTCCTCTTGGAACTCTAAATTATGTAGAGATCGCGTCGCGCCGATGCCCCGCATCAGAGGTGTCGGCGCGAAAACTCAACATAAACGGGGCCTCTACATAAGTCCCATTATGTAGAGCGCTACATAATGGGACAGCTGAGTCAGTCGACTCGTTCGCGTCGGTGACCGCTCTAAGTCGATTCCCGACCTTCTTCACCACTGAGGCGGTGTGGCAATGCGGGCAACATGACCGGTGGCGAGGTGGGCGAATCTAAGAAATTCGCGACGAAACAGTGTTGGGAATAACACCCCCCAGCTGGATGCGCTTGGCCATCTGCTCGTAGTGATGTAGCTCGGCGATCTCCTTGGCGATGTCCTCACGCTCTTTGGCGGACAGGATCTCGGCGTCGATCTTCCCTTCGCCATCCTCTTCGCTCGCCTCGTCTAGGGCATCGAAATCCTGTGCCATGACCTCGGCCAGGTCGGTCGGCTCCTCCGTGTCGGCGACCAGGAGGCTCAGGTGCTGCTCGTCGTCGCTCGGCGTGAACTCCTCGACGATCGGGATTCGCTTGGTGTAGCTGATGGTATGCGCCACCTGCTTGCGCAGTGTGCGCTTGCACAAAGGGGCGATGCGCCGGCGCAGCGCCTGGAAGGTCTCAGGCTGATTCACCCGTGCAAACTGACGGCGAAAGCTGTCCAGATCGCCGAAGACGCGCTCGTCGATGACGCTGACCAGGCCGAACAGCTCCAGCAGGGAATTCTGAAGCGGCGTGGCCGTGAGCAGCACCTTGGCTGGTACCTGGGCAAGGCCGTCCTTCAGGGTATTGGCGATGACGTTGCTCGGCTTATAGACGTTGCGCAGGCGATGGGCTTCGTCGAAGACGACGATATCCCAGGGCACCTTGCGCAGGTCGTCGATCTTGGCCTTTGCGAACTGGTAGGAGCAGATGACAGGGCCGGCGGTGTCGAAGGGGTTGCCGACACCGTCGCGCTTCTGCTGGTTGTAGCCCTTGGACTCTAGAATCTGTCCTTCTAGCGCGAACTTGTCCATCAGCTCCTGGTGCCACTGCTTGCGCAGGTTGGCCGGGACGATGATCAGCAGTCGACGTCTGCGCTCAGCCCAGAGCTGGGCCAGCACCAGCCCGGCCTCGACCGTCTTGCCGAGACCGACCTCGTCGGCCAGGATCACTCCGCGCGACAGTGGGTTGCGGCAGGCGAACAAGGCAGCTTCGACCTGATGCGGATTCAGGTCGACCTGAGCGTCCAGCAGCGTCGAGCCGAGGGACTCGACCGTGTCGGCGTTTGCGCGACGCGTCAGCTCCCAGGCGAAGAACTGACTTTGGTGCGGTGAGATGTTGACAGACCTTGCCATTGCGTCCTTATCGTATCGTGGATGGCACAGGTTTTTGCTGGCCCGAGAATCCCAAGCTGGCCGGCTTTCGAGTCGTCCCTAGGCCTGCGGATCCTGGGCGGATGTCTCGCAGCTGTAGTGCAGGGTGATGCGCCCGGTGTCGTCCGCGCGCTGCCCGAAGCGGAGCAGGCCGCTGCCCCGCAGCCAGCGCTGCTCGCGATGCACGATGATGGGCGCGCGCGCGTCCCCCTCGAAGACCGAGGTCCCGTTGGTGCTTTGATCGAAGAAGATAATCCGGCCCTTTTGATACTCCAGGCGGCCATGCTGGCGGGAGACGCAGCCCTCCGGAATCACCAGATCGTTGCCCGTCTCGCGGCCGATGCTCAGGATGGGGTGCGCGGCATCCAGGGTGAATCTCTGATCGCCATAGCTCAGGGTGCAGCGGGAATAGGTTTCGCCCGCCGTCATCGCCAGCGCGCTCTGGCCGATCTGGGTCTCGCCGGGGTCTTGGCGCAAGACTTCGTAGATCTGGACGGGCGCGTCATAGCCCTTGATGCGGATCTCGTCCGCGACCCGGAAGCGCATCTCGGGCATGGCGCCGGCCGCGCTCAGCGTCTGCTGTGTGGTGAGGATCTGGTCGGTCTTGGCGAGGTCGACCATGCGCTTGGCGATGTGGATGGTGTCGCCGAACAACTGGTCTTGCTGCACCAGCAGGGGGCCGTGGTGCAGCCCGATGTGCATCCTGAGCCTCACGGGCGGCTGGCCGGACTCGCCGGCGGCCTTGACCGAGGCCTGTATCTCGAGCGCCGCCTCCAGTGCCTGGCGCGGACTGGCGAAGGTGCACATCAGCTCGTCGCCGATCCGCTCGCGGACCTGTCCCTGGTTGCGCTCGACCGCTTGCGCCACGCACTCCAGACAGCGCTGAATCAGCTGATGCGCGACCTGGTCGCCGTGCGCCTGAATGATGCGGGTACTGCCGCTGATGTCCGCGAATACGAGGGTGAGGGTCTCGACCTGCTCCGACATGTCTGCTCCGATTCGGCCTGCCTGGCGAGGTGCGCATGGACCGACCTGGTCGGCGTCTCGCGTTGCGCCCGGACCGCCGGCGGCGGCCCTAGAGCTCGGGCCCGGGAGGCATCGGCGCCGGCGCGGCCCCATTTAAGCGTGAAACTGGACCTGCGGCCAAGCGCGACCATCCCTGACCAAAGACTTGGGGCGCCTTCCCCTGATGACAGCTCCAATGTCCTATATCTGCGACGCGTGCCGACCGCTCGCCACTACCAGCCGCGCTCCAGCAGCGGCTTCAAAAAGCGCCCGGTGTGGGAGCGCGGATTCGCGGCGATCGTCTCGGGCGTGCCTGTGGCAATGATCTCGCCGCCCTTGTCGCCGCCCTCGGGGCCCAGGTCGATGATCCAGTCGGCGGTCTTGATGACGTCCAGATTGTGCTCGATGACGACCACGGTGTTGCCCTGGTCGCGGAAGCGGTGGAGGACGTCGAGCAGGTGCTTGACGTCGTGGAAGTGCAGGCCGGTCGTCGGCTCGTCGAGGATGTAGAGGGTGCGTCCGGTGTCGCGCTTGCTCAGCTCGCGGCTGAGCTTGACCCGCTGGGCCTCGCCGCCGGAGAGCGTGGTGGCGCTCTGGCCGAGGGTGACATAGGCCAGCCCGACGTCGACCAGGGTCTGGAGCTTGCGCTTGATCACGGGGACCGGGGCGAAGAATTCCAAGGCGTCTTCGATGGTGAGATTGAGGACCTCGTCGATGGTCTTGCCCTTGTAGCGGATCTCCAGCGTCTCGCGGTTGTAGCGCCGGCCCTTGCAGGTGTCGCACTGGACATAGATGTCCGGTAGGAAGTGCATCTCCACCCGGATGAGTCCGTCCCCCTTGCAGGCCTCGCAGCGCCCGCCCTTGACGTTGAAGCTGAAGCGGCCCGAGGTGTAGCCGCGCGAGCGCGCCTCCGGCACGGCGGCGAAGAGGTCGCGCACCAGGTTGAAGAGGCCGGTGTAGGTCGCCGGGTTGGAGCGGGGCGTGCGGCCGATGGGGCTTTGGTCGATGTCCACGACCTTGTCGAAGTGCTCCAGGCCTTCCACGCCCCCGTGCGGTGCGGGCCTCAAGCTGGCCCCGTTGAGGTGGCGGGCCGCGACCGGGTAGAGGGTGTCGTTGATCAGCGTCGACTTGCCCGAGCCGGAGACGCCCGTGATGCAGCAGAAGGTCCCGACCGGGATGCTTGCATCCACGGCGCGCAGGTTGTTGCCCCGCGCGCCGAGGACGCGCAGCTGGCGCTCTGGGTCGCTGGGTGTGCGGTCCCGCGGGATCTCGATCCTGAGGTCGCCGGAGAGGTAGCGTCCCGTCAGCGACGCGGTGCTCTGGGCGATGGCTTCCGCGCTGCCCTGGGCGACGATCTCGCCGCCATGGACACCGGCGCCGGGGCCGAGGTCGACGACGATATCGGCGCTGCGGATGGCCTCTTCGTCGTGCTCGACGACGATGACGGTGTTGCCGATGTCGCGCAGATGGGTAAGCGTCTTGAGCAGGCGGGCGTTGTCGCGCTGGTGCAGTCCGATGGAGGGCTCGTCGAGGATGTACATGACGCCGACCAGGCCGGCGCCGATCTGGCTGGCGAGCCGGATGCGCTGGGCCTCGCCGCCCGAGAGGGTCTCGGCGCTGCGCTCCAATGTCAGGTAGTCCAGGCCGACGTCGACCAGGAAGCGCAGCCGGGTGGCGATCTCCTTGATGACCTTGGCGCCGATCTCGCCGCGCTTGCCGGGCAGGGCGAGCGCCTCGAAGTAGCGCAGCGACTCGCCGACCGGCATGCGCGAGACGGCCGGCAGATTGTGGTCGCCGACGAAGACGTTGCGCGCGGCCTCGTTGAGCCGCGAGCCCTGACAGGCGGGGCAGGGCTGATGCGAGATGTAGCGCGCCAGCTCCTCGCGCACCGTGCTGGACTCGGTCTCGTGATAGCGTCGCTCCATGTTGCGGACGATGCCCTCGAAGGTGCGCGCCTTGGGGCTGCCCTTCTCGTAGGGCAGCTTGAGCTTGAGCTTCTCCTTGCCGCTGCCGTAGAGGACGATGGCGCGGATCTGCTCGGGTAGCTCGAGCCAGGGCGTCTCTGGGTCGAAGTCGTAGTGCTGGCCGAGCGCGCGAATCATCTGGAAGTAGTAGGCGTTGCGCCTGTCCCAGCCGCGCACCGCGCCGCCGGCGAGGCTGAGCTCCGGATGGACGACCACCTTGGAAGGATCGAAGAATTGCTCGATCCCCAGGCCGTCGCAGGTCGGGCAGGCGCCGGCCGGGTTGTTGAAGGAGAAGATGCGCGGCTCGAGCTCCGGGATGCTGTAGCCGCAGATGGGACAGGCGAACTTGGCCGAGAAGGTCAGCTCGGCGCGCTCCGGGTCGTCCATCCAGCCGATGCGGGCGATGCCGCCCGAGAGGTTGAGCGCGGTCTCGAAGGACTCGGCGAGGCGCAGCGTCAGGTCGTCGCGGACCCGGAAGCGGTCGACGACGACCTCGATGTCGTGCTTCTTCTTGAGGTCCAGCTCCGGGGGGGCGTCGAGCTCGCACAGCTGGCCGTCGATGCGGGCGCGGATGAAGCCCTGGGCGTGCAGCTCGCCGAGCAGGCGTTGGTATTCACCCTTGCGCGCGGAGATCACGGGGGCGAGCAGCATCAGCTTGTCGCCCTCCGGCTGATTGAGCACCTGGTCGACCATCTGGCTGACGGTCTGGGCCTCGAGCGGCTCGCCGTGGGTCGGGCAGCGCGGCTGGCCCACGCGGGCGAAGAGCAGGCGCAGGTAGTCGTAGATCTCGGTGATGGTCCCGACGGTCGAGCGGGGATTGTGCGAGGTGGTCTTCTGCTCGATGGAGATGGCCGGGGACAGCCCCTCGATGTGGTCGAGATCCGGCTTCTCCATGACGGAGAGGAACTGCCGCGCGTAGGCTGAGAGCGACTCCACGTAGCGGCGCTGGCCTTCGGCGTAGATGGTATCGAAGGCGAGCGACGACTTGCCCGAGCCCGAGAGCCCGGTGAAGACGATGAGCCGGTCGCGCGGCAGGTCGAGGTCGACCGCCTTGAGATTGTGCGTGCGTGCGCCGCGGATGCGGATGGTGTCCATGGTGCTGCCGGGTTGGATGGCTCTTGGCGGGGGCGCTCGATCCGCGGCCCGCCGCGAGCGTCCGGTGACGTCCGTGCTGTGGCCCGAATCAAACTGCTATTATGCGAAGCTTCGCCTTCAAGACGCAAAGGGCGTCCGCCGTGACACAGACAGCCCCCCAGCCTCCAGAGATCCCCCGTACCCCCTTGCTGCCGAGCGAGCGCCGCGCCGCGGCCGGGCTGGCCGCCATCTTCTCGACGCGCATGCTCGGTCTGTTCATGGTGCTGCCTGTGCTGGCCATCTACGCCCATGACCTGCCGGGCGCGACGCCGCTGCTGGTCGGATTGGCGATCGGCGCCTACGGGTTGACCCAGGCCATCTTTCAGATCCCGCTGGGCCTCCTATCGGATCGCATCGGTCGCAAGCCTGTCATCTATGGCGGCCTGCTGCTCTTCATGCTCGGGAGCGGCGTCGCCGCCACCGCGGACAGCATCCATTGGGTGATCATCGGTCGGGTGCTGCAGGGCAGCGGGGCCATCGCGGCGGCCATCATCGCCTTGACCGCGGATCTCACGCGCGACGAGGTGCGCACCAAGGGCATGGCCGCCATCGGCATCAGCGTCGCCCTGTCCTTTGCCGCCGCCATCGTCCTGGGGCCGGCCCTGTCACGCTGGATCGGGATCTCGGGCATCTTCTGGCTCACGGCCGTTCTGGCCGTGGTCGGCATGCTGCTTCTCGCCTATGTGGTGCCGGATCCCAAGCAATCGCGCATCCACCGCGACGCGCAGCCGGTGCTGAGTCAGCTCTCTGGTGTCATTCGCAATCCAACCCTGGTGCGGCTGGATGTCGCGATCTTTATGCTGCATCTGACCATGGTCAGTCTCTTCGTCGTGCTGCCGCTCTCGATCCAGGACGCGGGGCTGCAGCTGGCGGATCATTGGATGGTCTATCTGCCGGCCGTGCTGCTCGCGATCGTCGCCATGGTCCCCTTCATCATCATGGCGGAGCGGCTCGGCAAGGTGCGTCAGGTGCTGCTCGGGTCCGTGGTCACCCTGGGCCTCTCGATGCTCGGTTTCTTCGTCCTGAATCAATCCTTGTGGGGGATGGGCCTCCTGCTCTTGGTGGTCTTCACCATCTTCAATCTCTTGGAGGCCGTTTTGCCTTCGCTGGTCTCCAAGGCCGCCGCGGCTGGGGCGAAGGGAACCGCTATGGGCGTCTTCTCGAGCTCCCAGTTCGTCGGTGCCTTCCTCGGCGGGCTTCTGGGCGGCTGGGCACACGAGGGCTTCGGCGCGGATGCCGTCTATCTCCTCGGGGCAATGGCGTGCTTGGTCTGGGCGGGGCTGGTGTCGACCATGGCCATTCCCGAGAATCTCGCGCGGCACGTCATCTCGCTCGGCGGGGCACCGGAGGACGACGCGCCCAGCCTGGAAGCGCGTTTGCTCGCCGTCCCCGGCGTGAAGGAGGCCGTGATCGCGCTTGACGAAGGTGTGGCCTACCTCAAAGTGGACAGCCGTCAGCTCGATTGGGCAAGATTGCAGACCTTTTCTTCGGCCAATGCCTGACGAAGGAGAGGCCGGGATGGCTAGCGATATTCAGTGATTTATTGATCGTCCCGACACGCTGCGGGGCGGGAGGAAGAAATGGCGGGAGTCAACAAGGTAATTCTGATCGGCAATCTCGGCGCCGATCCCGAAGTGCGCTACATGCCAAGCGGCGACGCGGTGGCCAATGTGAGCATCGCGACCAGCGAGACCTGGAAGGATCGCAACACCGGCGAGCGGCAGGAGCGCACCGAGTGGCATCGCGTGGTCTTCTTCGGCAAGGTCGCGGAGATCGTCAAGCAGTATCTGCGCAAGGGCTCCAAGATCTACGTCGAGGGCAAGCTCCGCACGCGCAAGTGGCAGGGGCAGGACGGCCAGGATCGCTACACGACCGAGGTCGTGATCGATATGAACGGCACCATGCAGATGCTCGACAGCCGCCAGGGTGGCGCGATGGGATCCGCGGTGCCCTTCGACAACGACGCGCCGCCGGCGTCTCGCGGCGGTAGCCGGCCGGCTCAGCAGTCCGCTGGAAACGCCGGAGAGCCCTCGAGCGGTGTCGGCGGAGGCGCCGATTTCGACGACGATATCCCCTTCTGATTGGCCCTGATCTCGCCACCGACCGATCACCCCTAGGACCCCTTCGCAAGAGGACCCGATGCGCACCCTACTCGTCACCGGCGGTGCCGGATTCATCGGCGGCAATTTCGTCCATTACATCTTGGACGAGACCGACGCCCGGGTGATCAATCTAGACGTCCTGACCTATGCCGGCAACCTGGACACCCTGGCCGACCTGCGCGACAACCCGCGCCATGTCTTCGTGCAGGGCGATATTGCCGATCACGCCTTGGTCAGCCGGCTGCTCGCCGAGCACGAGGTCGACGCGATCGTCAACTTTGCGGCGGAGAGCCATGTCGATCGCTCCATCGACGGGCCTGACGCCTTCGTTCAGACCAATGTGGTGGGGACGTTCAATCTGCTGGACTGCGCCCGCGAGTATTGGAGCAAGCGCAGCGGCGAGGCGCGGGAAGCCTTTCGCTTCCTCCATGTCTCGACCGATGAGGTCTATGGCTCCCTCGGGCCGACCGGCCTCTTCACCGAGACCACGGCCTATGCGCCCAACTCGCCCTACTCGGCGTCCAAGGCGGCCTCTGACCACCTGGTCCGAGCCTGGTTCCACACCTACGGGCTGCCGGTCCTAACGACCAACTGCTCGAACAACTACGGGCCTTACCAGTTTCCGGAGAAGCTCATCCCGCTGATGATCCTCAAGGCGCAGCGCGGCAAGGCGCTGCCCATCTACGGGGACGGGGGCAACATCCGCGACTGGCTCTTCGTGACCGACCATTGCAGCGCTATCTGGCGGGTGCTCGAGGCCGGAGCGCCGGGCGAGGTCTATAACGTCGGCGGCAATAGTGAGCGCACGAACCTCGAGGTGGTCGATACGCTATGCGCTCTCCTGGACGAGCTGCTTCCCGACTCGCCGCATCGTCCGCACGCAAGCCTGAAGCGTTTCGTTCCGGATCGTCCAGGGCATGACCGTCGCTACGCCATCGACGCCAGCAAGCTCAAGCGCGAGCTGGATTGGGAGCCCCAGGAGACCTTCGAGTCGGGGATGCGCCGCACCCTGGCCTGGTATCTGGACAACCCGCAATGGTGTCAGCGCGTGACCGATGGCAGCTATCGCGGCGAGCGGCTCGGTGCCGCAGATTAGGATGGGAGATGGCATGAATCGAAAAGGCATCATCTTGGCCGGCGGCTCCGGGACTCGGCTCTACCCCTTGACACGGACGATCAGCAAGCAGCTCCTGCCTGTCTACGATAAGCCGATGATCTATTATCCGCTGTCCACGCTGATGCTGGCCGGAATTCGCGAGATCCTGGTCATCTCCACGCCGCAGGATCTGCCGATGTTTCGCTCGCTGCTGGGCGACGGCTCACAGTGGGGCATCGCCCTGAGCTACGCCGAGCAGCCGCGCCCCGAGGGGCTGGCCCAGGCCTTTCTGATCGGCGAGTCCTTCGTCGGCGACTCGCCCTCCTGCCTCATGCTGGGCGACAACATCTTCTACGGCCATGGCTTGGTCGATCAGCTGAAGGCCGCGAGCGCCCGCGAGCATGGCGCGACGGTGTTCGGCTATTACGTCTCGGATCCCGAGCGCTATGGTGTCGCGGAATTCGATGAATCCGGCAGGGTCGTCAGCATCGAGGAGAAGCCGGCCGCGCCCAAGTCGAAGTGGGCGGTCACCGGCATCTATTTCTACGACGGCAAGGCCTGCGAGCTGGCCAAGACCCTGGAGCCCTCGGCGCGTGGCGAGCTGGAGATCACGGATCTCAACAACTGCTATCTGCGCGAAGGCGAGCTGGCACTGGAGCGGATCGGCCGCGGCACGGCCTGGCTCGACACAGGGACGCACGAGTCCCTGATGGAGGCCGGGCAGTACATCGAGACCATCGAGAAGCGTCAGGGGCTCAAGATCTGCTGTCCGGAGGAAGTGGCTTTCATGAATCGCTGGATCGACGAGGCGCAGCTCTGCGCCATGGCCGAGGGGCTGCAGAAGAGCGGCTACGGCGACTATCTGCTCGGCCTGTTGCGCCGGGGCGCGCCATGAAGGTCATCGAGACGGCTATTCCCGGCGTCCTTATCATCGAGCCTAGGGTCTTTGGCGACGAGCGAGGCTATTTCCTCGAAACCTTCCGCGCCAGCAGCTATGCCGAGCAGGGCATTTCGCGGCCCATGGTCCAGGACAATCAGTCCTTCTCGCGCAAGGGCGTCCTGCGCGGTCTGCACATCCAGCACCCGCATGCCCAGGGGAAGCTGGCTCAGGTCCTCGCGGGGGAGGTCTTCGACGTAGCCGTGGACATCCGGCGCGGCTCACCCCATTTCGGAAAGTGGGTGGGTGTGACGCTGTCCGGGGAGAGCAAGCGTCAGCTGTGGATTCCGCCGGGCTTCGCCCACGGCTTCCTGGTGACTGGCGAGACCGCCCTCTTCGTCTACAAGAACACCGACTACTACAGCCCGGACACAGAATTCAGCGTCCGCTGGGACGACCCGGACATCGGCATCGAATGGCCTCTGGAAGGGACGCCCGAGCTATCGCAAAAAGACAAGCATGCCCTCTGCCTGAAAGAGATTCCGGCGGAGCGGCTACCAGGTATCGAGGACTACGCATGACCGACAGAATCCTGGCCGGGGCCCGGCCGCGTCTCCTGCTGATTGGTGCCAACGGCCAGGTGGGCTGGGAGCTGAGGCGAACCCTCGCCTGTCTCGGCGATGTGGTCGCGGCCTCGCTGGAAGGCGAGTACGGCCCGGTGATCGACCTGCTGGACGCCGGCGCGCTCACGCGGCTGGTCCGCGAGACCAAGCCGGATGCCATCATCAACGCGGCCGCCTACACCGCCGTCGACAAGGCCGAGACCGATCGCGAGACCGCCAGACGCATCAATGCCGACGCCGTGGGTGAGATGGGCGGGCTCGCCGCCGAGCTTGGCGTGCCCGTGATCCACTACTCCACGGATTTCGTCTATTCAGGTACGATCGGCCGCGCCTATACCGAGGATGACACCCCGGACCCGATCAATGTTTACGGCGAGACCAAGCTCGGCGGCGAGCGCGCCCTGCTGGAGTCCGGTGCCAAGGCGCTCATCTTCCGCACCAGCTGGGTCTATGGCGCGCGCGGCGCCAACTTCCTGCTCACCATGCGGCGCCTCTTCCAAGAGCGCGACGAGCTGCGCGTGGTGGACGACCAGATCGGCTCGCCGACCTGGAGCCGAATGCTCGCGGAGATCACGGCGCAGGTGCTCTACCGCGTCATCCGGGGCGACCTGGATCTGGACGAGGTCGGCGGTCTCTACAACCTGACCGGGGCCGGCGAGGTCAGCTGGTACGGGTTCGCGCGGGCAATCCTCGAGGCGAGCGGAAGCGCCTCCAAATTGCTTCCGATTCCTTCCTCCGAGTATCAGGCGCCGGCGAAGCGTCCGATGTTCTCGGTGCTCAGCAATCGGCGCTTCGAAGAGACCTTCGGCCTGGCAACCCCCGACTGGCGCGTGTCGCTGGCGCAGTGCCTGGAAGAGCTGACTTGAGCTGAGCGGTCGGCTTTCGGGCGCTAGGGCGTCTCTGGTCTTTGGGATTCACAGGCTCGAGGGACGCTGAGCCATCTGTTGGTCCGCAGCCTTCCAGGCTCGGGACGTCCGTTCGGGCGGTCAGGACCGCCAAGCCTTTCGCCTCTCGGTGCTGGTCCGATGTGTGCTGCTTCCACGAATCGTCCTCTCTTCAGCCTAATCGGAGCTGCCAGCTGCCAGCCGATGAAAATCATACAGTTGCCGGATTTTCTGGCCGGCCAGCCGCTCACCCGTTGGCTGACTCGGAGAAGACCTGAAAGTAGCTCCAACACAAAGCTCTAAGCTGGCTGCTGGTGGCTGATAGCTCTTTCTAGGCTCAATGAGCCTCGCTGCGCGCACTCCTCGCCCAGCCTAGTGCCTGTCTGCCCGATGTGACGTAACAAGGAGGTGCGGTGTGACGCTTGCGGTCGATACTTCGCTCTCGTTGGCGTTTTGCTTTTTCTAAGTCGCTGATTGAATTGCTATATATTCGATCCGCCCGCTCGTCGGGAAAAGTCTTGCCAGGTTCGGTTTTTGCGTACTTCAGGGCTAAGACAAGCGAGCTGCTCCGTCTTGGAGCTTTCGCAAACACTATGGCGATCTTGGCCAATCGAGAGCGCGCCGATTCTGGAGAACGATGATGTCGACGAAAACGATGAAATTCCTAAGCGGCAGCCTGGCCGGTCTGCTCTTACTGGGCGCGGGCAATGCCATCGCAGCGGCTCTCCCGTTTGCTCTGGGGTTGTGATATCTTTAAAATCAATGGCTTGCCTGCTGCTTTCCGCTAGAACCCTATT
>NZ_JAAIJQ010000011.1 GCF_010820565.1 Thiorhodococcus minor | reverse complement strand
CCAACCGCCCGAGGCGTCATCCGCGAACGGCGCCGACACGGAGGTGGAGCTGGCCTACCGTGAGTACTACGGCCAGGATGGGGAGGCGCGCTGATGGTGCTGCAACACGTTGGCCTGACCCACTATCCCCTGGGCAAGGGCACCACCGAGCTGTGGGACGATGGGGCTCTGGCCCGGCTGGGCGAGCGCTTTGCCTGGCTGCTGCACAGCCCCGGCGTGGGGCTGTTGACCGGTGAGGCCGGGGTGGGCAAGACCGCGGCCCTGCGCGCGCTCACGCAGGCGCTCAACCCCCCACCGCTACCAGGTGATCTATCTGGCCGAGACCGACTTCGGGCGTCTGGATCTGTACCGCTCCTTGGCCCTGGCGCTGGGCTTGGAGGGCGCTTACCGCCGCGCCGCCCTGTGGCGTCAGGTCCTGGATCACTTGCTCCGGGCGCTGGTCTGAATGACCGTCACCCGTAACGGAAATTGATCCGTTCGCGTGACGGGTTTTTGCTAGTCTGAGCAGAGACCCAGGGGAGAATGAAAGATGACTGACGACACCACCAGCCTTGTGCTCGAGCACCTGCGCCACATCCGCGCCAAGGTCGATTCCCTGGATGAACGTGTGGGCCGCGTAGAGCTGCGGCTGTCCGTCATCGAGCAGACCCTTGGCGGTCTTTATGCGATGGCTGGCAGTGATCGCGATACTTTGCAGAGCGCTATCCGCCGCATCGAGCGTCTTGAGCAGCGCCTCGATTTGGTGGATCACTGAGACGTCTTGCATCGCCCCGCCCCGGACCCGCCCGCAGTGTTATTCACCTGAGTCGCGCGTATGGGCGCGACCATCACCGACATCCGGAGTGTCGCGTCTGCGCTCGTGATACCCGTCGGGTCGATCCCTCGCCGACGGGACTCGCGCAGGGCGACAACCTTCTCAGCCCGGGCCGTCCCGCTCCGGGTCGCTGCTCCACCTCGAGTAGCGCCGTCGACGCACTCGGGCTGCGCACGACCCTACGACGAATGACTCTACGGCGTGTGTGACTGCGCTCTGCATATTGCCTTCACGACGAAGGACTAACGCCCTTCGCCATTCCGGCAATACGCCCGCGCGCACGCCTACCCGAGACTACCGGCCTCGCGCTTCGCGCTTCCATGGCCGGCAGCGGGTGACGGTTGCTGAAGACGGCGATGGACCGCCCGAGGTCCGCTCGGTCTCGCCCCTGCCTGGCCTGCCCGACCGCGATCGGTGCATCCTCGAGCGCTACCAGGCCGGCGCCTCGAAGCGAGGGATTGCCCGTGAGCTGGGCATCAGCGACGGAACCGTGAGGAACGTCCTCAATCGGCTGGCGGTCGAGTGAGTGCTCCGCGCGAGCATGGGCGCGACGGCTGCCTAGATGGGGTAGCGTTCGGCGACCCCGAGTGCTCCGCGCGGGCTTGGGCGAGGCTTCGCAAGGGTCGGATTTGAAATCCGATCCTTCGCCGAAAGTTCCCCCAGGGTTCCCCGATTTCGGGAGACTTCCTTGGGATGTAACTTCTCAACAAGTCGTGGCGGTCGCGGGGTGGTGGTGCGTTACCATGGCGTTAGACACCCTGCTTCCTTGCCCTGACTTGTCTCGAATAGCCCTGCTGTGATCGACCTGCCTGACATCCCCGCCACGGAGCGCACGCCGCTCGTCGAGCAGCTGCTGGGGCTGATCGAGACGTTGGCCGAGAAGACGCAGCAGCAGGCCGAGACCATCCAACAGCTGCGCAATTA
Source organism: Thiorhodococcus minor (assembly GCF_010820565.1). Lineage (GTDB taxonomy): Bacteria > Pseudomonadota > Gammaproteobacteria > Chromatiales > Chromatiaceae > Thiorhodococcus > Thiorhodococcus minor. Next base: position 91,620 of record NZ_JAAIJQ010000011.1, on the reverse strand, counting down.
GATTGCCATCCTGAAGGGCGAGCAAGGCAAGCCGCGCTTCAAGCCCCGCGGGATGGAGCAGCCGGATGATCGCAAGCGCAACGGTGACGGGACCTCAGGCGGTGGTGGCAAGCGCGCAGGCTCGCGCAAGCGCTCCAAGACCGCGCAGCTGCGCATTCACGAAGAGCGCCGCGTTCCGCCAACTCAGCCGCTGCCGCCGGGCTCACGCTTGAAGGGCGATCGCGATGTTGTCGTCCAGGATCTCAAGATCGCGGCGCAGAACATCCGCTATCGTCTTGAAGTCTGGCAAACCCCGCAGGGTGAGTGGCTGTGCGGTGAGCTTCCGAGCGCGCTGCAGGGTGGTCACTTCGGCACGGGGCTGCGTGCCTACCTGCTCTACCACTATCATCACTGTCATGTCACGCAGCCGCTGCTGCGCGATCAGCTGCTCGCATGGGTCATCGATGTCTCGGTCGGGCAGATCGATGCCTTGCTCAGCGGGCGCAACGAGGGCCTCTTTGCCGAGAAAGATGCCCTCCTCGACGTCGGCCTGGAGGTCAGCGCCTCCATCACGGTCGATGACTCAGGGGCACGCCACCAGGGGCGCAACGGCGACGTCACGCAGATCGGCAATGATCTCTTTGCCTGGTTCAGCAGCACCGACAGCAAGCGCCGGATCAACTTTCTCACGCTGCTGCAGGGCGGTGATTGCCGCTACCATTGCGACGAGGAGGCCGCGGCGTATTGGCATACGCAGGGGCTGCCCCGGGCGATGCGTGAGGCCTTGGCGGGCCTCACCCATCTGCGCGCTCACCACGACGCAAGACTGGGAGAAGCACCTCAGCGACCTGGGCATCACCCAAGAGCGCCACCAGCGCATCGCCACCGAGGGCGCCTTGCTCGCAGGCGTCTTGGCCAAGGGCCTCTCCCGCGAGCTGGTCATCGTCAGCGACGGGGCCGGGCAGTTCGCCATCCTGCTGCATGCTCTGTGCTGGGTGCATGCCGAGCGCCTCATTCACAAGCTCATCCCGCTCAATGAGCGCCAGCGCGCCGACCAGCAGCGCGTGCGCGATCAGATCTGGACGCTCTACGCCGACCTCAAGGCGTACCAACGCGCCCCCGATCCTGCGGCCATCGCGCCGCTGCGCGCACGCTTCGAGGCGATCTTCACCCAGAAGACTTCCTCCGCCACCCTCAACCGGACCTTGAAGCGCCTGCATCGCCACCAAAGCGAGCTGCTGCTGGTGCTGTTGCGCCCGGACATCCCACTGCACACCAACGGCAGTGAGAACGATATCCGCGGCGACGTCAAATGGCGCAAGATCGGCGGCGGGACACGCAGCACGCTCGGGCAGCGCTGCCGCGATACCTTCGCCAGCCTGAAGACGACCTGCCGCAAGCTGGGCATCTCCTTCTGGGACTATCTCAACGACCGCATCGAGCAAACCGGCACCATTCCGCCCCTGCCGGACATCATCCGTGAGCGGGCGGCCGCTGCCGCCGTGCCGTGACTTATTGAGAAGTTACCTTGGGATCTCGTAAGCATTTGAATTTGGTGGGCCGTGTAGGATTCGAACCTACGACCAAGGGATTATGAGTCCCCTGCTCTAACCGCTGAGCTAACGGCCCCGAGGAGGAAGGTGGTGGAGGTCAGGCGCCGTCCGTGGCGTCGAGATGCGCTCAGTCGCTGTCGAGGAAGCTGCGGAGCTTTTCGGAGCGGGTTGGGTGGCGCAGCTTGCGAAGCGCCTTGGCTTCGATTTGACGGATACGCTCGCGGGTGACGTCGAATTGCTTGCCGACCTCTTCGAGGGTGTGATCTGTATTCATGTCGATACCGAAGCGCATGCGCAGGACCTTGGCCTCGCGGGAAGTGAGGCTCGCGAGCATGTTCTGTGTCGCCTCCCGAAGGCCCTCGGCCGTCGCGGAATCAACGGGAGAGATCACACCGGCGTCTTCGATGAAGTCGCCGAGATGCGAGTCTTCGTCGTCGCCAATCGGCGTCTCCATGGAGATCGGCTCCTTGGCGATCTTGAGGACCTTGCGGACTTTGTCCTCGGGCATTTCCATCCGCTCGGCAAGCTCCTCCGGGGTCGCCTCGCGGCCCATCTCTTGGATCATCTGCCGGGATATTCGGTTGAGCTTGTTGATGGTCTCGATCATGTGCACCGGGATACGGATGGTGCGCGCCTGGTCGGCGATCGAGCGCGTGATGGCCTGACGAATCCACCAGGTGGCATAGGTCGAGAATTTGTAGCCGCGGCGATACTCGAACTTATCCACCGCCTTCATGAGGCCGATGTTGCCCTCCTGGATGAGATCCAGGAATTGCAGCCCGCGGTTGGTATACTTTTTGGCGATGGAGATCACCAGACGCAGGTTCGCCTCGACCATTTCCTTCTTGGCGCGGCGTGCCTTGGCCTCACCAATCGACATCTTACGGTTGACTTCCTTGATCTCGCCGATGGTGAGAATGTTCTCCTTCTCGACTTCCTGCAGCTTGCGCTGGGCCCGCCGAATGTCAGAGGCGACATCGGCCAGGCGGGTGGCGTAGGGCTTACCGCATTCGAGCTGCTGGTCCAGCCACTGCGGGCTGGTCTCGTTGTCGGGAAAGGTCTCGATGAAATCGCGGCGCGGCATGCCGGCTTGATCGACACAGAGCCCCATGATGACGCGCTCTTGCGTCCGGATACGCACGATCGTTCCGCGCAGGAGCTCCGCAAGCTCCAGGAAGACCGGCGCGACCAGCTTGAACTGAAGGAAGATCTCCGAGACGGCGGCCATGGCCTCGCGAGAGCGCTCGTCGTCGCGGCCGTACTCTTCGAGTGCCGCTTTGAGCACGGCATAACGCTCACGCAGCAGGTTGGCCCGACGCGCGGCATCTTCCGGATCCGGGCCTGTATCGACCTCCGCCTCCGTATCATCGTCATCGTCGCTGTCATCGTCCGAGTCGGCCTCCAGCCCGGACTTTTCAGACGCGGTCTCGGCAGCCGGCCGCGCCGCCGGGGCCGGAACGGGCTGATCGTCCTCGCCGTCATTGAAGCCGGAGATGACGTCCGTCAAGCGCGTCTCTTCACGGTCGACACGGTCGAAGATCTCGATCAGCTTTTCGATCGAGCGCGGGTACACCGACAGGGCAGACAACACCTGGTTGAGTCCGTCTTCGATGCGCTTGGCGATCATGAGCTCGCCTTCGCGCGTCAGCAACTCGACCGTGCCCATTTCCCGCATGTACATGCGCACGGGGTCGGTCGTGCGACCGAACTCGCTGTCGACGGTCGCCAAGGCGGCAGCCGCAGCCTCGGCGGCTTCGTCATCCGAGACGGCGCTATCGCTCAGGGTCTGATCGACGACGTCGGGAGCAGTCTCTTGGACCATGATCCCCATATCGTTGATCATGCGGACGATGTCTTCGATCTGGTCAGTCTCGACGATGCCGGGCGGGAGATGGTCGTTGACCTCGGTGTAGGTCAGATAGCCCTGCTCTTTGCCCTTGGCGATCAGTTGCTTCAGTTGAGACTGTTGCTGTTCTTGATCCATGAGGTACCTTGACTCAGTGCTGCGGAAGTCAGCCCGAAAGCAAACCTCGCATTTTAGCATTACGCGCTGCGAAAGTCTCGCGCGAAAGTGAAATCCTGTCGTCTCGTCTGCGAATCGGCGCATATTAGCGGCCGTCGATTTTGCACACAGAGAATAGATAGACGAAATCATGACAAATGCCAGTGATGCCATCGTTTCAAGGCGTTTCGTCCCCGGGCTCGCGTGCGCTGTCACCCTGCCGCTGGACACGGGCGCGCTCTTCGACCGACCACTCCATGACGCTGCGCTGATTGAAGGCCTGGCGCCATTCGAGCTTTCGCGTCTCCGCGCTGAGGCGATCGATCGCCCCGATCAGCTCCGCCTCCAGATCTCCTTCGGCGATGTCCGACAGATAGGGATGCACGCTAATCTGCTGCAGATAGCCGAAATGCGGATGGTCGCGCCAGCGCTCCAAGAGCGCGGCCTTGGTGATCTCCGGCCGCTCTAAGAGCATGTCGACCAAGGGCCGCAAGACATCAGCGCCAGGACTCGTCGAGCGCCGCCAAGTCGCGTCCTGCTGGCTGACGATGGGACCGAGCCGCGGGTTGTCGAGCAGCAAGGCGATCGCCTTCGCGACGAGACTGAGCGGAGCCGGCAGCGACTGACGCGCCGACCTGCCCGGGCGCCTCGACCGCGGCCGCGCCGACGCCCCCGGCGACACGCCTTTCAGCATCGCGATCCGCTCGAGCGCAAGGTCACGGTAGATCCCCGCCGGCATCTCGCTCGCCAGCTCCTGGGCCTGACTCGCGACCCGCTTCCTGCCGTCGCTGCTCGCCATGTCGCCATGCTCGGCGAGACGATCGAACAGGAAATCGGACAAGGATTGCGCGCTGGCCATGAGCGCTGTGAAGCCGTCACGGCCGAGGCGTCGAACCAGAGTGTCGGGATCTTCGCCTTCGGGTAGAAACAGGAATCGAATCAGCTGATGCCCCGAGGCTAGCGGCAAGGCGATCTGCAACGCCTTCCAAGCGGCATCCCGACCCGCGCGGTCCCCGTCGAAGCAAAAGACGATCTCAGGGGCCGTCTTCAGCAGTTGCTTTAGATGATCGGCAGTCGTCGCGGTTCCCAGGGTCGCGACAGCGCTCGTCAGACCGAACTGAGCGAGGGCGATCACGTCCATGTAGCCTTCGACGATGACGAGCGAGGCAAGCTTGCGATTGCTCCGCAGCGCCTCGAAAAGCCCGTAGAGCTCGCGCCCCTTGTGAAAGATGGGCGTCTCGGGCGAGTTCAGATACTTGGGCTTGCCCTCACCCAGCAGCCGGCCGCCGAAACCGATCACGCGTCCGCGCCGGTCGCGAATCGGGAAGACGATGCGATCGCGAAAACGATCGTAGCGTCGCCCGTCCTGCTCGGCGATCAGCCCGCACTCGAGGAGCCGAGCCTGCTCGCCCGGACCGCGCCCAAGCCGCTCTAGGAGGAAGCTCCAGCCAGGTGGCGCATAGCCGAGCCCGAAATCCCCGGCGATCTCGCCACTCACCCCCCGCTGCTTGAGGTATTCGACGGCACGATTGGCCTGCGGATGCTCCCGGAGCTGGCGGCGATAGAGCGCGGCCGCCTTCTCCACCAGGGCATAGAGTGGTGCCTGAGTCGGCGTCTTGACGAACTGCTCGCTCCGCGTCGGCACCTGCATGCCAGCGCGTAGCGCGAGCTCTTCGACCGCCTCGGGAAAGGCGAGGTGGTCGTGCTCCATGAGAAAGCCGATGGCCGTCCCGTGTGCGCCACAGCCGAAACAGTGATAGAACTGCTTGTCGGGGCTGACGGTGAAGGAAGGCGTCTTTTCGTCGTGGAAGGGACAGCGCGCCTGGTAATCCTTACCTGCCTTGCGAAGCTGGATGCGCGAGCCGACGACCTCGACGATGTCGCTTCGCGCCAAGAGGTCGTCGATGAATTCGGATGGGATTTTGCCTGCCATTAAGGGCGCAAGCGGCAACGTCCGAAGGCGACTCAGCCCCCTAGACGCCGTCTGACGAGTGCGCTCACGGCACCCATGTCGGCGCGGCCCTGCACCTTGGGTCGCAGCACGCCCATGACCTTCCCCATGTCGCGCATTTCGGAGGCACCGGCCTCGACGACCGCCGCTTCGACCAGGGCGCTCAGCTCCGACTCGGACAACGCCTCGGGAAGATAGGCCTGGATGACACCGACCTCGAACCGCTCGACCTCGGCCAGGTCGTTGCGGCCCGCGCTATCGTATTGCGCGATGGAATCCCGACGCTGCTTCACCATCTTGTCGAGAACGGCGAGCACCTGGGCGTCGTCCAGTTCGATGCGCTCATCGACTTCGCGCTGTTTGATGGCCGCCATGATCAGCCGGATGACACCGAGCTTGTCTTTCTCGCCCGCGCGCATCGCGGCCTTCATGTCATCTTGAATTTGCTGCTTCAGCATGGATCGAAGGCTTTCCTATTGAAGTTGCCGAAGGCGATTCGAGTCCGCGCCTAGATCGCAGCGGCACCCGGTTGCCCGGAGCGCGAGCCGCAACGGGCCAAGGGCCTTCTTGCGAGGTCCGACGCCTGCCGAACGGACCCGCGCGCAGCCAAGGCCTCGATACCAGATCGCAGCCCTAGGCATGCGATTGTGCACGAAACCTCGGCGCGGTTGGCGAGCCGGCCTCAGTAGGGGCGCTCCCAACGGCGAGCTTCGCGCTGCAGCTTCTTCTGATGGCGCTTGACGGCGGCGGCCTTCTTACGCTTCCGCTCGGACGTGGGCTTCTCGTAGAACTCACGGCGTCGGACCTCGGCCAGCACACCTGCCTTCTCGCAGGAGCGCTTGAAACGCCGCATGGCGACCTCGAATGGCTCATTTTCTTTGACGCGAACGCTGGGCATAGAAAATCCCTTGATCTCTCCGGTTGAGGTGAACGAAAGGTAAAAGATCCCCAAGTATAGCGCGACGCAGACGGATGTTGCAAAAGCGAATATGATGCCGACCGCTGTAGCCCATCACCGAACGACGAATCACCAGTCACCGACACCACGATCATCTAGAGAAACCATGCGAGTACTCGGCATCGAAACCTCTTGCGACGAGACCGGCGTCGCCATCTTCGACGACCAGCATGGCCTCATGGCCCACGCGGTCTACAGCCAAGTGGACATCCATGCGGAATACGGCGGTGTCGTCCCGGAGCTCGCCTCGCGCGACCACATCCGCAAGACGCTTCCCCTCATTCGGCAAGTGCTCGCGGAAGCCCATCTGGATGCGGGCGAGATCGATGGTGTTGCCTACACCGCCGGTCCCGGACTGATCGGCGCCCTCCTGGTCGGATCGGCGATCGGGCGCAGCCTCGCTTGGGGATGGCAGGTGCCGGCCATCGGCGTCCATCACATGGAGGGCCACCTCCTCGCCCCGCTGCTCGAGGAGCCAGCCCCGGAGCTGCCCTTCATCGCCTTGCTGGTCTCCGGCGGGCACACGCAATTGGTCGACGTCACCGAGATCGGGCGCTACCGCATCCTCGGCGAGTCCCTCGACGACGCGGCTGGAGAGGCCTTCGACAAGACCGCCAAGCTCTTGGAGCTGCCCTATCCCGGCGGCCCGGAGCTTGCGAAGCTGGCAGAGCGCGGAGATCCGCAGCGCTTCCGCTTCCCGCGGCCGATGACCGACCGCCCAGGCCTAGACTTCAGCTTCAGCGGTCTCAAGACCTTCGCCCTCAATACCCTCAACACCGCGCTTGCCGACGAAACGGATCCAAGCCGAACGCGCGCCGATGTCGCTCGCGCCTTCGAGGAGGCCGTCGTCGACACCCTGGTGATCAAGTGCCGCCGCGCGCTGCGGGAAACTGGCCGAAAACGCTTGATCCTCGCGGGCGGCGTCAGCGCCAATCGACGCCTGCGCGAGCGCATGACCGCTGCCATCGCCGCCGAAGGCGGGGAAACCTTCTACCCGCCGCCGAGCCTGTGCACGGACAACGGCGCAATGATCGCCTTCACCGGCTACCAGCGCCTGCGCGCGGGCCAGCACGAGCCGCTCATCTTCAAGCCAAGAGCCCGCTGGTCGATGGGCGACCTGGCTCCAGTCACGCGCTCATGAGGGCTCGCTGCCACTGAAGTCCATCAGGTCGTCGTTCAAGGCGATGGGCAGCGTCAGATGGAAGGCCGCGCCTTCGGCCGGTGCCGGCTCGGCCCAGAGACGCCCGCCATGCCCCTCGGCGATCGCCCGACTGATGGCGAGCCCCAGCCCCAAGCTCGAGTCGTTGGTCGACTCGAAGATGTCGAAGATGGCCTCGTGGCGCCCCTCGGGCAAGCCAGGCCCCGTATCCCGAACGATGAGCTCGATCTCGCGCTCGGCGACGATGACGTCCAGGGTCACTTCGCGTCTAGCGCAATTCGCCGCGTCGATCGCCTGCACCGCATTGCAGATCAGATTGACCAGCACCTGCTCGATCTGCACCGGATCCGTCTCGACCAGCGGCAGCCCGCTCGGCGCATTCATCCGCAGATCGACCTTGAGATCGGAAGCGAACCACAGCGTCAGCTCGAAGGCGCGCTTGAGGACCTGATCGAGCGACACCGCGACCTTGTACATCTTGCGCCCGCGCAGGAAGGCCCGCAGCCGTTCCATGATGTCCCCAGCGCGATGCACCTGGTCGTCGATACGGCGGATGACCTCGACGAGCCGATCGGGATTCGCCGCCGGGCCCTGCGCCAGCTGGATCGCCGCGCTGCAGTAGAAGCCCGCGGAGCTCAACGGCTGCAGAAGCTCGTGGATCAGCGAGGAGGCGAGGATTCCGACCGCGTTCAGTCGCGCCACCTGGGCCAGCGCATCACGCGCCCGCCGCGCCTCCTCTTCCGCCAGCCGCCGCTCGGTGATCTCCAAGTAGGCGACCACGGCGCCCTCCTGATCCCCCTCGAGCGGAAGCACGCGCATCAGGAACCAGCGCCGCCCCTGGGGCGTTTCACAGGGGTGCTCGAGGCTGAAGGCAGGGCGCTTGCGCTGAATGACGTCGCGAATCCCCCTGGCGGCGCTCAGGACCTCGTCGCTCGGCTGGTCGCCTTCCCAAGTGCAAGCGCCCTCCGCATTGAGACCGAGCGCCTGACGCAGCGAATCCGAGACACCCTGCTCTTCCGAGAAGTCTCGCCAAGCGCGATTGCTCGCGATCAGTCGCCCGTCCTGATCCAAGACGGCGATTTGCGACGGCAAGGCATCCAGCACCGACTGCCGCAGCCGGTCGCCTGCGAGGCGTTGCCGCTCGGATTCGTGCTCCGTCGAAATATCAAGCATGACACTCAAACACTCAGGACCCGTGACGCCGTCGCGACGGATCGAGCAGAGTCGAGCCACGCGCGTCGGCACGGAGTCACACAGATGCAAAACCATTTCGCAGACCGCTGGCGGCGACGCTGAGTCATCGAAGACCTGACGCAAATGCGCGCTGAAATCGCCGCTCTGACCATCGGCGATGAAGCGTCTGAAGGGCCAGCCCTCGAGCTGGGCCTTCGATTTGCCGAGCAATGTCGCGGCGGTGAGATTCGCCCCGCGCACCAGACCTCGCCGACTCAAGACGACGTAGCCCACGGGGGCCTCCTCGAACAGCCGCGCATAATGATCGCGCGAGACCCGCAAGGCGGCCTGGGTCTCTCGCAATGCGCGGCTCTGCAGCTCGAGCTCGACCTCATGGGTGCGCAGCGCAAGCATCAGACAACGCTGCGCATCATTGGCGTCGCACGCCGCATCCAACGAGGACATGAGCCGCTGGAACTGCGCTTCCAGCGCATCGCGATCGAGCCCTAGCAGCGCACCCTCCTCAGAGATCCGAAGCCCTCGCGGCGCTCCACGCCCCCGCCCTTCCCCCGTCATCGCCATCTCCGCCATGAAGCGAACATCAAGAGCCCTCGCATTTTGGTGCCTGTCGCATTGGAGCGCGCGCCTCCGAGCTCAGGGCTCAGGTTTGCGGAAAGCGCACAGGGACTGCATTATCTTTCGGCATTCGAGGCCGAAGGTCTAGGCAATCGCCGAATCACGGGCAATGCCCATCCGCTCAGCGCCCGCCGCCGGGGCGGCGCGCGGACTCAAGCGCGTCCGAATGTTGGACGACAGCCTGCAAAGGGATGCGCCGCAACGGCACGATCGACTCCGGACTATAGCCAATTGCTTATCTGACAAGGAGCATTCACATGGCCGACACCTTCACCGAGACCACGACAAGATCTTGGTCGAGCCGGATCGGCGGATCTTTCAAGGGCATTCTGTTCGGCTTGGTCCTGATCGCCGTCTCCTTTCCGCTCTTATGGTGGAACGAGGGCCGCGCCATCGATCGCGCCAAGACCTTGGCTGCCGGGCGGGACGCCGTCGTCTCGATCACGCCCAGTCCGATCGATCCGGCCAATGAGGGCGCGCTCGTCCATCTGAGCGGCCTGGCGACGACGCGCGATCAGCTGTCGGATGACGTCTTCGGAGTGTCCGCTCGCGCCATCAAGCTCAAACGCTCGGTCGAGATGTACCAATGGACCGAGGAGCAGGGCTCCAAGACGACCAAGAACCTCGGAGGAAGCGAGACGACGGAGACGACCTACAGCTACGAGCGGCGGTGGTCCGACACCTGGGTCGATTCCTCGCGGTTCCGCCAGCCCAGCGGGCACGAGAATCCGGCGTCGATGCCCTATGAGTCGCAGACTGCGCAGGCCGCTCGCGTCACCCTCGGCGCATTCGCGCTCGCGGCGCGCTTCGTCTCGCAAATGGATGCCTTCGAGCCCTTGAATGTCGCCATGTCCGACCGAGTCCCTGCAGGCTTCAGCAGCCATGCGGGCGGCTACTATCGGGGCAGCCCCGCGTCGCCTCAGATCGGGGACATCCGCGTCGCCTTCGCCGTCGTCGACCCGATGGATGTGAGCGCCATCGGTCGTCAGCGCGGCGACGCCATTACGACCGCTACCATGGCGCGCGGGAGCATCGCCTTGCTGGAGCCCGGCTTGGTCGATGCCGACGCCATGTTCGACAAAGCGGAAACGGCGAATCGCATCCTCACCTGGCTGGCTCGCCTCGGCGGCGTCCTGCTCATGTGGCTGGGCTTCGCCCTGGTGCTGGGACCGCTGAAGGTCTTGGCGGACGTGGTGCCCTTCATCGGTACGCTCGTCGGCGCGGGAACCGGCTTCATCGCCGCCCTGCTCGCCCTGGCGCTGGGCCTGATCACCATCGCCGTCGCCTGGGTCTTCTACCGGCCCATCCTCGCCGCAATCCTGCTCGGCGGCGCCGTGATCGCGATCCTGGCGGCTCTGTTCAGGGCCCGTCGCACCACGCCTCAGCCACCACCGCCGCCTCAAGCGACCTAGGCCGCGCCTCGCGGCGCCGGGCAGCCGGTGCCGCTCGAGCGGTGAATGGATGCCAGGGCGATAGAGCACATCCCGCGGCGAGCCCTGGTATCAGGGGCACCCTGAGGACAGATCGACTGTGCGACGGCCGCCACTCCTGCGCGCCGCGATGGACCGGCGCCCGGGTCGCCCTCAATCCGGCTTGGCCGCGATCCGATCCTCGGTGCCAGCGAGCAGGTTGCGAATGTTGCTGCGATGGCGCCAGATGAGCAGGCCCGTGATGACGAGCTGCATCCCGAGAAGGGGCTTTTCGGGCCAGAACAGCCAGACGAAGCCAGGCGCCAAGGCCATGGAGATCAAGCCGGACAGCGATGAGATCTTGAGCACCTTGGCGACGAAGAGCCAGACGGCCGCGACGCAGAGACCGATGGGCCAGTAGAGCCCCAACTGCACGCCCAGCGCGGTCGCAACGCCCTTGCCGCCACGGAAGCCGAAGAAGACCGGGTAGAGGTGCCCGATGAAGGCGGCAAGGCCGATACCGGCCAGCACGCCTGGCCCCATGCCGAGCGCATGTCCGACCAACATGGGAATCAGCCCCTTCAGGCTGTCCCCGATCAAGGTGATGGCGGCCGGCTTCTTGCCGCCGATGCGCATGACGTTGGTGGCGCCCGGGTTGTTCGACCCCTGGGTGCGCGGATCCGGTAGCCCCATGAGTCGGCACACGATGATGGCGCTGGAGACCGAGCCCAGCAGGTAGGCGGCGATGATGAGGAGGATGGCTATAGTCATGGGCGGCAATTGGACCCGTGAACCCGCTTCAGGTCAAGATAGGCCGAGCACATCGCTTGACTCCCTGAGGGCTCAACATGGACATCGTCTACATCCGCGGTCTCATGATCGAGACGACCATCGGCATCCACGATTGGGAGAAGAAGATTCGTCGCCCGGTCATTCTCGATATCGAAATGGCCAGCGACATCGCGCGGGCCGCAGCCACGGATCGCATCGAGGAGGCACTCGACTATAATGCCGTGACCAAGCGCCTGACCCAGGAGGTCTCCGCCAACAGGTTCGAGCTGGTCGAGACCCTCGCGGAGCGATGCGCCGCCATCCTGCGCGATGAGCACGGCGTTCCCTGGGTGCGTCTCAGCCTCAACAAGCCGGGCGCAGTCGGCGAGGGCGTCGACGTCGGGGTCGTGATCGAGCGCGGCACGAAGCCCGACTGAAGGGCATGCCAAGGCGACGCCAGCGCCAGCGACTCGCCTGCATCGGGCGCAGCGTGGCGGCGGTGTCTTCGCGCAGGAGGCTCCTTCTGCAGTGCGCATCGCCGCAAGCGGGCTCCTACGGGGACGCCGCTGGCGTAGGAGCCCGCTTGCGGGCGATTCGGCCGTTCCGGCGGCTCAATCCTCGGAGGACAGCCCGCCGATCCGCAAGAGCTGGTCGACCAGGGCACCCGTATCGTCCGGCTGGCCTGCGCGCTCGGCCGGCGTCCACGAATAGTCGACCTCCAAGCGGTAGGATCCCAAGAGCTCATGCGGACTGCGCCCGCCCCAGTCCTCCGGCGAGAGCATGGAGAAGAAGGCGCGCCCATTGGCACGCCGATAGAGATGATAGGTCCTTCCCGGGATGCGCTTGAAGGCGCATTCGGCATGGGTCAGCGCCTGCTCCTCGCGCGCATCGGTCAGCACCTTGCGCGCCTCCTCCTGCAGCTGCCGAATCTGGTCGGCGATCACGCGCAGCTTGGCGCCGGTCCGCGCGCTGAGCATGGACTCCGCCTTGGCGACCTCGGCGGCCAGCTCACCCGTATCGAAGGATGGCGCCAGGCGGCTCACCGGGTAGGGTGAGCTGTGTGCGGCGCCGGGATGAATCATTGGCTTCTTGTCTTCCGTCATCTATAAAAGCTCGTCTGTCTTGGCCCTTGTCATGGAGCGGGGAGCCTGTCTGGCAGGGCATGGCGCAGGCTCGGAGCCGCCACCGCCGCGGCCCTCATCGAACGACCGAGAGCTGAAGGCCAGCCCTGCCACCACATGTCGTCCACCTGAGGTCTCTTATGCGCGACGAAGACGCCACTGCGGCATCGCCGGAAGCCGACATCCAAGCCGAGGTCGGCGCCCGCCTGAACGAACGGGTGCGCCATGAGATCTCCGCAGCTGGTGGCTTACTCCCCTTCGATCGGTTCATGGAGCTCGCGCTCTATGCCCCGGGTCTCGGCTACTATGTGGCCGGGGCGCAGAAGTTTGGACCCGCGGGTGACTTCGTAACGGCCCCCGAGATCTCCCCGCTGTTCGGCCGCTGCGTCGGCAACCAGTGCGCGGAGGTCCTGCGGGAGCTCGGCGGCGGCGACATCTTCGAGCTCGGAGCCGGGAGCGGCGCCCTCGCCGCCCAGATCCTCACCCAGCTCGAGCAGACCGGCACCCTACCCGATCGCTATCGAATTCTCGAGCCCAGTCCCGACCTTGCGGAGCGGCAGCGCGCACGCCTGAGCGCTGAGCTTCCCCAGCTCGCCGAGCGCTGCGAGTGGCTCACCGAGCTGCCCAAGAGGCTACGCGGTGTGGTGGTCGCGAACGAGGTCCTCGACGCCATGCCGGTGCATCGCTTCCGGGTCGGCGCGGCAGGCGAGCTCTTGGAGATCTTCGTCAGCGACGATGGCGGCACCCTTTCCGAAGTCGCAGCACCACCGCGATCTCCAGGGCTAACGCAGGCGATTTCCGTCCTGCAATCCGAGGGACTGGCTTGCTCACACGGCTACACCTCCGAAATCAACCTGAGGCTCTCGCCCTGGATGAAGGCGTTGGCGGACGCGCTGTCAGCCGGTCTCCTACTGCTCATCGACTACGGCTATCCGAGATCGGCCTATTACCAGGCCGACCGGCACATGGGCACCTTGATGTGCCATTACCGCCACCAGGCCCATGAAGATCCCTACAGCCGGCTGGGGCTTCAAGACATCACGGCGCACGTCGACTTCACCGCCGTGGTCGAGGCCGGAGCGGCTGCCGGCCTCGAGCTGGAAGGCTTCACGACACAAGCCAATTTTCTCATCGGCTGCGGAATCGATCACATCCTAGCCGACACCGAAGCGAGTCTCGACGGCGCCCAAGGCGTCAAGCAGCTGCTGCTGCCCGCCGCCATGGGCGAGCGCTTCAAGGTCATCGGTCTCAGCAAGGATGTCTCCGGCCCGTGGAGCGGCTTCTCCATCCGTGATCTGAGCGACCGGCTGTAGCGCCGCGCTCTCGACCCTGAGGCGCCCTTACTCAGATGGCGGCAAGCCGCCCGCAATCGACCCTCGATCCCGGACGGGCCCCTTGCGAGGACCCCGAGCCTAGTCGGCAGCCGAGCGTCGCGACCACCAGCTCGCGAGCGCGGCCCCAGAGAGGTTGTGCCAAATCGAAAAGAGCGCCCCTGGCAAGGCGGAGGCAGCGGAGAAGTATTTGACGGCGAGCGCCACGGCTAGCCCAGAGTTCTGCATGCCCACCTCGATCGCCAAGGTGCGGGCCGCACGCGCGTCCTGCCCCAAGGCCCTGGCGCCCCAATAGCCCGACAGCAAGCCGATGCCGTTGTGCAGGACCACGGCGAGCAAGACCATCAGCCCCAGGTCGATCAGGCTCCCATGGTTCAGTGCCACGATGATGGCGATGATGAGGACGATGGCCGCCATGGAGACGAGTGGAAACACCAGCTTCGCGCGCTCGAGCCGAGCGCCAAGAAAGCGATTCACCAAAAGCCCCAAGGCAACGGGCGCGAGGATGATCTTGGCGATCGAGATCAGCATGTCCAACGCCGGAACCGGGACACGCTCGCCAACATAGAGCAAGGTCAGCGCCGGCGTCAGCAGGACGGCCGCCAGGGTGGAGGCCGTCGTCAGCGTGATCGATAGGGCGACGTCGCCACGCGCCAGGTAGCAAATGACATTTGAGGCCGTGCCGCCGGGACTGGCGCCCAGCAGCACCAAGCCGACGAGCAACTCCGGCGGCAAGCCGAGACCCAGGCCGATCAGCCATCCCGCGAGCGGCATGACGCCATACTGCAGCGCCATGCCAAGCAGGATGAGGGCTGGTCGCCGCGTCACGCTGACGAAGTCCGCGAATGTCAGGGTGATGCCCATCCCGAACATCACCAGCCCGAGCAGCGGCACGATGGCTGGCTTCAGCCCGACCAGCCACTCCGGCATCGCAAGGGCGACGCCCACGCCGAGCAGCGCCAAGAGCGGAAACAGCGTGATGGAACGACGCATCACGCTAAAGGCTCACGGCCCCGCCGAGTCGCGGGGCGCGGGCAAGCCAGCGCTCGCAGCCGGGATATCAAGACGCAAAGCCCTGGCCTGACGACCTAGCCAGCCGCCGCGAGGGCTTGGTCCAGGTCCTCGAGGATGTCGTCGATATGCTCGATACCGATCGATAGCCGGATGAGGTCTTCCGACACGCCGGCGCGCTGGAGCTCCTCGGGCGACAACTGGCGGTGGGTCGTCGTCGCCGGGTGGCAGGCCAGGGTCTTGACGTCACCGATGTTGACCAAACGCACGGCGAGCTTGAGCGCGTCGATGAAGCGCGCCCCCGCCTCGCGTCCGCCCTTGATCCCGAACGACAGGATGGAGCTCGCCTTGCCGCCGTCCATGTACTTCTGCACCAGCGGATAGTCCGGGCTGTCAGGCAGTCCCGCATAGCGGACCCACTCGACCTTCGCATGCTCCTTGAGAAAATTGGCGACTGCCACGGCATTCTCGCAATGCCGGTCCATGCGCACCGGAAGGGTCTCGATCCCCTGCAGGATCAAGAAGCTGTTGAAGGGCGAGATCGCCGCGCCCATGTTGCGCAGCGGCACGACGCGCGCCCGAGCGATGTAGGCCGCCGGCCCGAGCGCCTCCGTGTAGACGACGCCGTGATACGACACATCGGGCTCGTTGAGCATGGGGAATCGCTCGGCATGCTCGGCCCAGGGAAACTTGCCCGAGTCCACGAGCACCCCGCCGATGGTGGTGCCGTGACCGCCCATGTATTTCGTCAAGGCGTGCACCACGATGTCGCCGCCATGCTCGAAGGGCCGGCAGAGATAGGGGCTGGGAACCGTGTTGTCGACGATGACAGGCACCCCGTGCGCGTGCGCCATGTCGGCGATCGCCCCGATATCCGCCACATTGCCCGCCGGATTGCCGATCGACTCGCAGAAGACCGCCTTGGTGTCCGCGTCGATCTGCGCCGCCATGCCCTCGATATCATTCGGCGCCGCGAAGCGCACTTCGATCCCCAGACGCGGCAAGGTGTGGGCAAAGAGGTTGTAGCTGCCTCCGTAGAGCGTGGAGACTGCAACGATATTGTCGCCCGCCTTGGCGATGGTGAAGATCGAGTTGGTCACTGCGGCCATCCCGGACGCCAGCGCGAGACCGCCAACCCCTCCCTCCATTGCAGCGACGCGCTGCTCGAGCACGTCGCTGGTCGGATTCATGATCCGGGTGTAGATGTTCCCAGGCACCTTGAGGTCGAAGAGATCCGCGCCGTGCTGGGTATCGTCGAAGGCGTAGCTGGTAGTCTGGTAGATGGGTGTGGCAACCGACTTGGTGGTCGGATCCGGGGCGAATCCGGCGTGAATGGCCAGTGTCTCAAGCTTCATGAATCGACTCCTCCGCGTAGCTGTTTGTCGTTCGCTCTTGTAGAAAATCCCGCACCCACCAGAGGGCAACGCCCTGGCCCAAGGCCCGAATTCATCGGCGCCAGCTAAGCTTGTAGTAGAAGGCAACTGGGCCGCTCCTCCGGAGCAGATGCGGTCTCGACCGAATGATACAGTCGGGAGCGCGGCTTCGATAACAAAACCACGGCCAACATCCAGAGGACACGCGCAATGTTAGAGATCAAAGATCGCGAGACGGGCGAGATCCTGGAAACCGTCGACGCCGATTCACTCGTGGGCGCGGATCTCAGAGACATGACCCTAAACGGCGCCAACCTCAGAGGCGCCAACCTCACCGGCGCCGACCTGACCTCAAGCGACCTGAACGGTGCCTGCCTCGAAGGCGCAATTCTGGTCGACGCAATCCTGGTCGGCGCCCATCTCAAGGACGCGGATCTCTCCGGCGCCAACCTATCGCGCGCCCGGCTAGGTGCTGCGCACCCATCGCGGGCGGCCATGCTGAATGGGGCCAATCTGGAGGGCGCCAAGCTGGCTCGCGCGGATCTGCGCAGCGCCGAGGTTCGCTATGCAAAGCTCAAGGGCGCCGACTTGCGGAGCGCCGACCTACGCGGCACCGACTTCCATGGCAGCGACCTCTGCCACGTCACGGCCGCCAAGGCACTCTTCATCAAGGCCAATCTGCGCGAAGCGAATCTCTGTCACGCCGACCTGCGCGATTGCCACCTGAACGACGCCAGCCTGGTGCGCGCCAGTCTGCACGAAGCGGATCTCACCTCCGCGACCGCGGATGGCTTCACGGTCATCAACCTCGCCAACTTCGAAGGCGCTGACTTGAGCGGCGCCAAGATGCGCAGCGTCTCCGCGCAGGACACCAACTTCAGGCACGCCAAGCTGACCGACGCGGACCTCAGGGACGCCATCCTCGGCGGCGCCATCCTACACCGAGCAGATGTGGCAAACGCCGACTTCTCGGGTGTCGAGCTGGCCAGCGTCACCATGGAGTTCGCCAACTTCTCGAAGGCACGCAACGCAGTGGTCCCGTCGTACAAGAAGAACCTCCGTTGACCCGACACGAAAAAGCCCGCCGCAACAGAGTCGCGACGGGCTTATTAGCGCTTCTAGATCAGCGATTTATTTCGATGACTGATAGTAGTCCATGAGGATCTGCGCGACCTCAGGCCGCGAGAACTCGGGCGGCGGAGCAATGCCGTTGCCCAGCATCTCGCGCACCTTGGTGCCGGATAGCAGCACGAAGTCTTCTTTGGTGTGGTCCGGCGCCTCACACATCATCACGACCCGGTTGAGCTTCTTGGAGTAGGCCGTGTGGTCGGCCTTGAAGATCTCGATGTCGAGGGCGCCCTCCGGCACCTCTTCGTCGAAGATCGCCTGCGCATCGAAGGCGCCGTAGTAATCCCCAACACCGGCGTGGTCGCGCCCGATGATGAAATGGGTCGCCCCTATGTTCTGGCGGAAATAGGCATGGAGCACGGCCTCGCGCGGCCCGGCATAGAGCATGTCGAAGCCGTATCCGGTCACCATGGCGCTGTTCGGCGGGAAGTACAGCTCCACCATCTTGCGGATGGCCGCATCGCGCACTGGCGCCGGGATGTCGCCCGGCTTGAGCTTGCCGAGCAGCATGTGGATGACCAAGCCATCGCAGTCGAGCCGCTCCATCGCCATGTGACACAACTCTTCGTGCGCCAGGTGCATCGGGTTGCGGGTCTGGAAGGCCACCACCCGCTTCCAGCCGCGCTCGGCGATCTCGTTGCGAATCTCCACCGCCGTCCGGAAGGTATCGGGAAAATCGGCCTGGAAGTAAGAGAAGCTGAGCACTCGAATCGGGCCGGAGACCGCGAAGCGCCCCTGACCATTGAAGGTCGCGACACCAGGGTGCTCCCTATCCAGCGTGCGGTAAACCTTCTCCGTCATGGTCGCCATCTGCTCGTCCGAGACCTCTTCGATGGCCTCGACGTCCATGATCGCCAGGACAGGATGCCCGTCCATGTTCGGGTCGCGCAGCGCGATGCGCTTCGCGTCGCCAATGGCGTTGACATCCTCCAGCAAGCAAAGCACCGGAACGGGAAAGAACCGACCGTTCGTCATACGCATGGTCTCGGCGACACTGAGTGCGTCGGCGAGATTCATGAAGCCGGGCAAGGGACTGAAGTAGCCGCCCCCCATCATCACCGCGTTGCCCGCGGCCTGAGAGCCGATCAGGACCTGCGGCAGCGTCTCCGCCTCACGCAGGAGCGCGTGATGCTGATCCGCATCGTAGACAAACAAAGGCTTGAGGACGTCGGAGCCCACGGGTTTGATCATCGCCTGTCTCTCCTCTCGGCTTCATCCGGTGTCCAGCAGTCGGTTGCGGACAAAGCGGATGAGACGGTTTGCTTAGAGTGCTGTGAACGCGGCGCGGCCGCTCGAGGGCTCTCGCGAGTCCGCAGGGCGCGCTGCACTTGGACTGTCTGCGCCGCGCCGAGGGGCGCGGTTCTCAAACAACGCTGTCCTCGAATCCTGATCGAGACAGAGCTTCGCGGGCCTGACGGAGACTGCGTCTCCCCGGCGATCTGCACTCGGCCGTCAAGCCCGCGCAACGATCTGTCGACAGCTTCGGATACTCACCGCCCCAGTGGTCGGCAGGCTAGCAGCGGGGAAGGTCATGGGTGACGCGCGTCCGCTGTCATCTCAATGCCCCAAGGCTCGAACGATTGAGGAATCCGAACGGCCGCACGATACCACGGCTTCCGCCATGGGTTTACAAGGATCTGCTTATGGAGCCAACAATTTTCTCTGAGGCCCGCCTCGGGAATCCGATAGCGGATTAGGCTAAACTCGCCGTCTTTCACGTGCCGGCGCCAAGCGCTTTCCGTCGGTCAGCATCCATCGGTGAGCAATCCCAAGGGGATGCCTGAAGTCAATAGAAGGCGCGGAAGGACAGCGCCCAAGATTGAGGACAGCATCTGGACCTTGCCGGAGGAGCCTCGTTGGCTTGCAGAGCGCATCCCTGTCGGGCGATCGCTTGAGACTGCCGACGGTCCTGATCTCGGCCTCGATCGTCAGTTGGACCGGCAAGGTGGACCAGCGAGAGAGACTGTGAAGAAATTCTGCGTAGGTTGGGCTGAGGTACGAAGCCCAACATGGCGGCTAGCCTAACGCTTTGATTGTTGGGCTTCCTGCGTCGGCCCAACCTACAGCAATCTGCGATCTTCGCGGTGCGCTTGGATGACTCTCACAGTCTCGAGAGCGAAGTCCACCGAATCCCATGCTGTTGGCGGACTGCGCTGCGCTTGTCCAGCCTAGAACGGGAGGCCGGACCAATCGAAAATCGACGCCTTCACTTCCATGCGTTTACCACTGCCAGACTCGAGTCCAAAACCATGCCGTATTTCGTCTACAAGATCTCACCACCTCGAATCCTGGAGTACATCGAGACCTGTGATGGTTACCAGGACGCCCGCGACATCGTGCGCGGCCGGCGCGCGGAGGAGCCGCGCGACACCGGAGTCGAGTATCGACTCATCTTCGCAAAGCAGCAGGGCGAGGCAGAAAAACTCCTCTCCAGGCCACGCGACGAGCGCGTGATCGGAGAGGACTGACCGGAAAGTGGGGTGGCGCGGATGCGCCAGGCGACGAGGCCGAGCGCCTGACGTCTAACGAGCCGTCATGATGAAGCTCGAGGGGCGCTCGGCGCCATAGTATTTCAGAACCTTCCGCACGTAGTTCTGGGTCTCCCGATAAGGCGGAATAGAGCGTCCATACTTGAGCACCGCGCCCTCGCCTGCGTTGTAGCCAGCCAGCGCGAGCTTGACGTCCTGGTCGAACATGTCGAGCAGATCCCTGAGGTAGGCCGCTCCGCCACGAATGTTCTCCGCCGGATCGAACACGTTCCCGACCCCATAGCGCCGCGCCGTCGCCGGCATCAACTGCATCAGGCCCTGAGCGCCCGCGTGTGATACCGCCTTGTGCTTGTAGGCGGACTCGGCGCGGATGACGGCGTGCAAGAGGGCTGGCGAGAGACCGTAGCGCCGCGCATTGGCCTGAACCAGGTGCTCGACGCCCGCCCGGCGCTTTGCCAGGGACTTGCTCAGCGGCTTGGTCTTGCCGGACAGGACCCGGCCGCGCGCGGTAATGATCCGGCCTTTCTTGTCAACCACGTAGCTTTGCTGGCTCTTGCGCACGAGCTTACGTGCTTCGCGATGCCATTCGAGCTTATAGCGGTTCCCTTTCAATGGCGTGTCCGTGAAATACACATTCCCCGAGCCATCGACATACTTGAAGACGTCCGCATGCACGGCAGCGAGTGGCGCGGACCCAACGGCAGCGACGAGAAGAAAGATCCTCAATGGTCGATACATCGATCAACTCCCGGATTTTGCAAGCAGCTTAATCATAGCCCAATTTGCTCGCGCCATCGTGGAGAAAACATGTGAAACGAGGCAAAAGTCACGTTTTCCGCCCCCATGCGCGAGTCTTTTCAAGCGACCTCAAGTGCGTTAAAGTCCGCTCATCCGCTTTATTAAGGATTCATTAAAATTCCTTTTTTTCTTGACATTTACAATTAACTCTTCATGCAATTTAGTTAAAGCTCAATCAGAAATCACTCAAACCTTTGCTAAGGAATCTCGCGAAGAAAATTCTCATTGCTTTCTTCATCGGCTTGCTTATAATTTCCCACACTAGAGATAGCAGACGTCTTAAATGTACCGGGGGGAGCATGAATCGACGTTATTTCTTGGGGGCTGCGCTATCCGCAGCTGCCGCACCCGCTTTTGCTGGACGCACCTTTCATCGTTCATTCGACCAAGCACGCACCTTGTCTTTCTACCATCTTCATACTGAAGACCGGATCGACGTCACCTACCGAATTGGCGAACGCTACCAGCGCTCCGCGCTGCAGCAGTTGAATCATTTCTTCCGCGACTTCAGGACCGGCGATATCGCTCGCATGGATCCGCGTCTCTTCGACCTGCTCTATGATCTCAAGGTGTCGCTAGGCGACCGCGACGCCCGCTTCCACATCATCAGCGCCTACCGCTCGCCAGCCACAAACGCGAAGCTTCGCCGCGCTTCCAGTGGCGTCGCCAAGAACAGCCTGCACATCAAGGGGCAAGCGATGGACATTCGCTTCCCCGACTTGTCGACCCGCTCCCTTCGTGACGCAGCGGTTAAGCTGGGCCGGGGCGGCGTCGGCTACTACAGACGCTCGGACTTCGTACACGTCGATACGGGCGCAGTCCGGACCTGGGGCGCCTAAGGCAGCTTAAGACAGTCCGACCGGAAGGCCTCGGCTAGCCGAAAGCGGCCGTCGAGGAGCGACGCTGTCATGGAAAGTGGCCTGGGTCTGTGACCCAGGCCACTTTTTTCCCGCCGAGACCTAGGCCCGCCCGCTCGAAGGAAGCACCCTTGACCCCAGTCAGTCGCAGCCTGAGACCAGGACGCAGGCAAGGCTACCGATTCGCTCGACAGCGCTCACTGACGAAGGTCAAGTTTCCGCCCAGTCGCACGTCCACGAATCGTAACCCGTAACAGGGACGAGACCAAAACCGAGAACGCCAAGGAGACGCACGACTAGCGCGACGATTTCCGGTCAGGGCACCGATTCGAAAGCCTCGTCGCTGTGCCAATCCGCCTAGATTGCTCGGCTGCCTCGATAGCTAGACCGCTTCGCCAAGGACGCGGAAGCTGGCGCTGAGGTCGGGCAGGTCGACGTCGCTCACGGCCAACCGCAACCGCTGATTGAGCGCGGCCTCGTCGCGGGGGCGCACGCGCGCCTCCATGGCAAGCTCGGGCAGCAGGACGACGGCCTTGCGCTCATCGAGCCCAACCACCACCCCTTCCCCCTTCCAGCCCGGATTCTCCCTGAGGAACACCAGCTTCCAGTGCTGGTTGGAGAGCCTTTCTCCGCGTCTTATGGCGACCGAGGCGGCATCAGCCTCGCCGACACGACTGAGCACCGCTTGCTCGTCCATAAGAGGGGCGCCCGCGAGCCAAGCGCAAAGCTGCTGGTGGACGAGCAGGTCCGAATAGCGCCGCAGCGGACTGGTCGCGCGGGTATAGAGCGGCAGCCCAAGACTGGCGTGAAGGTCCGGCGTCATCGACAGCTTGGTCGGCTTGAAGCAGCGCCGTCTCGCATACATCGAGGCCAAATCCGTCGCTCCCTCGGCCTTGTCTGGCGCCACCTGCGTCGCGAAGGGGATCGGGATCGCGTTGTCGACGCAAAGCCGCGCAGCCGCTTCTCCGGCCATAAGCATGGCGTCCGTCACCAGCTCCCGGCTGCTGAGCCGCGGCAGGGGCCGAATCCTGACCCCCTCCGCCTCGACCCGGACGCTGACCTCGGGGAGATCGAGACGACTGGCGCCATTCGCCCGGCGCCGCGCCTGAAACCGCCCGCACAAGCTCGCCATCTCGGACAGTACCGGATCCCCGGCGACCAGGCGCTCCTCGGCCTGTGTATAGGTCATCCGCTCGACCCGCACCCAGGTGCGATGCAGCTCGATGTCCGTCAGTGCCCCATCCGCATCGATGCGAAGTGAGAAGGACAGTGCCGGCGAGACATCTTGCAGGCCGAGACCGAGACGCTCGGTAACGTCCGCGGGCAGCATGTTGATAATGCCCTCGGGCAGATAGAGATTCGCCCCCCGTGCGCGCGCCTCCGCCTCGAGCGGCGATTCCGGGGCGACGACGGCCGCCACGTCGGCCACATGGACCCAAAGCCGCCCCTCCTCCAGCGCGATCGCATCGTCCGGATCGCAGCTGCCCTCATCGTCGATCGCATAGGCCGTCAGATGGGTGAGGTCGAGGCGCTGCTCGTCGGACAGCGCTGGAACTTCCAGCGCCGGGTCCTCCATGAGGATCCCGCAGCGCAGCGGGTGCGGATTGAAGCGTGCCTGCCAATGACCGACCTTGACCAAGGCACGGTGAGCGCTCTCCGGCGTCTGCTGATACCCCAATGCCTCGAGGATGCGACTGTGCTCAGACCTGCTCAGCGCAAGACGCTCGATCTCGCCGAGCCGACCCACGTCCTCGGGCCCAGGCTTCGCCTTCGCCATGCGATCCAGGAACGCCTGCCAATCGCGCTCGGCCGCCTCCTTCGCCGCGCGCTCGGCCTGCTCGCGCTCGACCACCTCGCGCGTGCGCGCCTGAATGGCTTGCGGCGTACCGCTGAAATTCAGCCCCTCGGCGACCAGCTGCCAGGCGGCCCAGGCCGTGGCCGGGGTGAAATCATCGAAGGCCAGCTCGGTCAGATCCTTGAGGTTGGTCTCGGCACCCTCGAGCAGCTCCCAGGCCTCGGTCAGCTCGCCTTCCTGAGGCACCAGCTCGCCCAGATTGCGCAACGGGCCGGGGTGAAGCAGCTCGATGTCCTTCGGACGAACCCGCTTGCTTTGACCGCCGTCGAGCTCGATCTCAATCTTCTCGCCGACGCTCACGACTCGGGCAGGACGCACCTTGTAGAGCACGAGGCTATCCACGGGCGGTGTCGCTTGGTGTATGGACAAGGCGCTCAATCTCCGAATCTGCTTTAACTTGAAAGGTCGAGCCCATGTGCCCCGAAGCCACTCTGGCTTGCATCAAGGGTCGGCCTGGCCCCACTTTACGGCTCTCGATGAATTCACCGAGAATCGCCGCAATGGATCCACGCGTCGCCCCCAGCGATGCCAACTGGCTCGAGGCACGAAACATGACAAACGAATGGCGGCACTTTCTCACCGGCTATCACGCCGAAGTCGATGCCGATGGCAACCTGGCTTTCCCGGAGGCCGCTCAGGATATCCCCTGCCAGCTCTTCGACCTCTCGCACCTCGGCCTCATCGCCGCAGCCGGCGACGATACCAAGACCTTCCTGCAAGGTCAGCTCACGAACGACATCCGCGAGGTCTCAGATACCTACAGCCAGCTCAGCGCCCACTGCAGCCAAAAGGGCCGGATGCTCGCGCTCTTCCGCCTCTTCCAGCGCGGCGAGACGATCTACCTGCAGACGCCCGCCGAGCGCATACCTGAGAGCCTCAAGCGCCTCGGCATGTTCATCCTACGCAGCAAGGTCAGGCTGACAGATGCCAGCGATGCGCTGATCCGGGTCGGCCTGGCGGGCGATTGTGCGACGGAGCTGGTGGCCGCCCAGGGGCTCGAGGCACCTGCGCCGGGCAATGACGTCACGACCGCGGGAGCCGTCACCCTCATTCGCATTCCTGGGCCAACGCCTAGGTTCGAGCTGCTCGCACCCCTCGCGGCGATGACCGATCTCTGGACCAAGCTCGCCGAGAGGGCCGTGCCCGCGAGCATCGACGCCTGGCGACTGCTCGACATCCAAGCCGGCTTGCCGAACGTCTATGACGCGACCGTCGAGGCCTTCGTCCCCCAGATGGCGAATCTGCACCTCGTCGAGGGCGTCAGTTTCCATAAAGGCTGCTACACCGGCCAAGAGGTCGTCGCGCGCATGCACTTCCTCGGCAAGCTCAAGCGCCGTATGTACCTGGCCGAGGCCGAAACGCAGACGCCACCCCGGCCAGGCGATGCCCTCTACTCGGCCGCGAGCCAGTCCCGGCAAGTCGACGGCCGCGTCGTCGAGGCCGCGCCCCTGGCTTCGGACCGCTATGCGCTTCTGATCGTCACGGAGATCGCGGCCGCCGAGGCCGGCGACGTCCGCCTGGGCGAGGATGGTCCCACCCTGACCAATCTGCAGGCGCCTCCCTATGGATTCCCGGAGGCCGAGCCCGCCGAAAAGACGTCCTAAGTGACGCGCGAAGAAGGCGGCAATCCACTCTCACAAGAGCCGCCCCCAGGGTGCTGGCTCAGGCAGCGCCCTCAGGCCGCATGTGCGGGAACAAGAGGACATCGCGGATCGATGCCGAATCCGTGAAGAGCATCACCAGGCGATCGATTCCGATGCCCTCGCCCGCAGTCGGCGGCATACCATGCTCTAGCGCGCGAATATAATCGGCGTCGAAGTACATGGCCTCCTGGTCACCAGCATCCTTTTCCGCAACCTGCTGGCGGAAACGCTCGGCCTGATCCTCGGCATCGTTGAGCTCGGAAAAGCCGTTGGCGATCTCCCGCCCGCCAACGAAAAGCTCGAACCTGTCGGTGACGAAGGGATCCTCGTCGTTTCGCCGCGCCAGCGGCGAGACCTCGGTCGGATACTGGGTGATGAAGGTCGGATCCATCAGCCGCGTCTCCACCGTCTGCTCGAAGACCTCGAGCTGCAGCTTGCCCAGCCCCCAGCTTGGCTTGACCTGAATGCCGAGACGCTCGGCGAGCGAGCGGGCGCGCTCCAGATCGTCGATATCGGCTGGCCCGAGCTCGGGATTGTACTGGAGGATCGCCTCGCGCACGCTGAGTCGGGCGAACGGCTGCCCGAAGTCATAGGTGGCCCCCTGATACGGGATCTGCGTCTGGCCCAGGACCGCGGTCGCCATATCGCGCAACATGTCTTCCGTCAGATCCATGAGGTCGCGGTAGTCCGCGTAGGCCTCATAGAACTCCAGCATGGTGAATTCCGGATTGTGCCTGGTGGAGAGGCCCTCATTGCGGAAGTTGCGATTGATCTCGTAGACCTTTTCGAAACCGCCGACGACCAGGCGCTTGAGGAAGAGCTCGGGCGCGATGCGCAGGAAGAGCTGCATGTCGAGCGCGTTGTGATGCGTGATGAAGGGACGCGCAACAGCGCCGCCCGGGATCACCTGCATCATGGGCGTCTCGACTTCGAGATAGCCGCGCCCGTTCAGGTAGTCACGGATGAACTGAATGATGGCCGTGCGCAGGCGAAAGGTCGCACGCGTGCCGTCGTTCACGATGAGATCGAGGTAGCGCTGGCGATACCGGCTCTCCATGTCCGTCAGCCCATGGAACTTCTCAGGTAATGGCCGTAACGCCTTGGTTAGAAGACGAATATTGTCGCAGCGAATCGAGAGCTCGCCCGTCTTTGTGCGGAAGAGCACACCCTCGGCGCCGAGGATATCCCCGATGTCCAGATCGCGCTTGAAGCTCGCGTAGGCATCCTCGCCTACGAGGTCGCGCTGCACGAAGAGCTGCATGCGCCCCGACATGTCCTTGATGTGCGCAAAGCTCGCCTTCCCCATGACGCGTCGCGTCATCAGGCGCCCGGCGACCTTCACCCGGAGCCCGCGCGCTTCCAGGGCCTCGGCGTCGAGCTCGCCATACTCCGCGTGCACCTCGCCGACCACGACATCGCGCCGAAAATCATTGGGGAATGCGTTGCCACGCTCGCGAAGCTGAGCGAGCTTTTCGCGACGCTGCGCGATCAGCTTGTTGTCCTCGGCGGCATCTGTCTGCTCTGGGCGTGCCGCAGACTGCGGCTCGTCATGCTGGCTCATGTGGGCATGGGTCTCCGGAACCTTGGGCGACACGAGCGGCGCGGCGATCCGCGCGGCCCGCACGCTGAGGAAGCGCGCGCCTCCTCATGGTGAATCTTGAAAAGCGAAGCGGCGAGAGCACCGAGATGACACTCGCCGACGAGACAACGAAGCAGCCGATAAACAGTGGCCTAGAGGCCACTCTTGAGACTTGCCTCGATAAAGGGGTCGAGATTGCCGTCGAGCACCGACTGCGTATTTCCAATCTCGACACCTGTGCGCAAATCCTTGATGCGCGACTGATCGAGCACATAGGAGCGAATCTGGCTCCCCCAGCCGATGTCGGACTTGCTGTCCTCAACGATCTGCTGACTTGCCTGACGCTTCTGCATCTCGAGCTCGTAGAGCTTGGCCTTGAGCTGCTTCATCGCCTGGTCCTTGTTCTTGTGCTGGGAGCGGTCGTTCTGGCACTGGGTCACGATGCCGGTCGGCGTATGGGTGATTCGCACGGCCGACTCGGTCCGGTTGACGTGCTGACCGCCCGCGCCGCTTGCGCGGTAGACGTCGATGCGCAGATCCGCCGGATTGATCTCGACCTCGACGCTGTCGTCGATCTCTGGAGACACGAAGACCGCCGCGAAGGAGGTGTGGCGCCGATTGCCCGAATCGAACGGCGACTTGCGCACCAGGCGATGGACGCCGGTCTCAGTGCGCAGCCAGCCGAAGGCGTACTCGCCCTCGAACTTGATGGTGGCGGACTTGATACCCGCGACCTCGCCCGGCGAGACCTCCATCAGCTCCGTCTTGAGGCCACGCCGCTCGCCCCAGCGCAGATACATGCGCAGCAGCATCTCGGCCCAGTCTTGCGCCTCGGTACCGCCGGACCCCGCCTGCACGTCGACGAAGGCATTGTTCGGGTCGGTCTCGCCGGAGAACATACGGCGAAATTCCAGCTCGCCGACACGCCTCTCGTACTCGCCAAGATCCGCCTCGAGCGACTGGGCGGTCGCCTCGTCGGCCTCCTCCGCCGCAAGCGCGAGCAAGTCGTCGGCATCCGTGAGCGACGCGGTCATCTCGTCGATGGTGACGACGATACCTTCGAGCATCGCTCGCTCGCGCCCGAGGGACTGGGCCCGCTCCGGATCGCTCCAGACCTCGGGATCCTCGAGCTCGCGCAGAACTTCGGTCAGGCGATCTTTGCGCTCAGCATAGTCAAAGATACCCCCTAAGGGACTCCAAACGTCCCTTCAGATCGTTGATTTGATGAGCAATCGGATTCGTGTCGATCATTGGCGGACCCGTCGGAGAAAATCGCGGATTATAACGGGCCATGGAGCTCAGTTACCAGGCCGGAAGCGCAGCGCGCTCGGAGCACGTGCCGCAGCTCCCCGCAAGCCCGAGTCGAGCCCGGCTATCGAGGAAGGGAATCTCCGACTCGGGCGGCGGTCATCGATTGGCCCGGACTCCCGTTGTGGGCTGGGTAAGGGCAGCGCAGTCCACCAACGCCGGCGCGGGCATCGGTGGACTTCGTTCTCGAGACTGTGAAGAAATTCTGCGTAGGTTGGGCTGAGGTACGAAGCCCAACATGGCGGCTAGCCTAACGCTTTGATTGTTGGCCCCCCTGCGTCGGCCCAACCTACACCAATCTGCGATCTTCGCGGTGCGCTTGGATTACTCTCACAGTCTCTCTCGCTCGTCCACCCTCCAGGTCCAACCGGAGATCAAGGCCCCGACTCGAACCTGGGACGGGTGACAAAGGACTAGGTCTGCCTGCCCGCGAGCGCGCGAAGTCGAGTCCAGTCGTCCTCTGCGATGGCGAGCTCATCGAGCGCCGCCTCGCAGTCGTCCTGCATCTCAGGGGCATCCTCGGACCCGTGACAGAGACCGGCCAGATAGCTCCCGAGCCAGGAGACGGCGATCAGGGCTCGGCTCCTGGGATCCTCGATCCCGAGCAAGTCCGCGACATGGTGCCGATAGATCGCGATCGCCAGGTGATCCGGCAATCGCCATGTCCCGGCGAGCAGGAAGCCGACGGTCGCGTGATCGATACCCAGCAGACCGCGCTCATACGCCATCAATGCCCTGGGTGCCGTCGGCGCCCGAAGTAGCCATTCGGAGCCGTAATTCTCGACCAGCTCGGCGAAAATGAGGCTCCCGACGTCTTGCATCATGGCGAAGAGGTAGGCCTCGTCCGCAGCGACGCCCCTAACGACACCGGCAACCGTCGCCGCGCCGCGCGCCTGCTCCATGATGGCGTCTCGAACCAGCCGGGATGCCCCCTGGCTCGCATCGAGGACACGGCTGACCGCCTCTGCGGTCACCAAATTGGCGACCCTTTCCAAGCCCAGCATGGATAGGGCGCGATGAACGCTACTGATTCTGGTGGGACAGTAGAAGAAGGGCGAATTGATCGTCTTGAGGACCTGGCCCGTGAGCACCGGATCCTGAGCCACCAGATCCCCTGCATGCTTGAGGTCAGGCTCGTCACGCGCCAGCTCCTGCCTTAGCGCGAAGATCAAATCCGGCATCTGAGGCACGCGCGCCTTGCGGACCGCTTTGAAGGCGAGCTCGAGGTCGGCCCTCGCGGGGACGGAGGCGCGCGGCTCGCCGCTAACTGTGCTGCCAGGGCTGTGGGTCACGGAAATCGTCCTATCGAAAGATGCGCGCGGCCCCTTCTCACAGCCAGCCATCGGGCTCATGCGACTCGAGATGCCAAGGGACGTCAGATTGACATGGATGTCGACAGGATCCTGGGATCGCCGACCACTCGTCCGGTTAAGCTTACCGTCGGAGCGAGACAGATCTGTGGAGCACTCCTCAACCTGGACAATCGCATGCGATCAAGCGCATACCATCAAACGCATGCAAGCGCCTGAGAGACGACTCAGTTCCATCCTATGCTGCAGGAACGGCTGACGCTAGGAGTGTTGACCCCCAGGTCAGCAGGTGTCGGCCTAGAGGCCGACACCCCCAGCACGGATGTCGCCCACACCGAAGATGAGGTCGAAACCTAGAGCGAGATGCGGTACTCGAATGCGGCGTTCGAATTCGACGACAGGAGCAAAAAAAGTCGCCGACGTCGCGGCGATTTCCCACTGAAGGCCCAGATCTGACTTAACCTATAATCTCTAAAACCGCCGCAACCCTCTATCTTAATGAGCTTTTAAATGACATAATCAGGCCGGAAGCTCAGAAACGGCACGAGCTTTATCGGCCAAGGCGAGTCGCCCCATTCGCGACAGTGCGCCGCCCCAAAGTCAAACGAAACTTTATCAATCGAAACAAAATTCTAAACTAAAAACCTCATCTGACAACTAAAGATATGGAACCTGAATTTTGGCTCGAGCGCTGGCAGCGGCGCGAGATCGGCTGGCATCTGAACGAGATCAACTCCCACCTTCAAGACCACTGGCACAAGCTGGACCTCCCCAAGGGCAGTCCCGTCTTCGTACCACTCTGCGGCAAGACGCTCGACCTCTTATGGCTGGTCAGCCAGGGGTACCAGGTCGTCGGCGTCGAGCTCAGCCAGATCGCCGTCGAGGAACTGTTCGCCGAGCACCGCCTCACCCCCGCCATCAGTCGCGAGGGGCACTTTCTACGCTATTGCGTGGATGAGCTTTCCGTCCTCTGCGGCGACTTCTTCGAGCTGGAGTCCAGGGACCTCAGTGGCGTGGAGGCCGTCTTCGACCGGGCATCCCTGATCGCGCTCCCGCCCTCCATGCGGCCTGGGTACGCGGCAAGAATGGGGCAGCTCTTCCCGAACGGGGTGGACACACTCCTGGTCACGCTAAGCTACGACCAAGACGAAATGACCGGACCGCCTTTCTCGGTCCACCGGACCGAGGTCGAGCGCCTCTATGGCGAAACCTATCGGATCGAGCGCCTTGCCAGCTTCGACGCCCTAGCCGAGTCTCCACACTTCCAGCAGCGCGGACTCACCGCGCTGCGTGAGGAAGTCTATCGACTGAGACCATCGCCCTAGCCGCCGGGCTCAGCTCGCCCAGAACTGATCCAGCGTCAGCAGCGTGTCCTCGAGCCTCTCCCATTGGGGAAGCCCCCTGTGAGGCGGTAGCCCGACGCGCCGCCAAGAAGGATGCTGCAGGAGAAAAGGCCCCAATCGCTCGAATCCGACAAAGGGATCCTGATCGGCGATGACGAGCACGGGCAATGCCCCTAGAGGCTCGTAAAGCGCCGTGATGGCGTCGGGCGTGAAGAGGCGCATCGAGAGGAAGGTGAGCGGCGCGTGGCGCGCGCCGGGCTGGTGCGACGTCGCATAGGCATAGTCGATCATCGCCTCGGGTGGATCTCCGACGAAGCAGAGGCCGAGGAAATAGGAGATACTACGCCGCGACGCCACCAGGTCGTAAAGGCCCTGGCTCAGTGCCGGAAGGCTCAGCAATCGCGCGGCAGCCCCAAACTTGCTTGGCGTTGGAATAGGCTTCGCGCCAAATCCTGTCGGCGAGATCAACGCCAGGGATGCCAGGCGCTCAGGCGCGAGCAAGGCGGCGCGCGCTGCAAACTCGCACCCCAGGGAGAGGGCGAGGACGTCGGCGGGCTCGCCGATCACGCGGCCGAGGAGCTCGGCGATGGCATGCCCATAGCGCTCTGGGCTGTAGTCTCTCGGCGAGCGGTCCGAATGCCCGAACCCGGGCAGATCGAGACTATAGACGGGACGACGACCGGCATAGTGCTCGAACAGCGGACGCACCTCGTAGCTGCTCGCGGCGGCATTGACGCTATGGATGAGCAGCAGAGGCCGCCCCTGCGCGGAACGGTCGACGTAGTAAGCCAGACGGATCCCGTCGGCGCTCACGAGCTCCTCGCGCTCCGCCGGGATCGCCTCGGGTAAAGGAATGTTGTGCTTGGTCACGATACTCCAGACCAGGATGACAGGCGCTGCACTCCGAAGACCCGAAGCGCGGCACAGGCTCACGCCAAAGATGCGGATACAGGTTCTCGGCTCAACGCAGGAATGGCTACACCTGGGCAGCGCTCAGAGTGGGCGCAGCTCCTCGATGAATTTCGGCTTCTCGATCGCATAGCCTTGGGCAAAATCGACACCGATATCCCGCAGAAGCTCGAGGATCTCCTGATTCTCGACATACTCTGCGATGGTCTTCTTGCCCATGAAATGCGCGATCTCATTGAACGACTTCACGATCTCGCGGTCTTGCGGACTGACTAGGATATCCCGAACGAAGGACCCGTCGATCTTGACGTAGTCGACGGGCAGCCGCTTCAGATAGCTGTAGGATGACATGCCGGCTCCGAAGTCATCCAAGGCGATCTTGCAGCCAAGCGCCTTGATGTCGTCGAGGATGATGGCGGCCTGATCCAGATTGACGATCGCGGCCGTCTCCGTCACCTCGAAGCTGATCATCTCGATCGGGATGCCGTACTCCTCGAGCGCGGCCTTGATGTACCTCAGCAAATCCGGGTCGCTCAGCGACTGGCCGGAGAGATTGATGGCGACCCCGCCAATCTCGCGCACCCGCTCGGGATTGTTCTTGACCCATTTGAAGGTCTCCTCGATCACCTGCCGATCCACCTCGCGCATCATGTTGAAGGCCTCGGCCGCGGCGATGAAGGACTGCAGCGGCAGCGGCACGCCATCCTCGTCGTAGACGCTCAGCAAAATCTCGCAATGGGGCGAGAGCTCGGAGGACTCGTCCACGGGCACGATGCGCTGATAGCGCAGCTTGCGTCTGCCGGCCTTGATGACATCCTCGGCCTTGGCCCAATTGCGCATGTGATCGAGCTGACGCGAGATGACCTCGTCATCCTCGCGGAACAGGACGACCCGGTCGCCACCCTCGCGCTGGGCCGCGAGGCAGGCGACGCTGGCCGCCGAGACGATCTTCTCCGGACTCAGATTGTCTCCCGCCAGCATGGCGAGCCCCAGACTGCCCGAGATACGGAACGGCTTGTCCTGCAGATCGAAGGGCAGCACCGTCAAGCCGGCGCGCACGGACTCCCCCACTTCGACCGCGTGATCCGTGTCCATTACCGGCATCAGCACACCGAAGCGACTGCCCCCCAAATAGGACAGGCACACGGCGTCCGCGACGACCCCCTCGAGGAGCCGAGCCACCGCCATCAGCATGCGCTCGCCGACCGAGAACCCAAAGGTTCCGGTCAGGGTGTCGTAGCGATCCAGCTCGAGAAAGCACAGGGCGTGCATGGACGCGCTTCGCTGCTCGGGGATCATGAGCTGGGTCAGCGAGCCGACCAGCATGCGCTGGTTCGAGAGTCCGGTCAGCGGGTCATGGGTCTCGTGGTACTTGAGACGCTCCTGCATCTCAGAGAGCGCGGCATCCGCCGCGCGGGTGACGATGCGCTTGCCGGTCGGCGCCTGGGCGCGTGCCTGGCCGCGGGCGAAGGCCTCGGCAAGCCGGTTGCGCCTCAACACCTTGACCTTCTT
This sequence comes from Thiorhodococcus minor, assembly GCF_010820565.1. Taxonomy (GTDB): domain Bacteria; phylum Pseudomonadota; class Gammaproteobacteria; order Chromatiales; family Chromatiaceae; genus Thiorhodococcus; species Thiorhodococcus minor. Next base: position 58,462 of record NZ_JAAIJQ010000011.1, on the reverse strand, counting down.
GCCCATGGTGTCCGTCACAGCCAGCCGCGAGCCGTCGTCATTGCGCCAAATCAGCCGCAGCGCCTTGCTCGCATCCTTGGAGCGCATCCAGATCAAGGAGCCGACGGAGAGCGACCCCACGTCATCGAGCGCCCGCTCCCAATCAGAGGCCGACAGATCCTGAGGGACCCTGTCCGGCTCGCTCTCCGGATCCGGCTTCAGCGGACTGAAGACCAGATAATCCTGCTCGCGATTGAGCGATGCCCGCGCGCGCCGCATGGCGTTCTCGATGCGCTCGAGCAGCTCGTCGCCGACGATGGGGTCTATACCCATATAGGTCAGACCGGAGCGAATCTCCTCGATGAGCGCGTCGAGCTCTGGCAGGTCGTTTCGGTCGACTTCGCCCTGCGCTTCGCGGGTGTACGCATGCAGTCCGGTCAGCACCTCCCAATGGTGAATCCAGCGCGCGCCCTGCATTCCGACGTTGGCGCACCAGAGGTCGAGCAGGTTGCGCCAGCCGATGCCCAAGAGCTCGAGGATGACCTTGTGAACGCGCTTGCCGGAAAAGGTCTCGTTCAGCCGCGCGCGAACTTCTTCGCGCGCCAGGCGCGCCCGCTCCTTGGATTCGCAGATGTTGACCCAGTTGGAGATGTTGTCCTTGTACTCCTGTCCCGCGCGCGACTCGAGGTCGTCGACCTTCTTGCTGGCCTCATCGATGGTCTTTTCGTCAGGCGTCTCAGCCGAGGCGAGCTTTTGGATGATGGCCTCCAGCTCCTTGCGGAAGCCGTCGTCCGACGACTCGTCGCCCTGGGCGTAATTCGCCAGCTGCTCGAGCTTGTTGATGAGATTGATCAGCGGCAGCTTGGCGTCCGTGACTCCGCCGGGCTCGGTCAGCGCCATGGACAGGAAGCGGGTCGTCAGAGGGCGGATCAGCGACTTGACGCGCGATGGAGCGGCAGGATCCGCGAGCATCAGCGACAGGAGGCGATCCGTCACGTCCACGCGCTCCTCGACCTGCGGGGCCATCGGAGGCGGTGGCCCTTCGCTGCCGCCTTTGGCTTCGGCGGCCTGGAGCCATTGCTGCACCAGCTCGCGGAGCGGACGCCTGGCGTCGGTCTCGGGCATCTGAAAGCTCTGTGGCAGTCCAGCCAGCATATCGGCGACACGGCGCCCGCCGACGTAGGGACGCGGCGCCCGCCGGTCGAAGCCGGGATAATAGTAGGGGCGCTGGGCATGCTGACTGAGGATATCCGCCATCAGCCCGGCCGCCTGCGAGATCGTCCTGGCATCCTGGAAATTCTGCGTCCCGCCACCACCGGGCGGCATCGGCTGCCCTTGGCTCCGCGGCTGCTCGACTCCCGGCGTTTCGCCAACCGCGTCTGGGCCTATCGACGGCGCTGCGCCCGCCATGTCCGGGCCGCCTTGGACCTGATCCTGTGCTCCGGGATTTTGATCGGCCGGCTGCAGGTCGGCGAGCCCGGCAGACGTCCAAGCCCGCAGCATCTCGCGATAGAAGGAGCCGAGATTGCGCGACAAGTGCGTCGAGACGGCCTGAAGGGCGGTCCGCTGGAGCTGAGGACCAAGGCCGAGCTCGCCGAGCATCTGCTCGATGGTCTCAGCGAGCACCATCGGCTCCATGGGGAGATGCGAGCCATGGAAGATCGCCGAGATCTGGGTTCGCAAGGCCTCAAGCGGCTCTCTCAGCTCCTCCTCGAGTCGGCTTGCCAGCTCCGACTTCGCGAGCCAAACCTCGAACTCCTCCTGGTCGACCAGCTGCAGCCCTTCGGACGTCAAATCCCCCCCCGGGGGCTTTCCGGGCGATTCGCCCTCGGGCGCGGGCTTGCCGACGTTCTGGAGCGATCCGATCAGCTGCTCCTTGAGGCGCTCCGAGAAGTCTTCATTGTGGATGGCTCGCGCAAGCGCACCGATCTCGCCCGAGAGCTGAGTGCGCTCGACATCGCTGTCGGCACGCTCGATATGGGCCCAAAGCTCTTCGACCAAGGTCTCGAGGAGCGAATCCAGTAGTCCGCCCAGGCGTTGCTGGCCGACACCCTGAAGCACCTCGCGCGCACGCAGCCGGACTGGGTTCGATTCCAGCTCGCCCGCCGGGTCACGACTCGCCGCGGCCCGTTCGCTGATGAAGCGGGCCAGACGCGAGCGCCCGTCGCCGGCAAGCCGAATGAAGCGCGCGCCCAGCCCACGGTCGGCGCGATGCATGACCTCGACGACCGCCTGGACCGGATCCATGCTCTGGGTGTCGGGAAGATCGAAATGCAGATCGACGTGGTCGCCCGGCTGAAACGGCAGCTCGGGCTCGCTGAGCTCCGTCTCCATGAGCACGCCACCATTGCAGATATTGCGAATCCGACAATTCGTCGGAAGCTGGTTCCGACCCCGCACTTTCGCATGGAGGTCGACCAGATACCTGGTCTGAATGCGGCGCTCTCGACCGCTTTTTGCTTGCTCGATCATGGCTGCGATAATACACATTCGACCGGCGGATACCAGCATCCACCCTTAGCGTAAATAGACACCGTCCTCGCCGATCTTGCCGGGTCCATCAAGGACATAGATCCCGGCGGAATTCGCCTTGACGCGAAAGCTCAGCCGACCTTCGGCGGCGATCTCATGCCCGGTCACGGCATCGCGATAAACCCCTGGCCGCACGCCCTCGACGCTGACCTCCTGGTCCTGCCCGATCGCCAGGCCCGCCACGGCATAGCTGCCGCTCTCGGGATGCGATCGCACGAAGGACATGCCACTCCCCCACTCGCTCACCTGCTCCAGCGGGGCCTTTTGCAGCGCGGGGATGGCGCGGCGGATCAGGTTCAGCCGTTGAATGTGACGGTAGAGCGGGTGCGACTGGGTCTGCGCGATGCGCTCGGGCTCGAGGTGATCGCCGAAGTAGGCGCGCCCCGTTTGACTCAGGGTGTCGCGCTCGCCCTCGACGTCCTGTGGGGCACCCTTCATGAACGCGATCTCCTCGCCATAGTAGAGGCAAGGGATGCCACGCAACGTCCACAGTAGATTGTAGGCCGCGGCCGCCATCCACTGCTCACCCTGAAAACGATATTTGAAGTCGTTGTCCGGCCCGACATCGTGGTTCTGCAGAAAGGTGACCAGCTGCGTCACGTCGCCATAGATCCAATCCATGCTGAGGATCTGCGCCGTGCCCGCGTAGGTCCCGCGACTGAGGGTGTCGCGAAAGGTCGAGAAGAGCCCGAAGTCGAGCTGGGGAAAGCCCGAGTCACCGCCGGCGAGCGGATCGCGCGGGTCGTGTCCCAGGCGCGTGTACCACCAGGGACGGATCTCTGAGGGGCCGTTGTCGCCGCCGCCGAGGTCGCCCCAGCCGTAGCCCTTCACGAGATTCTCCCCGAAGACGAAGAGCCCGGGCTTATGGGCCTTCCAGGCATTGACATATTCGAGCAGGTTGTCTCGCTCGATGTGCTTGACGGTATCGATGCGTAGCGCATCCACGCCCATGTCCAGATAGCGGTTGATGGCGCCGATGATGTAATCCTTGACGTTCTGGCGCTCGGTCGCGAGGTCGATGCAGTCGCCCGCCAGGTGCTTCTGCTGCAGCGGATAGGCGCTCTCCCAATCGCCGCCGCAGATGAAGCCGTCCTGGTGATACCACTCGGGATCCAAGTCTGCCGGATCGATGCCGAAGAAACGCCCGGGGTCGTAGCCCGGCCTGGGCACCGTCTCGCCGGTCTTGGGATCGATCAGCGGCTCGCGGCCATCGGGATCGCGCGCGTGGCGCTCGCGGTACCAGTCCGGGGCGACCGGATTGTCGATGTCATCGCGCCCCGGCCAGGCGTAGTTGCCGAGAGTCCCCTGATAGGGTCCGTGGTCGACCCGCCCCTGCTCGGAGCCGTGCGGCACATAGTATTTCGTGGGCAGATGGTCGATATGGACCTTGCCGCGGATGCCGTACTGGCAGGAGTGATTGACGACGACATCCTGGATGATCTTGATGCCCTTGGCGTGGGCGGCGTCGATGAGATCCAGGTAGGTCGCGCCCGGAGACTCCAGCCGCGGGTCGATGCGGGTCCAGTCGTAGGGGTGGTAGCCGTGGTAATCCAGGCCGGAGCGATTCTCCACCGGCGGGGTGATCCAGATCGCGGTGAAGCCGAGGTCGCGAATGTAGTCCAGCTGCTGGATCAGCCCCTTGAAATCCCCGCGCCAATGCGGATCCACGGGCTTTCCCTGGGCGTCGAACTGGATGCGATCGCGGCAGAAGAAGTTGTTGGAGGGATCGCCGTCGTAGAAGCGGGCCGTCAGGACGAAATAGATGGTCTCCTCGCGGAAATCCCGGCGCTCTTCGATCGGGCGCGGCGCCGTGTCCAACGCCACAGGCGCGGCGGCGACCTGCTCCGGCGCACTCCGGGGCGCCGCCTGCGGCTGGGTATCGTGCCAGATGCCTGCTGCGGTCAGCCAGCCGTCCGAGGCGCGGAAGAGGTCCTGCGTCTGACGCCCCTGCCCATCGTGGACCACCAGGCGCACGACCTGGACGCCGCGCAGCCGGATACGAAACCAGTCGTCTTCCACTGGCTCCATCGGGAGCCCTGGCCAGTCCGTCGCGAGGCCTTTGGGATGGCCGTCCCAGAAATGGATGGATATCGTCTCGGCCCAATGGTCCGGGCGCTGGAAGTGGATCACCAGCTCCGTCACTACCCTGCTCCTCGTCGCCAATTGGCCGGAAACATCCGTCCGGCCGCCGGAAAGGATCGCGGCGTCAGCGATGCCAGCTCGTCAGCGCCTGATCGAGGGCGCCCCGCACACTGGAGATTAGACGCTCGATCGGCTTCTTGTGGGCGCGGTACTTGAGCTTCAGGAGCTCCATGTCCTGGCTCGCGCTCAGCAGGAAGTCGTCGCTGGTCTGGATCTCGTCGACCAGTCCCAGCTCGACCGCCCGCTGGCCGTGCCAGTATTCGCCCGTGGCGACAAGCTCCAGATCCAGGCTCGGCCGGTTCTCGGCGACGAAGGACTTGAAGAGCCGATGCGTCTCCTCGAGCTGCTCGCGCAGCTTCTCCCGCCCCTCGTCCGTGTTCTCGCCAAAGACCGTCAGGGTCCGCTTGTACTCCCCGGCGGTGTGCAGCTCGAAGTCGACGCCGTAGCGATCGAGCAGCCGGTGGAAGTTCGGCAGCTCCGCCAAGACCCCGATGGAGCCGACCACGGCGAAGGGAGCGGCGATGATCCTGTTGGCAACGCAGGCCATGAGATAGCCCCCGCTCGCCGCGACCTTGTCGACCGCCACCGTCAAGGGAATGCCCTTGGCGCGAATGCGCGCCAGCTGCGACGCGGCGAGACCATGCTCGCTGACCATGCCGCCGGCATTGTCCAGCCGCACCAGCACCTGATCGCCCTCGCGCGCCTCCATGAGCAGCGCCGTGACCAAGACCCGCAGGGCGCCCACCTCGCTCGCGCGAATGTCCCCATTGAACTCGATGACGAAGAGGCGCTTGGTCGCATCCTCGCTTGCCTTTTCGCGCTCCTTCTCGCGCTTGCGCTCCGCCTTGACGAGCGCCTTGAGCTCCTTCTTGGGCAGGGAGAATTCCTTGATGGCGAAGGTGAGGCTGCGATAGCGATCCTTGAGGTCCGTGATCTCGAGATGCTCCCGCTGCTCGCCGGTCTGCCGTGAGCGGAAGACGAGCAGGATCAGCACGGCCACACCGGCCAGCACCGTCAGCGCCTTGGCCAGGAAGAGTCCGTAGTCGAAGAGCGATTCCAACAGCAAAGTCATCATGAATTTAGGTTTCCTTGAGCCGAGCTTGGTCGGGACTTGGAGCCGCAGAGCGGCGCAAGACATCTGGAGCTGCCCCGGCGACACACCGAAATCCTTTGCGCGCCCTCTGGTCTTTGCGACTCAACCCGTCCCTGCTCGGATCGAGCAAGGAACCTTCGGGCAACCGTCAAACCGCGATCGGCGCACGAATGGCCGGATGTGGGTCGTACCCCTGGATCTCGATGTCCTCGTATCGATAGTCGAGCAGGCTCGCCGGTCGACGCACTAGCCGCAGGCTCGGCAAGGGGCGCGGCGCGCGCGCGAGCTGCGCATAGACGATGTCGTCCGTCAGATGGTTGCGATAGAGATGGAGGTCTCCGAAGGTATGGACGAAATCGCCAACCTCGAGCCCGCATTGATCCGCGATCAGGTGCGTGAGCAGGGCGTAGCTCGCGATGTTGAAGGGCACCCCGAGAAAGAGATCTGCACTGCGCTGGTAGAGCTGGCAGGACAGCCGGCCCTCGGCCACGTAGAACTGAAAGAGGCAATGACAGGGCGCGAGCGACATGCGCCCTGCCCGCACATTGTCCTGCGGCCTCATGGTCTCGTCCGGCAGGTCCGCGGGATTCCAGGCAGAGACGACCAGGCGCCGGGAGTCCGGCCGGGCGCGAATGGTCTCGACGACCTCCGTTATCTGATCGATGACGCGCCCGTCCGGACAGGCCCAGCTGCGCCATTGCGCCCCATAGATGGGGCCGAGGTCGCCCTCCTCGGTCGCCCACTCGTCCCAGATGCTGACGCCCTGCGCCTTGAGATCGCGATTGTCGGTCGAGCCCGACAAGAACCAAAGCAGCTCGTGGATGACACTCTTGGTGTGGATCCGCTTGGTGGTGAGCAGCGGAAAACCTTGGCTGAGGTCGAACCGAATCTGCCGTCCGAAGACGGAGCGCGTGCCAACGCCCGTGCGATCGCCCTTGTCGACACCCTTCTCGATGACTTCGCGCAGCAGATCCAGATAGCTCCGCATGCGTCAGACCGTCGCCGGACCCAGCAGGAGCGAGCGGCCATCCATCACATCCGGCACCGGAATCCCCATGAGATTCAAGACCGTGGGCGCGATGTCCTTGATGCCGCCCCCCACGGACAGACGCCAGGGCACCTCGTCGACGATGAGGCAGGGCACCGGGTAGACGCTGTGCTGGGTGTGCGGCTCGCCAGTGACGGGATCGACCATCTCGTCGCAGTTGCCGTGGTCGGCGGTCAGGATGACCGAGTAGCCGGCCTCCACCGCCGCGTCGATCACGCGCCCGGCCTCGCGGTCCAGGGTCTCGACGGCCGAGATAACGGCCTCGCGCACCGCCGTGTGGCCGACCATGTCCCCATTGGCAAAGTTCACCACGATGAAGGGATAGACCTGCTGCTCGATCGCCTCCAGCACGGCGTCAGCGACCTCGGGCGCACTCATCTCGGGCTGCAGGTCATAGGTGGCGACCTTCGGCGAAGGGATCAGCTTGCGGTCTTCGCCCGGAAAGGGATCGTCCCGGCCGCCATTGAAGAAGAAGGTCACATGGGCGTACTTCTCCGTCTCGGCGCAATGGAACTGCGGCAGGCCGTCGTCGCTCAGGATCTGTCCCAGGGTGATCTTGGGCATGTCGTGGTCGAAGGCGAAGGGCAGACCGAACCACTGGTCGTACTCCATCATGCAGGTCACCTTCACCCCGGTGATCCCGCGCCGGTCGAAGGCGTCGAAGTCCGGCTTGAAGAAGGCCGAGACCATCTGACGCGGCCGATCCTTGCGAAAGTTGAAGTGGATGACCTGATCCCCGTCCTGGATGAGGTCGGCGCCCTCGATGATGGTCGGGCGAATGAACTCGTCGTCCTCGCCCTCGGCATAGGCCATCTCGATGGCGGCTCTGGCACTCTCGGCGCGGCGCCCCTCGCCGTCCACCAGGGCCCGCCAGGCAAGCTCCGTGCGCTCCCAGCGGTTGTCGCGGTCCATGGCGTAGTAACGCCCCGAGACGGTCGCGATCCGACCGCCCGCGACCTCGAGCGCGCTCTCCACGCTCTTCAGATAGTTGGTCGCCGATCGCGGCGCCGTGTCGCGCCCATCCGTGAGCATGTGGACCATGGGCCGCGCGCCCTGGTACTTGCAGAGCTTGATGAGCGCATTCAGATGCCGGACGTGGCTGTGCACGCCACCGTCCGAAACCAGTCCCATGAGGTGGATCGGCCGCCCCGCGGAGGCGGCGGCATTGGCTGCGGCCACCAGGGCGCGATTCTCGAAAAAGCTGTGGTTGGAGATCGCCTCATCGATCAGGACCAAGTCCTGACGCACCACACAGCCCGAGCCGATGGTCATGTGTCCCACTTCGGAGTTGCCCATCTGGCCGTCCGGCAATCCGACGGACAGCCCGGAGGCTTGAATCGCCGTATGGGGGTACTTGGAGAAGTAGCGATCGAAGTTGGGCGTACTGGCGATCGCAACCGCGTTGTTGGCCTTGGACGGGTTCAAACCGAAGCCGTCGAGGATGACAAGCATCACCGGCCGGCGGGGGACTTTCTTCATTGGGTCGCTCATCGCTCAATTCCTCGGAAGGCTGCTATTCTAGCCGGACCGCGAGGGGCGCCGCGAATCTCGCACGCCTTCCCAACCTAGCCCGGGACTCTCGCAGACCGCCCAGGCCTCCGAATGGCGGGAAACCTGTAGACGACAGGTTTATCATTGAGGGCCGCTGAAACCCGAAACAACAGAGAGAGCCTGGCCGCTAGGCTCGCGGAGGACGACATGCATAACGACCGTATCATTGCTTTCGTCATGGCCGGTGGCCAGGGATCCAGACTCCAACCGCTCACGACGGGCCGCTCCAAACCGTCGGTCCCCTTCGGCGCACGCTATCGGATCGTCGATTTCGTCCTGAGCAACTTCGTCAACTCGCAGATCCAGACCATCTATCTGCTGGTGCAGTACAAGTCGCAGTCGCTCATCGAGCACGTCCGCAAGGCCTGGACCATCTCGCCCCTGCTGCAGAGCCAGTTCGTCACCGTGGTGCCGCCGCAGATGATGTCCGGCCAGCACTGGTTCCAAGGCACCGCGGACGCGGTCAACCAGAACATCAATCTCATCGAGGAGCACAGGCCCAGCCTGGTCGCGGTCTTCGGCGCGGATCACATCTACCGGATGGACATCCGCCAGATGGTCGACTTCCACAAGGAGCGCGATGCGGACGTCACCATCGCCGCCCTGCCGGTACCGCTCAAGGATGCCTCGGGATTCGGCATCATCGCCGCGGACGAAGACGGCCGTATCCGAGGATTCGAGGAAAAGCCGGCGAACCCCTCCCCCATGCCGACAGATCCGGAAAAGGCGTTCGCCTCCATGGGGAACTACATCTTCTCGACCGACGTCTTGGTGAAAGCGCTCATGGAAGCCAAGGAGGCCGGAGAGACCGACTTCGGTCAGCATGTCCTGCCCAGGCTGCTGCGCACCCACCGCCTCTTCGCCTACGACTTCTCGACCAACCAGATCCCCGGCATCCAGCCCTATGAGGACGATGTCTATTGGCGCGACGTCGGCACCATCGACGCCTACTTCGAGGCCCATCACGACGTGCTTGGGGCCGAGCCGCCCTTCGACATGTTCAATCCGGAGTGGCCGATCTACTCGAGCAGCTATCAAGGTCCGGTTGCTCGCATCCTGGGTGGGCAGCTGGAGAACACACTGCTCGGCGCCGCGACCATGATCCATTCCGGGACGCAGATCAAGAACTCCATCATCCGTCGCGAGACCGTGATCGAGGAGGACGTGGTGCTCGAGGACTGCGTCATCATGGACTATGTGCGGATCGGTCGCGGGGCGCGCCTCAAGCGGGTCATCGTCGACCGCCACAATCACATCGAGCCCGGAGAGGTCATCGGGTTCGACCGGGAAAAGGACGCACAGCGCTTCCAAGTCAGCGAAGGCGGGGTCACGGTGGTGCCTCAGGGCCGCCTGAGCTACTTCGCCCGCGACGTGCGCGACTCTGGGCGCGGCGGCTATTCGGAATAATCCTGGGCGCGCCGCCCCTGGGAAGGTCGGCCTCCAGGCCCGCTGGGCCCGGCCAAGCCGACCTCGCCGGAAGCTCACCTGTCGGACACCGACCGCCCATGATGCGTGTCGCCCTAGAGGGCGACACTCCCAGGCTGCTCGCGAGCGACGACGCAGCCCCCCTCTACCCGACTACTTACCCAGCCTGACGCGCGGGTCGACCGCGACGTAGAGCAGATCCGTCGCCGTATTGACCGCCAGATAGGTCAGGCTGATGAGCAGCACGGCCGCCTGGACCACCGGGTAGTCACGCGTCTGGATGGCCTCGATCAGGAGACTCCCCAGCCCCGGCCAGGCGAAGACGGTCTCCGTCACCACCGCCCCGCCCAGCAGGGCGCCGAACTGGATCCCGATCAGCGTCAGCACCGGCAGCCAGGCATTTCTCAAGGCATGCCGCCAGAGCACGGCCGCCGGAGACAGCCCCTTGGCGCGCGCCGTGCGCACATAGTCCTCGCCCAGCACCTCCAGCACGCTGCTGCGGACCATGCGGGCCAGAATGGCCGCGAGGCCGGTGCCTAGGGTCACAGCCGGCAGAACCAGGCTCGCCAGGCCTTCGCGTCCGCTCACCGGGGTCCAGCCGAGCCAGAGGGAAAAGACCAGGATCAGCATGGGGCCAAGCCAAAAATTGGGAATGGCGGCCCCGAGCATCGAAAAGCCCATAGCGCCGCGGTCGATCCCACCGCCGCGGTGCTGCGCCGCGAGCACACCCATCGGAAGGGCCAAGACGATTCCCAGCGTCAGCGCGGCGACGGCCAGCTGCAGGGTCGGCCCGATGCGCTCCGCCAGCACCGCCACCACCGGCCGCTGGCTATGCAAGGATGTCCCGAGATCCAGTTGCACGAGACGCCCCAGGTAGTCCAGGTACTGGACAGCGAGCGGCCGATCGAGCCCGAGCGCCGCGCGCAAGGCGGCCTGGTCGGCGGGCCGTGCGCCCTCCCCCAGCATCACGGCGACCGGATCCCCGGGGACCAGGTGGATCAGCAGAAAGACCAGGGTGCAGACACCCCAGACGACGATGAGGGACGAGCCGACCCTGGCGAGCAAGCGCTCAAACACGGCGGCGGCCCGATGCCGAGGTCGCCCCTGGGCCTCCCGGATTCAGGGCCCGCTTCTGAGCAAGGCTCAATCCAGGATCTCCACCGGCGTCCCCCTCGGCGTCCGCTCGAAGAGATCGACCAGCTCGCGGCTGTGCATGCGGATACAGCCGTGCGAGCGCGGCACTCCCATGGGCTCGCTGTCCGGGCAGCCGTGGATATAGATGTAGCGCCTCAGGGTATCGAAACGGCCGCCGCGATTGCGCCCGGGCTCGCAGCCCGTCAGCCAGAGAATGCGCGTCAGGATCCAATCACGCCCTGGATAGGCGGCGCCGAGCCTGGCGTCATAGACCTCACCGGTCGGGCGTCGCCCGCGAAAGACCGCGCCCATCGGACACCCATCACCGATGCGGAGCCTCACCAGATGCAGGCCGCGCGGCGTGCAGCCGCTGCCATTGGCTTCACCCACCCCGTTCAGCCCGGTCGACACCGGATAGCGCGCAAGCACTCGGGAGCCCTGGAACAAGGTCAGCACCTGATCGGGCACATCGATGCGGATTCTTCTCTCCATTGCTCTCTCTTCAGCTCGTCAAGAGCGGCCAGCTGCCAGCGGGCGCCTTGCCGGGCTAGGCGTCGATCATCGATTGGCCCGGTATCCCGCAGGGTGGACAAGCGCAGCGCAGTCCACCGACGCTGGCACGGGATCCGGTGGACTGCGCTCTCGAGACTGTGAAGAAATTCTGCGTAGGTTGGGCTGAGGTACGAAGCCCAACATGGCGACTAGCCTAACGCTTTGATTGTTGGCCCCCCTGCGTCGGCCCAACCTACACCAATCTGCGATCTTCGCGGTGCGCTTGGATTACTCTCACAGTCTCTCTCGCTCGTCCACCGGTCCAACTGACGATCAAGGCCCCACGCTAGTCTGGGAGCTGACCCCGCCGTTCACCCCAATTTTGATGAATCGAACCGCCAAGGCGCAAAGGACACCGAGAAAGACAGAGGCTTGATGGAAGTCCAGCTGTCGCCCGCGGGTTGAGCGACATCACCTTTTCAACGCACTGAAATCCTTCGCGCCCTTCGCCCCCTTCGCGCCCTTGGCGCCTTTGCGGTTCGACTTCCTCTCTGCTCAATGTCGCTCCAAAGTCAGCCGCACGGACTCCAAGCCGTCGTAGTTGCCGTCCGCCGCAAGCTGGTAGCCTCGCAGCTCCGGGCGCCGCGCCAGTACCTGCGACTCGTACCACAGTGGCAGATAGGGCAGCTCATGATGCAGGAGACCCTGCAGCTCGCGATAGAGCCCTGATTGCTCCTGCAAGTCCCGCGCACTACCCGCCGCCTCGATCAAGGCGTCCGCGCGCGCGCTCTTGTAGCGCCCTCGATTCGCTCCCGCGGGCGGGATTGAGGCGCTGTGGAAGGCGTACCTGAAGATATCCGGGGTATTGATCCCGACCCAGGTGAGTCCGTAGAGCTGGAACCGTCCAGCCTTGACGTCCCCGAAGAAGGTCCCCCAATCATAGCTGCGAATGGTGAGCGCAATCCCGATGCGCGCCAGCTGCGCCTGCATGGCGGTCGCGAGCCGGATGCGAAAGGGATCGTTCGAGGTCTTCATGCTGAGCACGAGCGGGCGCTCGGGCCCATAGCCTAGCTCGGACAAGAGGGCACGTGCGCGATCGGGGTCGAAGGCATAGGGCAGGAGCATGGGGCTCCCGGCCCAGTGATCTGGCGGCAAGATCGCCTCCGCCGGTCTGGCGCGGTCGCGGAAGAGGTAGTGGATGAGGGCCTTGCGGTCGATCGCATGCGCCAGCGCCAGCCGAGCCCGTCGATCGCCGGTGACAGGATCCTCCAGATTGAAGCCCAGATAGGAGAAGTTGCGACCAGGTCGCGTCTCGACGTCGATCTGCGGCTGCGCGGCAAGATAATCGACCAGCTCGGGCGAGAGGTCGTTCTGCAGCAGCTGGATCTCCCCACGCAGGAGCTTCATCACCCGTACGCTGGGATCCTTGACGCTGAGCAGCTCCATCACCTGGCCGTCCGCCCGACGCTCCAGCACCAGCCGCCCCGGCTCCGGCCAATCCAGCAACCGAAAGGGGCCGCTGCCAACCGGGGCATCCGTCAGCTTGCGCCCGGATCCCACCAGGTCTGCCGGTAGGATCCCCTCTGCGAGGTAGGCGGGAAACAAGGGGTCTGGCACGGCGAGATGAAAATCGATGGTGTCTGAATCGAGCGCCTCGACAGACGCGATCGCGGCGAGCTGGGCGCGATGCGGGGAGGCATTCGCCGCATCCAGCACGTAGGCATAGGTCGCCACCACGTCGTCCGCGTCGAGTCGCGTCCCGTCGGTGAAGTCGCGACCCTCGGCCCCCAGCCGAAATCGATAGTGGCTGGGGGAGAGACGCTGCCAGGTCGCCAAGCCAGGTACCGGCAGCCGCTGGTCGTCGAATTCGACCAGGCGCCGATAGAGCAGCCGATTGATCCGCTCCGAGGTCGCGTCCGTGGCGAAACGGGGATCGAGGTTGCGTGCCGGCCCGGAGAGGCCGATCCGAATCACGCCGTCGTCCGGCACTCCGCGATCGCACCCCAGCAGCAGCGCGCTCAGGAGCAGCCCCGCAAGCGCCGCTGCCGTCCAGCTACCAGCCTGAGTAAGGATGCTTCGCAAGCGCGGCATTGAAATAGCGCGGGTCGTCCGAGACCTCCTCGCCGGCCCAATCCGGGCGCTGGAAGTCCGCATCCTCGGCATCCAGCTCGATCTCGGCCATCACCAGCCCCTGGTTCTCACCCGCGAAGACGTCCAGGTCCCAGAGGTGGCTCCCGACGCGGACATGGTAGCGGACTTTCTCGATGACCGAGGAGATCGCCATCTCGCGGAGCATGGCCTCCGCATCTTCCACCGGAATGCGGTATTCGTACTCCGAGCGGCTGATCCCGCTGGTCGCCCCCTTGATGGTGAGATAGGCCAGATCGCCCTTGATGCGGGCACGCACCGTCGCCCGCGGACCATCGGCCAGGTAGCCTTGCAGGATGCGCGTCTCTTCCTCGACGTCGGCTCGCCAGCCGTCGCCGCGGACCAGGAACTTGCGCTCGATCTCGACAGGCATGCGGACCTCCTTGGGTCAATTCAGCCCAGACAGGCGGCGCCCCCAGCTAGGACCGGCGCTCGAACAGGGCCATGGACTCGACGTGCGCCGTGTGCGGGAACATGTCCATCACGCCCGCGGCGCGCAGCTCATAGCCCAGGGCATTCACCAGACGGTCGGCATCGCGCGCCAGGGTTGCGGGATAGCAGGAGACATAGAGGATGCGGTCGATGCCGAGCCGCGGCAGCCAGTCCAGCACCTGCAGCGCGCCACTGCGCGGCGGATCCAAGAGGACCTTGGAGAAGCTCTGGCGCATCCAGGGCTGATGGTCGAGCTCGCCATAGAGGTCGGCGGTGTGAAAGCTGGCGTTGCCGATTCCATTGCGCTCCGCATTGGCCAGCGCCCGCGCCACCAGGCCGGCATCGCCCTCGACGCCCACCACCTCGGCCGCCTGACGTGCGAGCGGCAGGGTGAAGTTTCCGAGTCCGCAGAAGAGATCCAGCACGCGATCCCCCTGCTCGACCTGGAGCAGCCCCAGCGCCTGGTCGACCATGCGGCGATTCAGCTCGAGGTTCACCTGGGTGAAATCAGTCGGCAGAAAGTCCAGCTCGACGTCGTGATTCGGCAGACTGAAGCTGAGCGCCGTCTCCTGGCCCGGCAGGGGGCGCACGGTATCGATGCCGCCCTCCTGCAGATAGATGCGAAAGCCCTTGCGCTCGCCCAGCTCGAGGAGCAGGGCCTCGTCCTCGGGTGTGGGCGTCTGCATGACGCGAAAGACCAGGACGCAGGCCGCGTCGCCCATGGCGACCTCGATCTGCGGCAGCTGATCGCGGATGGACATCTGATCGATGGTGTCACCAATGACCTGGAGCCGGTCGCCAACCATGGGGTGCAGCACCTCGCAGCGCGTCAGGTCCGCGAGAAAGGAATTGCCCCGCTCGCGAAAGCCGACCAGAGTCCGTCCCTTCTTGGCGACGCGGCGCACGCCAAGCCGCGCCTTGCGGCGATAGCCCCAATGCTCCGCCGTGAGCGGCGCCAGCCAGCGCTCCGGCTCGACCTTCCCCATGCGGGTGAAGACGTCTTGCAGACTCTCCTGCTTGATGCGGATCTGCGCCTGGGCGTCCAGGTGCTGGAGGCTGCAGCCGCCGCAGACGCCGAAATGCGGGCACTTCGGGTCGACGCGGTCTGGCGAGGCGCTCAGGACCTCCTCGACGACCGCCTCATCGAAACGGCGCTGGACGCGGCGGTAGCGGAAGCGCACCCGCTCGCCCGCGAGCGCGCCGTCGACGAACACCGTCTTACCGTCGACATGGGTCAGACCGCGTCCTTCGTGGGTCAGGGATTCGATCTCGGCCTCGACGGGCGCTTGCGGAATGGGCTTCTTGGATCTTCTCGACACGATTGGCTAATGGCAGTTGGCAGTTGGCAGTTGGCAGTTGGCAGTCATTGGACGCTGACGCCAGCGGCTGGCGGCTGGTCGATTCCAGCCGACAGGGTAGCCGAGACCTGTCGCTCAGGCAGGAAAAACACCGGTCGACAGGTAGCGGTCGCCCCGGTCGCAGATGATGGCGACGATGACGGCCTCTTGCACCTCGGCGGAAAGGCGCAGCGCGGCTGCCACGGCGCCGCCGGAGGATACCCCGCCGAAGATGCCCTCGCGCGCCGCAAGCTCGCGCGCCGTCTGCTCGGCGACGGCCTGGGTGATGTCGATGATACGGTCGACGCCCGCCGGATCGTAGATGCGCGGCAGATAGGCCTCCGGCCAGCGCCGGATCCCGGGGATGCTGGATCCCTCCTCGGGCTGCACGCCGACGATCTGAATCTCCGGATTCCGCTCCTTGAGGTAGCGGCCGGTGCCCATGATGGTGCCGGTCGTGCCCATGGCGCTGACGAAGTGGGTGATCCGCCCCTGGGTGTCCTCCCAGATCTCGGGTCCCGTGGTCTCGTAGTGGGCCGCGGGATTGTCCGGGTTGGAGAACTGATCCAGCCGAATCCCCTCCCCCCTTTGCTCCATCTCGCTCGCCAGGTCGATCGCGGCCTCCATGCCGCCGGCCTTGGGCGTCAACAGGATCTCCGCGCCGAAGCTCTTCATGACGCCGCGGCGCTCCTCGCTCATGTGCTCCGGCATGATCAGACGCATGCGGTAGCCGCGCATGGCCGCCGCCATCGCCAAGGCAATGCCGGTATTCCCGCTAGTGGCCTCGATGAGCAGGTCGCCGGGCTTGATGCTGCCGCGCTCCTCGGCGCGCCGGATCATGTTGAGGGCGGGCCTGTCCTTGACCGAGCCGGCGGGGTTGTTCCCCTCGAGCTTAGCGAGCACTAAATTGCTGGTCTCGCCCGGCAGGCGCCGCAAGCGCACGAGCGGCGTCCGGCCCACGCAGTCTTCGATGGTTGGATGTGGCATTGACTCCTCCGGGGCCGCGCTCAGGACCACGCGACGGCCTGGCAGCAAAGGCACGCAGCTTAAAGCGTCGGGGCCGAGGACGGCAACGGATACGCGGCTAGACCCGGGGCCGGCGATGCCGGTAGAGTTTCGCTTGCACAGCGTCTCGTCCGCATCGAATCTCGCTTGTACGCAAGCGATATCGGACGGCTTCCGCGTCCTAGGCAACAGCATGGAGAGCGCGAAGATGAGCACGAACGAAACAGCGCCCGCTGCCGTCCCCACGGCAATCTACGACGAAGCCGCAGCGCTGGAGAGCGCCGGCGGCGATCGCGCACTGGCCGCCGAGCTCATGTCGGCCTTGCTCGATGGACTCCCCGAGGAGCTGGACGCCCTCAAGGCATGCCTGGCCGAGCACGATTGGCCTGGGCTTGCCGAATACGCGCACCAGCTGCGCAGCGCCACGGGCTACTGTGGTGTCCCGGCGCTGGACGCGGCGATCTCGGCACTCGAGCGCGCCGCCCGCATCGAGGATGCCCAGCGTTGCGACGACGCCTTCGAAGAGGTCCTGCGCAAATCGCAGCTGCTGCTGGCCCGCGACAAGGCATCGGACGAGGCGATGGACCGGGCCGGCCCTTCCCCGCCCACCTTCTAGCTGCCCGAGTCCCTTAGTCGCCCGAGTCCGTGGCCGCTTGGCGCGCATCCACGAGTCCGTTACGCGCAAGAACGCGATAGACCTTCTTACTGATGCGAATGAGCCGCGACAGATCATCGAGGCCAGGCGTCTCGCCTTCACCCAATCGCAGCTCCCAGGCATCCAGCTCGGACTCGAGGTAGTCCAGCAGCTTCCTTGAGCAGCCGTTGCAGTCGCCAGAGCAGATCTGCGCCTCGGCGGACGCGAAGGGCATGCGCGCGCGGATCTCCGCGATGAGACCACGCATCGCCGTCACGCTATCCGGTTTTCGCGACCGAGGGCGCTGATCGGCCAGTCCCTGAAATGACATCATTCCTCCGCGCAGCCTGTGCCGCAGGCGCAACGCCGAGCCGCGCAAGCTGGTTTCAGGCTTCCCGCAAGCCAGCCGGCACGCGCCTGGCGCTCCGGCAGCCCCGCGAGCACGCACACCAAGCTCGGCTTCGCGGCCAGAGCGCTTCTGATTGCCGCCCTCCCATGATCGCCGCTCTCCCATTCCTGCCCCTCATCGGCATGACTGGGCTCGAAACGACACCATTGCGCGCCGGGCGCGATGCCGTCAAGCAGAGGCCGCAAGCCTCCTGGCTCTTACCCGCTAGAGTCGACGCACTCACCCTAGGGCCAGCGCATGCGTCCATCGGGCGCTCGACCTCGCCCATGCCCGCCAGGCCCAGTGGCGATCTTTCGGGTTGTTGACGCGCTTAACAGTCGGGATGCCCCTGATTGCCTTAGGCTGTGAGGGCATGTTGGCCCATTGCCAACCCTTTCGAACCGGCGCCGATGAGAGACAGCCGTCAAGGCAGGGAGCTGAAGGCTCTCCTCAGGATCCATACCAGCGCAAACGCGAGGTAGAGTATGAAATCGATATGCAGTGAGAAATCGATCAAGCGCGCGGCAGCCATGGTCCTCGCCGCCTGTCTGTCATTTCCTGCCATGGGCACCCTGGCCAGTAGTGGCAGTGACCCCATGGGTGCCGGCTTTCCCGGCTACATGGAGCTCGACCCACCCATCGTGGTCAACCTCGAGCGCACGCGTGGCTCCAAGTATCTGCGTGTCGACATCCAGCTCTACATCGAGAGCAACGAGGAGGCGGATCTCGTCACGCACCACATGCCGCGCATTCGCGACCGCCTCATCAGCCTGCTGGCCGGACGCGATGGCAGCACGCTCATGACCACGGACGCGCGCGAGACCCTGCGCAGCGAGCTGCTGACCGACCTGCGCGAGGCCATGACCACCCAAGCCGGACAGCCCGCCATCAGCGGACTCTATTTCACCGGGTTCATCGTGCAGTAGCGCGTCGGGAGGCACGCGCCTCGCCGGGGCTCGCCCTCTGCAAAGAGATCCGAGTCAGATCCACGCGCGAGGGTGCGAGGCCAGTCGAATCAGGGGCTCACCAGAGGTAGTGAGCCTCGATCATGCCCTTGTCGGCGTCATAGCGCACGGAGTGGCAGAACGCCTCCAGCCCGCCCGCGAGACCATTCGCGGGGCCTGAGCAGGAGCGGCCGGACCGCCAGGCATCGGCTGATAGGCGGCCGCTCGCCTGGATGACGAAACGCCCGCCATGGGGCAGCGGGTCGAATTGGATCAGGACCTTGAGCGAGCCGCCATGGCGAGCGGAAACGGCTGGATTTCCAGATCGGCGCATGGATCCGCCGTGCTGCTCGCAGAGCTGGCTCAGAATCTCCTCCAGCACCTCGGCTTGCCGGTCCAATCCGTCGAGCAGGCCGAGCGGAGCGAGTGCGGTCTTGAGGGGGAAGAGGCCCTCCGCCTGGTCGGACCCGAGCTCGACCGACCAGCGCCAGCCGCCGCGCCACGCCCGACCGACCTCCAGCGCGGCGGAATCGAGCGGAGACGGACCGATAGCCAGCTCGAGCAGCGCCGCGTCGTCCACGAGCGCGGCGCTGCCGCAGTGACGCTCCCAAGCCGCGCGCAAGTCGCCGAAGACAGGCCCTCCGTGCGGCCATACCTGGAGGTGCTGACTCAGCCGCCCATCGCCGAAGGCCACGCCATCGGCGTCGACGGCCTCGATCACGCCATCCGAGAGCAAGAGCAGACCGTCGTCGTCCTGAACGCTCAAGACACGGGGCGCATCGCTCGGCATCAGCTGCGGCAGGACACCCAGCGGCGATGCATGCGAGGCCAGCTCGGTCAGCCCGCCGCGGGAGCGCAGCCAGCCGCTCGGCATCCCGCCGTTCCACCAGGTCAAGCGCCGCCCGTTTCCACAGATGCTTACCATGGAGGCGGCCATGAAGCGATCGGACGGCAGAATGGCGTAGAGCTTGCAGTTGACCTCTTCGAGGACCTGAAGATCCTCCACGCCCTTGAGCGTCATGGCATGGAAGGCCTCGGCCACCGGCAGCGCACCGATGGCGGCACCCAGCCCGTGCCCCGTGATATCCGCCATGAGAATGCGCAAACCACCGTCCGGCAGGCCCTGCGTCAGCACGAGGTCGCCGTTGAAGGTCGCCGCCGAGCATTGCATGAGCGCAATGGCCTGGGTCTCGACATTACGGCTGTTGATGGCTCGGCTGAAGACACGCTCCGCCAGGCGCTGCTCGGACTGCTCGCGCTCCAGTAGCTCGGCGAGCGGCTCGCTGCTCGCCGCCATGGTCCGCTGCAGATCCCTGAAACGCTCCGTGATCATCACGCGCGCCTGTAGCAGCTTGAAGCTCAAGGGCTTGGTGAGGAAATCGTCGCCCCCCGCCCGAATGCAGTCCATCATGGACGCCTCGTCGGCCAGGGAGGTGAGAAAGATGATGGGCACGAAGTCGCCCTCGGACATGGATCTGATGCGCCGGCCGGCCTCCATCCCATCGATGCCCGGTATGACGACGTCCAGGACCACCAGGTCGGGCCGCAGGGCCGCGAATTGCGCGAGCGCCTCCAGGCCATTGCCGGCCGTCCCGACCGCGAATCCCATGCGCTCGAGCATGCGCTGCAACAGCAGGAGATTGCCGGGGTCGCCGTCGACCGCCAGCGCCTTGCCGCGCCAGCCCGCCACCTGTACCGAGGGTGGGTCGGGCCGAGCCTCCTCGGCTGAGCAGCAGTGGGCGATTGAGGACTGCATCTGATGAGCTCGAAACCCAGGGTCGAGGAGCGCTGTTCGGAGCGTCCATCGGGCCTGGACGCGGGCGCAGCGAAACGGTCGGGATCCTTGCTAGGCTACCACCGATAGGTCGCCTCGACCTGTGAGCCATTTCCCTGAAACTCCAAGGTGTCGCACAGCTCCCGAGCCAACGGGATGCCCCGCCCCCAAGGGCGGGCGGGGTCGCTCCAGAGCGCGCGGACCGACTCCTCGCTGAAGCCCTCGCCCGAATCCCAGATGCGCAGCCAGACGCAGCCGCCCTCGCCGCTCGGCTCGAATCGGATCTCGACAGACACCCGAGCGCCCCGCAGGTCGTCAAGCCGCCGCGCACGCTCGCGGTAGAAGGTCGCGAAGCCCTCGCTCGTCGCCTTCAGCGATGAATCCAGCTTCAGCACGCCATGCTCCAAGGCATTGGAGTAGAGCTCGGTGAAGATGGTCTCGAGCGTGACCATTTCCTTGCGCAGACCCTCGGCAAGGCCCAACGGATCCAGCAGCGTCTCGAGCGTTGGCTGGCTCTTGAGCCGCTCGTCCTCGAGCACGATGGCGACGTCCCAGCCCACGCGCGGACGCTGACCGGATAGGCGCACACGCCGCGCAAAGATGCTCGGCTCGATCGGCAGATCGACGATCGCAATGTCGTCCGCCTGCTCGGTGCCCGCGAGATGCGCGTCCAAGGCCTCCCGCAGGGTCGGCAGAAGAGGCATCCCGGGCGCCCAAGACGCCAGCGACTGGCGAAGGCCGGCGTGCACGAACATCTCGTCCTGGGTGTCATGCGCCTCCAGCAGCCCGTCCGTCATCAGCAGCAGACGATCGCCGCGACGCACGTGGACGCGGCGCGCGACCTCGTCACAGGGCAGATCGGGCAGGATTCCCAGCGGCAGGGCATGGGCCGTCAGCTCCCGCAGCCCGTTCGCGGTCCGCAGCCAGCCGCTCGGCATGCCGCCGTTCCACCAGCGCAGCTCGGTGCAGCTCGCCGGCACAGTGACCAGGATCGCGGCCATGAAGCGGTCGGTCGGGAGCAGCTGGAAGAGCTTGCGATTGAGCTCGGTCAGCAGGGAGATATCGCTCACGCCCTTGACGGTCATGGCGTGAAAGGCATCGGCGATCGGCAATGCGGCCACGGCTGCAGCCAGACCATGTCCGGTGAAGTCGCCGACCAGGAGCCGTAGACCGCCGTCCGGGAGATGCTGCGTCAGGACGATGTCGCCGCTGAAGATGGCCGCCGAGCGCTGCAGAAGGTCGAGCCGATCCATGACGACATTGCGCTCCTCGACCGCGCGGCTGAGCACGCGCTCCGCGAGCGCCTGCTCGACCCGCTCGTTCTCGAGCATGGCGGCGATGGTCCGCTTGCGCTCGCTCACGCGGTGCTGGAGCTCGCACACGCGCTCCATGACCATGATGCGGGCCTTGATCAGGCCCGGCTCAAGCGGCTTGAGCAGGAAATCGTCCGCGCCGGACTCGACGCTGCTGAGCAGCAAGGCCTCGTCCCGCTTGTGCGCCAGCAGCATGATGGGGAGGAAGCGCCCAGCGGCGAGCCGCTTGATCTCGCGCGTCGCCGCCAGCCCGTCCATGCCCGGCAGGTCGGCGGCGATGAAGAGGATGTCGGGCCTGCGCCGGTCGAAGTCGGCGATGGCCGCTTCGGCGGTGGCCACCTGCGCGGAGAGACAGCCCTGCTCGCGCAGCACTGCCGCGATCAATTCGGCCTGCGCGGGATCCGGCTCGACCACCAGGGCGGATCTCGGCCTGTGCCCGAGGGATTCGCCGCGACATCCCGCAGCGTCAGGCGCTAGCGGCTCGGGTGGCATCGGCGATGCCTGCATCGGGCCGCCTATCCCACCGTGAAGAGCTTGTCGAAATTGGCGATCTTGAGGACGCGGGCGACATCTTCGTTCGCACCCGTGATGCGCACGCGCTTCGGATCCGCCCCCACGAACTCACGAAGCAAGAGCAGCATGCCGAGTGCGGAGCTGTCGAGATAGGAGGCATCGCTCAGATCGACGACGAACTTGGTCGACTTGCCGCTAGCGTCCTTGTAGGCCTCCCGGAAGGCCTTGTGCTGCGAAAAGTCGAAACGGCCGTCGACCGAGATGATGACCTGCGACTTCTCGGCATCCGAGCGCGCTGTGACACCCATGGCTTACTCCTCGTGCGGTTGATGGATGAATCCGAAAGAGTGGCCAGCCGCCGGCGGCCGGCTTCCGGCCTTTGACTTGAGGCGCTTTTCGCCTCGGCAAGAAGCCTCACCCCTGAGCCTTGGCGCCCCTCAGCAGCGCCTGTGCGATCTTCCGCAGCGGCAGCACCTCGCTCGCCCCGCCGCGTTTGACGGCCTCGCCCGGCATCCCCCAGACAATGCTCGTCGCCTCGTCCTGGGCGATGGTGTGGACGCCGATCTCGCGAAGCTCCAGCAAGCCCGCGGCCCCGTCGGCGCACATGCAGGTCAGCAGCGCGGCGGCCGCATTGATGCCCGCCGCCTTCGCAACCGAGCGAAAGAGCACGTCTAGGCTCGGCCGATGGCGATTGACCTGCTCGGCCTGACTGAGTCTGCAAACAGATCTGGCGCCGACGCGCGCGAGCTGCTCCGCGCCCCGCCTCGCCGGCGCGCGCCGCTTCGATGGGGGCATTGAGGGCGAGCAGATTGGTCTGACGCGCGATGCGCTTGGCACCGTCGAGACGCGGCAAGATGCCGTTCATCTGGTTGGAGAGGTCGTCGATCCGGTGGTGGAGACATAGTATTCGCACGGCAGAATCTTGACCGCTTCCATTTCGAAATGTCGGTCGTAGTAGAGGTTCGGTGCCAGGACTTCTTCGAATGTATGGTCCACCGCGGTCTCGATCTCACTTCGCGGCAACGGGGGCGTAGACGGTCTTGCCCCGCAGGCTGAACAGATCGGCCGCATGGATCAGACTCTCAGAATGACCGACGAACAGCAGCCCCTCCTCATGCAAGAGCGGATGGAAACGCGCGAGCAGCTTGTATTGCGTGGGCTTGCCGAAATAGATGAGCACATTGCGGCAGAAGATGGCATCGAAGCGGCCACGCATCGGCCACTGGCCATCGAGCAGGTTCAGGGGGTGGAAGCTCACCAGCGCCCTGAGCTCCGGGCGCACCCGCACCATGCCGGCCTTGTCACCCTTGCCGCGCTGAAAGAAACGCTTGCGCGTCTCCGCCGACAGCGTCTCGGCGCGCTCGATGGGATAGATCCCCTTGTAGGCCTGCTTGAGGACAGTGGTGTCCAGATCCGTCGCCAGGATCTTGACCGGCGGCGTCCAGGTGCCGAAGGCGTCGATCATGGTCATGGCCATGGAATAGGCCTCCTCGCCGGTCGAGCAGGCCGGGGACCAGAGCGCGACCTGGTCTCGACCGCGGCCCTTCGCCTCCAGCGCCATCTCTGCCAAGATGGGGAAGTGATGCTCCTCACGGAAGAAGGAGGTCAGATTGGGGGTCAGCGAGTTGGTGAAGTGCTGCCACTCCTCCGGGTTGGCGTCGAGGAAGTCGAGGTATCCCTGGAAGGTCGCCAGACCCTTGGCGCGCAAGCGGCGCGCGATCCGGCTGTAGACCATATCCGCCTTGCCGTCGCTCAGGGAAATCCCGGCATGCTGGTAGATGAGGCCGCGGATCAGCTCGAAATCCCGCGCCGTGAAGGCGAGCTCGCGCTCGCGCATGGCTGTTTCAGACGACAACTGAGAAGATCCTCTTCTGACGGTCATTCCGATCGGCGCATAAACACTCGAAATGAGACCGGGCTGCGATCAGGCCGGGTGCCATCGGCCATCCTGAACGGAAACTTGGAAATCCCTCCGAATCGTCCTCCGTGCCGGGCAGCCGTCGAGGCATGTCCCAGGCCGCTTCCACCTCGGCGCGTGCGTGATGGCGAGCGAGGCGTCCCCGCCACATCAGGCCGCGGCGGTCTGCACCTGCTCGACCAGGCCCATCTCGCCACTGGTCATGAGCTTCTCGATGTCG
This sequence comes from Thiorhodococcus minor, assembly GCF_010820565.1. Taxonomy (GTDB): domain Bacteria; phylum Pseudomonadota; class Gammaproteobacteria; order Chromatiales; family Chromatiaceae; genus Thiorhodococcus; species Thiorhodococcus minor. The sequence continues at coordinate 34,440 of NZ_JAAIJQ010000011.1, read as the reverse complement.
ACCATGATGATCATGCGCTCGTCCAAGTTCGCCAGCCCGTCGATATCGTCCGTATCCAGCACGGCGCCGAGCCCGGGTGCCGGGCTGATTTGGCTGTCGCTCAAGGCGATGACATCGGAGACGCCATCCACCACAATGCCGGCGACACGGCCGGCGATGTTGAGGATGATGACCCCGCGCATGTTGTTCACGCCCCTGATGAGCTCCGGCGAGTTGGCGATCTTGGTCACGGCGTCGTAGCCGCGGATCTCCTGCACCTCGAGGATGTCGATCGCGCACTCTTGCTCACCCAGATCGAAGGTCAGGGGCTCGCGCCTGCTATAGCTTGCGATTGCGGTCCCTTCCAGGCTGATCTCGCTCATTTGCGCCACTCCCGTGAATTGATTGCGTCCGGCGGTCCGCTCAGAAGGAGGCCATCTGGCGAATGGACGGAGAGTCATCCACTGTGAGAATCGTCTTAGCCATGGCATGCGCCCTGAAGATTGCTGCGGTTCTGAATTTGGAGAAGCGACCCCGCAAGGCCCCACCCCATCCCTGTCGATCGCACCGCCGCGCCCCCACCCCGCCGAAGGCAGGCCGAGACGCAAACACCGAAATGGACCGCACATCGCCGCCAGGTCGACGATGAATCCCTCTGCACTTATAGTTTTTGGGTTAACCTGCTACAACGCGCGCCAGGGACCATTTCCCGTTTCATTGAACCGCGTCACAACTGTGCAACGCGCTGCACGTCATCTCGGATGGACGTCACCGCTTGCGAGCCCAAGGCCCCGGAGCGGCGCGCATCCGGCTCGATCCGAGCCCGGCCCATCACTCCAGCACAGCCAGTGTCCCCGATGCGACGTCGGCGATGCGTGAACTGCGTCGCCCCATGCATCCTCGATCTCTAGCCGGTCCGTCCAATCAAAGGAATCTGCGGCCTAGCGCGGGCTGGCCCCGAAATTCGCCGGCTGGCGCCCGAGATCCAAAGGACTCCGCCTCGGACGGCCTGCATCCGTGATGCTGCTATGCGAAAATCCCGTCCTGTTTCGCTGACCTGAGGCCCGACCCAGACGATGCATTCGGAGGCACAGACCCGGCTCCATACCCCGCTCGACCCACCCTTGCCGCAACGCCCTGGCGAGCGTCTGCTCTGGGGTCGCCTCTATGGCTCCGGCGCCGCGCTCGCGATCGCCAGCGCCGCGAGGAAGCACTCGGGGCTGATCCTGGCCTTGACCCAGGACGTGCAGGCCGCCGCCAGCCTGAGGGCCGAGCTGGCCTTCTTCCTGGCGGGGACGGATCTCCAGATCCTCGGCTTTCCAGACTGGGAGACCCTGCCCTACGACGTCTTCTCACCGCTGCCCGAGCTGGTCTCGGAGCGACTGCTGACGCTCCAGCGGCTGCCAGGGGTGCAGCGCGGGGTCTTGGTCGTGCCCGTTCCGACGCTCATGCAGCGTCTGCCGCCACGCGCCTACGTCGACCGGCACTCGCTCGTGCTCAAGGTCGGCGATCGGCTGGATCTGGACCAGACGCGGCAACGCCTGGAGCGCGCCGGCTATTCCTTCGTCTCTCAAGTTATCGGACACGGCGAGCTCGCGGTCCGCGGCTCCCTGCTGGACGTCTTTCCCATGGGCAGCCAGGTCCCGCTGCGCATCGACCTCTTCGACGACGAGGTCGATACCATCCGCACCTTCGATCCGGACACCCAGAGGTCCAGCGACAAGATCGATCAGGTCCGGGTACTGCCGGCGCGCGAGTTTCCGCTCGACGAAGACGGCATCGCCGCCTTTCGGCAGCGCTACCGCGCCGCGATCGAAGGCGATCCCAAGGGGAGCCTCATCTACCGCGAGGTGTCGAGCGGAAATGCGCCCGGCGGCGTCGAATACTATCTGCCGCTGTTCTTCGAGGAGACGGCCACCCTGTTCGACTATCTGCCGGACGGGGCCTTAGTGCTCGAGCCGGCGGACTGCCGCGAGACCGGAGAATCCTTCTATCAGAGCGTGGAGCAGCGCTACGAGCAGCGCCGCCACGACCTAGAGCGTCCGCTCCTGCCCCCGCAACGCCTCTATCTGATGCCCGATCAGCTCGCGGGTGCCCTGAACCGGCACGCCGGCGTCCTCTACCAATCGCCCGAGATCCCCGAGCGCCGACGCGGCTACGCGGGTATCGCCAACTTCGCGACCACCGCACTGCCGCCCCTTGCCGTGCAGGCGCGCGCCGCCGAGCCAGCGCAGGCGCTCAAGGGCTTTCTGGACAGACCGAGCTTTCGGGTGCTCTTCGGCGCCGAGAGCACCGGCCGCCGCGAGATGCTAGCCGAGCACCTGCAGGGCTTCGGAATCCAGGCACGCCAGGTATCCGGCTGGCACGCTTTCCTCGACGGCGACCAGCGCCTTGGGCTGACGGTGGCCCCGATCGAGCAGGGGCTGCTGCTCGAGCAGGCGAACATCGCCATCGTCACCGAGACCCAGCTCTACGGAGAGCGGGTTCGCCAGGAGCGCCGCCAGCGTGCCCGCGAGCGCGACAGCGACGCCGTGGTGCGCAACCTCACGGAGCTGACCGAGGGTGCTCCCGTGGTGCACGAAAATCACGGCGTCGGGCGCTATCTCGGCTTGCAGACGCTGGACGTCGGCGGCATGACGACGGAGTTTCTCGCCCTGGAGTACGCCAAGGGCGACAAGCTCTACGTGCCCGTGAGCTCGCTGCACCTGATCTCGCGCTACACCGGCGCCTCGCCGGAAAGCGCCCCCTTGCATCGCCTCGGCGGCGACCAGTGGGACAGGCTCAAGCGCAAGGCCGCCCAGAAGGCGCATGACGTCGCCGCCGAGCTGCTGGACATCTACGCACGCCGCGCGGCACGCCAGGGCGTGGCCTTCCCCAAGCACGGCGAGGAGTATGCCGCCTTCGCGGCCGCCTTCGAGTTCGAGGAGACGCCGGATCAGCTGCGCGCCATCGAATCCGTGCTGGACGACATGGCCGCGCCCAAGCCCATGGATCGCGTGGTCTGCGGCGACGTCGGCTTCGGCAAGACCGAGGTCGCAATGCGCGCCGCCTTCATGGCGGTCAACGGCGGCCGTCAAGTCGTGGTGCTGGTGCCCACGACCCTGCTCGCCGAGCAGCATTTCGAGAACTTCTCCGATCGCTTCGCGGACTGGCCCGTCCGGGTCGAGAGCCTGTCGCGCTTTCGCACCGCCAAGGAGCAGAAGAAGATCCTGGAAGGCCTCGAGGCCGGCACCGTCGACATCGTCGTGGGCACGCACAAGCTGCTGCAGCCCAGCATTAAGTTCAAAAACCTGGGGCTGGCCATCATCGACGAGGAGCACCGCTTCGGTGTCCGCCACAAGGAGCAGCTCAAGAACCTGCGCAGCGAGGTCGACATCCTGACCCTGACCGCGACGCCGATCCCGCGCACCCTCAACATGGCCATGTCCGGCCTACGCGACCTCTCCATCATCGCCACGCCGCCGGTCGAGCGGCACCCCATCAAGACCTTCGTCAGCGCCTGGAACGACGGACTGCTCCAAGAGGCCGTGCTGCGCGAGCTCAAGCGCGGCGGCCAGGTCTACTTCCTCCATAACGAGGTCGAGACCATCGAGAATCAGGCGCAAAAGCTGGAGGCCCTGGTCCCGGAGGCCCGCGTGCAGGTCGCCCACGGCCAGATGCGCGAGCGCGACCTGGAGCGCATCATGCGCGACTTCTACCACCAGCGCTTCAACCTGCTGGTCTGCACCACCATCGTCGAGAGCGGCATCGACGTCCCCAGCGCCAACACCATCATCATCAATCGCGCCGATAGGCTCGGCCTGGCTCAGCTCCACCAGCTGCGCGGACGCGTCGGGCGCTCCCACCACCGCGCCTACGCCTACCTCATCACGCCGCCGGCCAAGACGATGACAGAGGACGCCAAGAAGCGCCTGGAGGCCATCGAGTCGATGGAAGACCTAGGCGCGGGCTTCACCCTGGCGACGCACGATCTGGAGATCCGCGGCGCCGGCGAGCTGCTCGGTGACGAGCAGTCCGGACAGATCGCCGAGGTCGGCTTCACCCTCTACATGGAGCTGCTGGAGCGCGCGGTCGACGCCCTCAAGGCCGGCCGCACGCCGGAGCTGGACCGCCCGCTCGACCACGGCGCCGAGATCGACCTCGGCGTGCCCGCGCTGCTGCCGAGCGATTATCTACCCGACGTCCACGCCCGCCTGGTCATGTACAAGCGCATCGCCAGCGCCGCGGACAAGGACGCCCTGCGCGAGATCCAGGTGGAGATGATCGACCGCTTCGGCCTGCCGCCCGACCCGGCCAAGAACCTGATCGACATCACCGAGCTCAAGCTCAAGGTCCAGCCCTGGGGCATCCGCAAGATCGAAGCCGGCCCCGCCAGCGGACGCATCCACTTCACCGAGACTCCCAAGATCGACCCCGCCAACCTCATCCGGCTGGTCCAGACCAAGCCCAAGGAATTCAAGCTGGATGGCGCGGACAAGCTGAAGTTCTTCAGGGAGATGGCCGAGCCGGAGCAGCGGCTGCGGCAAATCACGGCGGTCGTGGAGCAGTTGGTGGGATAGCTACACGGGGCGCGGCATCGGAGCGAGCGCCCCAGCCGGGGCCGGACTGCAATCGACCCATCGCCACGCTGACCCCAAAGGCCATCTCATGCCAACCATCGTCATTGACATTCCAAGCGATGCCTTGCCGATACCCGCCGACTCCCCCGAGCAGTTCGCCGCCGAGGCCCGTTTCCTGCTCGCCCTAAAGCTATTCGAGCTGGGGCGGATCTCCTCTCGACCCGGCCGATTCCAGCGATCAGTGCCGCTTCAGCATAGAAAGCGCTGCCAGCCACCAGCGGCCAGCTTAAAGCTTTGTTTCGGAGCTGCTTTCAAGTCTTCGCTGAGTCACCCAACGGGTGAGCGGCTGATCGGCCAGAAAATCCGGCAACTGCATGATCTTCCTCCGCTGGCGGCTGGGAGCTGGAAGCTGACTGCTCCAATTGGGTTCAGCGGTCTCTCAGATCCTTCTTCGCCGATTTGATGAATCGGCCGAAATCCCGATCCTTCTTGCGCCGCTCGGCGTGGGTCATCTGGTTGAAGTCCGACTCTTCTCTAAGCTTCAGATAGCTCTCGAAGTGCTCGCGAGCGATCTCGTTGGCATCGACCGCCGCACGCACGGCGCAGCCAGACTCACCGCCGTGGGTGCAGTCGCGATAGCGACAGCCTAAGGCGAGCGCGGTGATCTCGGCATAGTTGCTCTCGATGCCGTACCCGGCCCCGAGGATGCCGAATTCACGCATGCCGGGCGTATCGATGACCAGCGCGCCGCCGTCGAGCCGGATCAGCTCGCGACGCACGGTCGTATGGCGTCCCTCGCCCGTCGCGCTGACGCGGCCTGTCTCCAAGGCGTCCCGGTCGATCAGGTGATTGATCAGGGTGCTTTTGCCGACGCCAGAGGATCCGACGAAGCAATAGGTCTTTCCCGGCACCAGCGTGCGCTCGAGGTCGTCGAGCCCCTCTCGTGTCAGGTTGCTCAGCGTCAGGACAGGTGCCATGAGACCGATGCCGTGGATCTCGGCCAGCTGCTCGGCCAGGACGTCCGGATCCACCAGATCCGTCTTGGTGAGCAGGATATAGGGATCCGCCCCACCGTCCATCACCATGACCAGATAGCGCTCCAGCCGTTTGAGGTTGAAGTCGAAATGGCAGGACTGGACGACCATGACGCTGTCCAGGTTTGCCGCGATCGTCTGATGCTCGACGGCGTTTCCGGCCGACTTTCGGCTCAGCGAGGTCCGGCGCTCGATGACCCCGTGGACGATGCCGAAATCATCGCCCGGCCGCCGTTCCAGGCACACCCAGTCGCCCACACAGGGGAGCTCGTGGGAGAGGCGGTGGCGGTGCAGAAAGCTGCCGGCCAGCTTGGCGCGGAAAGAGCCATCCTGATCCACGAGCAACAGCTGATCGCGATCCACGGCCGCGACACGCGCGATGGATTGCGACGGATCACATGCGGCGTGCTGTTCGAGCCACGGGGTCCAGCCCAAGGCGGTCAGCTCGGGGTGCTGCGTCATCATCTTCGTCCACTTAGCTCGCTTAGGGCGTGTGAGTCGGCATGGTAAGCGAAGTACCGTCGCGTCCGTCCTGTGATTGGATGCGAAATCGGCAAGGACTGTTGCGCCAGAGCATCAATCATCCTTGGAGGATTTCATGTAGGCACCAGAGAAATGGGCCGTTTCGTTGTCGGGAAAGAGCATGTCCACCTGGACCTCACCGGTGAAACAGGTCTCCAACCCCTTGAGCCTAGATTCGGCAATTGGAACCGCAAGGCGCGAAGGACAAGAAGAAAGACAGAGGCTTGCATCGCCGCGTCGCTTCACCCTCTGAGTGAGCATCGCTTCGCAGACAAGGTGTTGAAATCCTTTGCGCTCTTTGTGCTTTTGCGGTTCGACTGCTCCTCTTAGGTTGAAGGATTGCCGCGATTCGGCCGAATAGAGCGTCTGGCCGGCTGACGCGATCTCAAGCCGCGCGCAATTCGCGCGTCATCTCGGCGGGGCTCTGCCCGAAAAAGCGCTTGAGCTCGCGGCTGAACTGAGAGGGGCTCTCGTAGCCGACTCGATCGGCCGCCATGTAGGCCTTCATGCTCTCGCGCACCATCAGGTCCCTCGCCTTCGTCAGCCGTATCTTCTTCAGGTACTGCATGGGAGATTCCGAGGTCACCTCCTTGAAGGCCCGATGGAAGGCCGAGGCGCTCATGTGGACCCTTTCGGCCAAGTGCTCCACGTCGAGCTTCTCGGCATAGTGGCTCTGCATGATCTTCAAGACCTGGGCGACCTTGGAGAAGGTGCCGCTGTACATCGCCAGCGCATAGAGCACCGGCGCCTGGGTGCCCCCCAGGGCGCGAAACAGGACCTCGCGCATGAGCCCCGGCCCCAGTAGCCTAGCCTCGGTCTCCGAGCGCAGCGCCTTGAGCAGGCGAGCGACTGCGTCCGTCATCTCCGCGTCCAGGGCGGCCGGACCGATCCCGCGCGGCAGGGTCTCCTCGGCGGCCTTGCTCATCTCGGCCTGCAGGCCCATCCCGCTGATCAGCTCGTTGAGCTGTCCCAACTCAATATCAATGTAGAGACCCAGCAACGGCTCCTCGGGGCATCCGAACGTCTCGCACTTGAACGGCATGGTGACCGAGGTGACCAGGTAATTGTTGGCGTGGTAGCGAAACGGCTTCCCGCCCAGATAGCCGGTCTTGTGGCCCTGGGCGACGACGCAGATGCCCGGATCGTAGACCATGGGGCGACGCGGAACCGGCTGTGTCGAACTGAAGAACCGCACCCCTTGGAGGTACGATTCCATCACCCCGGTCTCCATCTTCGGAAGGTGCTTCAGCAAGGTCGAAGTCTCTGGCATATCAGGCGTGCTCCGATTTGGAATGCCGTCTCTAGGCAAGATTCGAACGGGTAGAGCAATTTGAAAGCACGCCTCCAGCAGAAATAGGCAAGAGATCGAGAGGATCGGGTATCTGCTTCCGGGGTGTCGGGCCCTATTCTCAGGATCTCAGATACGCGAGCCATCGCTGCCGGCCCCGGGGATCGACGGGGGCTGGCAGTCCATATCCAATTCTCTGACGAGACCAGGTTAAACAGCATGAAGACAATCGGTTACGCGGCCCATTCGGCCGACGCGAAGCTCGTCCCCTATCATTTCGAACGCCGCGAGCTACGCCCGAACGATGTCGCCATCGACATCCAGTTCTGCGGCGTCTGTCACTCCGATCTGCATACCGTGAACGGCGATTGGGGTCCGCAGCCCTATCCGCTGGTGCCGGGCCATGAAATCGTGGGTGTCGTCAGCGCTGCGGGTCCCGAGGTCACAGCGTACAAGGAAGGCGATCGAGTGGCGGTCGGCTGCATGGTCGACAGCTGTCAGGAATGCGATCAATGCCATCAACACGAAGAGCAGTACTGCCGCAACGGCATGACGCCGACCTATGGCGCGCCGGATCGCATCAGCGGCGAGATCACCCAGGGCGGTTACTCCAGGCACATCGTCGTGCGAGAAGAGCTCGTCCTGCGCATCCCAGACAACCTCGATCTCTCGAGATCCGCGCCGATTCTGTGCGCCGGCATCACCACCTTCTCACCGCTGCGCACCTGGGACGTCGGCGAGGGGACGCGCGTCGGCGTCATCGGTCTTGGCGGACTCGGCCACATGGCCGTCAAGCTCGCTACAGCGATGGGCGCGGAGGTCACCGTGATCAGCCGCTCGACAAAGAAGGAGGCGGAAGCGAAGGCAAGCGGCGCCCGGGGCATTCTCGCCTCTACCGATCGGCAGGCCATGCAGGCCGCCGCCAACGCCTTCGACCTCATCATCGATACCGTCCCCGTGAAACATGACTTGACCTCTACACGCCGCTACTGGATGTCGATGGCTCGCTGGTGATCGTCGGCCAGCTCGGTCCGATGGAAGAGCTCATGACGATGCCGCTGGTGTTCGGTCGTCGCCGCGTGGCGGGGTCCCTGATCGGCGGGATCGCCGAGACCCAGGAGGTGCTGGATTTCTGTGCCGAGCATCAGATCTACCCGGAATGCGAGATGATCAAAATGGACCAGATCAACGACGCATTCGCGCATCTGGCGAAGGGTGACTTCGCGCATCGCATCGTCATCGACATCGACATCGACATGGCCTCGCTCAGTGTCGATTAGCGCGTCCCGAGCCTTTCTGCCCGGAAGGAGATTTGAACCGCAAAGCAAGGCGCAAAGGGCGCGAGGAAAGACAATGGGTTGATTCTCGTGTGTGTCAGTTGACGGATAGCCATCTGAGATTCATCGCGGACTTTGCGGTTCAACGCCGGCACTGTTGGAGCCGGATGAGAAACACCTGAGGTATTCGGAGCACTTGTCATGAAGATCCTGCCGACCTTGGTCAAGCCTCAACACGGCTTAGTACATGCCTGAGATCGACTATCTGCTGATCACGCGTGATCACTGAGATCATCTGGACTACGCCAACATCCGCGCAGTGCGCTCCAAGCTCGGAGCGGTCGTGTGTGGGCTTGGCGTCGACCAGTGGCAGATCACGATCCTTCCTACAAGCTCCTGTTCCCGCATCGCGATCTGGTCGCGGACCTGATCCACGGCTTCGTGCAGGAGGACTGGGTTGAGCGGCTGGACTTCACCAGCCTGCAGCGCGTCAGCGGGATCGGTATCAGCCACGACCTGCGTGAGCGCGCGGACGACATGATCTGGCGTCTGCGCTAGGGCTGCGTCTGTTTGCTGCTGGAGTCTCAGTCGAGCGTTGATCGCCTCATGACCGTCAGGCTGTTGACCTATGTTGGATTACTCCATCGGGATCTTGCCGCCGCTGGCGAGATCCCGGCCGGCAGCCCGCTGCCGCCGGTCCTGCCCATCGTCCTCTTCGATAGTGAGAAGCCCCGGTGGGCCAAGACCAGTCTCGATGAGCTGATCGAGCCGGACCTGCCCGAGCGGCTGCGCCGCTAACAGCCGCAGTTCAGATACCTGTTACTGAACGAGCAGCGGCTCGCGGACACGGCGATGGCCGGACAGCGCAATATCGCCGCTGCCCTGCTCCGACTCGAAAACAGTCGCCGCCCGGAGGATATCGAGCGGATGCTGGCAAGTCTGGTCGACTGGCTAGCCGCTTCCGAGCTGCTGGACCCCAAGGTCGACGAGGCCGAAAGCCGCCGCCAGTGGAAGCGCCGCGCCTTCGATCACCTGCTGACCCTGGCCTTGACCGGCAATGCGGCGGCACGCGTGGAGCGCGCCGATCCGAAGCGCCAGCGCGACCTCTTGCGGCGCAAGCTGACCGCGCTGGAGCATGGTGGCTGGAGCTTCGCGCCAGCGGATGCCGGACACCCGGACCCTGCGGCGCTGCAGGCCGATCTGGACAAGCTCACGGCGCAATTGAACGCCTTGGGCGCGGATCAGGATGTCCTGCGCCTCCACCTTCAGCGCGCCGCCGATCTGCTTGGCGCGGCACCCCGCCAGCTCTGGGCCGAGCCCGTCAGGCTGTGGCTCGATGACATGAACATTCAGCGCGAGGCGGACGACCCCACCGCCCGCGCCGTCCAGCTCTGGGAGCTGCGCAACGCCCGCGATCGACGGGGCGTCATGCTGGCGCTGAGCATCACACCCGATGACCTGCCGGTGCGCGAAGATCTGGTGACCGCGGCCCAGCGTTATCTCCAGTGAGACTCGGCTACGCGCGACGCAGGGAGCCGCCGCGGTTTCCGGCATCCTCTTCTCCATCCTGCTGACGACCAGCCTGGCGCTGCCGCCTCAGGCCGTGCCGGCCGATTCATTGGAGAGCGGGGCCTGGCTGCAGCCTGTTCGTTTTGGTCGATACTTGGACAGGTAAGACCGCCGCCGACGGTCGCTCACCAGCGGGAGGCAGGGCAATGAGCAAGCACGCCAAGAAACGCACAGCGGCCGATGACGAGAAAGCGGGTCGAGCACCCAGCAAGATGAAGGCGAAAACCTATGAGCGCGAGCTGGCGAAGCTGCATGTCGAGCTAGTCAAGCTCCAAGAATGGGTCCGTCACCAAGGACTCAAGGTCTGTATCGTCTTCGAGGGTCGCGACGGCGCGGGCAAGGGCGGGACCATCAAGGCGATGACGGAGCGGGTGAGCCCGCGCATCTTCCGGGTCGTCGCCCTGCCGGCACCGACCGAGCGCGAGAAGAGCCAGATGTACGTGCAGCGCTACATGCGCCATTTCCCGGCGGCGGGGGAAATCGTCATCTTCGATCGCAGCTGGTACAACCGCGCCGGGGTCGAGCGGGTGATGGGCTTCTGCACCGAGGCGCAGACCGAGCGCTTCCTCCAGATGGCCCCGATGGTCGAGAAGGCCATGATCGACTCTGGCATCATCCTCATCAAATACTGGCTGGAGGTCAGCCAGGAAGAGCAGGCGCGGCGCTTGGAGGCGCGCATCGAAGACGGTCGCAAGCTCTGGAAGCTTTCACCGATGGATCTCAAGTCCTACAGCCGCTGGTACGACTATTCACGGGCGCGCGACGCCATGCTCGCGGCCACGGACACGGATTTTGCGCCCTGGCATGTCGCGCATTCCGACGACAAGAAGCGCGCCCGGCTCAATATCATCCGCCATCTGCTGAGCCAGATCCCCTATGAAGAGCTGCCGCGCGAGCGGATCACCCTGCCCAAACGCCAGAAGCCAGCCGGCTATCGGGAGCCGGACCGGCCCTTGACGCGGATCCCGGAGGTGTTTTGAGCCGTATGGGCACCCTCAGCGAAAACACCGCTGCGTGCTCGCTGGCCGGTCGTCTCGCCTCGGAGGGGGCGTAGAAACTCTGAGATATCGTGGTTGCTGGTGACCGTGACGGATCTCCGGCGATCGAAAGATGCCGCGCAAGCCGCTGATTTTTAATAATTCTTAGCGCCGCAAAGGGCTTCGCGCGCGGCTGGCGGATGATTTGCTTATTCCAGGTATCTCCCGCGCTTGCGCTCTGTGAGCGCCCGCGGCGCTCGTTTCGCGAACCGACCAATGACTCACCGAAAGTTGCCAGATGAACACACGACAGACTCTTGGACTCGCCTTCATCCTCGCCAGCGTCGGCACTGTCTTCAGCCAGGCGACGCTGGCGGTGGAGTATGCGGTGGCCCATCAGGCGTGCCATGCCTGCCTTCAGGCAACCGCGCAACATCACGACGAGATCAGCGACGATCGCGAGCTGAAACGGCTCGTCTGCTATCCCAAGGGCGCGACCATCGAGGACGGCGCTCAGCCTTGCTCTCCTGGGGCGACGCGCAGGCCAGGGATGCGCGGCTGATGGCCGAGCCGCCCGTCGTTGGCGTGGTGCGCGCCCTTGCGGCCAAGTACCCCTGCCAGAAATAACCGTGTGGCGAAGGCGCTTTCGTCGCCTATCGCGAGATCCAGGAGTTGATGACATGAAGAAGAAGCTTGCCATGCTTGCGACTGTGTCGCTGATGCTCTGCCTGTCCGGCTGCGGGACCACGACGGGAAGCCGCAGCGGCAGCGGCGCCTTGATGGGTGCCGTGGGTGGCGCCGCGATCGGCTCCCTGAGCGGCAGCGCCGGGACGGGCGCGCTCATCGGCGCGGGCGCCGGTGCTGTCGGCGGCTACCTCTATGACCAGCACCAGAAGGGCCATATCGACTGACCGGTGCAGTCGTCGGGGCCGTCCAGCGCCCGCGGCGCCCGCCAGCCCCGAGGCGTCGCAGGACAAGCGGCTCATGAGGACAGGGTCGATGACAGAACCGCGCACGCCAACCACTGTTAGCCTGACCGATGAAGAGGGTGTCAAGCGCATCCTGGTGGATACCATCTTCGGCCTCTGGACCCTGGTCAACAATCTGACTCGGCTGCGCCCCTCGAAGCGGGAGCGCTATCGGGTGACCATCTTCGGCTCGGCGCGCACCCGGCCCGGGCATTGGGTCTATGAGGAGGTCAAACGGCTCGCCGCCAAGCTGGCCGCGATGGATTGCGACATCGTTACCGGCGGCGGTCCCGGTCTCATGCAGGCGGCCAACGAGGGCGCTCAGTCGAGCGCCGCCCCCGACCGGGCGCAGAGCATCGGCATCCGAGTTGGATCTGCCCTTCGAGCAGGAGGTCAACCCCTTCGTGCAGGAGTCCTTCGAGCACCAGACCTTCTTCACCCGGCTGCATCACTTCGTGCTGCTCTCGGACGCCTATATCGTCGTCCCCGGCGGGATTGGCACCGTCCTGGAATCCATGCTGGTCTGGCAGCTCCTACAGGTGCGCCATCTACACGACACGCCGCTCATCTTCGTCGGCGATACGTGGGGCGAATTGCTCGACTGGGCGCGCCGCTGGATGCGCCGCCCCGGCTTCGAGCTGGCCAATGCGGAGGACATGGACATCCCCCAGTGCGTCAAGGGCGCCGATGACGCCCTCGCGATTCTGCGCGAGCGGCATGCCCGCTGGCGGCCGCATCAGACGAGCGAGGGTTGAGCGCGATGCGGCGCCAGCAGCGCGCAACGATGGATGCTTCCACCAGCCAGGCCCAGACCGAGCTGCGGCTCCTCGCGGCCGGGCATCTGGGCATCCCACGCACTCAGAAGGGACTGGAGGTCCTCGCCGAGGCCATCAGCGCGATCCGAGTGATCAACTTGTTGCGGAGAACACCATGACCGAGATCTCACACGAAGAAGGCGTGATCGTCACCATTCTCGAGCGCTTCGAGAAGTTTCGGCTCCCGCCCGCGCTCGACATCAAGGTTAAGGTCGACCGCGGCGAGCCGCTCGACGACTCCGACATCGAGCACCTCAAGCGGGTGATGGAGGATGCCGAGCACATCAAGCGGCTGGTGGACAAGCGGCCGGAATTCGAGAGCCTCTATACCCGCGCCGTGCATCTGTACAAGGAGATCACGGATAAGGCGTTAGAGAACGAGCAGAGGGCGTCCTCAGTGCCTTGAGCCCAGAAAGAGCAGTCAGCCGCCGGCGATCAGCCTCCAGCGGTTGCTTTGTCGAGGTTTTCCCTTCTTGCGGGCTTCACCTGATGGGTGAGCCCTGGCAGCGCGTTCTCAATATCCAAGTGGCCGATCTTCAATAGCTGGCTGCTGGAGGCTGGAAGCTGACAGCTCTTTTTGGCTTGAGTGCCTTGTGAATCCGCGCTCTGGCGTGATGAGGCCAAGTCGGCGCGCAGTCCGTTGACAGCCAGGGGCTGCAGCGCCATGTTGTCCGCCAGGGCGGACCGACGACATCGAGCCACGACCGCCATCACCTTCGACACCCACACATTCATCCGCACGCTCAAGGATTCAGGCATCCCTGAAAGTCAGGCCGAGGCGATTGCCGAAGCCTTTCGTGCCGCCCATCCGGGGTGTCGTCGCCGCTCAGGATGCGTTGCGGGACTCCCAGTCGCCCCAACGCCCTCGCGACAAGACAGCCTTTTAGCCCGGGCTCGTCCCGCTCCGGGGGCTGGCTACGGCTCTGCGCGCCTGCGCCACTCCCCTGCGACGAATGACTCAACGGTGTGCGGGATGCGCTCTGCATATCGCCTCCGCGCCTCGGGCACAGCCCTCGGCACTGCGGCGCTACGCCCGCGCCCACACCTACCCGGGGCCGCTCGGCTGCGCTGCGCTCTCCATGCCTCGCGGGGTGGAGGCGGAGCTGGCGACCAAGACCGACCTGCGGGCGCTGGAGCTGGCGCTCAAGTCGGACATTCGCGAGCTCGAGTACCGCCTGATCATCAAGCTCGGGGCCATGATGGCGGTGGCCATCGCGGCGGTCGCAACCTTGGCGAAGGTGTTGTGAGCCCGACATCTAGTATCCATTGTTCCCGTCGACCGGAAACTCCCAGGTCACCCGCCCGGTCTTGACCAGCTCCCGCCCAGGCTCTCCCAACTGCTTGTCGTAGCGGAGCAATTCGATCAGATCGGAGCTCACCTGTGGATTGGTGGTGAAGTAGGAGTGGCCGAACAGGTCCGTGCGCTTGCCCTCGTAGGAAATCAGATCGATGCGCCCGACCGTCTCGAAGTAGCGCTGAGCCTTGTCCGGAATGTCCTCGGGACGGAGCTGTCCGACCCGGTTGCGACTACGGAACAGGATGCGGGAGACCAGTAGGGCACGGTCCTCCGGCGAAGCATAGATGGTCAAACGGCCCTGCAGCACGCGCGGCAGCCGCCCCTCCGGCCAGACCGTCATCAGCTCGGGATCGGAGAGGAAGTCGGTGATCTGCTGACCGGCGATGTCCACGTCGATGTCCGGCGAGAGCAGCACCAGGTTGTCGATCTTGTACAGGTCCATCGGCTCCTTGCTGGCGGCGATGGCCTCGCGCGCCAACTCACTCACGGCCCGCAAGGTCAGAGCCGTGCCGCGACTGTGGGCAAGGAGCTGCAGCCGCTCGACCCCCGGGGTGCTCGCGAGCGTGCGGATGGTCTTCTTGAGATGCGCGACCGCGTAGTCGGCGGACTCCGTGGTGGTGGTGTAGGAGATCAGGAAATTGCCGGTGGTCGAGGCCGGCCAGGTGAAGAAGGCGCAGACCTCCTCGCGACCGAGGAAGTGGCACAACTCCGCGGCGGTATAGGCGGCGGTGGCGAAGGTCTCGTTGAAGCCATGGACGTAGAGCATGACCTCCTTCTTGGGTGCCTGCGCGAGCCTGCGCTCGACCTCGCCCTGCAGCTCGGCCTTGGCCGCGAAGTGGCGTGCAAGCTCTGCACGGTCGCGCAGGGTCTTCCCGTCCGGACCCTTGGAGATTTGGTAGGGCTCATCGGGAAAGGCGCCCAATGTGCGGACCTGGCCCAGCTCCAGGTTGACCTCCTGGGTGCGCTTGGCGAGCTGGCTTTGCGCGCGCAGCACGCTCCAGTCCAACGTCGGCACCATCCGCACCTGGGCGGAGCCGAAGGCGATGTGCCGGGCGCGCCCTTGGCCGTAGGGCAACGACGACTCGCCCTTGGCATGCACCTCAAGCTCCGCGGGTGTGGGCGGGGCGCGGTCGGTGATGAACAGCAGATCCAGGTTCGGATCTTGCGCCGGATTCTGGAGGGCCTCCACGGCCGGATCGAACACCGGCCGGCCGTCCGGCAGCTGGTACAGGGTCGGGGTCGGCATCAGTTGACGCGCGCCGGTGGCGCAGCCACCGATCAGCAGGGCGGCCAGGATTGCGGCACCGGCCTTGATGCAACGCTGTTGGATGGCGTCGGCGCAGCAGCCGGCGGGCCGGTCAAACATCGAAATGGCGTTCATGCGGATTCACTCCCGGATCATCGGAATCAATGCCCGCCCAGGACCAGGGCCTGGATACGCAGGATCATGGCATGCACCAGACCGACGGTCTCTATCGGCCAACTGAGTGATCCTATAAGGCTGGCGGCTAGTGGTCCCGTATGGCAGTCCTGATGCCGTTTGTCATTCAGGTCTGAGGTCGCGAACATCGGTTACAAAACAGCAGGATGCGGTTGCAAAGCGTCTTGCGACACATCGCGAGAAAACGGTCTCAGGACTTTCACTCTGCTGCACTAGAAGCTGGTAGCTCTTTTCGGGTTGAAGCGCCCCTTCGGATTGCGGCGCCCGCACCGCTGGCAGGACAGCTAGCCCACTGGGGGGTATGTGCCCGGAATGTTGCCTGGCTGATGACCCAGTCAAACGAGCCCGGCGGCGCAGGCCGCTGGGGTTCTCAGCCCTTCGCCTGGCAGTCGCTGCAGATGCCGTAGACGACGAGTGAGTGGTCTTCGATCTTGAAGTGATTTTCGGCCGCGATCTTGGCCTGACGTTTCTCGATGGTGGGATCGACGAACTCGACGATCCGGCCGCACTTGAGGCACACCAAGTGGTCGTGGTGCTCGCCGCTGTTGAGCTCGAAGACCGACTGACCGCCCTCGAAGTGGCGTCGGCAGACGAGTCCGGCACCCTCGAACTGAGTCAGGACGCGATAGACCGTGGCGAGGCCGATCTCCTCATCCTGGCTGAGGAGCTCTTTGTAGACGTCTTCCGCGCTCATGTGGCGCTTGCCACAGCTTTCCAGAATCCCCAGGATCTTGACTCGAGGTGCTGTGACCTTGAGTCCGGCATCTTTGATCTGCTGGTTCTCCAACTGGCTCTCCCCGTCTTGCTGCGTTTCGGCCATGCATGGCCGAAATCGGCGTGAATCATCGGCTTGCCCCTACAATCAGGAGGCAGCGCTGCTGTATGATGCGGCGGTTTATCGCAAAGTACTTGTCAGATCAAGATGCGAAAGATTTTCAGTTTTACCATCATCGCTTGCCTGGTCGCCATGACGATTGGCTGTGCGCGCGATAAGAAGCCGGACGAGTACAAGGGCTCGGTGCTCGAGGATCTGCCCTTCGTCTACAAGATGACGGTACAACAGGGCAATATTATCACCGAGGAGATGGTGGACAGCCTGGAGCTGGGCATGACCAAGCGTCAGGTCGAGTTCGTGCTGGGCACCCCCCTGCTCACGGACTTCTTCCATCGCAACCGCTGGGACTACGTCTACACCATCAGGCGCGGCCACCAGAAGATGGAGCAGCGCGACCTGACGCTCCATTTCCAGGATGAGGCACTAGCGCGAATCGTCGGCGACATCCGCCCCGATGCGAATCGCGCCGCAGGGCGAGAGGAGAAGGAGATACTCGTCACCGTGCCCGATTACGAGCATCGCGAGGGGGTTGTGAGCAAGGGCCTGAAGGCGGTCGGACTTGAGCCGAAGGAATAGTGCCCGGCGCGATGACTGAGCAAGCTTAGGCAAGCTAGGCGCCGACTTGACGCCAGTGGGTCGGCAAAGCGAGAGACGTCCGGGTCCTGTCTTGCCTTTCGATCCTACCGAGCCGCCGCCGCGGGCTTCGCCGCCCCTGCCGCGCGCCGTTTGCGCGCCTCCTTCGGGTCCGCGATCAAGGGGCGGTAGATCTCCACGCGGTCGCCGTCCTGCAGCACCTGATCGGGCTTCACCAGCCTGCCGAAGACCCCGATCTTGTTGATCGCGAGATCGATCTCGGGAAATTGCCCGAGGATCCCGGATTGCTCGATCGCCTCTTGGGCGCGCGTCCCTGTCAGGGCCTCCAGATTGCGCAGGACCTGTCCTTCCGGCCCGACGTAAGCCACGGAGACTTGGATGTAGTCAGTCACCGTGGACCTCGTCCGCGCGCTTGCAGAAGGCATCGACCAAGGTGTTGGCGATCTGATTGAAGACGCCGCCGAAGGCCTTGTCGATGAGGCGCCCGGAGAACTCGAACTCGAGCTCCAGCTCCACCTTGGAGGCGTCCTCGCGCAAGGGCGTAAAGCGCCAGGCCCCGACCAGCTTGCGGAAGGGGCCATCGAGCAGGTCGATACTCATCAACCGATCGCGCTCGAACGCGTTACAGGTGCTGAAGGTCTGGTGGATGCCCATCCGCTGCACTTCGATCTGACCGCAGATCTTGGTGTCCGTCTCCGAAATCACCCACGCATTGCTGCACCAGGGGAGAAACTTGGGATAGGAGGCCACGTCATAGACGAGGTTGAACATCTGCGATGCCGAATGCGGCACCAGTGCGCTTTTCTTAACAGTTGCCACAGTGAATCCGAACCTTCGCGATCATCCAGCAGCGACCGCACAGACGCGGCTCGGTTCGACGCGGCGAGCGCCACTGCTGCTCGATGATCTTCGCTTGGGGGTTTGCCGAGAAGCTAGCGAGACCAAGGCTTTCCTGGCGCCTCCGAGACTCCGGAAAGCGGCCTCTTCTAGCCGATGATCTGCTCGCGGACGACGTTGGCCAGACGCTCGGCGAGCCGTGTGACTTCGTCTTGGTCCCTTCCCTCGACCATGACCCTGACCAGGGGCTCGGTCCCCGACGGCCGGAGGAGAATCCGGCCGCGGTCGCCCAGCTCATGCTCCGCGCTTAGAACCGCGTCCCGCACCTCGGGTAGACCGACGATGTCGCGACGCTGATCGAGCCGCACATTGATGAGCACCTGAGGGTAGCGCTCCACTTCGGCGCTGAGGTCGTCGAGGCTGGTAGCCAGCCGCTTGATGGCGGCCAGGACCTGGAGCGCCGACACGATGCCATCGCCAGTGGTGGTGCGGTCGCGGCAGATGAGGTGCCCCGACGGCTCACCGCCGAGAATACCGTCCGCCCCCTTGAGGTGCTCCATGATGTAGCGGTCGCCGACCTTGGTGCGAACGAAGCCGACCTCGAGACGCCGGAGCGCGTGCTCGAAGCCGAGATTGCTCATCAGCGTGCCGACGACCTCGCCGCGCATGGCACCCGCGACCAATCTCGACTTGGCGATGATGTAGAGGAGCTGGTCGCCGTCCACCAGGTTGCCACGCGAATCCGACATGAGCACGCGATCGCCGTCCCCGTCGAAGGCGATACCCAGATCCGCCCCCTGCTCGACGACCGCACGACAAAGCGCCTCCGGCCTGGTCGATCCGACATCCAGATTGATGTTGAAGCCGTCCGGCTCCGTGCCGACCCGCACCACGGTCGCGCCAAGCTCTTCCAAGACGTGTGGCGCCGTGTTGTAGGTCGCGCCATTGGCGCAATCCACCACGATCTTGAGATCGCGGAAATCCATGCGGGCGGGGATGGTGCTCTTGCAGAACTCGATGTAGCGCCCGTTGGCATCGTCGACGCGCTTGGCCTTGCCGAGCTTGCTGGAGTCCACCGTCTGGATCGGACGCTCGAGCTCGGCCTCGATCGCAAGCTCCACCTCGTCTGGCAGCTTGTCGCCATCGGCGGAGAAGAACTTGATGCCGTTGTCCTGGTAGGGGTTGTGCGATGCCGTGATGACGATGCCCGCGCTCGCCCGGAAGGTGCGCGTCAGATAGGCCACGCCAGGCGTCGTCATGGGACCCAGCAAGCGGATGTCGACACCAGCGGCGACCAGCCCGGCCTCGAGCGCCGACTCGAACATATAGCCCGAGATCCGCGTGTCCTTGCCGATGAGGATCTTGCCGCTGCCGTTGCCGAGCACTCGGCCGGCCGCCCAGCCGAGCTTGAGGACGAAATCGGGCGTGATGCATCCCTGCCCGACGGTTCCGCGGATCCCGTCCGTTCCGAAGTAGTGCCGCATGGATCAGTGTCCCCCGGCCGGGCTTCCGACCTGGCCGCCATCGACGGCCCCCGAGGTGTCCTCGGCCCCACCGCTGGGCGTTGTTGGACGGCGTGGCTCCTCGTCGTCCCATCCCTTGGGCGGCCGCGGGGTACGTCCCTCCATGATGTCGTCGATCTGATGCGAGTCGATGGTCTCGTACTTGATGAGCGCCTCCGACATGGCATGCAGCTTGTCCATGTTCTCGACGAGCAGGGCCCGCGCGCGCTCGTAGTTGTGCTCGATAATGCTGCGGATCTCTTCGTCGATGACGTGGGTGGTCTCGTCCGAGACGCTCTTGTGCTGCGTCACCGAGTGGCCCAGGAAGACCTCCTGCTCGTCTTCGCTGTAAGTCAGCGGTCCGAGACGATCGGACAGTCCCCACTTGGTCACCATGTTGCGGGCGATCTCGGTCGCACGATGGATGTCGTTCTGAGCCCCCGTGGTGACGCTCTCCTCGCCGAAGATCAGCTCCTCGGCCGCGCGTCCGCCGAAGAGACTGGAGACCTGACTCTCGAGCCGCTGCTTGCTGTAGCTGAAGCGGTCGTCCTCGGGCAGGAAGAGTGTGACGCCCAGGGCGCGACCGCGCGGGATGATGCTGACCTTGTGCACCGGATCGTGATCCGGCACCAGACGGCCGACGATGGCGTGGCCGGACTCGTGATAGGCCGTGAGCTTCTTCTCGTCCTCGGACATCACCATGGAGCGCCGCTCGGCGCCCATCATGATCTTATCCTTGGCCTTCTCCATGTCGTCCATGTCGACCATCTTCTTGTTCGAGCGGGCCGCGAACAGGGCCGCCTCGTTCACAAGATTGGCGAGGTCGGCGCCGGAAAAGCCCGGTGTCCCGCGCGCCAGGACAGACGCCCTGACGTCCTCGCCGGCCGGGATCTTGCGCATATGCACCTTGAGGATCTGCTCGCGCCCGCGGACGTCCGGCAGCGGGACGACGACCTGGCGGTCGAAACGACCGGGTCGCAGCAGCGCCGGGTCGAGGACGTCCGGACGGTTGGTCGCGGCGATGACGATGACGCCCTCGTTGCCCTCGAATCCATCCATCTCGACCAACAGCTGATTGAGTGTCTGCTCGCGCTCGTCGTGGCCGCCACCCAGTCCCGCGCCACGGTGACGCCCGACGGCGTCGATCTCGTCGATGAAGATGATGCAGGGCGCATGCTTCTTGGCCTGCTCGAACATGTCGCGCACGCGGGACGCGCCCACGCCGACGAACATCTCGACGAAGTCCGAGCCGGAAATGGTGAAGAAGGGCACCTTGGCCTCGCCGGCGATCGCGCGCGCTAGGAGGGTCTTACCCGTGCCGGGCGGGCCGACCATGAGCACGCCCTTGGGAATCTTGCCTCCCAGCTTCTGGAACTTGTTCGGGTCACGCAGGAAATCCACCATCTCGGAGACCTCGTCCTTGGCCTCCTCGGCTCCCGCCACGTCCTGGAAGGTGACCTTGACCTGGTCCTCGGAGAGCATGCGCGCACGGCTCTTGCCGAAGGACATGGCCCCCCGCCCGCCGGCCCCGCCCTGCATCTGGCGCATGAAGAGAATCCACAGGCCGATGAGGATCAGCAAGGGGAACCAGTTGATGAGGATTTGCATCAGGACCGACTGCTTCTCGGGCGGCGCGGCCTTGATGACGACATTGCTGTTCAGCAGATCACCAACGAGACCGTCATCGCCAGGGCTGTAGGTCGAGAAGCGCTGCCCGGTCTCCGTGACCCCTTCGATCAGCCGCCCTTGGATGGTGACCTCTTTGACGCTGCCGGCCTTCACCTGCTCGATGAAATCCGAGTAGTTCAGGCTCCTCGTGCTGGATTGGGTGGTGGTGAAATTGTTGAAGACGGACATCAGCACGATGGCGATGACCACCCAGAGCAATAGATTCTTCGCCATGTCACTCACGGCTTGCTGCCTCTAGCGTTCTCTTGAGTAAAAGGCCCGGACAAACCGGGGAAACTAGCATCGAAGCCTTCATGATGAAAGGCTCAACGATGAAAAGCCTTGGCCACGAGGAACACCTCGCGACTTTCCGCCCTGGAGGATCTCGGCTTCCGCGTCGCGACTTGCTTGAAGCTGCTCCTCAGGTCGCGAACGTAGTCGTCGAAGCCAGCGCCTTGGAAGGCTTTGACGACCAGGGCGCCGCCAGGTTTCAAATGCTCGCGCGCCAGGTCCAAGGCCAGCTCGATCAGATACATGGCGCGCGCTTGATCGACCACCGTTGTCCCAGTGATATTGGGGGCCATGTCCGAAAGCACCAGATCCAGCCGCGCCTCCCCAAGGGTCTCACGCAGCTGGGCCAAGATCGCGTCCTCACGGAAATCTCCTTGGATGAAGCACACATCCGGGAGCGGCTCCATGGCGAGGATGTCCAGCGCGACAACCTGGCCCTGAGCCCCGACCAGCCGACTGGCGATCTGCGACCAGCTTCCGGGAGCGGCCCCCAAATCCACGACACGCATGCCCGGCTTGAGCAGGCGGTCCTTCTCCTGGATCTCGAGCAGCTTGTAGGCGGCACGCGAGCGGTAGCCGTCCTGCTGCGTCCGCTTGACGTAGGGGTCATTGACGTGGCGGTCGAGCCAGCGCCGACTGGATTTGGTTTTTGCCATGGATTTCGCCGATAGTCCGCCCGGATTGATCACACATCTCAATTGCTCGCAAGCTCCGACGCCCCGCAAGCGATGGCAAGACGAATGCGGGTCGAGCGCGGCGCAGATACGCTCGGGGCGAGCGAGAACTTCCAGAAACGCCGCCCGGATCAGCAGGATATCGAAAAACCTGCCGTCCGAGTAATGCAGAAACGGTCAGTCGACTGCCAGATCACAGACGAGCCGCTCGCGGAGACAGGGCGAGGACTCGACGCGCACTGCGAAATGACGCTCCACCATGGGGCAGAATCAAGAGTGGACAGGATGCAAGAGTGGGCAAGATCAACAGGCATTCTCGGGATTTACAGGATTCAGACCAGGCTTCCTGTATATCTAGAGAGATCCTCTCAGCCCTGCACAGTCTTGTTAATCCTAATCCGTTTCTTGAGACGCGCATCTAACGACGGCAGGACTGCATTCAGACGACCTATTCAGGCCGGTCGCCGTGCTGGACCTCGAGCCGCTGCCCAAGATCGCGGAATGTCTTTGCGATCTCAGAGCTCGTGCACCCAGGAGAATCGGAAGAGCTCGAGGAGAAAGCCCGCCAGCCCGCCGCCGAGCAGACCACCGACGACGGCCGCTTGAATCTCGTGATGCATGGTCAGGGCCGCGAGCTGCGACACGCCCCCCTCGGCACCGAGCAACGGGGAAACGACCATCCAAACGCTACCCGCAGCGACACCTGCAAGGATCGCCATCACCCCAGCTTCGATCAGATAGCAGGGCCGCGACTCCAGCTTGAGCCGACGCGAGACCTGAATCCACCAACGCACCGAGCCAACATAGAGCACGCCGTTGACGCTGACCAGAAAAACGAGGATGGCAAAGGTCGAAAAAGCCACCGGATGCAGCGGCTCGACGACGGCGAGCACCGCACCGCCGAAGGCTCCAGCGACCAGCCCAGCGAGGAGCTTCCCAGGGACGTGGCGCGAGCAGCGACGCGGGAAGGACACCGTCAGCCCCACGGTGGCGGCCAGCACGGATGCGACCACGATGACATTGGCGAGGGTCGCCCCGTCCGGTAGCAGAATCAGCACCGCGACGCCGGCCAGTGCGCCGATGCCTGTGCTGATCAAGGCGAGCTCGCGCGCGCCATAGAGCACGGCCCCCGCCCCGCCAGCCAGCCCGGAGGCGATCGGGTAGGCCGCCACCCCCACCCCGGCACTACTCATGAGCCCCATGAGACCGGTGAAGAGCGGAGCGTAGATCATGCCGATCAGACTCCAGACGATCGCGCGAACGAAGGCTAGTCTGAGGCGCGACGGCGACGAAATGGGTCGAGAAGAGATGCCCTCGTAGGGGCGCGCATTGGGAAAATCGGAGGTGGTTTCTGAAGGGGTGGCCATGGCCAAGGTACCGCGAAGATAGCGACTGCAGACGAATCACTAGGATGCCCGAGCATCAGCTCGCACCCCTATGATCCAGCTCAAGGATGCCCTGGAAAGTCGACCGCATTCCCGCGACATCCCACCGGACGCCCATCGAGCAGCGACAGGCGCCTGACTTGGTGCGCGAGGACAGGGCGCCGATCGGTGCGACATGCCTTGAGAGGTTGGCCGTCTCCTCGCGATCTCAAGACTAGACCTCGACGCGCGGAACGGCAGAGACACCCTTCACAGCCAACGAAAAACGGGGCCGAAGCCCCGCTTTCGATTCCGAGAATCGCGACGGCGTGCTCAGCCTGCCTTCAGGGTCCAGGAAGCGCACCAGCCGTTGACGTTGATCAGCTTGCCAGGGAAGAGCTGGCAGCCCTGGTAATCACCCTCACCGACATCTGCCAACAGGAAGTTGCAGTTCGCGCAGTGCTGCTCTTCCGGCGGAAGACCTGGGCGTGCTGCAGAGACACGCTCGGACGCAGCCGCGTCTGGGTGGTACTTGAGCGCCTGTGCGGTGGGATCGTCCATGGTGACGGCGTTGTCAGGCTGCGCGTGCGCGGTACCGAGACCGACCATGTTGATCACCGGGATGGCTGCTGCGGTACCCAGCATGACTTTGACGGCGTCGCGACGGCTCTTGCTCATTGGCTTATCGGACATGAATGTCACTCCTAATTAAGGCACAGTGTGGTGATTCCGACACTCCCGGACTAGCACCTAGCACCGGGAGCCGCACGACATTGTGCAACACCGAACCGAAAAAGGCGAGCCTTTTACCCCGGTATAAATGGGGTCAAATCACCGGATGAAGGTACCTGCCCCGATGAAGTGCGACCGCCAATAAGGCGTGTCGAGCTTGGAGACGAGCACCTGCTTGCGCGATGTCGAGGCATGAACGAAACGGCCGTCGTCGACCATCAGCCCGACGTGGTAGGAGCTGGGCCCCGTCTTGAAAAAGACCAGGTCGCCCGGTCGCAAACGGCTTCGCCTAACGCGCTTCGCGGCCTTGTGCTGGGCCGCCGCGGTGCGGGGGATGGCGAGCCCAGCGCGGCTGTGGGCGTAATAGGTCAGGCCGCTGCAATCGAAGCCCTCCCCAGGCGCCTCGGCGCCGTAGACGTATGGCCGGCCGATCTGCGCCAGGCTGCTCAGCACCAGGTCCGACCGCTGCCCGCCCCCCTCTTCGAGTCCGGCGCAGCCGGCGAGCAGCAGCGCCGAGCCGATGACGACGAGCAAGCGCTGATGGAGCACGCGACATCTCCTCATAACCAACACTCGATTTACACGCTAATGATTTGTAATCGTAGATGGTGTTCCTGGATTTTTCATCTTGCCCCCAAGATCCGCGCCCGCACCTGGGGCGAGCGCTCGCCTCGCGCCCGTTACGCCACGGCCAAGGGGCTCGAGCGGACTTTACCTGCGACCAGCCAGCACTTACATTTATGCGGATACTTTAACATCTCGTCACTTACATCCACGGATCCTCACTGACCGAAGGTGCCAGCCTTCGCGGATTCGGGCCCCCTCAAGCGCTTTGGAGTAGAACGCATGAGCGAAACCAAGCACTGCCGGCTACTGATCCTGGGATCCGGTCCCGCCGGCTACACGGCTGCCGTCTATGCGGCCCGCGCCAATCTCGACCCCGTGCTGGTCACCGGCCTCGAGCAGGGTGGACAGCTGATGACCACGACAGATGTCGACAACTGGGCCGGCGACCCCGACGGCGTGCAAGGCCCCGAGCTCATGGATCGGATGCGCCGCCATGCCGAGCGTTTCGAAACTAAGATCATCTTCGACCACATCAACTCGGTCGATCTCGGCACCCGGCCCTTCAAGCTGGTCGGCGATTCGGCCGTCTACACCTGCGATGCCCTGATCATCGCCACGGGGGCGAGCGCCATGTATCTCGGCCTGCCCTCGGAGCAGGAATTCCGCGGCAAGGGGGTCTCCGCATGCGCAACCTGCGATGGCTTTTTCTACCGCAATCAAAAGGTTGCGGTGATCGGTGGCGGCAATACCGCGGTTGAGGAGGCGCTCTATCTGTCGAACATCGCCTCCGAGGTCACCTTGGTTCACCGGCGCGACGCCCTGCGCGCCGAGAAGATCCTGCAGAAGCATCTCTTCGAGAAGGTGGAAAAGGGCAACATCAAGATCGCCTGGAGCCACGTCCTGGACGAGATCCTCGGCGACGCGACCGGCGTAACCGGGATGCGCATCAAGAGCGTCAAGGACGCGTCCACGCAGGAGACCGACCTGCAAGGCGTCTTCATCGCCATCGGACACAAGCCCAACACCCAGATGTTCGAGGGTCAGGTCGAGATGATCAATGGCTACATCCAGGTCAAGAGCGGCACCCAAGGCAACGCGACGGCCACCTCCGTGCCGGGCGTCTTCGCCGCCGGCGATGTCATGGACCAGGTCTATCGCCAGGCGATCACCTCCGCCGGCAGCGGCTGTATGGCCGCACTCGACGCCGAGAAGTATCTGGACGCCCTCGCGCCCTCCGGGGACTAGTACCGCGTTTCACTCTAACGAAGTATCCGTCAACTGCTTCCCGCGCTCTGGTCACGAAGCTCCTGCTTCCTGACCTCGGCGACGAAGCCTGCTTCACGACGCCGCCCGCTTCCGGCCCCTGCGCCAGGCCGAAAGCAGCGCTTACCCTCAGACTCGCGAAGCGGAGCTTCGTCTCGCGGGTGACGCAGCTGGAGCTGCGTCACCAGAGACCCGGATCGGGAAACAAGACATGGACAGCTCCTAGACTGAGATCCCGCCATTGATGTGGGCGCCATCAGCGCGCGCGAGCCCTCCCGATTGGCTGGCCGTCAGGAGCCCCTATGTGAAGATCATGACCCCATGACCTTCAGGGCCTGGATGTACAAGCTGACGACGCATCCCGCCATCGCCGAGATCCCCGCCGCCGAGTGGAACGCACTCGCCGATCCAGATACCCCCTTCATGCACCACGAGTTCCTGAGCGCCATGGAGGCACATGGCTGCGTCGGCGAGCGGCTCGGCTGGATTCCAACGCATCTCGCGCTGCGCGGCGAGCGCGACCAAGTGGTCGCGGCGGCGCCCTGCTATCTCAAACTGAACTCCTATGGCGAATTCGTCTTCGACTGGAGCTGGGCGGATGCCTATGAGCGCAGCGGCCGGCGCTACTATCCGAAGCTCGTCATCGCCTCGCCCTACACGCCAGCGACAGGCCCGCGCATCCTGACCGGACAGGCGCAGGGAGGCGACGAGCGCGCACGGGCGATCGCCCAAGGCTCGATCCAGATCGCGGAGCGGCTAGGCGTCTCCTCCTTGCACTGGCTATTCACCGCGCATGAGGAAACGCGCCAGCTCGAGCAGACCGGACTCATGAGGCGCGTCGGCTGTCAGTTCCACTGGCAGTCTCGCGGCTACACGACCTTCGAGGACTTTCTCGCCAGCCTCAGTGCCTCCAAGCGCAAGATGATCAAGCGTGAGCGGCGGCGCGTCGCCGAGAGCGGCCTGCGCATCAGGCGCCTGCGCGGTGACGAGGTGACGGAGGCCGAGTGGGCCACCTTTCATCGGCTCTATTGCGACACCTTCGACAAACGCGGCGGCCTGCCGACCTTGACACTGCCGTTCTTCCTGCAGATCGCGGAGTCCATGGGCGAGCGATTGCTGCTCGTCCTAGCCCAGGACGGCGCGGAGATCGTCGCCGCCGCCTTCAATCTCTGCGGGTCGCGCTCGCTCTACGGCCGCCATTGGGGCTGTTTTCGCGACTATCACAGTCTGCACTTCGAGGCCTGCTATTATCAGGGGCTCGAGCATTGCATCGAGAACGGCCTGCAGCGCTTCGAGCCAGGCGCTCAAGGCGAGCACAAGATCAGCCGAGGCTTCTTGCCGACGCCCACCTGGTCTGCCCACTGGATCGCAGACCCCAACTTCCGATCCGCCGTTTCTCGATTTCTCCTGGCGGAGACCGACTCGATGGACGACTATATCGCGGAGATGCACAGCCGCAGCCCCTATCGGTCCGACGGCACCCATTCCGACAGCAGCATAGAGCCGACCTGACAGATGCAGCAACGCTGAGAGGCAGATCGATCGCGCCACGCCGACACCCCGCCATGATTGCCCTACTCGACCCCAATGACCGTACGAGCTTCCCGGATGCGCGGCAGGCGCTGCGGGAGCCCAACGGCCTGCTCGCCGTCGGCGGGGACCTCTCGCCGACGCGCCTGGAGCACGCCTATCGGCACGGCATCTTTCCCTGGTTCAGCGCCGACGACCCCATCCTCTGGTGGTCCCCAGATCCCAGAACCGTCCTCTTTCCGGAGCGCATCCGTGTCTCACGCAGCCTGCGTAAGCGCCTGCGTAAGGACGCCTTTCTCGTGACTCTGGATCGCGACTTCGCGGGCGTCATCCACGGCTGCTCGCAGCCGCGCGAAGAGGACGGCGGCACCTGGCTGGTACCCAAGATGATCGCCGCCTACAAGGCATTGCACGCGAAGGGAATCGCCCATTCGGTCGAGGTCTGGGCGGAAGGCAGGCTCGTCGGCGGCCTCTACGGCGTGGCGATCGGCGGAGCCTTCTTCGGCGAGTCCATGTTCAGCCGTGCCACGGACGCCTCCAAGGTCGCCTTGGTCTATCTCTGCAAGACGCTGGAGGACTGGGGCTTCGGCGTCATCGATTGCCAGATGCGCACAGACCACCTGATTCGCATGGGCGCGATGGAGATCCCGCGTCTGGAATTCATCGCATTGCTCAATCGCTTCTGCGAAGCGCCAAGCCGGCTCGGAAGCTGGGACGACTGCGCCCCAGCCAAGCCATCCAGCCTTATCTTGACCGCGCCGGACCCCGAGGGCGCCGAAGCCTCATGACCCAGGCCGTCGACCACGACCGAGGCCGCTACCTCTCTCTCTACATGACGGCCGACCACAGCTGCTCCTATCTCGACGGCAAGCGCGCGCGCACGCTCTTCGTCGACCCGAGCGCGACCATCGACAATGCGACCTACCAGATCCTGATCGACCAGGGATTCCGCCGCAGCGGCGCCCATGTCTATCGTCCGGCATGCCGAGGCTGCTCCGGATGCGTGCCCGTGCGCATCCCTGTCGACGCCTTCCGGCTGGACCGCTCGCAGCGCCGGAATTGGAAGCGCAACCACAGCGACATCCAGCTCCTCGATCGCCCCGCCGCCTTCGTGGAGGAGCACTTCGCCCTCTACCAGCGCTATCTGCTCGACCGACACCCGGACGGCTCGATGGCCGAGGACGCCAGCGAGGAAAGCTACAGACGCTTCCTAGTCGACCCTTGGGGAGGCGCAACCCGATTCCTCGAGCTGCGCCTGGAGGATCGACTCATCGGCGTCGCCGTCACCGATATCCTCAACCAGGGCCTTTCGGCCGTCTATACCTTCTTCGACCCGAGCGAGCAAGCACGCGCACCAGGCACATTCGCCGTGCTCGCGCAGATCGAAACCGCGCAGCGCCTGGGGCTACCCTACCTCTATCTCGGCTACTGGATCGACGCCTGCCGCAAGATGTCCTACAAGGAGCGATTTCGCCCGATCGAGGCCTGGGACGGCCATCGTTGGCAGCGCTTCGAGCGCGCGGAGAAACTCGTTTTGCGCGGACACTGACCGACGATCGATCACCGCGATTCCCCTGCTGCCAGCCGCTGGCTCTATGCTATACTTTTGCGGCTTTGAAGCCCGAGTTGTAACCCAAACAAGCCCACGCCTATGTCAAAAGACGACGTTATCCAAATGGAAGGCACGGTCATGGAGACCCTGCCCAATACGGTCTTTCGTGTCGAGCTCGAGAACGGCCACACGGTAACGGCCCACATCTCGGGGAAGATGCGCAAGCACTACATCCGCATCCTCACCGGGGACAAGGTCACCGTCGAGCTCACGCCCTACGATCTGACCAAGGGTCGTATCGTCTACCGCGCGCGCTGACCCGAGCCTCTCCGCCCCAAGCGCAACAACTCCTCTCCAGGCAAAAGAAAACCCCGAAGCTGGCAGGCTCCGGGGCCGGTTTCGCTGTGCCGAGACCGACGGCTCGAGCGTCCGTGAAGACCTCGAGCGCCAGCCGGCGGGCTAGAGCGCTCGCTCTACGTCGTTGATCTCGAACGCGAAGGCGCCGTCCTTCATGAAGACGCGAACCGAGCCGCCATTGACCAAGTCACCGAATAGCAGCTCATTGGCCAGCGGCTTCTTGATGCTCTGCTGGATGACACGCGCCATGGGACGGGCGCCCATCTTGGGGTCGTAGCCGGTCTCGGCAAGCCAATGCCGGGCGTCTTCCTCGACCGTGAGATGCACTTTCTTCTCCTCGAGCTGCTGCTCCAGCTCGAAGATGAACTTATCGACCACGCTGCGGATGGTGTCTTCACCGAGCGAGCCGAACTGAACGATCGCATCCAGGCGATTGCGGAACTCGGGTGAGAAATGCCGCTTGAGCGCCTCCATCCCATCGGTGGAGTGATCCTGCTCGGTAAAGCCGATCGAGCGCCGCGACGTCTCCTCCGCACCCGCATTGGTGGTCATGACCAAGACCACGTTGCGAAAATCCGCCTTGCGCCCGTTGTTGTCCGTCAGGGTGCCGTGATCCATCACCTGCAGCAGCAGGTTGAAGACGTCCGGATGCGCCTTCTCGATCTCATCGAGCAGCAGCACCGCATGCGGATGCTTGTTGATCTCCTCGGTCAGCAGCCCGCCCTGGTCGAAGCCGACATATCCGGGCGGAGCACCGATCAGCCGTGACACCGTGTGCCGCTCCATGTACTCGGACATGTCGAAGCGCAGCAGCTCCATCCCCAAGATCCGCGCGAGCTGCCGCGTGACCTCGGTCTTGCCGACGCCCGTGGGGCCGGTGAAGAGGAAGGACCCGATCGGCTTCTCTTCCACGCCGAGCCCGGAGCGATTCATGCGAATTGCCGAGCTCAGGGCATCGATGGCCGGATCCTGCCCGTAGACCACCATCTTCAGGTCGCGATCGAGATTCTTGAGCGATTCTGTATCCGAGGCCGACACACGCCTGGGCGGGATGCGCGCCATCTTGGCGACGATGGCCTCGACGTCCGAGACATCGATCCGCTTCTTGCGCTTCGCCGGGCTCCTGAGCTGTACGTTGGCGCCAGCCTCGTCGATGACGTCGATCGCCTTATCCGGCAGGTGCCGGTCATTGATATGCCGGCTCGACAGCTCCGCGGCCGCGCGCAGTGCCGGGTTGGTGTAATTGACCTGGTGGTGGTCTTCGAAGCGCGACTTGAGCCCCTTGAGGATCTCGAAGGTCTCCTCGACCGACGGCTCTTCCACGTCGATCTTCTGGAAGCGGCGGGCCAAGGCGCGATCCTTCTCGAAGATGCCCCGATATTCCTGATAGGTCGTCGAGCCGATGCAGCGCAGGTCCCCAGAGGCCAGCACCGGCTTGATGAGGTTCGACGCGTCCATGACACCGCCGGAGGCGGAGCCGGCACCGATGATGGTGTGGATCTCGTCGATGAAGAGAATCGCATGGGGCTGACGCTTGAGCTGCGCGAGCACCGACTTGAGGCGTTTCTCGAAGTCGCCGCGATACTTAGTACCGGCGACCAGGCCACCCAAGTCGAGCGCATAGATGACGGCGTCGCTCAGGACCTCTGGGACCTCTTCGTCGACGATCTTCTTGGCGAGCCCTTCCGCGATGGCGGTCTTGCCAACCCCAGCCTCGCCGACGAACAGAGGATTGTTCTTGCGCCGCCGACAGAGGATCTGGACGGTCCGCTCGACCTCCGGCGCACGCCCGATTAAGGGGTCGATTCGCCCCTGCCGAGCCATCTCGTTGAGATTCGTCGCGAAGCTCTCCAGCGGGCTCGATCCCTCCTTCTCCTCACCGCGCACCTCTTCGGCATCGCCTGGGGAATCGTCCTCCTGGCTCTCGCCCGGCACCTTGGAGATCCCGTGTGAGATGAAGTTGACGACGTCCAAGCGGGTCACGTCCTGCTGATTCAGCAGATAGACGGCCTGAGAATCCTGCTCGCTGAAGAGCGCGACCAGCACGTTGGCTCCGGTCACTTCCTTCTTGCCCGCGGACTGCACGTGGAAGACGGCGCGCTGCAGGACACGCTGAAAACCGAGCGTCGGCTGGGTGTCACGCTCTTCACTCTCCGGAATGATCGGCGTGGTCTCGTCGATGAAGGCGGTGATTTCGTTGCGCAGCCGCTCGCCGTCCGCTCCACATGCGCGGAGCACCTTGGCGGCCGTCGGGTTGTCCAACAGTGAAAGCAGCATGTGCTCCACTGTCATGTACTCATGATGCTTGGCGCGCGCCTCTTTGAAGGCCCGGTTAAGCGTGAATTCAAGTTCTTTGCTCAGCATCGGCCTGTTCCAAGGGTGGGGTTACAAAACCGTTATCACTCTCGCGCCTTAGGGTCAACTGCCGTCACCTACGCCTCTTCCATGGTGCACATAAGCGGATGCTGATTGCTACGCGCATAGTCGTTGACCTGCGCGACCTTCGTCTCCGCGATGTCCTTCGTGAAGACGCCGCAGACACCGACGCCTCGTGTGTGGACGTGAAGCATGACTTGCGTCGCCTTCTCGCGATTCATGCCGAAGAAGACTTCGAGCACCAGAACCACGAACTCCATCGGCGTGTAATCGTCATTCAGCAGCAATACCTTATATAACGGCGGTCGTTTCAGCTTGGGACGCGCCTCTTGGACTGTCAGTCCAGATTCCCGTTCCTCACCAGGTATATCGTTACTCATGATCTCGGATTCTAGTCAAATTTCGTCAGCTGGCGACACGCGGCCGACGAGTTGTGTGGGGGACCTAAAGTCACCGCCATGAGCGCCACCATCGCTCGACCCTAGACCCTACACCCAAATGCCCTACGCAAAACCACGGCGAGATTCAGAGAGGGGCAGTTTGACCAGCGAAATCAACTCACTATACTACGGAGTTGTGGTACCGCCGGCCGGATTCAAGGCGGGCTGCCAGGCAACGATAACGACCACCAACAAAAGCCCCGTGTAGCAGGAGGAGTGCGACAATGATCACCGGTGTCGTGAAATGGTTCAACAACGCCAAGGGGTACGGGTTCGTGCAGCCCGACGGTAGAGACGAGGACGTTTTCGTCCACTTTTCGTCGATCGACATGGAAGGCTATAAGACACTTCGAGAAGGACAAAAGGTCGAGTTCGAGCTGAGCGAGGGTCCGAAAGGCTTGCATGCCGCCAACGTACACCGCGTGAGCTGAGACATCGACGGCCAAGAGGGCCGGCACGACAGCCTCGAGAATCGATCCTAACGATCGCCGCGGCAGAGCCACCTAGGCTCTGCCGCTTTCCTTTGCGCTACATCTTGCCGACGACGGCCTCGCCGAAGCCCGAGCAGCTCAGCTTGGTCGCGCCTTCCATCAGACGATGCAGGTCATAGGTCACCGTCTTGGCCGCGATGGCACCCTCGACCCCTTTGATGACCAGATCTGCGGCCTCGGTCCAGCCCATGTGGCGAAGCATCATCTCCGCCGAAAGGATCAGCGAGCTGGGATTGACCTGATCCTTGCCGGCGTACTTCGGCGCCGTGCCATGCGTTGCCTCGAACATGGCGACGCTGTCGGAAAGGTTGGCGCCGGGCGCCATCCCGATACCGCCGACCTGCGCGGCCAGCGCATCCGAGATGTAATCGCCGTTCAGGTTCAGAGTCGCAATCACCGCGTATTCCTTCGGACGCAGCAGGATCTGCTGCAGGAAGGCATCCGCGATCACGTCCTTCACGATGATGTCGCGACCTGTCTTGGGGCTCTTGAAAGTGCACCAGGGCCCGCCGTCCAGCTCGGTCGCGCCGAGCTCGGACTTCGCCAGCTCGTAGCCCCACTCCTTGAAGGCACCCTCGGTGAACTTCATGATGTTGCCCTTGTGAACCAGGGTCACCGAAGGCCGATCATTGTCGATCGCGTACTGGATGGCCTTGCGGACCAGGCGATGCGTCCCCTCCTCCGAGACCGGCTTGATGCCGATGCCCGAGGTCTCCGGGAAGCGGATCTTGGTGACGCCCATCTCCTTCTGCAGGAAGTCGATGACCTTCTTCGCCTCCGGGGTGCCTTCCTGCCACTCGATACCCGCATAGATATCCTCCGAGTTCTCACGGAAGATCACCATGTCGGTGTGCTCGGGCTCCTTGAGCGGGCTCGGCGTGCCGCTGAAGTAGCGCACCGGACGCAGGCAGACGTAGAGATCCAGCTCCTGGCGTAGCTTGACATTGAGCGAGCGGATACCGCCGCCGACCGGCGTCGTCAGCGGCCCCTTGATCGAGACGACGAAATCCTTGACCGCCTCGAGGGTCTCGTCGGGCAGCCAGACGTCCTCGCCATAGGTCCGGGTCGACTTCTCGCCCGCGTAGATCTCCATCCACTGGATCTCACGCTTGCCGCCGTAGGCCTTGGCCACCGCAGCATCGGTAACGGCGCGCATCACCGGGGTGATGTCGACCCCGATACCGTCGCCCTCGATATAGGGGATGATCGGCTTTTCGGGGACATTCAGCGAGAAATCATCATTGACGGTGATCTTTTCACCAGAGGCAGGGACATGGATCTTGTCGTACGGCATGGGCAGCACTCTCTTCGGTCATCGAATGCGCCTATGCTATCATTTTCGATTCGCATTGCGCAGGCGCCCGTGCATCCGATCCGCTCGCGTCAGGCCGCCGTCACCCCGCCCTCCGGCCTTGATCGTGAGTTGGACCTGTGGGGTGGACGAGCGAAAGCGAAGTCCACCGAATCCCGCGCCGACGTTCGTGGACTGCGCTGCGCTTGCCCACCCTGCGCGACGCCGGGCCAATCGATGATCGACGCCCGTTCTGGCCTTGATCATCGATTGGTTGCGCCAGGCAAAGCCTGGAAGGAGAGGAAGATAGCGGACGGATAAGCGAATCGGAAACTCCTTGTTGCGGCCCA
>NZ_JAAIJQ010000119.1 GCF_010820565.1 Thiorhodococcus minor | reverse complement strand
CGCAGCTACATGTCTCATCAGCAGTTCACATGGCAGCCACCTCGCAGGCTGCTAGACTGGCCAGGTTTCTCCTGGCACACCAAAGGCGCGAAGGACACGAAGAAAAACAGAGGCTTGCATTGCCGCGTCGCTTCATCCTCTGGGTGAGCATGGCTTCGCAGACAAGGTATTGAAATCCTTTGCGCTCTTTGTGCCCTTTGCGGTTCAAGTGCTCTTTTTAGGTTAATCTGTCCGTCGCTCGGACTGGTCCATATCCCGCCCCTGCTCGCTCACCGCCGCCGAGCCGCAATCCGCACCGCCTTCCCCGTCTGGCCGACGCTCGGCTCGGGCGGCCTCGAAGCACTTGGGATCATCGATGCTGATGGCGATGTTCGACATGGCGCAGACCGGCGGGCCCAGCGTCGCCGTTGGTGGACCGCGTCGCACTTGTCCACTCTGGGCGCCCCCTGCCGTTGGCTCGCGGCAACCCGAACATCCAGCTCAAGTCGGCGCCCCGGTCGCGCGCCGTTTCAGGCCGCGGGCCTGACCGATGACCTCGGGTATGCGATGCAGCGGCAAGATGAGGTCCACGGCGCCCCGCTTGACCGCCTCCTTGGGCATGCCGTAGACGACCGAGGTGGCCTCGTCCTGGGCGACCGTGAAGGCGCCTGCCTCGTGCATCTCCTTGAGGCCCTGAGCGCCGTCGTCACCCATGCCGGTCATGATGATCCCCAGGGCATTGCGGCCGGCGCACTGGGCCGCGGAGCGGAAGAGTACATCCACGGACGGCCGATGGCGGCTCACCAGGGGGCCGTCCCTGATCTCGACCCGATAGTGGGCGCCGCTGCGGCGGACCAGCATGTGACGGCTGCCCGGTGCGATCAGCACCAGCCCATCCAGGACTCGATCATTGGGCTCGGCCTGCTTGACCTCCACCTCGCACAGACTGTCCAGCCGCCGCGCGAAGGCGGCGGTGAAGGCCCCGGGCATGTGCTGGACCACGGCGATCCCCGGGGAGATACGCGGCAGGCGGGTGAGCACCTGCTCCAGGGCCTGGGTGCCACCGGTGGAGGTACCGATCACGACCAGCCGGTCAGTGGTCTCGGACAGCGCCCGGCTGGGCGCCTCGGGGACCACCGCACCCGCGCCGAGCCTGGGCGTCGTTGGCGTGGACGGCGGCGGCGTGGCGAGGGTGGATAGCCGGGCCCGGGCGGCGGCCTTGACCGCGTCGCCCAGCTGCGTCCGGCTCTCCTCCAGAAAGCCCTTCAGGCCCGCCCTGGGCTTGGTGATGATCCCCACGGCCCCGGCGCTCAAGGCCTCCATGGTCACGTCCGCACCCTTGTCGGTGAGGGTCGAGCAGATCACGACCGGGATGGGGCTCTCCCGCATGATCTGCTTGAGAAAGGTGATGCCGTCCATGCGCGGCATCTCTATATCGAGGACGATGACATCCGGTCGCTGTCGTTCGAGGTAGCGCTTGGCGAACAGCGGGTCGGAGGCCGCGCCGAGGACCTCGATGCCGCTGATGGCCTTCAATTGCTGGGTCAGCACCTGCCGCACCACCGCCGAGTCGTCCACAATGAGCACTTTGATATCGGTCACCGGTCCTTCCTTCGCACGGGCTTCAGTCTGATGAAGAGCGGCCAGCTTCCAGCCATTGGCGAGGGCGCGTCAGGCACCGAGCGGTCCTGTCCCCAGCCAGCCGCTCACCCATCGACCGAAGGGCACACCAGTGTTGGAGCGCCGGATCGCGGCGAGGCGCCGCTCCCACGCATCAGGCGGTCGAATCCTGGTCGCCGTCTCAAGCGCAGGTAGCGCCAAGCTGTAAGCCGGCCGCTGGTGGCTGACACCGCTTCTCACCAGTAATCGGGCCGATTGACATCGCCGCCTTGCAGGTGGTCGCGCCAGTAGATCCGCTCCTCCTGGACCACTTCCCGCGCCTTCAATGGGCTGATCTTTCTCACGAGCACCGAATAGTCCAGGTTCGTGAAGGCAATCTGGCGTCCGAAGCTCCCGCCCAGATCGGCGGCGACCAAGGGGATGCCGTCCTTCTCGAGGAACTCCCGCACGAAACGGATGTTGGCGGTCCCCACGCACGGAAAGCCGCTCGGGTCGTCACAGGATGAGCCCAAGACGTTCCCCCCCCCGAAGGCCTTGGCCTTGAGGCTCCGCCGCTGCGCACCGAGCTTCAGCAAGGCGTTGATCAGCAGCTCCATGGCATGGATGCCGTAACGTCCGGCCTCGGAATCCAGCACCGGCTGCTGGAGCGCGTAGCGGCGATCGGTGAGCAGAAAGTGGTTCATGCCCGCGACGCCGCGGACCGGATCGTAGAGACAGACGGCGACGCAGGAGCCGAGAAGGGTCGTGAAGCTGACCGGCTGCGCGCTGACCTCATAGTCGCCGGGATGCAGGGTAATACGCGCCTCAGCGCCCCCTGGCGAGGGGGTCATCATGGGCTCCCCTGAAGTCTGCGAAACACCGACGGGCGCAGCATGCTCAGTGAGTCGGTCACCTTGTGCAGGGATTCGACGTGGCTGGTGATGAGATGGCCCCCTGGCTCCAGGGTCTCGGTCACTCGCTGCACCACCTCGCGCTTGGTGGGCAGATCGAAATAGATGAGCACGTTGCGCAAGAGCACGAGATCGAACTTGCCGAGCTGCGGCAGGGGGCGCTTCAGGTTGATCGCCTGGAAACGCACGCGCTGTCGCAGACGCGGGTCGATGAGCAGGGTGCCGGCCTGCGAGCGTACGCCCTTGAGGCAGTATTGGCGCAGCAGCTCGGGAGGTAGGCCGCGAGCGCGCTCCATCGGATAGTGCCCCGCCCGGGCCTTGGCGAGCACGGTCTCGCTGATGTCGGAGCCCAAGATCTCCCAATCGCCCATGCCCAGGACGTCGGCCAGCACCATGGCAAGGGTATAGACCTCCTCCCCAGTCGAGCAGGCCGCACTCCAGGCACGGAAGCGTCGACCGCGATAGCGCGGCAGCACCTCATCGCGCAAGAGCTGGAAATGCGCCGGCTCCCGGTAGAAATAGGTCTCGTTGGTGGTCAGGAGGTCGACGATGATCTGGCGCTCCTGCGCCTCGCTCGGGTGCTCGACCAGTCGTTGGTAGTCCCGATAGCTGCTGAGTCCGTGATGGAGCAGCCGCCGTTTCAGCCTGCCGGTCACCAGATGGCGCTTGTGCGGTGCCAGCGAGATCCCCGCGTGCTCGTAGATGAAGCGGCGGAACCAGTCCATCTCGGCGTCCGTCATGGCCGCCGGGTCATGCCGATAGGCCTCGGTGAAGGCTTGCGCGACCATGGTGGTCTCCGTGCTCATGGGTATGGGAGTCCGGTGTTGGTCATCGCATCGTCCGGCTCGGCGACTTGCGGAAGTGAACCGCGCATTGATCATGGTTTCGGCCGTTTGCCTCCTGTGGGTGGACAAGCGCAGCGCCGACCATCAACTGCGGCACGGAATTCGGTGGATGTCGCTCTCGCTCATCCACCTGGCTGGGGTGAGACGCAAGCTCTGACACCAGCCGCGAAGCGGCAGGGCTGGGAGCGGCCCGAGCACCTGGGCGCACATCTAGACCTCCGCCGGCCGCTCGGTGGCAGCGGCGGCCATCTCCCCCAGCCGCGCCAGCTCGTCGACCGACAGCACATGGTTGACGTCGAGCAGGATGATGAATCCCTCGTCGACCTCGCCCATGGCGTGGATGAAGTCCGTGCGGATCTCGGTACCGAAGTCGGGCGCGGGCTGCAGGTGGTCGGCAGCGATCTCCAGGATCTCGTTGACCTCGTCCACCAGCATGCCCAGCAACTGCTGCTCGCCGTTGGCTTCGACCTCGTTCGATGCGACCTCGACCAGCACGATGCTGCTGCGCTTGGTCAGGGTACTGACCCCCTTGCCCAGTCGGGCACCCAGGTCCACCACAGCGACCACGCGACCACGCAGATTGATGACCCCGCGGATATGATCCGGGGTCATGGGCACCCGTGTCAGCCGCCCGACCTCGATGATCTCCTTCACGTCCAGGATATCGATGGCATAGCGCTCGTCGGCCACCCGGAATGTAAGGTATTGGCTGGCCCCGTCATCACCGGAGGCCGGCTCGCCGCTGGCCAGCCGGGTCGTCAAGTCCTTCATGGCACCGCCCCTCAGAAACGCTCGAACTCGAGCTCGTTGACGACGGCCGCCGCGGGTCTCGAGCCCGCCGCTTCGGCTCCTTTGGCGCCCTTGGCCAGAGGTGCCGCGCTCGGCGGGGCGGCCGCGGCGCTGAGCTGGAAGAAGGCCACCGCCTGCTGCAGCTGCTCGGCCTGACCACTGAGCTCCTCGGCCGTGGCCGCCAGCTCCTCGGAGGCCGAGGCGTTCTGCTGCGTGGCCTTGTCGAGCTGGCCCATGGAGTCGTTGATCTGACCAATGCCTCCGGACTGCTCGCCCGAGGCGGCGGTGATCTCCTCCACCAGGTCGGCCGTCTTGCGGATGCTGGGCACCATCTGCTCGAGCAGCCGGCCCGCCTCCTCGGCCACCGATACCGAGCCCTTGGCCAGCTCGTTGATCTCCTGGGCGGTGGCGCGGCTGTTCTCGGCGAGCTTGCGCACCTCGGCAGCGACCACGGTGAAGCCCTTGCCGTGCTCGCCGGCGCGCGCCGCCTCGATGGCGGCGTTGAGCGAGAGCAGGTTGGTCTTGTAGGCGATGTCCTCGATCAGCCCGATCTTGTCGGCGATCTCCTTCATCGCCGCGAGCGTGCGCGCCACGGCCTCGCCACCCTTTCCGGCCTCCTCCGCGGCACTGGTGGCGATGCCGTTGGTGACCCGCGCGTTCTCGGCGTTCTGCTGCACCGAGGCGTTCATCTGCTCGACCGAGGCGCTGGTCTCCTCCACCCCGGCGGCCTGCTCGGTCGCGGACTGGCTGATCGACTGCGCCGTGGCCGAGACCTCGTTGGAGGCGCTGGCCAGGTTGTCGGCACCCGAGCGTACCTGGCCGATGATCTCGGTCAGGCGCTGAACCATCTGCTTCATGGCTGCGAGCAGCTGGCCGACCTCGTTCCTGCCGCGGTCCGGCACCTCCACCATGAGGTCACCTTCGGCGACCGCCTGCGCGACCCCCAGTGCCTCGCGCACCGGTCTCGTAATGACGCGTGTGACCACCCAGGCGAGCAACAGGCTGGCCAGGATGGCGCCGATCGACACCGCCACGACGATTGTCTGTGTCACCGCGTTCTGCTTCTCGACCCTCGGGCCGAGGACGTCCTGATCGGCCTGCAGCGAGAGCTTGACCTCCTCGGTCGCGTCGGCCACCACCGGGCCGATGCGGTCGAGCTGGCCCTCGATGACCGCGTTGCGCTCGGTGATGATACGATCGATCTCCGTCAGGGCGCCGGAATAGGCCTCCTTCGCCGCATAGAAGGTGGCGAGCAGGCGGCGCCGCTCCGGATTCTGCAGATTCGCGTCCAGCTCCCTGGCCCGCTCGGTCAGGTTCTCCTTCAGCTCCTTCTGCGCCCGCTCCTCGTCCTCGCGGAGGTTGGTGGTGAGGTACTTGGCCACATAGAGACGCGCCAGGAGCAGGGCCTCCTGGGTGCGTCCGGCAAGATAGGCCGCCTCCGCGTCCTGGTCGGCGTTTGCGGAGGTCATGATGCCCGTCATGGCCTCGCGCATCGCCAGGCCGTTGGGATCCAGACGTTGCTTGACCACTTGGTGGCGCTCTTGCACGAAGCCCACGACCTGGTCGAAGGCCTTGTCATAACCGCCGATCTCGCGGGCCACCAGGCCGATCCTCTCCGCCCGCGCCGGCTCCTGGATCTCCGTTTGCGCCTCGGCCACCAGCTCGCTCAGGGTGGCGTAACGCTCCTTGAAGGCTGCGACCGCCTCATCGCTATTTTTCAGGACATAGTCCTTGGCATAGAGGCGTACCAAGAGCATGTTGGCCTGCACCCGGCCGGCGAGGTTGGCGTGACGGGCCAGTTGGCGGTAATCCCCAAAGGAGTTGACCGCCTGACTCAGGCCGACGAAGGCGGCCAGCGACACCACCACCAAGAGCGCGGCCACCAGAGCATAGCCCAGGCCGATCTGAACGCCGATCTTCATATTCTTGAACACTAAATATCCCCCTTGATTTCGCTAAGCTCAGTGCCGGCCCGAGACCGCTTGTGGCTGTGGATGAGCCTGCAGCAGGGCCGTCAGCTGCTGCACGTCCAGGATCAGTGCGATGTCACCCGTTCCCAGGACGGTGGCCCCGGCGACGCCCTTGAGGTTCTCGAAGACCCGCCCGAGGGGCTTGATCACCGTCTGCAGCTCGCCGTGCAGCTCGTCCACGATGAGTCCAACCTTGGCGTGGCCGACGCGCACCACCACCAGGCTCTCGCGCAGCTTGCGCGCCGCCCCGGAGCGAATGCCGAAGAACTCCTTGAGACGCAGATAGGGCAGGACCTCACCGCGCAGGTTGACGTGATGGCGATCGCCGTGCGTGAGCGCCTGCTCGCGTCCGATCTCCACGCATTCGGCCACCTGGGCCAGCGGGATCACGTACTGCTCACCACCTGCTCCGACCAGGAAACCGTCGATGATGGCCAGGGTGAGGGGCAGGGAGATGCTGACCTTGGTGCCCTGCCCGGGCTGGCTATCGAGCTCGATGCTGCCGCGTAGCGCCTCGATATTGCGCCGCACCACGTCCATGCCGACGCCTCGTCCCGACAGACTGCTAGCCTCGTCCTTGGTCGAGAGGCCAGGCTCGAAGATGAGGCGGAAGGTCTCTTGTGGGGTCAGGTTGCGCTCGGGCTCGACCAGCCCCCTGGCCTCGGCCTTGGCGCGGATGCGCTGCGGGTCGAGGCCGGCGCCGTCGTCGCGGATCTCGACCAGGATGCGGCCGGAATCGTGGTAGGCATTGAGCTGCAGGGTGCCTTTGGCCGGCTTGCCGCAGGCGAGACGCTCCTGCGGTGTCTCGATCCCGTGATCCATGGCGTTGCGGACCAGATGGGTGAGCGGGTCGTTGAGCTTCTCGACCACGGTCTTGTCGAGCTCGGTCTCACCGCCCGTGACGACCAGGTCGATCTCCTTGCCCAGCTCCTTGCTGACATCGCGGACGACGCGGCGAAAACGTGAAAAGGTCTCCCCGATCTGCACCATGCGCAGCTGCAGGGCGTTGTCGCGGATGTCGCCCACCAGGGCTTCTACGCGCTCGACCACCTCCTGGAGGTCGTCGGTATCCCGACGCTGGACCGCGACCCGCATGGCCGCGGTGTTGATGACCAGCTCGCCCACCTGGGTGATCAGTTGACCGAGACGGAGCGCGTCGACGCGGATGTAGCGGCCCTCCTGGGCAACGCGGCTCTTGGACTTCTCCTGCTTGTCGAGGGCCTGCTCCACGATCGAGCGCTGAATATCGTGCCGCCCGACCAGGATCTCGCCGAGCGGCCTTGCGCTCGCCTGGTCCGCCGCCTGCGCGGCGAGGGCCTGCGCGACTTCCTTCTCGGTGAGTGCGCCGATCTTCACCAGGATCTCGCCGAGGCGCTGGACCTGGGCCTCGGGCAGATCGTCGAGCAGGGCCAGGTATTCCTCGATCTTCGAGCGTGGCGGGAGGATGTCGATCTCGCAATCGTCCTCGGCGAACTGGAACACCCCCTCGATGGTCGCCTTGTCGGCGTCGCTCTGAAAGCCGATTTGGAAGCTCAGGTAGCAGCTTTCCGGATCGAAGTCCGCGAGCGGGGGCAGGCGATCGGTGCGCGTCGCGATATCGACGATCTCCCCCAGCGAGCCCAGGTAGCGCAGGAATGACAAGGGATCCATGCCGTTGCGCAGGGCATCTGGGCCGAAGCCCAGCGAGATGATCCAGTAGTCGTCCGCCGCCTCGCGTCCGGCCAGCTTCTCCACCTTGGCGGCCCCGTATCCGTCGGGCGCGCTGGCCACAGGCGCCGTGAGATCGCCGACGGGCTCCGGGCACAGCCGATCGAGCAGCTGCTGACCTCGGCCGAGCAGGTCCGCAGACACCTGGGAGGGATCCTCGCCCTCGAGCACGGCCTGAACCAATGCCAAGGTGTGGTCGCGGCAGCTCAGTAGAATGGCGATCAAGGGCTCGTCGAGCGCTCGCTCACCGCTGCGCAGGCCGTCCACCACGCCCTCTACCCGATGGGTGAAGTCGACGATGGGGTCGAAGCCGAAGACACCGGCCGTCCCCTTGATGGTATGCATGGCCCGAAACAGGGTATGCAGCAGCTCGGGATCCTCTGGCGTCTCCTCCAGGGACAGAAGGGCCGACTCCATGGCCTCGAGCAGCTCGTCCACCTCTTGGACGAAGGCCTCCCTGGGGTCGTTGGTCATGGCGTCCTCCACTCGGCCGGAATCACCATGGGGTCGCCGAAGTGCTGCTCCATCTTGAGCAGCTCGAGCACGGCGTAGACCGCCTGGCTGTGATTGACGAGCTGCAGCCGCTTGCCCCCGGCCTCGGCCTCGCGCTTGAGCATCAGCAGGAGCTGCAGTCCGGCGCTGTCGAGCTCGCCGACGCCGGACAGGTCCAGCACCATCTCCCTGCAGCCCTCGAGCCGCTCGAAGAGGCCGTTCTTGTGATCGGCCGCCTCGTAGATGCTCATCTCGCCCTCGATGGCCAGACGACAGGTCTCCCCATCCTCTTCTAAATGGATCGTCATCCTCTCCCCTCGCGTCGCCCCCTCGGGAAGCACGGCTCGACCTTGATCATCACATCGCCCATGCGGCCGGACAGACACCAGACAGCGGGAGCGCCGCTGCCACCGCCACCAGTAGGCGGCCGGCCCGGTCACTGATCAAGGCCCAGGACTCTATTCACCAAGGACCGGATCGCGCATTCAAGATCAATGGGTTCTCGACGCCCAGATGACGGGCATCGGATGAGGCCAGTGCCCGCTAGGGCAGGACCAGCTTGGAGACGGCGTCGAGCAGAGTCGGCGGCTGGAAGGGCTTGACCAGCCAGGCCTTGGCTCCCGCCGCCTTGCCTTGGGCCTTCTTATCGGACTCCGTCTCGGTGGTCAGCATCATGATCGGGGTGAACCTGTACTGCGGGAGCTTCTTCACCTCCTGTACCAGGGTGATGCCGTCCATGTTCGGCATATTGACGTCGCTGACGATCAAATGGATCTTCTGGCCCGTCAGCTTCGCGAGCGCATCCTTGCCGTCGGACGCCTCGATGACATCGTAGCCGGCACCTTTCAAGGCAATGCCGACCACCTGACGCAGGGACGCCGAGTCGTCCACGATCATAATAGTCTTACCCATCTTGTATCCCCTAGGCTGATTGAATTGGCCGCGAGCCGAGGCCGTCAGAAGAAGGTGATCTCCGCGGCCGCCTCGTCCCGGACATTGGCGCTGTCGCGCACACCCTTGTGCAACTGCACCTCTTCGTGGGTGCTGTACTCGCTTAGCATCTGCTCCAGCAGCTCATCGACCCGGATGCCGTCGCGGTCCCGATCGCCGGCTTCAGCAGATCCGGCATCCTTCAGCCTGTGCTCGACGCGCTTCAGGCTGTCGCACACATGACCGAGGATCTGACTGGTACGATCCTGGAACTGCAGAT
The DNA here is from genome assembly GCF_010820565.1 of Thiorhodococcus minor. GTDB lineage: Bacteria > Pseudomonadota > Gammaproteobacteria > Chromatiales > Chromatiaceae > Thiorhodococcus > Thiorhodococcus minor. The sequence continues at coordinate 2,888 of NZ_JAAIJQ010000119.1, read as the reverse complement.
CGACCAGGACGGAGCCGATCTCGTCGCTGATGGCGCTGCTGCTCTCGCGCAGCGTCTCCGCGTCGGCGTTTACCTCGGTGACGGTCGCCTGCAGGCGGGACATCACCCGCTGGATGGTATCTTCGGTGGTCTCCACGAGCTGGGCGTCGGACACCGCGGAGCGCTGCACCAGGTCCAAGGTCTTCGTCATGGCGGTCTTGACCATCCCGACCTTCTCGCTGATCCGCTCCCCGGTCTGCGACGACGACCCAGCCAGCTTGCGGACCTCGTCGGCCACCACCCCGAAACCGCGCCCATGCTCGCCCGCCCGCGCCGCCTCGATAGCGGCGTTGAGTGCCAGCAAATTGATCTGCGCGGCTACCTTGCGTACTTCACCCGCCATGGCGTCGAGATCGCCGGCATAAGCGGAGAACTCTTGAACCTGCTCGAGCAGACCGCGCTGGCGCGCGAGCAGCGCCATCAAGGACTCCACCACGGTGTGCAGCTCTGACTGGCTGGTGGTGAAGAGGGCGGCGATCCCGCCATCAGCCATGTCCTTGCCATGCGTGGTCTGAATGACGTCCTGGAGCTGATTCACCAGCCGCGAAAACTGGCCGGACAACCCGGTGATACTCCGCTCCGTCAGGCTGCGCGATGCCTCGATCTGGCTTGCGAGAATGGGGAAGAGCTCGAGACCCAGGCGCTCGAGCTCCGCGACCTGGGACTCCAGCTGTGCCCGCTGCGCGGCCAGACGCTCTTGACATCGCTCTTCGAGAAGTGAAATCGCTCGATCTCTACGTCCGGACTGCCACCAGGAAAGTACCCCCCCGACGGCCGCGAGCAGGCACGCGATGGCGAGGCTGAGCGGTGAGAGACCCGCGCTGACCATGACGCCGCCAGCACCTAGGAAGCCCACCCCCATTGGACCGAGGTCCGACCCTCGGGGCAGATCACGGAGGAAGGATCGCAGCGCTTGATTCACCATTGGGCTCGCCTTGAGTTTGCTTGCCAGGGCGGGGCCGGTAAGCACATTGCCAACCGATCGCCACCGTATTGGCGGACTTGAGGCCTGGATCTCGGAGCAGCCTTGCGCCGGGGAGCACGGATGGATGTACCGCGAGCCTAAGCACCCGCTATCCAATCCGCGAGTCCGAGGGCTATCCCTCTTGGCGTCCCGGGAATCTGTCCGACCTACGCGATCTCGGGCTAGAGAGAACGCGAAACCCATCACCAGAGAGTCAGGAGTCAGGAGTCAGGAGTCAGGAGTCAGGAGACAGCCGTCCTGCCGTCCCGGACCCTCTTGTCCCTTACCGAACGTTCAAGAAGCCGTCCTGGCGACTGCGCACCGGAATCGAGACGTTAGACGCCGAGCCCACTCGCAAGAGTCGATTCTTGTGCATATAAGCGATCGCTAACGCGTTCATGTCTCTAGATTTGACAGGATGTTGCGATCATTATAATTCGCTTATATGGCCGGGCCGATCTTGGGCCTTCGGAGGAGACTCAACGCTCAGATCTGGCTGGACGAGAGTTTGCCGGAAGGGAGCTTTCGCCAACTGTGATGGGACACACACTACCGCATCGACGCCCCATTTAACTGGTGGCGGCACATGCAGAGAAATCCTCACATCGCAGGACGATACGGTTACGGCCTTCGCCCTTGGCGTGATAGAGCATGTCGTCCGCTAACTTGAGTAGGTGATCCAGTGACGACGATTCGCGATCGTGACCCACGCCGATACTAAGGGTGCAGCTGAGGCGGATGTCGCCCTCAATCGCGACGACCGTCGCCGCGACGCGCTCACGAATCAGTTCCGCTTGGTGGATCGCCCCTTCGCCCCCCGTAAACGGAAGCAGCACGGCGAATTCTTCTCCTCCAAGCCGGCCGAGCAGCGAACCTTCCGCCAAGACGCATTGTAACTATTCAGGGCCTCTTGTCACACCCCGTGGCCAGGCTGTACGTTCGGTTCAGAGCCTGTCTGGAAAAAGCTCAGACACAATTTGCAAGCGTTTTCTTCAGCATCGCGATGCGAATCATGTTCTCGGCCGTGGCGGTAAGAATCTCGACATCCTTGCTCAAGCGTCGAAACGGACCGAGCCAGGCGAAGGTGCGCTCAACCACCCAGCGCTTGGGCAGCACGGCCCATTGGTCTTGGATTTTCTGCGAAATGTGCAGCTCAAGCCCAAGGACTTCATCGACACACTTCACCGCCGTGCCACGGTAGCCTGCGTCGCCGGAGAAAGCGCGTATCGTGGGGTGTTTCTCCGCTGCGCGTTCGAGCACAGGACACGCCGCGACGGTATCGCTGTGGTTGGCCGCATGCACCGAGACGTGTAGGAGATAGCCGAGAATATCGACCACGATGTGGCGCTTGCGCCCTTTGACCTTTTTGCCACCATCAATGCCACGAGTGCCGACGGCGCACCGAGACGCTGCCGCGTGAGCTGTTCAACCGCCGCTGCAATGTCGAGGCGAGCGTCTTTCAGCTCGTCTACCACACCCGCAACAAGAAGTTGAAGTACCGAGGCAAGGTGCGCGTGCAGCTATGGGCATTCTGCAGGGCCGCCTGGATCAATGTCCGGCGTATCACCCTCCATCAAGCGAAACTCGCCGAAATGGCCGCCTGAGAAGGCAGGCAAGCCCTCTAAAACCGCCTTTTGCCCCGCAAGCGCTTAATCGCGCCCCAATGATTCGCTGAAACCGACGATCGCCTCCTCTGGATTCCGAAATCATCCCGGCTACTCGCGCGATGCCTCGCATGCCCCCGCCCCCCGGCACTAGTTGGGTGCGATTGCGGGAAAGGGGGTTCCTGATTAGCAAGATTCCTCAGCTTGACGGAGCCAGCGCTCGGGACGTGGTCCGATGGCGACTGCGGCGACAAGCAAGCGATTGTGAATCCTGTCGAGGT
>NZ_JAAIJQ010000118.1 GCF_010820565.1 Thiorhodococcus minor | reverse complement strand
TGAGCCGTCGTGATAGGCAACATGCCAAAGAGGCTGACAGGCATGAACCAAAAGGTAAGCAGTCAGGTCGGGGGAGCGTCCTATTCCCTCGCGCAGATGATGCACTGCCGGCGGAAAGGCGGAGCCTACGTCCTTCAGGAATGGTACGCGTGTGGAACGTGGTAAGCCCGACCGGCCCCGCACGGATCGCGGAAGCCAGCCCGCAAGGGCTGCGTGATGGTCGAGCGGGTATGGGATGTCGGAGGAAGCAAAGGCCGATCGGTAATCGATCGGATAGGGGTTCGAGCTTTGCCCTACCCCGAAAGGGGGCTGACTTCCGACCGGTCTTGGATCACGAGAAGGTGCGGAAAGGCTCAACCTGAGTGGTTTCTTAGACGATGTATGCCATTGGTGTCATTGAAGGCCCTCAGGGCGCGACGGCACGTTGGTCCTCCATCGATTGGACCAAGGTACGCCGCCATGTCAGCCGCCTCCAAGCCCGTATCGTGAAGGCGGTCAGGGCAGGCTGTTGGCACCGCGTGCGGTGTCTGCAACGCCTGCTCGCGAAGTCGCTCGCCGCCAAGTTACTGGCGGTGCAGCGGGTGAGCTCCAATCGGGGCCAACGCACCGCGGGCGTGGACGGCATCGTGCTGGAAACACCCGCGCAGAAGTGGCAGCAAGCCCAGCAGTTGAACGCAAAGGACTACACGCCAAAGCCGCTCAAACGGATTTACATCCCCAAGAAGAACGGAAAACGCCGTCCGCTCGGCATTCCCGTCCAGGCCGACCGGGCCGAGCAGGCCCTGGAGCTTTTGGCCTTGGACCCGGTCTCTGAAACGCTGGCCGACACCTGCTCGTATGGCTTTCGCCAAGCACGCTCCGCGCAAGATGCGATGGCGGCTTGCTTTCAGGTCCTGGCTCAGCGAACGCGCGCCGAATGGATCTTGGAGGGGGATATCCGGGGCTGTTTGGCAGTTTGGACCACGGATGGCTCCTACGTTTCGTGCAACATCGCGTTGGAGATCCGCGCTTGATCAGCCTGATCCGGCGTTGGCTCAACGCGGGCATTTTGGAAGACGGGGCCTTACATCCGAACGAGGAAGGGACACCGCAAGGGGGATCGATCAGCGTGCTCCTGAGCGATGTGTATCTGCACTACGTGCTCGACCTTTGGCTCGAGCGGGTGGTGAAGACGCGACTGCGGGGCGAAGCCTATCTGGTGCGCTATATCGACGACTTCGTGCTGTGCTTCCAATATCGCGAGGATGCCCTGCGCGTCCAGAACGCGCTACGCAAACGGTTGGGGAAGTTCGGCCTGAGCCTGGAGCCCAGCAAGACCAAGCTCGTCGAATTCGGTCGCTTTGCCCAGACGCACGCGCCCAAGCGGGGAAGGAAACGCCCGGAGACGATCTACTTTCTGGGTTTCACCCTCTACTGCACGCGCAATCAGAAGGGCAATTTCAAGGTCGGGATGCGCACCGAGAAGTCTCGGCTTCAGCGTAGCCTCGCCCATCTGCGCGACCTGATGCGACGCATGCGCCATCTGCCGCTACCGGAGCAGGTCATCAACCTCAATCGGTTCCTGCGTGGCCATTATGCCTACTACGGCATCGCCGGGAACATCCGCGCCTTGCAGAAAGTGCATCGGTTCGTGGAGCGTTACTGGCACAAGATGCTGAGCAGCCGCAGTCGGAAAGGGTACATCCCTTGGGAGATCTTCCATCGGATCAAAGCGCGCTACCCACTGACGCGACCCAAGCTGAGGCTTCCGTACCGGGAGCTACAAGCACTCGCGGTGCTGTGAATCGCTCATGCGGCGAAGAGCGTCGTGCGGGAAATCTGCTCGCGACATTCTGTGGGAGCCGGAGGCGGGTGACCGCCTCTGGCGACCCGGTCCGGGTGACGGTAACGTCACCCGGCTACCCGACTCCTGCCGCTCCTTCAGGGTGCTTGATCGCCTACAGAAATACTCAGTTTTGGACTAACCGATGATCAAGGCCCCTGCGTCGATTTCGTAGGTGCGTCAGCGCTCCCCACGGCCCGATCACCCGGGTTGGCCGGAGGCTCACCGATAATCAGGAGGCGTTAAGGAGAAGGGTTGCGTAAGCCTCGCACCGGGACTGCGCCACCAAGGCTTCAGTTGGTACCGAATGCCCGGCGCGTCTGGCGGACTCAGCTCATGAGCACATCCCGCTGATAGCCAGTGGCCGTGCGTAACGATCGAGCGGCCGCGCGCCCCCTCGAATCGCGTCGGCAGCGGCCCCACGCGCACGCGGCGGTGGGTCGTCCCGTTCAAATCGAGGGGGACGACGAAGGACCTGCCCCCGCCCATGGAGCTTGTCGGCCAACTGCTTCGCCGCCGTAGTGCATGCTGCGGGCCATCCGGGCATGAGATCCCACGTCGGCCTGCAATGATGTGATCACCGATTCTCCAGATCATCGTCGATAGGTCCAGCGGTTTGGAACAGCCAGGCAGATAGCATGAAGAACCCCGCTTCCGACCGACTCCACATCGCCCTGGGCGACAGCGCCGCCGGGAGCTTGCGCGCCGCCTGCCGATCCCACGGTCTGAACGGCACCGTATGTCGCATTCCTGATGATCTCAGCCATGGTCCGCTCGATGACGGGCGTGAGCGTATGGCCTACATGCGAGCCTGTTACCTTGGCTACGACGATTGGACGTTCACCGCTGCCGACGCCTTTGCGCCTTGGCGAGCGCTCGTCGAACAGCTCGACCAGCAAAGGCCCGAGGCGATTGTGGTCTGGAGTGGAGACAACGTCTCCGAGAGCATCTTTCTGAGGATGGCCTGCTGGCACCTCAGCGCCTGCGCAATACCACTCCTGCGGGTCACGGTTCCTGAGCGTAGCATGCCCCCTTACGTCGCCTTACATAGCCCCGCCGAGCTTGCCGAGCTGTCTAAAATCCGCTGTGAGCTGACGGCGTCTGAGCGTGACAGACTCAGCGAGGACTTTGTGCGCATCCGCACCGAGACCGGCCTCTTGCGCCGACTGGAAACAGGGCGAATCATCGGCCTGCCACTGGAGCACTATGACGCCTTGCTCCTGAAGTCCTGCGCGACCGGCTGGACGAATGCAGCCAGGGTCGTAGGTGCTGCGATGGGGCGCTGCGACAGGCACAATCTGATGAGCGACCTGTTTTTCTCGAGTCGCCTGCAGATCCTCATCGGCGCGGGCTCACTCGAGGCCGACGCGGTGTGCGAGCGCCTGCGCGACTACGCGGTGCGTCCGGCGCCAAGCTGACCCGCTTGCGGCGCGCCGTATCAAAGGCGCGAAAGCGTTCCGTGGGAATCGAGGGTCGCCTAGGCGAGGAGCAGGTCTTGCGATCCGGCCAGATCGTGGACGCGTCGCATGCCGTGTCTTGCTGCCCGAGGTCGTCGCCTCATCGGCTTGTCTCAATCTCCCGGCGTGTGACTGGGCAGATCGAACGACCCTTCGGCGCTTTCGTCGATCCGATCCGTTTCGGCGAGCGCCGGCCAAGCAGGTCGCCGCCGACCGAGAAATCGGTCTCAAAGCGCCCATCGCTTTGCGAGAAAAGACCACCCGGCATCCTTGCCGCCCCAACAGACTGATGGGCCTCACTCAGTCTCTGGCGAGGCCCCCGCTCTTACATTCTCGGCGAGGCGCGCGTCATCTTGCTGCAGCCGCCAACGGTATCCTGACAACGCATAGCTGAGCGTGATCGGCCGGCCATCGACCGAAGCGTGGACAACAACCTCGGTCGGCGAGCGGATGGCGCGACCTTCCTCGCGCAGCGCCGCCCCCGGATAGAGCTGCTGCAAGGTTCGGCAGACGAGTGTCGAATCTGGGCCGATGTCCCCGATCTCGGGGGGACTAGGTACGCAGTCGGCCTGGGCCCCGAGCGCACATGTAAAGAGCGCGAGGAGTAGCGTTTGCTTGTGCATCTGTCTGACCTCTCGGAGTGGCGTTGAGCTGACCGACCGGTCCGGCGCGCCGCCGGATCGGTGCGGTTGCTTAAGCTCTAGCGCCAAGTCGGCGCGACGTCCTGATCGAAAGGCGACGAAAAGACGACCGAAGGGTTTTCGGCGTTTCCTTCCGCTCCGGGCCGACTAAAGTGATGGGAAAGCCTGCCCCGCTGAGGCCCTCATGCCCATGTCGCCTGCCAACCCCAGCGCCCCCGAGGATCCGCCTCCAAGCACCAAGCCCTTCCGCCTCGGGCCCTGGGTGGTCAGCCCCGCCACCGGGGAGATCGCGAGCGACGGCAAGGTCGCGCGACTGGAGCCCAAGGCGATGGATCTGCTTGTCTACCTGGCATCGCGCCCCGGGGACGTGGTATCCCGCCAGAATCTAGAAGCACACGTTTGGCGCGGCGCTGTGGTCGGCTATGACGCCATCACCGGCACCGTCATCAAGCTGCGCAAGGCCCTCGGCGACAGGACCCGGGAGCCGCGCTACATCGCGACCATCCCCAAGCGGGGCTACCAACTGATCGCGCCCGTCTCGAGCGTCGAAGAGCAGGAGCCCACCGCGACAGCGGCAGACCGCGATATGCCCTCTTCGCCAGGGAGAAAGCGCCCACGCTCGCGCTCGGGGCTCGTGGCCAAGCTTGTGGTTGTCCTGGGGGCATTGGCGGGAGGCATGATCTCCCTCTACGTCGCTACAACACGATCGCCACTAGGACCGCGCGCGCATCCTCCGTCCGTGGTGGTCCTGCCGTTCGTGAACCTGAGCGAGGACCCGCAGCAGGACGGCTTCGCCGATGGCATGACCGAGGATCTCGTGACCGATCTCTCGCGCCTGTCCGATCTGTCGGTCCTCGCGAGCAATACCTCCTTCGCCTTCAAGGGAAAGGAGGTCACCGCCCAGCAGGTCGGCAAGGAGCTGGATGTCGACTACGTGCTTCAAGGCAGTCTCCGGCGCCGTGACGACGCCCTGCGGATCAATGCCCAGTTGGTGGACGCCCGCTCGGGGTTTCAGCGCTGGGCCGAGCGCTACGACCGCCCAGCCGTGGAGGTATTCAATGTGCAGGACGAGGTCACCGGCCAGATCGTGAAGGCCCTGGCAGTCAACCTCACCCGACAGGAAGCGGCGCGTCTGTCGCGGCGCAGCACCAACAACCTAGCCGCCTATGACCGCTTTCAGGAAGGCCAACGGCTGAGCAGGGTGTTCACGAAGGCGACCAACCGCCAGGCAGCGGCGGCCTATCGCCAGGCGATCGCGCTAGATCCGAGCTACGGGCGCGCCTATGGGGCGCTGGCCTACACCCTGGCGGCGAACTACCGTCGCGGCTGGACGGACACGCCGCAGCTCACCAGCGAGCGAGCGCTGGAGCTCGCCAAGAAAGCGGTGGCGCTCGACGGATCCATCCCGCAGACCTATTGGGCACTCGGCTATGTACACCTCATGCGCAGGGAGCTTGCTCAGGCCGAAGCGGCGGTCAGCCAAGCGCTGACGATCGCACCGAACTATGCGGATGGTTATGGGTTGCTGGCCCTCATCAAGAACGCTCGGGGGGAGCCGCAAGCAGCGCTCGCGGCCGTCGAGAAGGGCATGCGCCTGAACCCCAACTACACCTGGGACTACCCCTACAACCAGGGACGTGCCTACTACACGCAGGGCCGCATCGACGCGGCGATTACGGCCCTGGAAGCGGCGCGATCACGCAACGCCAACGCCGTGCCGGTGCGGCTTCACCTAGCTGCCGCCTATGCGCGGTCCGGCCGGCTCGACGATGCCGAGTGGGAAGTGCAGGAGCTGCTGGCGATGAGTTCGACGGACACCATCTCGCAGCTGCGTAACGCGCATCCAACCGAGGACCCGCAGTCGATGGCCGCGCTGATCGAGGATTTGCGCAAGGCCGGGCTGCCCGAGTGAGGTTGCCTCAGCTCAAGGTTGTTCGGTGTCTCCTGCACGGCCGCGTCGCCGCGACCGCACCTTCGAGAGGCGGATCCGGCGGTTTGGGTGACAACGACCGGCTCTCAAAGCATGCGCTTCTGGATGCGATGAAAGACATGGGTTGCACGGATGCGATCAAGCGACAACCCAACTCGCCTACGCCAGCAAAGCTGGGACGATGTTTGGGAAGGCACTTGTCGGTGCGGTCGTCAACAAAGCTGTCGGGCGCTCGGCCTTCAAGCTTGTCAGCGTCTTATTTTAAGGGCCCGAGACCCTCGCGCACCGTTTTCGAAGTTCAAGGTCAACGAGCCTGTCCGGCTCACCGCGTGCAGGCCGCGTAGCAGAAACTTGCGGAAGCCGAGCACGTTCTTGATGATGCCGATGATGGTTGCGACCGCGGAATTGCGCTCGGCGTAGCTCGCCTTGCCCGCGCACGTCGGCAACCGGTGGGCATTGGCTGACCTGCGGGCAATGGCGAGCCGCTCGCCCAAAGCTGATTCCAGTCAGGACAGGCATAGCGCTGACCGTCCCAGGCGAATCGGTCGTCCGCCCCCGCCGATCGCCTTGGCCTCGAGCGCAATTAGGATAACCGTTCTGGCGTAGCTGGCCTGTCTTCGCGCGAGCGCCATCTCCCGCGCTGACGGCTCGGGCATCCTGATGCGCGAGGCTCACGCGTCCTCCTGATGCGTTTGGCGGGATGCCGCAGAGGCGGCCGATGCGCCAGAGGCAGAGGGATCGCTGACCTCGAGCCCCTCCGGCACTCCCGCTCGGGGCGCTTCCACGAGCGGATTTCCGGGCGATGCGGGCACGTCGATGCCCAGGGCTCAGCCTGGCCGGAGTGCGGGAGTCGATCGCTACTGGGGTCGCCTGGGCCGCGCCACCGCGGCGCCTTCAGGCATCCTTGGCGTGCGGCAGCGAGCCCGGTCCACGATCACCGGGTTGGCTGATGGGTGAGTCCGTCCTCGACCGCGTGCGCTGGTGCCGCCCGACCCTTTGGCGCCTCCGGGCTGTCGGGATTCAAGCCCCGACCTCCCACCACCCGCAGCACCAATGCCAGCATCGCCGGCATAAAGGTCAGGGTCACGAGCGTCGAGAAGAGCAGGCCGAAGAGGACGATGGCCCCCAAGCCACGATAGAGCTCCGTGCCCGCGCCCGGATTGAACACCAGCGGGGACAGACCAGCGACCGTGGTGATCATGGACATCATGATGGGCCGCAGCCGGACGCGGACCGCCTCCGTGACCGCGTCGATGACGCTCAGCCCGCACTCGCGCAGATTGACCACCGCCCGCTCCACGATGAGGATGGGGTTGTTGACGACGGTCCCGATCAGGACCAGGAAGCCGAGCATGGTGATCATGTCGAAGGGCTGCTGGATCGGGTAGAGACCGATCTTGTCCAGGTGCGCCCCGGTGAGGTTGAGCAGATAAAGCCCGGCGATGCCGCCGCTGATGCCGATCGGCACGCTGGTCATGATCAGCAGCGGCCAGCCCCAGTGGCTGAAGACGGCGACCATCAGCAGATAGGCGATCAGCAGGGCCACGGCGAAGTTGCCGGCCAGGGCGTCGCGCGTCGCCTCCAGCCGGTCGCTGGCGCCGCTGAGCGTCAGCTTGATGCTCTCAGGCAGCTCGCCGCTGGCCTTCATGCCCGCGATGATCCGCTCCCGCACGAGGCGCACCCCCTCCTCCAGCGGCACGTCGCGCGGCGGGATGATGCTCATGGTGACGGTGCGATCGCCGTCGACGCGGCGAATGTTCTCCGTATTGACGGTCTCGATGAGTCGGGCGACCGACGACAGCGGCACGATGCCGCCGTCCGGCGAATAGAGCATCAGCCGCTCCAGGTCTTGCGGATGCTCGACGGCACCCGCGGTCGAGTAGAGAAAGATGTCGATCTCGTCGTCGTCCAGGAAGTACTGATCGACATAGGCCCCGTCGGAATAGGCCCAGACGGTGTAGCCCAGATCGCCCGGCGAGATGCCGAGCTCGGCGGCGCGCTCCCAGTCCGGGCGCACCTCCAGCATCGGCTGCCCCAGGGTCAGGCTCGATGGCTCCGACTTGACCCTTGGCCGCTCGAAAATCTCCTTGGCCTTGGCCGACACCTGCCGGCCGGCCTCGAAGAGCGTCGGCAGGTCCGGGCCGCTGACCTCGATGTTGATGGAGCGGGTCCCGCCGAAATTGCTGGAGAAGATGGAGCCGCGGCTGGAGAAGCTGCGCAGCCCAGGGAGCTGAGAGGTCTTCTCGGTCGCGACTGCCATCAAGTCCTCGGTCTGGCGGCGGTCGGTCGCCTCGCGGACGACGAAGACCATGCGCTCGCTGGCGAAGCCGATGGTGAAATTCAGCGCCGGGACGTCCGACTCGCCCTCGGCGAAGCGCGCCGGGTCCTGACCGACGGCCGGATAGAGCTCGGCGTCCACCTTCTGGAAGGCCCGGCGCATCATGTCGATGTTGTAGCCGGGTGGCGCGAACATCATGGTGAAGACCTTGGACTCCTCGCCCTCCGGGAGGTATTCGGCATCTGGGGTCAGCCCGTAGATGATGGCACCGGCGCCGAGGAGCACGGTCAGAATGACTGCCACTGGCCGGATCACACCGCGCGAGATCCAGTGCACCCCGGCGATGACATGATCGCCGAAGCGCGTTCCGAGCCGCACCAGCAGAGACTTCCGGGATGCACTGCAGGATAAGGCCTCCGGCGCACTGAGAAAGCGGCTGGCCGCGACCGGCACCAGCGTGATGGCGACCAGCATGGACATGAGGATGGAAGCCGAAATGGCCACCGCGATGTCCGAGTAGAGCTGCCCGGCCTCCTCCTCGACGAAGATCACCGGAAGGAACACGGCCACCGTGGTCAGCGTCGAGGCCAGCACCGCCGGCCAGACCTCGCGCACGCCTTCCAGCGCCGCCTGCATCCGCTGCTTGCCCTGATGCAGGTGCCGGACGATGTTCTCCAGCACCACGATGTTGTTGTCCAGCGTCATGCCGATGGCGAAGGCGACGCCGGCAAGGGAGATGACATTGATGGTCCGCCCGGTGACCAGCAGCCCGAGGAAGGCCGCGATGGTGCAGATCGGGATGCCGATGGCGCCGATCAGCGTCGCTGGCAAGGAGCGCAGGAAGAGGAAGAGCACCAGCACCGCCAAGGCGGCGCCGATCGCGAGGTTGCGCTGCACCACGCGGACCGCGTCGGTTACATAGACGACGTCGTCCGCCGTGCGGACCAGCTTGAGCCCCTTCGGCTCGAGGACGGTTCGATTCAGCTCCTCGACGCGGGCCATCATGTCGCGCTTGATCTGGATGACGTTGGTGCCGATCTGGCGGCTGACCGCAAAGGACAGGATGGGCTTCCCTTCCGAGTACGAATAGGCGCGCACCTCGGCGAAGCCCAGCTCGGCATGACCGACGTCGCGCAGCCGAATGAAGGCCCCGTCACGCTCGGCAATGACCAGGCTCTCCAGCTCCTCCGGGGTTTCGAAGCGGCCGATGGTCCGCAGCAGATAGCGCCGCTTGCCGCTATCCAGGTCGCCGCCGGAGACGTCGCGGTTGCGGGCGCGGATGGCGTCGCGCAGCTCGGTCAGCCGGATACCGCGCTCGGCCAAGCGCACCGGGTCCACAAAGACCTGCATCTGGCGCTCGGCGCCGCCGCGCAGCGCCACGCTGGACACCCCGGGCACGCGCTCCATCGGCGTCTGGACGTACTCCTCGACCCAGTCGCGCAGCCGGATGATGTCCTCGTCGGTGAACTGACCGGACTCCGGCATCAAGCGAAAGTACATGAAGGAGTTGGAGGAGAAGGCCTCGGCTCGAATGGTCGGCTGGTCCACGTTCTCCGGATAGCCCGGGACCTGAGAGAGTGCATTGTTGACGTTGAGCAGGGCCTCCTCGATCGAGATCGAGAAGGGAAACTCCAGCTCGATCCTGGCCGAGCCGGTGCTCGCGCTCGAGACCATGCGCTCCAGCCCCGGGATGCGGCCGAGGTACTTCTCCTGCTCGACTAGGATCTCCTTCTCGACATCCTGGGGCGCGGCGCCGGGCCATTGGGTGCGGACAGTGATCACCCGCGCGTCCAGATCCGGGATCATCTGGACGGGCACATTGAAGATGGCGAGCAGCCCGAAGAGCGACAGAATGAGGATGGCAACCGTCAGGATGACCGGGCGCTCGATGGCGAAGCGGAACATGGCAGGTATCCAGGGATTGAGGATCGATCGAGCGGCGCGCGCGCCGGATGCTCAGTACTGCGCCCGCTGCAGCTATTCCAGGGCGGCGGTCTCCGCGCTGTCTCCCTGTGGCAAGACCTCCTGACCCGGCCGCAACTGCTCGTTGCCGAGCATAACCAGGCGATCGCCCTCGGCGAGCGCGCCGGCGACGATCTCGAGACGGTCGCCAAAGGCGCGGCCGGTCTCGACGCGCAGCGGCCAGGCTGTGGTGACGCCCTCGTCCGTCTTGATGCGCCAGACCTCGCGAGTCCCATCGCTCTTGGCGACCACGGCGTCACGCGGAATCGTCAGGACCTCGCCGACCTCGCCGTCCACGCCCAGGCGCACCCGGGCCGACATGCCAGGCGCGAGCAGACGGTCGGGGTTGGGGAGATCGATCAGCACCGGGAAGGTACGCGAGCGCGGGTCCCCGAGCGCGACGCGGGCCAGGACCTTGCCGGTGAAGTCCTTCTCCGGCAAGGCGTCGAATCTCAGGGTCGCGTCGGCGCCGGCAGCGATCCGCGGATAGTCGCGCTGCGGCAGCACGGCCCGCACGCGGAGCCTGTCCATCGCGACCAGCTCGACGGCCGCCTCGTCGCGCTGCACCCATTCGCCAACCTCCACGCCCTTCGCGACGACCATCCCGGCGAAAGGCGCCGCCAGGCGGTGCCGGGCGACCAGCTCCTCCGCGCGGGCCACGGCCGCGCGCTCGCCGCGCAGGGACGCCGCGGCCATCTCGACCTTGGCAACCGCGGACTGGATCTCCGCCTCGGACGCGTGCCTGCCCTTCTTCAGCTCGAGCAGCTCGTCGCGCACGCGAATCGCGTCGGCTCGGGCCGCCTCGGTCTCTTGAGCCCGGGCCCGGGCGGCCTCAAGCTCAAGCATGGCGAGCTGGGCATCCAGCACCAGGATGGCGTCTCCGGCCGCAACCAGACTGCCTTCGTCCACCAGCACCTCGGTCACCAGACCTTCGACGCGAGGCGACAGCTCCGCCCGCCGCCAGGGTACCGAGCTTCCGGTCAGCACGACCTGGTCGCGCTGCACCTGTGCGGTCACCTGCGCGAGCGTGACCGGGACAGCGGAGTCTTTGGCCGCGGAGGCGAGCGGAGCGGCGGAAAGGACGGAGATCAGGGCGACCCAAGAGGCGCGCGGCCAAGGCATTCGATGGATCATGGGGATAGAGGACCTTACAAAGGATGCAGCGCTTGGCGCGTCGAGCGCCCGGAAGCCGTTTGACGGCGAGGTGGTGGCTGAGATCGCATTTTGCCACGGCCGGGCACGCGCAGCGGCGCGAGGCTTTCTTGCATCGGCCGCGGGTAGCGCCTAGGCATGGCCCGAGCTTATCGATCGTCCAGAATTGCCCGGTGGGGCGCCGGGCGCGACGCCGAGAAAGACGTCTGGTGGAGTCGACCGCCCCCGCGAGCCGATAACCAACAAGCCGAGCACACCCAGCCCTTATCAAGGTCCATGCCCGATGCCTATCGCCCCACATGCTTGCAGCCGAGCGCTCCTAGCCGTGATGCTCGTCTTCCCCTTGCTCACCGCCGCGGAGAGCCCAGCGGTCGGCCCAGAGATCAACGCCTACTACCATGGCACCGATCCCAGCCGATGGCAGGGCATTTTCGAGCGCGATGGTCGAGAGGTCTTCGATCGCCGCCTCGACATCCTGAGCGCGCTCCAGATTCGCCCCGGGATGCGGATCGCCGACGTCGGTGCTGGGACCGGACTCTTCACGCTCCTCTTTGCCGAGGCTGTCGGGCCGAGTGGCCGGGCGTACGCGGTGGATGTGTCTGAGGCCTTCGTCGCGTCGATCCGGCAGCGTGCAGCGGCCGAGGGGCTGACGAACCTGGTGCCCGTCGTCAACCGGCAGAAGAGCGCAGGGCTGGAGCCGGGCAGCGTCGATCTCGTCTTTGTCTGCGACACCTACCATCACTTCGAGTACCCAGGCGCCATGATCGCGTCGATCCGCGAAGCCCTCGCGCCGGGCGGCCGACTCGCGATCATCGACTTCAGACGTGATCCGGGCACCAGTCACCCGTGGATCCTCGGGCATGTGCGAGCCGGTCGGCGCACGGTGATCGACGAGATCAAGCGGGCTGGATTCGAGCTGGAGGACGAGCCCCTGAAGCTTCGCGACAACTACTTCGTCAGCTTCCGAAAGCCCCGGCTCTGAATCGAGGCGGGAACCGGGCCCATCGGCCTTGCTCAGCCCGTCGGACCCGACTCCTTTCCCGCAAGCGCGAGCGTCTCCACTGAGTCGGAGGTGTGCCGGATAAGGCGAATTCCTAGAATCCTCGTACCAGTCGCGCCCCACCGGGGGCCGAAGGGGCCGGGGGGGGTGGGGCCCCCCTGCGGGCGCCGCGGGGGCGTGGGGGCGCGCCAGCAGGGGCGCCCCCCCAGCGCGGG
>NZ_JAAIJQ010000117.1 GCF_010820565.1 Thiorhodococcus minor | reverse complement strand
CGGTACGGCCAGACCGACAATTTCCACGCCTCAATCCCGGCAAGCTCAAGCCCGGATTCCACCCGGCGTACTGCCGGACGGCTTAAGTCCATGGCATTGGGTTCCAGGGCCTCGATCATCGCTTGGACTGGTAGGATGGACAAGCGAGAGCGAAGTCCACCGAATCCCGTGCCGACGTTGATGCACTGCGCTGCACTTGTCCAACCTCAGAAGCGAGGCGGGCGAAACGATGATCGACGCCGGTTCCAGGATCGGGAGGCTAGCGGGCGCGGTTATTGACGTCAACGCTCCAGAATGCCGCTGAGCGAGATCGCCGGCCATGCCAGCAGCGCGAAGACGGCGTGCGCCTGATCCATCGCGGACGTGCTGGAGATGACGGCGACCGAGGCCCTAGCCTTCTCCGCCAACGACACGGACCTGCGTCTCTACCAACCGGTGCCGGCTCTCTCCGGCGGCGAGGCCCAGCGCATCACACTGGTCACCGAAGTCGCCAAGGTCCGCCCCAGTGGAATTCCGCTGGCAATCTATGCAACTCGTGACTGCGCCTAGTGTCCGCTCTCTATCACGGTTGCGGACTCCGCACGACGAACCCATGGTGACCGCTGATGGGACCCAGCAGGCAGTCACGATAACTGCCTTAGGTCGGGACTGTCTTGGTCAAGCGGTCTGCTGCATGCTGACCTTTCGGCGACGGATTGAGCCGTGCCTGGGTATAGGCTGGGCGGCCAGCCGAGGAGTAGGCGAGTCGCGGAAATCTCAGACGCAATCGCGTTGGAACCGACACCCGGACTCGATGGTCTCAAGCCACCTCAGGGAGGCGTGCCGCGCTCCGGTCCCCCGCCGCTCTGCGACTCCTCACGTCCACCACCGAAAAGGCGCAGAAGAAAACGGAAGACGCGCTTCACGCCGCGCCAGACCTTGGGCAGCAGCCAGACGAGCAGCAGCAGGAAGAGCGCCAGGAGCCCCAGGAAGACGGCCGGATGATTCATGGCGATCAGCAGGCCGCCGACGACGCCGATGTCCTCCGTGACGGATGCGGCCCAATTGGTGAAGGGCTCGGGGGAGGTGTTGATGAGCACGCGCGTCCCCGACTTGGCCGCATGGGACGCGGCCGCGAGCCCGCCACCCAGGATCGCGGCGGCCAGATCGGCACCCGGTCCCAGATCGCTTGCGGCGCCAGCGGCCAGCATGGCGCCGACCGGAATGCGCACGAAGGTGTGCAGCGAATCCCATGCCGTATCCACGCCAGGGACCTTGTCGGCGAAGAACTCGACGACGTACATGACCCCGGCGGCGAGCAGGACGAGCGGGTCCGTCAAAATATCCAGGCCTGGCGGCAGCTCCACGGCCCCGGTCAGGCCCAGCAGCCCGATCACCAGGATGGCCGCATAGACGTTAAGCCCGCTAGCCCACCCGGCACCCATGGATAGCGCCAAAGTCTGTGTCAGGTCGTCCACGATCTTGCCTCGCTTGATGGCCGCCTCGGCGGATTATACTCAGGAACATCGCCCGCCGACCCAATGGCGGAGTGGGCACAGACATCAACCTAGAAAGAGCTGGCAGCCACCAGCAGCCAGCTTAAGGCTTTGTTTTGGGAATGTTTTCACGTCTTCTCCGAGTCATCCAACGGGTGAGCGGCTGGCTAGCCAGAGAGTCCGGCAACTGTATGATTTTCCTTCGCTCGCGGCTGGTAGCTGGAAGCTGGCTGCTCTAATTAGGATCAACGCTGACACATCCCGAGGCGCCCAGCCATGGCACGCATCTTCGTTTTTCTGCTCGCCTTTTGCCTCATCGCCTTTGGCGCCTGGCCCTACTATGGTCTCTACCGTCTCGATCAGGCATTGAGCGAGCCCGATGCCTCGGCTATCGCCCCCTTCGTGGATCTGAGCGCCATTCAGGAGAGCTACAAGGCCAGGTTGAGCTCAGGCGTCGACAGCATGCTGCCGGAAGCGGACAGGACCAGCGTCCCCGGGCTCGAGTGGCTGGCGAAAAGCCTGCAGCAGGTCGGCGGTCAGGCGCTCGATCAGGTGATCACACTCGAGCTCGTGCGCTCCATGCTGCGCGAGGCCGCCATCCGCGCGACGGACGAACGACCGGCCTATTTCCTGGCCGGTGTCGATTACGCCTTCTTCGCCTCCTGGAACCGCTTCCGCGTCCGCCTGGGCGAGCAGACGGACGCGACAGAGGTCCTCATGCGCTTGGAAGGCATCCATTGGCGAATCACGGACATTCGCGGCTGACCATTGGTACCTGGAGCCTGACCCCGCAAGCTCGTCCTCGAGCCATGCCCGACGCGAACGACCCCAGCCGCGAGCAGCCCAAAGGGCGAGGCGCGCTCGGAAACTGCCCCAACCGCTACCACGCCGAGCACACCGAGCGTCTCGACGACGGCTGGCACCAGGAGGAGCCGCCGCCGCTCCGAACCAGCCTCGGCGTCGATCACGCACGCTCGGCCATCAGCTGGAACGACTCGCCCGACATCCCCTTCGATCGCTCGATCAATCCCTACCGAGGCTGTGAGCACGGCTGCATCTACTGCTACGCACGGCCCAGCCACGCCTGGCTCGACCTCTCGCCCGGCCTGGATTTCGAGCGTCGGCTCTTCTACAAGCCAGACCTGCCAGAGCGCCTGCGGGAAGCGCTTTCCGCCAAGTCCTACAAGCCCGCCCCCATGGCGATCGGCTCCATCACGGACGCCTATCAGCCCGTCGAGCGCGAGCAGCGCCTGACCCGCCGCGTGATCGAGATCCTTTGCGAGTGCCGACACCCCTTCACCGTGATCACCAAGTCCGCCCTGATCGAGCGCGACCTGGACCTGATCGGCGACGCCGCCCAGATGGGCATCGCCCAGGTCGCCGTCAGCCTGACCACGCTCCAGCCGGACCTGGCGCGCCGCATGGAGCCCCGCGCAGCCACGCCACAACGGCGGCTCGCAATGATCGAGCGACTCTCGGCGCAAGGCATCCAGGTGCGACTCATGGTGGCACCCATCCTGCCCGTCCTCACCGACCATGAGCTCGAAACGCTCATGCGTGCCGGACGCGACGCGGGCGCCTCGGCCGCCTGCTATGTCCTGCTGCGGCTGCCCCGCGAGGTCTCGCCCCTATTCCGGCAATGGCTGCGGGAGGTCGCACCAGACAGCTTCGACCACGTAATGAATCGGCTTCGCGAGGCGCATGGCGACCGCGACTACGACAGCCAGTTCGGCCGCCGCATGACGGGCACCGGGGTCTATGCCAATCTGCTGGCGCAGCGCTTCGACCTCGCCTGCCGGCGCCTCGGGCTCGCGCACGGGGCGCCGGACTTGCGAACAGATCTCTTCGACGCAGCCGCGCTTCATGGGCAGCTCTCACTCTTCTGAGCGAGCTGACCCGGGCAGGTCATCGCAGGCCAGCTGCACCTCGGAGCCTTGGTACCTTTGCGGCTCGAAGCGCCGGCCCAGTGATCAAAGCTGCAGGTTATCCAGCCGGTCGCAGGTCGGCGTGCTGCCCATGCAGCGCCGGATGAGCCCCTCCCAACGCTGCTGCTGAGTCGCATTCTGGCTGTGATTGGTGTCCCGATCGTACTTCTGCTGGACCGGACGCATCAGCGTCTCACGATGCCGATTGAAGCAATCCCTGATCGCCGTGCTCAATGCACCGACGGTATCGGCCTCCAGCGCCATGAAATCCCGCGCCATGGCGTGCGCAACCAGGATGCCGATGTCGTAGTGCCCCTGCTCGTGCGCGAGCAATGCCGCGGTCTGCGAGGCGCCGCGCCGCACCGTGGCGACGGGCGCGACCCCGATCTGGAAGGTATCGGCCATCCTGAAACGCCCATTGACGTTGCGGAACGGTCGATTGGGCACGGAAAAATTGATGTCGATGTGGGCGTCTTCGTCCGGCAGGCTCGGTACCTCGCGGAAGTTTCGCCACTGCAAGGTCCTGGGATTGGGTGCGACTGTGATGGTCATGACAGCCCTCCTCGTCGGCTCTGGAGTGAGATCCTAATCAAAGTCTAGTGCGCGCCACGAGGTTGGCGCGCCGATTGGATTTCCGACGCCCTCCCGCACCTATTCGATCTTGGGATTCACATCCGTCGCGCCCAGGTGACATCGACGTCCGCCAGCTCGGCGCGGCAGACTCCTGAGAAGAGCCATGACACGCATCCGCATCCAGCACAACCCGCCGCCAGAGGCCGCAGAGCCGGACGCCAGACAGCAGATCAAGCCGCTGTCGCACCATGAGATCCTCTCCCTCATGGGACCCTTCACCAAGGCCGGACGACACGCCGACCTGACAGCGAGCCAAAGGGCCGATCGCCGCCTGGCCTTCAAGACAGTCACGCACGCCCCGAGCGACGAGCTGCCCATCCGCCTAACGGAGACGCTGCACCTCGAGGTCCCAGAGTCCGGCCCACTCACCCTGGTCCGCAGCGTCCAGGACGACTCCGGGCTGATCTCGACAGTGACGGCCAAGGGTGAAGACGCCGGCCTGCTGCTGGAGCGTGTAGAAGCCGTGCCCGTCCGGCGCCAGTTCGGGCTGCATGTTGGAGTACCTGTGGCCCGCAGCTATCTGATCGAGGGGAGTGAGGGTGGCAAGGATGGGGGAGGATGGTCGACGCGCGTGCTCATCACCGACGCCAAGACCCGCCTCCGGGGCATCAACCTCGACTTCAAGGCGGACCGCTTCGTCGGTCACGCGGTGGATCTGAGGCTGACGACGGACGCCGGCACCAAGCTGCTGATCCCGGAAGACCTGACGGCGGTGATCGGCTGGCGCTGGCGCCCGCTGCGCGAATTCGTCAGCCTCTGGCGCGGCAGCATCCGTGTCGAGTCCAAGGAGCCGAGGCGGACCGCGGACATCGAGCACAAGATCGGCCGCACCATCACCCACCTGGCCCGCACCCTGGACCGTCCGCCGGCCGACTTCCACCCGCGCTTTCACAAGGCGCGCTGGCGCGTGAGCTTCCAGCGCGGCATCCCCCTCGGCATCGGGCTGCTGCTGGTTGCCCTGACGCCCGCTATCCGCTGGATCGACATGGCGGACGACTCCATCCTGAAGATGCTGATCTTCCACGCGCCACCCTTCATGCTGGCCGCCATGTTCATGATGCGCGAGATGCCGCGCATCGAGATCCCGCCGATCCCCAGGCCGTTGAAGAACGCGACCTGGCTGGCAGAGGTCGCCGAGAAGGGCGGCAAGAGCCGCCTCCAGCCGGCAACGGCCGACGCCGGCGAGCGCTGACCAGGCACCCAGAGCACCCAGAGCACCCAGAGCACCCAGAGCACCCAGGAGCAGACCTTGCAGGGCAATCCGATGAACATCCCGCCGGTCTCGGTCGCGGCGGTCAAAGCGGCGCTGATCGAGCAATACCAGCACCCCCAGCTCAGGCACCGCGCCTCCATGCTGTGGGGAACACGTGGCGTCGGCAAGTCCTCCATCGTGCGCCAGGTCGCGGAGCACTTCGACGCCCCCCTGGTCGATCTCAGGCTGACCACCATCGAGCCCGTCGACATCCGCGGGGCCATCTTCGCCGACGACCAACGCCAGCAAACCGTCTGGTTTCCACCCGAGTTCCTGCCATCCGCGGACCAGCCCGAGGGCATCCTCTTCCTCGACGAGCTGACCGCCGCCGACCAGCGCCTGCAGATCTCGGCCTATTCGCTCATCCTGGATCGGCGCGTCGGCAACTATCGCCTCCCGGACGGCTGGCAGGTCGTCGCCGCCGGCAATGCCGCCTTTCACGGCGCGGTCAGCCACGACATGGGCACGGCGCTCGCCGACCGCATGTTCCACTTCAACGTCCAGACCGTCATCGACGCCTTCTTGGATTATGCGATGGCGAACGACTTCGCCCCCGAGGTCATGGCCTATCTCAAGGTCCGGCCGGACAAGCTCGACGACACCCAGAGCCAGCTCGCCAACGACCACCTGGTCGGCGCCAGCCCGCGCGGCTGGGAGGACGTCTCCAACGTCATGAAGTCCGCCCTCTCGGAGAGCGGCAAGCGCATCTTCGTGCAGGGCCGCATCGGCGCGGCCAATGCCGCCGAATTCTTCGGCGTGCTGCGGGAGATCCAGGCGGGAACGGACGTCATGGCCCTGCTCGCGGCCGAGGCCGGACCAGACAGCGTGCCGCTGCTGCCCAAAACCCTGGACGCACTCTACGGCATGATCTACGCGCTCATGGCCGCGGCCACGGATGAGCCGCGAATGGCGCGCGCGCTGGAGATCGTCGATCAGCTCCCCGAGACGCAGACCTCGGGCCCGCTGCCGATCCGCGAATCCCAGACGCTCGCCATGGAGCTGCTCTTCCAGAAGGCGCTGGAGCGCGGACTCGAGGGCACTGTGCTCGCGAGCCCGGTCTATCGGCGCTACGCCGAGCAGCGCGCCGCCGATGAGCAGTCCGCCTAGCACCGGCCAGGCGCGCGGGGTCTACAGCCACCGCGGGACGCGCGCCATCCAGAAGATGGTCGAGCTCGCGCCCTCGACCGGCGGACTCGCGCTCTGGATTCGTCATCTAGACGTCGACGAAAGCGATGGCCAGCTGATCGCCGCCAACAACGGAACGACCATCTACTACGGCCCTGACTTCGAGGCCCTGCCGCTGCCACTTCAGATCGGCCTGGTCGCCCATGAGGTCCTGCACGTCGCCCTCCGCCACTCGCAGCGTCTCGTCGCGCTGCGGCGGCTCATCGGCGACGTCGATGCCGAGCTCTACAACATCTGCGCCGACGCCATCGTCAACAGCGCGCTCGGCCATCTCGGCTGGCTGGAGCTGCCGCCCGGGTCGGTGCGGCTGGAAGACCTGCTCGCCTCGGCGCTGGACATCCGTCAAGGCGCGGAGGCGGCACTCCTGGAGTGGGATCTCGAAAGGCTCTATCGCGCCATCGACGACCGCAAGCGCGATGGCTCCGGCAGGGGCGCCAGACGCGGCGCAGGTCCCACCCAAGATGGCGATGACGGCGCGGGCGCGGGCGGACAGCAGCGCACCGAGGAGGGACAAGCCTCTCCGCGCGAGGATGGTCCCTGCGCCGTGCGGGCCAGATACACGGGCTCCGGCATCATCCGCGACCTGCTCCCGGCCGCCGATGCGGCGCATCCGGAGCTGGAGGCAGAGCAGTCTCGGGAATGGCGCGAGCGCCTCACGCGCGCACACGCAGGCGACGGCCCGCACTCCATGCTGCGGACACTCTTGGCGGACCTACCCAAGGTCAGGACGCCCTGGGAGCAGCTCCTGCGCACCCAGCTCACGCGCGGTCTAGCGCACAAACCTGAGATCTCCTGGTCACGGCCCGCACGCTCCTATCTGGCCAACCAGGGACGCATCGGCCACGGCCCCGCGAGTCTGCGCATGCCCTGGGAGCCCGGCACGGCGTCCACCCGCGCCGTGGCCCGGCTCGCCGTCATGGTCGATGTCTCCGGGTCGATCGAAGACGTTTTGCTGGAGCGCTTCGCCCGCGAGATCGAGGCCATCACGCGCCGATTGGAGTCGAGGATCGTCGTCATCATCGGCGACGACGCCGTGAGGGAGGTCCGGACCTTCGAGCCAGGCCGCTCCAATCTGCGCGACATCCAATTCCAGGGCGGCGGCGGCACGGACTTCTCGCCGCTGCTGCGCGAGGCCGAGCGCTTCGCCCCGGACATGGGCGTCTTCCTGACCGATCTGGACGGCAAGGCCGACTATCTGCCCAGTTTCCCGGTGCTTTGGACCGTCCCAGCCGCGTATGAGGCCATGCAAGCGCCCTTCGGTCGTAAGCTGGTGCTCGACTGACCAACTTGCCCAGGATCCGCCGAGCGCACATCGGCGAACGCTCGCCGCGCCCCACCTCCCGCGTCGCCTGCAAGCGGCCGCCAGGCTAAACTGAGCCCCACCACGTGATCTAGACGAGCGGGCAGCGAATGACCGCCCGCGCACCCAAAGACCCACTTTTCCGAGGAGACGTGTCGATGACCGACATCAACAAGAAGGAAACCCTTGCCCAATCCGCGCTCGGTGCCGAGCTCGACGATCAGGAGCTGAGCACTTTGGCCGAGCGCCTGAATATCGTCCCACTCGGCGCCGACGAGGATCTCGTCCGCGAAGGCGATGACCGCCACACGCTCTTCATCCTGGCGGAAGGCCGGCTGAATGTCTGGAAGACCGTCGGCGCCGCCGAGGAGGTCGTCTATCAGATGCGGGCGGGCGAGTGCGCGGGCACGCGCGCCTTCGTCGACGGCTCGCCCCGCAAGGCGGGATTGCGCGCGGAAGGCGCTGCCAAGGTGCTCACGCTCGAGCCCTCGGACTTCGAGGCACTGATCGACACGCACCCACGCGTCGTCTACAAGGTGATGCGCTCCATCTTCCGCATCACCCACGGCAACCTCATGCGCATGAATCTGGAGAGCGCCGAGATGCGCAACTACCTGCTGCGCACTGGCGGACGCTACTGAGCCAGCTCCCGGCATCCTGCCTCTGGGCCGGCGGCACGCGCAGACCCGGCCGAGGCGCCACCACGCATCACGGAAGGCCGTCCCGCCATGACACTGTTCGAGATCATCGCCACCCTGCTGAGCATCTCCGCCGTCTTCAGCTGGCTCAACGACCGCTATCTCAAGCTGCCGACCACCATCGGGCTGATGCTCATCGCCCTGCTCTGCTCGCTCGGGCTGCTCCTACTGTCGCCCGAGAGCTTGCAGGAGGAGATCCGGCAGATGCTCCAGAGCATCCACTTCGACGACACCCTGCTGCACGGCATGCTGAGCTTCCTGCTGTTCGCCGGCGCGCTTCACGTTGACCTCAACGACTTGGCGCGTCAGAAGTGGGTCATCGCCATCCTGGCGACGGCGAGCGTGGTCGGCGCGACCCTCATCATCGGCGGCGGTGCCTATCTGCTCTTCATGGCGCTTGGCTTGGATGTACCCTTCATCTACTGCATTCTCTTCGGCGCGCTCATCTCACCCACAGACCCCATCGCCGTCCTCGGCGTGCTCAAGAGCGCCGGCGCGCCGGATTCGCTCAAGACCAAGATCGCGGGCGAATCCCTCTTCAACGACGGCGTCGCCGTCGTCGTCTTCCTGACCCTCGCCGGGATCGCGACCGGCGGCCATGAAGCGACGACGCTCGGCTTCCTGGAGCTGTTCGGACGCGAGGCGGTCGGCGGTGTCCTCTTCGGCTTGCTGACCGGCGGGCTTGCCTTCCTCATGCTCTACCGCATCGACAACTATCAGGTGGAGGTTCTGGTCACCCTTGCGCTGGCGACCGGCGGCTATGCGCTGGCCGAGCATCTCCACATCTCGGCACCCATCGCCATCGTCGTCGCCGGCCTGCTCATCGGCAACGAAGGCCGCAAGCGGGTCATGTCCGAGAAGACACGCCAGCACCTCGACGATTTCTGGGAGCTGGTCGACGAGGTGCTGAACGCGGTGCTCTTCGTCCTCATCGGTCTGGAGATCTTGCTGATCAGCCTGCGCTTCGACTATGTGCTGGCGGGCGCCCTCGCCATCCCCCTGGTACTGGTGGCCCGCCTGATCAGTGTCGGCCTGCCGATCGGTATCATGCGACGCTTCCGCAGCTTCTCGCCCGGCGTCACCAGCCTCCTGACCTGGGCCGGTCTGCGTGGAGGCATCTCAGTCGCGCTGGCGCTCTCGCTTCCGGCGGGCGAGACACGCGACATCCTGGTGACCGTGACCTATGTGATCGTCGTCTTCTCCATCCTGGCGCAGGGCCTCACGCTCGGCCCCTTGGTCCGGCACATGGGCGCGCGCGCCGAGCGCGAGCTGTCACGGACTCAGCTGGGCGGGCACGCGCCGGCGGCGGAGGACTGAGTGGAGAGAGCGCCGCCAGCCGCCGAAATTATACTGTTGCCGGATTTTTTGGCCGCTGGTGGCTGGCAGCTGACAGCTCCTACCAGGTCATCGGCTTGAGGGACTCGCCTCTGGTGCAAGCTCGAGCGCGCTCGTCAGCTCCTCCTGCGCCGTTTGCGTCATCTGAATCAGCCGCTCGACATCTTTACGCGGGCGCCCGGCCTCGATCGCGGCTTCCAACGCAGACACCGTCGCCTGGATCCGCAAGGCGCCCAGGGTGCTCGAGATCCCCTTGAGCGAGTGGGCGAGACGACAGGCCTCGGCGTCGTCGCCAGTGTCCAAACAGGCCCGAATCTTGGCCATGTCGTCCGCGTGCTCGCAGGCCAGCCGTCTCGACAGCCGCAGGTAGTGCGCGCCGTCCTGATCGGCGCACTCCAGCCCGCGCCCGCTATCCAGGTCAGGAATTCCCGCCAGGCTGCCCTCCAGGGAAGATGCAGGCGGATCGGCCCGGTCTTGCGGCCAGGGCTTGCTCGCGCTGGGCGCATCGTCCGCGTCGACCGGACATGGAAGCCAGCGCAGCAGCGTCTCGAACAACCGGGACGGGTCGAGCGGCTTGGCGATATGGTCGTTCATACCGGCCCCAGGCAGCGCAGCCGGTCTTCGCCGCAGACGTTGGCCGTCATAGCCAGAATGGGCAGCTCGGCCAGCCCAGGCCGGGCCCGGATCCGTCGCGTCGCCTCCAGGCCGTCCATCTCGGGCATCTGCATGTCCATGAGAACGAGGTCGTAGGACTGCCGCCCGACCTGCTCCAGCGCCTCGCGGCCGTTCGCCGCCAGATCGACATGCAGATCGGCGCCGAGCAGCAGCGCCGCGATCACCTCCTGGTTGAGAGGATTGTCCTCGGCGATGAGGATGCGCGCACCGGCTCGGCATTGCCTGAGCTGCTGGCGCGCCGTACAAGAGCGCGGTCCTTCGATCAAGGGCTTGAGCAGCGCATCCGATCGCTTGAGCAGGCGTGCGGTCAGCCAAAAGAGGCTGCCGGCACCGGGCGTGCTCTGCACACCAACCTCGCCGCCCATCATCTCGGCAATCCGGCTGGTGATGGCGAGTCCCAGACCGGTTCCACCACGACGCCGGTCCGCGGCGCCCTCAGCCTGCTCGAAGGCGCCGAAGACGCGCGCCTGGTCCTCCGGGACGATGCCGACACCTGTATCCATCACCTCGAAGCGCACGAGGATCTCGGTGTCGCTCTCCTCGACGGCATGGGCGCGGAGGTGAATCATGCCCCGATCCGTGCACTTCAACGCATTGGCGAGATAGTTGAGGAGGGCCTGGCGCAAGCGCGTGGCATCTCCGCGCAGCACCTGGGGGAGCTCCCCGCAGTCGAGCGAAAAGCCCAGCCCCTTGAGCTGGATTCGATCGGCCACGAGCGCGCTGACCTGCTGAAGCAGGCTGCGCGGCGAGAAGTCCTCGGCGATCAGCTCCAGCTTGCCGGCCTCGATCTTGGAGATGTCCAGGACGTCGTTGATGACACTCAGTAGATGACTGGCCGCAGAGTCGATCTTCTCCAGCCGGTCGAGCTGTGCCGGATCCGTGAGCGCATCGCTCATGAGATGGGTGAAGCCCATGATGGCGTTCAACGGCGTGCGAATCTCGTGACTCATGCTGGCCAGGAAGGCGCTCTTGGCCTGATTGGCCCGATCCGCCTCCATCTTGGCGACCGCCAGCTCCTGCGTCCGCCGCTCGACCAGGGCCTCGAGCTGATCTCGGTGCTGCGCGAGCGCGTCCTCCGCGCGCTTGCGCTCGGTCACGTCCTCGCAGAC
Organism: Thiorhodococcus minor; assembly: GCF_010820565.1. GTDB lineage: Bacteria > Pseudomonadota > Gammaproteobacteria > Chromatiales > Chromatiaceae > Thiorhodococcus > Thiorhodococcus minor. The sequence goes on along the minus strand of NZ_JAAIJQ010000117.1, from coordinate 905 downwards.
GACCGCGAACAGGCCCGGCGACGGGCAATAGGCGTAGATCCTGAAGTAGCGGCCGAGGGGCGCGGAGTATTCCTCGAAGTGGACCGGCTCGCCGGTGAGGGCAACCGACCCGAAACGCTCGATCCAGGCCGGGTCGACCGCGGGCCTCACCTCCGTGATGGCGCGGCCGAGGATGCGCTCACGCGTCATCCCGATCATCCGCTCGAAGGCGGGATTGACATCGAGAAAGCGGTAGTCGACTGGCCGGCCGCTGAGATCGCAGATCACCTCATGCAGCGCGAAGCCCTCGAGCATCGCGTTGAACCTAGATCCGGCGGTTGGGCGGCCTCCAGGGTGCGTCCAGCGGGGTGTCTGGCAAGGCGCAACGGGGCGTCGTAGTGGTTCTACGACAACGCGTTGCAACGCAGCCAGGCGCCGCGCGGGGCGTGCAATGGAGGCCGTAGCGGGCTTCACCCGGCGGGTGAGCCAGCAGGAAACCCCGATCTTGGAAGTGATCAAGGCGTTACATGAAGCACGAAGCGGTCAACTGCCGGATCTAGGTTGAAGAGGGTGTGATAGCGATGCTCGCTCGCCCTGAGCTGATCCAGCGCCCGGGCGCGCTGGATGGCCATCGCGCAGAGTCCGCTGACCTGGCGCGCCAGGGCAGGATGCTCTCGCCCGAGCCACCAGCCGCCAAGTCACCGAGCAGAATGACCCCATAGGTCTGGGGGCCGTGGTGAATGCGCAGCATGAAGCCGTCGCAGCAAGACGTCTTTGCCGTTGCTTTCTCGGTAGCGGCAAAGTGGGCGGCATCCCTAACCCGGCAAAGCCGGAACCAAAGAGGGGCGGATCGTCTATCGTTTGAGTAAGCCCGCACACGGGAGTCAGACGATGAACCCCTTTGTTGAACAGCATCACGATGAGAT
>NZ_JAAIJQ010000116.1 GCF_010820565.1 Thiorhodococcus minor | reverse complement strand
CGATACTGGGCTCGCGGCGCACGATTACCCAGGCGGGAGTCACACCCGCTAGAACACGCGGCCTTGCCAGGCCGCACTATCCCTGTTTCCTCAGACAGGCGCTGAGCGCCGCGCGCCGCGCCGAGGCAACACCTGAGCGGCAGCGCGAGCTGCTGGTCGCGACCATGGACCACCTCAAGTCACTCCCGGCGGATGCCACGCCGCCGGTGATGGCAGAGGCCATCCACGCGCTGGTCCGTGCGCAGACGCGGAATCCAGATCCCTATCGCGCGGCGAAACAAGAGGCCACCGAGCAAGCGCTGGCGCTGCTCCCCGCCCTAGGCGAGCGGGTGCGCACCGCCGCCGATCCGCTGGACACCGCGGTGCGTATCGCCATCGCCGGCAACATCATCGATTACGGCGTCGGCGAGACCTTCGCGCTGGAGGCGACCTTGGAGCTGGTGCTCGAGCAGCCCTACGCCATCGACGGGCTCAACGCCCTGCGCCAGGCGCTGGAGACGACCGAAGACATCCTCTTCCTCGGCGACAACGCCGGCGAGACGGTGTTCGACCGCGTGCTCATCGAGCATCTAGGCAAGCCGGTCACCTATGTCGTGAAGGGCTCGCCCATCATCAACGACGCCACGCTAGAAGACGCCATCGCCGCCGGGCTCGACCAGGCCACCGAGATCATCGACAACGGCTCGGCCGCGCCCGGCACCATTCTGGATCGCTGCTCGCCCGAGCTTCGCCAGCGCTTCGACGCAGCCCGCCTCATCATCGCCAAGGGACAGGCCAACTATGAGACGCTCAGCGAGGTCCCGGCGCCGATCTTCTTCCTCCTGCAGGCCAAGTGCGGCGTGATCGCGGGGGATCTGGGCGCTCGCCAAGGCGACATCATCCTCAAGGCGCCACGGGACCCGGGGCAGGTCTGAAGCGGACACTCTGCGCAGACCGCAGGTCCTTCTCCGTCCGCTAGATGCGCGGCGCGTGCATCCCTTTGGGGGGGCTGCGCGCGGCTCGCTCGATGCATGCCGGACCTCACTTTCAGGCTTCAACCTAGAAAGAGCTTCCAGGCACCAGCCACCAGCCACCAGCCACCAGCCACCAGCCACCAGCGGACAGCTTAAAGTTTTGTTTTGGTTATTCTTTCAGGTCTTCGCTGAGTCACCCAACGGGTGAGCGGCTGGTCGGCCAGACAATCCGGCAACGGTATGAAATTCCTCCGCTGGCGGCTGGGAGCTGGAAGCTGACTGCTGCAATTAGGTTCAAAATATTCGAGCGCTGAGCGCGTAGTAGACAGCCATCAAGGCAGAGAAGAGCGCGCTCGCGACGAAGCGAAGACGCAGCGGAAGGCGGTTCTGGATCACCCAGTTGGCGAGCACGGCGACTGGAATGTTCGCCAGGAAGGACCAGAGCCCCGTCTGCAGCAGACCCCAGCCGATCCGGCTCCAATCGCCTGAAAACAGGGCGATGAAGGCCAGATGGCGGGCAATCCACAGCGGATTGAAGTAGATCAGCGCCCACCAGGTCCGCCCAAGCGAGGCCTTCCAGCCGCCCTGCCCAGAGTGCCGATCGATCCAACGAAACCAGTTCGGCACCTCAACGCCATACAGGAAGCCACCGATCATCACCATCCCGATCGACCGGCCCAGGCTCAGCTCACCGAGGATCCAGGCCGCCAAGGCATCGCCGCTGCCATAGATCGCCATGCCGCGCAGGACATTTGGCCAACTGAGCCCGGGGTAGCCGCTTTGGTCGTCAGCGGTCCTATCGATCACGAGCAGGCACCCAAACGAGCGCGGGGGGAGCGAAGTCCACCGAGCCCCGCACCAGCATCGGCGGACTGCACTGCGCTTGTCCACCCTAGGTGAGCGCCCGACTAGCCAACCAGCGCCATCAGGACGCGCTCAGGCGTCAGGGGGGCATCGAGCGCCGAATCGCGTTCGGGACGGAATGCGCCTATCGCATCCAGCAGCGCTGTATAGGCGCCGACGCCATACAAGAAGGGCGGCTCGCCGACAGCCTTGGCATTGAGCAAACCGGCTGGCTCTGCCGCATCGGACAAGAACCGGACTTCGATCTCGGGGGAGCTGGGGCCATCCGGGATCTTGTAGGTCGCCAGCGCGTCCGTGAGCAGCCGACCTTCGGCGTCATAGATCAGCTCCTCGCTGGTTATCCATCCAATGCCCTGCACGACGGCGCCTTCGACTTGGCCTCGGTCGATCTCCGGATGCAAGCTCGCGCCCGCGTCGTGGAGGATCCGAACCGGGCCGATGCGATAGGTCCCGCGCAGACAATCGAGCCTGACCTCGGTGACGGCCGTGCCATAGACGTGATAGGCGAAGGGGTGTCCTGCTTGCCGAGTGGTGTCGAATTCCAGACCCGGGGTGCTGTAGTGCGCTTGGGCCGACAGACTGATGCGTCGCTCGTAGGCCGATTGCACCAGCGCCTCCCAGCTCAGCTCGGTTGGCCGGCCCGCTCGCGCCACCCGCCCCGCCTTGAGCGACAGCCCCTCGACGGGCGCCGAGAGCTGCTCTGCAGCGACCTGCAGCAGCCGCTCGCGCAAGGCCCCGCAGGCCTTGGCCAGCGCCTTGCCGTTCAGGTCCGCGGTGACGCTGGCAGCGCTAGCCGAGCCGTTGGCGACGCGCGTGGTGTTGGTCGTCTCCGCACGAATCCGCTCCAGCGGCACACCCAGTGACGCGGCGGCGACGCGGCATAGCTTGGCAGTCACGCCCTGGCCCATCTCGACCGCGCCCGTGGAGAAGCCGATGCTGCCGTCCAAGTAGCCATGGACCAAGGCGCTGCCCTGATTCAGCGGTAGGTGGGTGAAGGAGATGCCGAAGCAGATGGGCGTCAGCGCCAGCCCCTTCTTGCTGAGTGGATGAGCAGCGTTGTAGCCATCCACGTCCGCGCGCCAGCGCTCAACGCCGAAGTCTTGATGCGCCTGGTCCCAGCAGCGTCGGGCCTGGCAGCGCTCGGCCGCCATGCCGTAGTGGAAGTGGTCGTCCTCGTCGAGCAGGCTAAGCCGCTGGATCTGCTCCGCCGGGATGCCGGATTGGCCGGCGGCGCGGCGAATCGCCGCCTCGATGACGAAGGCGGCCTGAGGAGCGCCGAAGCCGCGCATAGCGGTGAAGGGCGGCAGGTTCGTCCGGCAGCTCCAGCCTGTCGCCCTGAGGTTTGGAATGCGATAGCTGCCATTGGCATGGAAGAGGCTCCGCTCGAGCACGGCCAGCGAGAGATCGGTATAGGCCCCAGCGTTCTGAATGAAATCGACCTCATAGGCCAGGATACGGCCCTCCGGGTCGAGGCCGATGCGAAAGTCGGCCTGGTAGGGGTGGCGCTTGCCGGTCATCCGCATATCCTCGCCGCGCCTCAGGACCAGCTTGACCGCCTGGCCGCTGAGTCTGGCCCCCAAGGCCGCGAGCGTCGCCCAGGCAGAGGCTTGGCTCTCCTTGCCGCCGAAACCGCCACCGACGCGCCCGACGTCGACTTCCACCTGGTGCATCGGCACCCCCAGCACCCGGCTGATGGCTGCTTGGACCCCGGAGGGATTCTGGGTCGACGAATGGATCAGCAGACTGCCGTCGTCGCGCGGAATGGCCAGACTGGACTGGGTCTCCAGATAGAGCTGCTCCTGGCCGCCGCAGGCAACTCGACCGCCGACGACGTGGGCGCAGCGCGACCAGGCCGCCTCGACGTCTCCACAGCCGAAGGTGCGCGCTGGCGCGAACAGCCGCCCCTCCTCCCGCGCGCGGCGCGGATCGGCCATGACAGGCAAAGGCTCGGCGTCCAGCCGAATCGCCGCGGCGCCACGCCGTGCCTGCTCGGGATTGCGCGCCAGGACCAGGGCCAGCGGCTGACCGGCATAGTGGACGCTGTCCTCGGCCAGCAGCGGCTCATCGCCGACGACGATGCCAATGGCGTTCGCGCCTGGAATGTCACGGGCCGTGAGGACGCCAACCACGCCCTCCACCGCCAGCGCCGCAGCTGTGTCGAGACCCCGGACCCCTGCATGGGGGTGGGGCGAGCAAGAGACCGCAGCGTGCAGTGCGCCGGACGGAGCCGGAATGTCATCGACGAAGCGCGATCGCCCGAGTGCGTGCAGTGCCTGCTGCGGCCGGCTCATGGTGTGTCTCCGTCAATGCGCAGCTCATCCGCATTCGGCGCCAGCGCGAGAAAGTGCGCCTGCACCAAGCGCCCCAGCAGGGTCCGCTTGTAGGTGGCGCTGCCATGCACATCGTCGATCGGGGTGGCCTCCGCCATCGCCAGCCTTGCCGCCTCGCCCACCGTCTCGGCATCCACCAGGCGTCCCGTCAGCCAGTCCGAGGTTGCGCTCAAGCGCCGCGGCGTCGGCCCCACCCCGCCGGCGCTGAGGATGGCGCGCTGGATGGTCGACCCTTCGAGATCCAGCCGCATCGCGGAATTGACTGCGGCAATGTCCAACGTCTTGCGATGCGCCACCTTCTCGAAATTGAAGCGGATGAGTCCAGGCTGCAGCGGAAAGGCAACGGCCGTGATCATCTCGTCCTCGGCCATCGCCAACCGCTTGTAGCCCAGATAGAGGTCGGCGAGCGGCAGGGCGCGCTCACCCGAGGGACCCGCGAGCGTCACCTCGGCGTCCAGCGCGAGCAGGCAAATGCAGAGATCGGCGATGGGCGACGCATTGACCAGGTTGCCGCCGAGGGTTGCGCGATCACGAATGGGTGTCGCCGAGACCTGGCTCAGAAACCCCTGGACATGCGGCAGGGCGGAGGCCAAGGCGTCCGACTCCAGCAGCTCCTCGATGGTGGTCCCGGCGCCGATTCGACAGCGCCCTTGCTCGAGCGTCACGCCGCTCAGCGAGGCATCGCGCTCCAGGAGCCAGATTGGATGCCGTTCCAGGCCCGGATCGGGGCGGCCGAAGAGATCGGTGCCGCCCGCAATGATGCATGCATGCTCGGGTCTCGGCGCGGATGCGGGCAAGGCCGCAAGCCGCTGCGCCGCGCCCGCAAACCAGGGGGGAAGCACCCGCTGTGCGATCAAGGCGTCGCGACGGGCGACGGGCTCGTTCGGCAGTCCAACGAGCTCGCGCCGAATCCGCCGCACCGCACGCTTGATGCCCATGTAGCCGGTGCAGCGACAGAGGTTGCCGTCGACGGCCTCCAGTACCTCCTCGTCGCAGTCCAGACGGCCATTGAGCAGGTAGGCGGTCAAGGCCACGACCAGGCCTGGCGTGCAGAAGCCGCATTGAACGGCGCCCTCCTCCACCAGCGCTGCCTGAATCGGCCCCAAGGCGTCCTGCTCGCCCGCACAGGTCTGGGACAGCCCCTCGATGGTCACGAGATGGGCCTCGCGCAGGGCACCCAGGGGCAGGAGGCAGCTGTCGACGACGCGGTAGCGGATAGCGCCGCGCGGGTCGCGATGACCGAGGAGGACGGCGCAGGCTCCGCACCCGCCATCGCCGCAGCCGTATTTGGTGCCAGTCAGGCCCCTTTGCTCGCGCAGCCAGGTCAGGGTCAGGTCCGTTTGACCGGCCTCGGTACAGACCTCTTCGTCGTTGAGCAGGCAGTGGATCATGCCGGCACGGCCAGCTCGGTGAAGGCGAAGCGGCGTCCGTCGAAGAGCCCGAGGTCGCTGAGCTTCAGCTCCGGGATCACCAGCAGGGCCATGAAGGACAGCGTCATAAAGGGGGCGCGCAGGTCGCTGCCAAGCGCCTTGGCCTGGCGATCCAGCTCCGCGTAGCGCCTGGCCACCCAGTCGCCGTCCTCGACGCTCATGAGGCCGGCCAGCGGCAGCGGCAGGACCTCGACTCCCTCCCCGGTCGCGACGGCGATGCCGCCCTGATGGACGATGAGGGCGTTGATGGCAGCGGCCAGCGACTCGCGGTCGGCACCCACGGCGACCAGGTTGTGTGAATCGTGCGCGACACTGGAGGCGATGGCCCCATGCTTCAGTCCGAACCCGCGAACCATGCCGAGCGCGGGGGGCGCGGGCCGGTAGCGGTTGAGCACGGCGATGGTCAGCAAATCCCGCGTGGTATCCGGCTGAGCCTGGCCGTCGGATGTCAGCGGCTCGACCAGCGACTCATGCGTGACCAGCTCGCCGTCGACGACGTCGATGACGCGCAACTGGTCGGTATCGGCCTGCATTGCCAGGGCCTGGGCGGCGATGGGCTCGGTCTTGAAGCGATTGATCGGCGTGACCGGGAGATGCGGCAAGAGGCTCCGCCCCTCCTCCGCGACCAGCCGGCCCCGCGCCCAGACGCGCTGCGGGCGCAGCTCGGTCAGATCCCTCACCAGCACGGCGTCCATGGGATCGCCGACCCGCAGCTGCCCGAGATCCAGGCCATAGTGGCGGCAGGGATTGATGCAGGCGCAGCGCAGGACATCGAAGGGATCCTGCCCCTTCTGGATTGCGGCGGCCGCCAGCCGGTCGATGTGTCCCGCGACCAGGTCGTCCGGGTGCTTGTCGTCGCTGCACAGCATGACGCGGTCGGGCCGCTCGCTGATCAGCGGGTGCAGGGCTTCGAAGTCGCGCGCGGCCGAGCCCTCGCGCAGCAGGATCGACATACCGGCGGCGATCTTGTCCCGCGCCTCCCGCAAGGTGCGGCACTCGTGGTCGGTGGAGATCCCGGCGGCGGCATAGGCACCCGCCTCCGCGCCGAGCAGACCGGGCGCATGACCGTCCACGGGCAGGCCGCGCTCGCGTGCCGCCGCGATCTTGGCCAGCACCTCCGGATCCCGACCCAGCACGCCGGGGAAGTTCATCACCTCGGAGAGATAGCCGATGCCGGGCTCATCCAGCAGGGCCGCGACCTCCTGCGTCCCCAGGCTGGCGCCCGCCGTCTCGAAGGGCGTGGCCGGCACACAGGAGGGCGCGCCGAAGAGGATCTTGAAGGGTGTCCGCGCCGCGTCCTCGAGCATGAAGCGCACGCCTGCGATGCCCAGCACATTGGCGATCTCATGGGGATCGGAGACGGATGCCAGGGTCCCGTGGCGCAGGGCGATTCGGCCGAATTCCGACGGCGGCAGCATTGCGCTCTCGATATGGACATGGGCATCGACGAAGCCGGGGATCAGGTATCCCGCCTCTGGGCTTGGCGGCCCAATATCCTCGATCTCCCGGATGATGCCGTCGGCCCAGCGGATTCGGCCGGCGCGAATCCGCCTGCGCTGCAGGTCGACGTGATTGACGCTCAGCTCACCGGAGCTGAGGACATGGCTGGAGATATTCTGCGGCATACCGACGACCTCATGGCTCTCAGGGCTACCAAGCAGTCTAGCCCAGGGTGGCGCGCGTCAGGCACCAGGAGATGTCCGGGTCGACCGACAGCAAGGGCTTGCGCCGGCGCGGCTCTCCGAGGCGTGCGCCGTATCGACGCCTAGGCAGGAGACGGGGCCGCGACCCGCAGCACCTGGCATCGAAGCGCACTTTTCTGCGCTCCACAGGCTCAAGGCCTAGTATCTAAGGCATCCAGACCTTGCTTGCCGGTCTGCTCACCCCGTCAACAGGGAGACACGCATGGATGTTCGCTTCGGCATTTACGCGAAGGTTGCCCATGACATCATCCGGGATCAGGCGCGTCTGCCGACCTTGCCCGACGTGGCCTTGCGGCTGCGTCACGCCGCGCAGGACGAAAACAGCGATTGGGACGAGATCGCGGGCATCATCCAGACGGATGCCGGCTTGTCGGCGCATCTCATCCAGACGGCCAACAGACCCCTCTACCGCAGTTGGCGCAAGACCAAGGACCTCAAGAAGGCGCTTTCGCTGTTCGGCCTGGAAACGACACGGAACCTGTGTCTGAGCTACTCGCTGCGGGCGATGTTCCGCACCCGAGAGCCGCGCCTGAAGCGCGTCTTGGAATCCTTGTGGACGCTGAGCGCCAGACGCGCCGCGCTCAGTGCCGTGCTCGCCAGGGGCCACCGGCGCCTGCGCCCGGACCGCGCCCTGCTGGCGGGACTGCTTCAGGACGTTGGGCTTCCGCTGCTCTACATGCGGCTGGAGGACCATCCCGAAGCCCTCGGAAATCCCGAGCTCCTGGAAGACCTGGCACAGACCTTCGGGCCTGGCGTCGCTCTGGCGCTGCTGCAGTCTTGGGGATTCGACGCCGAGCTGCAGGAGGTGGTGCACTCCCGGCGAGAGTGGCTGCGCGACCATGGCTCTCACCCAGATCTAGCCGACGTCGTTCTGCTCGTCAATCTGCATCTGCTGCGCGCGGACGGCGATGCGCCCTCCGACCTGCCCGCCATCGACAGCCTTCCGGCCTATCGCAGGCTCGATCCCGGCCCTGTGAGCACGCGCGGGACCCTTCAGGCGCTCGACGAATGCGCGGACATCCAGGACATCGAAGGGTCCATCCGCGGCTGATGCGCCCTGCAGCCTACAGAGGGAAAACCGCGTGCTTGGCTGCGTCATCTCCACTGAGCGGCCATGCTCGTTAGGCGGGCTTCGCGACCATCACCCAAATTGCGCCGATGAGCAAAGTGGTGGCCAATAGGCCCCAGCGATTCCAACGACGGACGTCGCGCCAATAGCTGCTCGGGATCTCGCCCGTCTTCGCGAAGATGCGCGCCTGATGTGCCTGCCGGATCTGTGCCGGAACCAGAATGAAGGCCCAAAGCGCGCCGGACAGCAGCAGTAGCCCCTCGCCCCAGACCAGCCAGCGTGGCCCGAGGAGATCGATTCCCGCGATGCCAGCGGCCCCAAAACCGGTCAGCATGATCACGACGACCCCGCCGACCGTGAATCGCCAGTCCGTGAGCGTGACCAATTGCTGCGCGAAGGCGATCACAGATGCGCTACCTGTGCGATCCGCCGCCATCTTCCAGACCAGTGTGACGATGGCATTGCCCACGAGGAGTACGACACCGAGGATGTGAAGGGCCTTCAACACTGCGTAAAGCATGGCGACCTCCCGCTTGGCTTCGATCATTGCTCGGATTAGGGCATCTGCCCGGCCTGTGCGTTTGCAGCTAGGCCGGGTATCTCGAATGCTCCCTCGTCTCCAGAGACGCCCAACGACCGCTCGAGACGGACCTTGCGGCTTGGTACGCTAGTCGCATCGGCTAGGGGTTAGCGGCACTTGCATGCACGGCCGTCGTCCCCGGGATATGAGCTACTTTTAGGCGATTGCCGGAAATTCTTATGCCAGGTGGCGCCGGATTGAGGTCCGCCTTCAAGGAGCGCCGACAGGAGCATCGCTGGGCGATGTGACTGGCGGGGCGACACAGAAAGCGGGCGTCAAGACAAGCCAGATGGTATGGGAATTGACAGAAATCGCCTTAGCTTGGAGGGTTGTCCAATGTCCGTTCGTCTGCGAAAGCTCGCAGGTGTGCTCCTGATCTTCGCCACGGTTGGAGTCGCCTCGATGTTAGCCCTCATGGTGTCGTGCTCATCGGCCGCCGCAGCCGAGTCATGGTGCGCGCACACGCAGCCCTTCAGCGATGCAATCACCTGCGACGCAATCACCTGCGGCGAAGGCACCAGATGAAACGCCTGCTACTCTTGCTCGGGCTCGCCTTCGTCCCAGCAATTCTAGCCGCTCGCCCATGGCGCCGTCTGATCGAGCGGCTGCGTCAGGAGCGGCCGCAGGCCTCGACGCCAGAGCAGCCTAGCGGAGCCCTGCTCTTCGTCCTGCCGCTTCCGGTCGCGCTAGCGGCGCTGATCTCGATGGCGCGCGGCAATGCCCTTCCCCTTCTAGGCGACTTGCTTGGCTACGGGCTCTTCCTCGTGGGGGCGCTCTTGGTGCGGCGCGGTCTTTCCCAGACCAAAGACACCGCATCGCAGCTGCCGCCTTTCACGACGCTCGGTAGCCTGGTCGTTGGGATTGCGACGGCACTGACCGTATGGCTGGGCGTCGGCTATGACCCCATCGTTGCTGCGACGTTCGGCGCGCTCGCCGTGCTTGGCTGCTTTCTCACCTATGGCTTCGAGCTTCGCCCATTCCCTTCCCTGGCGCCTCGGCCGAAGCTGAGCAAACAAGCACGCAAGGTCTTGTCGGAAGCTGACAAGGCACTGGGACTTCTGGAGGAAGAGCGCCGCCACATTGCGCAGCCGGAGCTCAGCGACAGGCTAAGCAGAATTACGCGCCTGGCGCGGGAGATCCTGACACACCTGCGCGACAATCCGGATGATCTGCCGCGGGCGCGCAAGTTTCTCAATGTCTATCTCGATGGCACGCAGGAGGTCGTGGCGGGCTATGCGCGCACCCATCGGCGGGTCGAAGCGCCAGCGCTCGACGAGCGCTTCCGCAGAGTCCTGATCACTGTCGAAGGCGTGCTTGAAGAGCAGCAGCAACGCTTGCTGTCGCGGGACCTGGACAACCTCGACGTGCAGATCGAAGTGCTGCTGAGGCAGCTCGAGCGCGAGGGCATCCGCTAGCGCGCCCGACTCGCGGCGCAGGCAAGCTGACCTGGCGAATCCTGTTCAATATTTCGACAAGCGGCATTGAGCTCCGGCCGTTCCGGCGCATCTTAGAGCAAGGGTCGGGTGTGTGCGCGGGATGGTATCGACCCTGGAGGGCATGCGGGGAAGGTAGGCGCGGAAAGGGCTAGCAGCCACCAGCGCTCAGCTTCCCAATATCAGCCACTGAGCCATCGAGCGGGGATCTCCAGCCTTTTCAGGAGCCCGCGCTGAGCACGGATCAAGAGACGCCTAATGAGGATAGAAGCCACGGATTCGCTCGACTTTCCGGTCTTTTTCGGCCGATTTCTCGTCCTCAGCGGATTGCTCACCGACGATGACATCGCCGAAGCCAGCGCGCTTCAGAAGGACCTCGCCGCGACGGCATTCTTCATACTGATCGAGCGGAGACTGCTCTCCGTCGAAGACATGGCGCGAGCGCTCGCCTATCAGCGCGAGCATCTCACGCGTTTTCCCGATGCCCTGAGCGCCCTGAAGATACTCCCTCCGGCGCGCATCGCAGATGCGATGCGCCTCGCTCAGAGCAACCGTATCCGCCTGGGCGAGATCTTGGTCCTGCAAGGCAAGATCACACGCAAAGAGCTTGAGGACGCGCTCCGACGTCATCGCGCGCACCAAGGCTCGTTGGGTCTCGAAAAACCGATGGGGATCGAGTGATCCCCCAGCTCGGCGGAACCCTACTGGGTGAAGCCATAGAGCCTGTCATATTCCTCGCGCAGCAAGTGGTAATTGTGGCGCGGCCGCTCGACAAGCTTTTCACGAAGCTCGAGCTGCTCGCCCAGCTCTTTGGCTTGCTCGGCGTAGCCGTCACGGCCGACGATCAGCTCACGCACGGAGGCGCGATAGCCTCGGATGGTGGTCTGAAATTGCTTGATCGAGCTTTCCAAGCCCTCGCATTGCTGCGCCAGTAGCTTGAAGTTTCTCTTCGAGGCATTGGCGGGCTTCAGAAGCTGTTGGCTGCAGGGCCTCGCTTCCTCGAGCTCCTCCCGGAGCTGTCTCTGTCGTCCCCGTGGAGGGGGGCAGGAGCTCATCCAGCGCGCTCTGCAGACCCTCATTGACGTCCTCGAGCCGTCGATAGCTATTTTCGAGATCGTCCATGGTCTCGTGATTCGCCTGCAGACTGTGGCGAGTCGGCCTGTAATGCTCGATCAAGGTCTCGACATCGGCATCGAGGCAGAATACGCCGCAGGATCTCCGCGCGCGCCTGCGCCGTGGTGTCTTCGGCGCCGAGGTTCATTTGGCCATCTGAGAAGAGAACGATGGCGCGATGGATAGCTGCGTCTTGGCCTGCGCTCGCGTAGGGCCGATAGGGGCCTGCTCGGGATACGTGCGATTTTTTATCACTTGGAGCAGGTGATCCTGAGCCTTCTTAGCCAGTGCGAAAACCCCCAACGGAAGCCCGCGTTAGCGCGCAAAATAAAGTCGGACTCATTCTCCCCATGAGGAAAAGAGCAAAACTTCAGTCTTGCAATGGTTGCCCTTTTCTGTTTTTCGGCCCCCGCTCGGCGTATCGTCAGTAGGTCACGCTTACCCAGTTCGCTCCTTGGGTTTCAACCTTCATGACCTGTTCGCCCTTGGGCGAGACTGAAAAGTCAAGTAGCAACCTGTCCTCCAAGTCACTCGTCAAAAAGACGAAAATTCCCTCCTCGTTCACTGCGAAATCGAAAGTGAACTTGACCGCGGCAAGTGATGGAACCAGCAATATGCCGCAATCAATCGTGCGCGGCGTCCATACATAGACCGAAGAATGGTTTGCGCCGTGCAACCTCTGAACAAATCCCTTGAATCTCTCCGAACACCGTTCCGAGAACGGGATCTCACAGGCTTGGGTGGCCTGTGCATGGAACTTCTGCGAAGCCTCTCGAATTGAGGCCGCTTGCTCAAGACTACCCAGTTCATCGGCATGAACGGGGCGTCCGATCAGCGCAGTGAGTTCATCTAGATACCTTTTCAGATTGAGCTTCTTCCTAAGCTTCGCCGATGAGGGCTGCGCGTGCATCAGTAATCGACCTTTGACTTGTTGTTTGAAAGTGCCGGTCGCCCGTAGTTGTTTTTACGCACCGTTCCTGTCGAAGGATCGGTCTTGACGCGACCAGCCTCCCAATGTGCCTGTCCAGGGTGACTCCTATCCATCGTTTGCTGCTGGACCGACATACGCTGAGTGCCACCACCTGGCGTACGTCATATCGTTACCCATAAGTCCCACTCACGGATCGTTGCGCCTCCAAGGCGAGCACAAAGTCGGCTGCGCGCTGCAGA
>NZ_JAAIJQ010000115.1 GCF_010820565.1 Thiorhodococcus minor | reverse complement strand
CGATACTGGGCTCGCGGCGCACGATTACCCAGGCGGGAGTCACACCCGCTAGAACACGCGGCCTTGCCAGGCCGCACTGTCCCCTTTTTCCTCGGCGCCTAACGGTGCCTTTGTGTTGGTGATCGCCCAGGGACATTGATCCGAGCCATGAGCCACGACCAAAACTACAAGAACCTCATCCTCGACTACCCGCACGAGGCTATCGGCTTCTTCGCCGCCGCCGAGGCCCAGGCCATCGACGCCGGCGCGCGCATCCTGCCCGTGCGGGAAGAACAGCTGAACGAGCGCCTTGGCGAGCGCTTTCGTGAGCTCGACGTCCCGCTGCTGGTGGAATGGAGCGATGGCCGGCGTAGCGCCCTGCTGTTCGTGCTGGAAGAAGAAACCGATCCCAAGCGTTTCTCCATCCACCGTCTGGCCCACTACTGCCTGGACCTTAGCGAGCTGTTCGAGACCGAGCGCGTCGTCCCCGTGGTCATCTTCCTGCACCAGGGAACCTATGCCGAACGGCTCCGCCTGGGCAGCGAGCATCGCGACTACCTGCGCTTCAGCTACCTCAGCGCCGCCCTGTTCGCCACCCCGGCGCGCCAGTACCTGAACAGCCACAACATCGTTGCTCGGCTCACCCTGCCGTGCATGGCCTACGCGCCAGAAGACAAGCTGGAAATCTATGCCGCCGCCACCCGTGGCCTGATGGAATTGGAGCCCGACCCCGAGCGACGGCTCAAGTACGCCGACTTCATCGACATCTACACGGCCCTCGACGACAATGAGCTCAAGCGCTATCAGCAGCAATACGCCCAAGAGGCCGAAGCCATGACCGCATTATCCGCCCGCATGAGAGAAGAAGGTTTTCAGCAAGGCATGCAGCAAGGCATGCAGCAAGGCGAAGCCGAATTATTGCTGCGTCAGGTCCGCCGCAAATTTGGCCCCCAAGCCGCGGAGCAGCATCGCGAGCGCGTCCGGCAAGCCGACCTGGTGACGCTGGAACGCTGGTCCGAGCGCATTCTCAGCGCCGCAACCCTGGATGAGCTCTTCGACTAATGGCGCAGCCGGCGCATTGCGCACGTCTCGATGGCCCCTGCGACACAAGGCGCTGAATGATCCACCGTGCCATGCTCCATCGCACTCAATCCGCCCTGCGCGCCCTGCTGCCCAAGAACGCCTTCGCACGTGGCGTCAGCGCGCTGGTCGGCAGCACGGCCGGGGCGCCGGTGCTCAGTGCTGGCGGCGCCGCGACTCACGTGCCTCGACAGCCCGGAAGACTTCGGCCTGGCCGCCGTCTAAGGCTGCCTACTGGCGCTGATCGGCGTGGTCTCCAGCCTGCGCTACGAGTTAGCCATCCCGCTGCCGGAAGACGATGTCGAGGCCGCCAACATCGCCGCGCTGAGCCTGATCCTGGTGGGCCTGAGCGCCCTGCTCACTGGTGTGCTGGTGTGGCGGCTCGGCCCCGCCTGCCATCGCGGACCTGCGCGGCGTGCCGGCCCTGGTCAGCTACCTGTGGTTGCTGCCGGTTGGCGTGCTGCTCAGCGGCGCCTATCAGGTCTTCAATGACTGGGTCGCGCGCATCAGGCGATTCACGACCAACGCCATCCAGACCCCGGATTTCCCACCAGGATGAATGCAACGATGCGAGAACTGACCCCTGAGTCACGATGCGAGAACTGACCCCTGAGTCACGGTCACGACCGAGACCTGACCCCGGTCACGACCCCGGTCACACGGGTCGTCACGCGGGGGCTTCTACGTCAATCAGCGAACTCGCCGAGATTCGATGGCGTAGCTTGGCCGATCGCCTCATCCGCCGTGAAGAGGGAGTCGGCCGGTAGATTGCAGCGTTTAGTACGACCGTGAACTAGACCACTGTTCCCTCCGCCAACGCCAGGGTAGGATTCAGGTCCGGGACTGAGACTGCGGTTTGCAGCGACGGATCTTGGCGCTTCATCCCGCGAAGCATGGCCCGTCTATCTGCGGCGGGTCAGAGCTGCGTCGCGCGTTCGCGAGACACCGGAATCAGGCACCCGGGCAGCACTCCGGCCGGCAGGGGCACTCAGGACCAGTCCGCAGCAGACGTCGTTAAGCGGCATCGAGCGACTCGGCATACCCCTGCGCCTGACGGCTGCTAGCCATTCTCCACCAGCAAACGACCATCGAAGGACCGCGATCCATGACCCAGCCCTTCATCGTGTTCGGTGCCCCGCAGATCGAGCGGGCTGAAATCGACGAGGTAATCGCGACACTTGAGTCCGGCTGGCTCGGAACCGGCCCGCGTGTTGCGGCTTTCGAAAAGGCATTCGCGGCATACAAGGGCGCCACACCAAGCCACGCAGCCGCCGTCAACTCGTGCACGGCCGCGCTTCATGTCAGCATGATCGCCTCAGGAATCGGACCTGGTGACGAGGTCATCACCACTCCCCTGACCTTCTGTGCCACCGTGAATGCCATCATCCACGCTGGCGCAACCCCCGTGCTCGCGGACGTCGATCCTGTCACCATGAACATCGATCCAGCGGCGATCGAGGCCGCGATCACACCGCGCACGCGGGCGATTCTTCCGGTGCATTTTGCCGGTCGACCCTGCGACATGGACGCCATCACCGCACTCGCCGAACGTCACGGCCTGAAGGTCATCGAGGATTGTGCCCACGCCATCGAAACGCTGTATCACGGACGTGCCGCCGGCACGTTCGGCGACTTCGGGTGCTTCAGCTTCTATGTCACCAAGAACGTCGTCACCGGCGAGGGCGGGATGGTTTTTGCGAAGAACGAAGCCGACATCGGCCGCGTCAAGATGCTCGCGCTTCACGGCATGAGCAAGGACGCCTGGCATCGTTTCGGCGACAGCGGATACAAGCACTATCAAGTCGTCGAGTGCGGTTTCAAATACAACATGATGGACATTCAGGCCGCGATTGGTATTCACCAACTGGCCAGGGTCGAGTCGAACTGGGAACGTCGCCGTCACGTCTGGAATGCCTACCAATCCGCATTCATCGGCCTCCCGATCCGGTGTCCGGCTGAGCCAGAGTTAGATACCCGTCACGCCTTTCATCTGTACAACATCCTCTTGGACACAGCGCAATGCGGGATCAGTCGCGATGCATTTCTCGATCGGATGACAGAGGCAGGCATAGGGGTGGGTGTTCATTATCTGAGCGTCCCGGAGCATCCTTTCTATCAGGAGCGATTTGGTTGGCGACCGCAAGACTATCCATGCGCGATGCATATAGGGCGCCAGACCGTAAGTCTGCCAATCTCTCCTGCACTGGACGATGCTCAATTAGCGAGAATTGTCACGGCCGTTGATGCCTTAATCGATGAACGCACTCCTGAAATCTAGCTTTCTTACAGCACTGCAAGGAGGCAATCATCTACTCCGGATATTCGATCGCTTATTCCTGCTGGATGACGGAGAGTCTACCTGTCCGCCTTTGTTTATCCTGGGCGCACCACGGTCCGGATCGACTCTGACTTATCAGGCGATAACCGAATACTTCGATGTCGCGTATGTTACAGCACCGCTTGGCTATGCCTACGGATTCGCGAACGCATTAACTCGGATTCTGCGTCCCTGGTTAGGCAGGCCCAAAACCGTATTCAGTAGCGATTATGGAAGAATACCTGGGATATTCTCGCCAAGCGAGCACGCCAATATCTGGTTTCAGTGGTTTCCCAGAGATGGTCAGTTGGGTCACTACTTGCCGCCATCTAATATTGACTTCGCTGCCTACTCCGATCTCGAGCGAAACGTCCGCTCTCTCTCGCGGATCATGCGTCGTCCCTGGGTCTTTAAGAACCTTTATCTTGGCATGTGTGCTGGCGCACTGGCGCAGATTTTTCCAGATGCTCGTTTCGTCATCGTGCGGCGCGATCCGTTGCTGATCTATCAATCCGTCTTGCGTGGACGCTTGCTTAGACCACATCTCGAATGGTGGTCTGTCAAGCCCCCGCGCTATCGTGATTGGCTCAGCTTGCCACTACGCACCCAAGTTGCACGACAGATCTTCTACGCCGAAGCCATACCAATTCGAGATCTAACACGATATGCGCCGGGTCGATACACGGAGATCGAGTATTCCGCTCTATGCAAGGAGCCCATTAATTGCATGCGCGCCTTGGCGAAATGGCTCGCTCCTGCTGGCTATCGGGCTCGATCGGACTCGGTGATGCCTAATGAGTTCCCCGCGTCGAGCAATCTGACACTAGACCATGCCGAACTCGAAGCTGTTCTCGCCGAGTTCGAGCGACTGCGACAGGGCTTCCATGCTGAATTATTTTGAAGAACCGATCTCTCGGATTCGTCAAGCCTGGACGCGAACAAGATCGCCTCTCGGCTATACGCTTTTTGTCGTTGTTGTGGGATATGGCTTCTGGAAGGCGCCAAGCGAAATTTGGCTCTTGGAGGCTCGCTGGATGCTTGCAGCTCTGGCTGTTATTCCCGCGATGTTTTTCCTGCAATTGTGGCAAGTTAGACTTTTCATCGCTGCGAACGGACTCAACCCAGGTTGGTTGCGGCCAGCTCTTTTAAATGCGCAGAAAGGAACTCTCAATACTGTTCTCCCTGCACGATCTGGCACTATTCTGTTCTTGCACCAGCTCAACTACCATTACAGTATCGGCTGGCGCGATCTCTTTCGTTTCTTCGTGCTTGCGGCAGGGGCTTCTCTCTGGGTTTCAATACTTTCGGTGATTTGGTTGATATGGCCTTGGCAGTATAGCATAGCTTGCTTTCTGGTAAGCCTTGCGCTAAGTGTATACCTCGCGCGTGATGCCGGATTTCGCTATGCGGCATGTCTTCCCGAACTCCTGCTGATTGCGCTTGGGCTATATCTTGCGACTGTCATGGCTTTCTATTTTCTCTTGCTGGGTCTCGGATACCACTTGAGTTTCGTCGAAGTATCGTACTTCGCCATAGCCTTGAATATTCTGGCGCAGATCTCCATCACCCCCGGCAATCTCGGTGTACGCGAAGTCCTGATTGGCTTGGTGTCGCCTTATGTGGCCTTACCAACGGCTGTCGGAATCATCGCCAGCACTGTGCTACTCGTCCTTCGCTTGACGGTCTATGGTGCGTTCTGGCTGCTTTTCGAGTGGCTTCTCCGTTGCGAGGGTCGGAGAGGATCAGCGCTTCCTGAGATCGAGACCTGAAAGTGCGAGATACATGGCTTGTGTAGCGCTGAACAAACCCGCTCTGATAGGCGAGATCGAGGCTTCATATGTCCGATGGAGCTTGGTGGAACCGCCGAACTTCTCCTTGAACCGGATCAATCCAGGCTGTGATGCCGGAGAAGACATGAGGTTGAAGCAACGCATGCCTTGGTTACGCGCCCATTCTAGGGCTGTATACACGAGAAGGTCCGACACCCCAGACGCTTTGCGCTCAGGGTGCGTGGCGCCGTGCAAATAGTAGGCAACGTCCCGATCCAGTACCGTTACGACATAGGCGGCTAGCTCTGCGTTATCAAATGCGGCGAGAATTCGAAGTCTGTCGGTGCAACTCGCCAGCTCCAATAGCTTCGCGAAGTAACCCGCGTTGTATCGGAGCCGTCCATGATGGCTCAGAATCGTGTGGCGATAGAGAGCGTAAAGAGCGTGGGCATACGCCGGTTCGATGACATCGCGGACGTTGAATGGATTGCGGCCGGCTTTCTTGATGTCGCGGCGAAGTTTCGGGAAGTCGGAGAGACACCAGTTCGGCAGATCGAGCACGGCGGTTTCCGGTGCCGACTGGTGCCGGAATTCGGTCCGGATGGGTGGTTCGAAGCCACTTATCGGGATACGAAGCAAGTCGATTGCCGGTCGGGATTCGCGGAGGCGCTCGACATGCTCCGGCCTGAGTGGGCCGCGCAATGCGCCTCCGATGGGGAAGCCCACGTAGCCGATCCGGAATGGACCCGCCCTGAAGACACTGATACTGAAAGCCAGTTCCAAGCCTTTGTCCCAAGCGTAGACAGGCTTGGCGCCGAATCCTCCAGAGATCACGTCATGCCATTCAGGGCTATGGATGAGGCATCCCTGCTTTTCCGAAAGCTCGGACCATCCCACAGGTGGTGTGCTTGCGAACTGCAGATCGCTCGGATTCATCGCGCTCGTTTCTTGAGAACGAAGACAAAGCCCGGCGATAGAGGAGTGAGGCTTGCCAGGAGTGCCGTCGGTATCCTACTCAAGAGCCTCCAAACTGGGCCACGTCTGCCGTAATTGGTGGGATCGCGGAGGATCTGCGGGACTGCGTTCGTGACATCAAACGGCCGGGTCCAGGACAAGAGACGCCAGTAATGGGTCGAGTCGGCGTCCAGGACGGCGCTTGACCCCATCCTTTGCATGAGCGAAACCGCGAGCCTTCGGGGCAGCCAATGCACGAACGGCCAAAACACATGCGGCTCGATCGGAAACAGCAGGTTCGGTCCTGCAAAGTAGCACACGCCTCCCGGCTTGAGGGTGCGATGGATGAAGGCGATCAAGCCGACCGGATCCGGGACATGCTCGTACACCTGATTGCAGACGACGACATCCACGCTCTCGGCCGGGACTCTTGCCGGGATGCTGTCGTAGCTACCCTCGAGGAATGTTAGATTCGGATGGGCTTCCATCCACATCGGCCAACGTTCCCAGGGCTCGGGATCCAGACCGATGATCCGGTGCACACGCGGTGCGAGGGCCGCCGCGATGCCTCCGCTTCCGCACCCGACATCCAACCAAACGCCATCGCCAATCTCCGGACCGCGAAAGTGAAGCAGTGTCTGCCAAATCGCCTCGGCCTTGCGCGGTCGGTCCTCGCTCCCCCAGCGTGGGTCGGATGGGGGCGGCGCCGGATGGGCTTGGCTGGTGGACGATCCTGCGCGCATCAGATCCAATTCAGCGCCTCCTTCAGGCTCTGAACGGCCTGGTTCAGGTCGAAGCGCGCGCCCGCTTGCGCCATGCCGACGCGATAGCGGCCTGGCTTCGTGGCCAGTGCCTGCCGAATCCCCTGGAGCAGTGACGGCGGATCGACGCCCGCGAGCGCGATTCCGCATGTCTGCTGGCGCAGCAGCTCCGGCAAATCTCCGACGGGGCTTGCGATCACAGGCGTTCCAGCCTGCATCGCATCGGAGAACAACACCGGGATACTCTCGATACGCGATGGAATGATCAGGTAGTCGAGCGATTGAAGAAACGCGGTCGCCTCCATGCGATCGAGATAGCCGCTCAGCCTGACCGGCCGACCGGCGGTCTGAAGCGCGCCGGCGCGGCGCAGAACCTCTGCCTCCAGCGGACCGCCGCCGGCGATCTGGAGCGACTCGATGAGCGCCCAGTCGCTGTCTTCCAACAGCGTCAGCGCATCCAGCAAGAGATCGACACCTTTGTTGGGGTGCCAGCGCCCGAGAAACCCCAGCCGATACGGCGGTCTCTCTGCGAGAGGCCGGGTGCGCTCGCGTGGTGGCAGGAGGCGTGTGCTCGGCAGAAATGCACAGGGTCGGCCGGAAATCCGGGTGACGTCTTCGGCGAGCTGATAGCCGTCCGCGAAGCGCACCTGCGCAGCGCGCAGAACACGGGACAGAACCTGGCGCACGCCGGGGATGCGTCCGAGGGTCCAGATATCGCTGCCGAGCGCCCAAGTGCTGTATGGGATTTCGTAACGCGCGCCAGCCCGTTGCGCCCAGGCCCCGCTGGGCAAGGCCCAGAGCGCCAGGATGTGGTCCGGGCCGCGTTGCGCACAAACACGGTTCACGGTCGCTTGGCCTGCCTGGAGTGTGCGAGCGATGTGTCTCCAATGGAGCGGACGCGTCACCTGAAGGGTCGAGAGCGGAAGATGCGGCACGGCGAAGCGATGCACCCAGACCTCTCCCTCACGCATCTCGCTCGACTCAGCCGCGGGGGCCACGACGGCTACTTCGATGGATTGTCTGGCGGCTTCGAGCGCGAAATCGGCCACGAAGCTCCCCGCCGCCGCCGCGCCCTCATCGCGCTCAGGATAGGACGTTGTCACGATCAACAGCCGCTTCACAGTGGCTTCTCCGCGATGATCCGATAGCTCAGCGGCATGAAATCGCTTTCCGGCAGCAGGCGCGCCAGGAGCCACCCAGACAGGTTGGTGATGGGGATGCCGATAGCCAGTAGCGGCGCCAGCAGGATGGACCAGTGCTTTCTGGCGGTCAGTTCGAGCAGCCCGCGCGCCAGGGCGATGCTGAGGAGTGCGGCAGCGGTGTGCAGCGGGCGGCCCCAAGGATGGCACTCGCGAATCCGCAGCCCGTGCGACTGCAAGAGCTCGGAGAGCCCTGCCTCGGTCCAGCGCTGGAAGTCGTGAGGCACATCGTGCAGGGGATACAAGAACGGCGTCTGCACGATCAGGCACCCATTGGGACGCAGGACGCGAGACGCCTCGCACACAGCCTGAGCCGGATGCGCCAGATGCTCGAGCACATCCAGCAGCAGGACCGTATCAAAGGTGTTGTCAGGGAAGGGCAGCGCGTCCGCGCTCCCGAAGACCGCCGCGCGGCCAAGATAGCCCTTCGCCACGGTCACAGGGTAATCGAGCCCGACGTAATCGACCCCGTCCCCGATCTCGTCTGCCAGCCAGCCATCCCCGCAGCCGATATCCAGCGTGTGGCTCCGAACCCGCGCGCCAGTCGCGCGCCGGACCCGATGCTCTCCGAGATAGACCAGCCATTGCGGATGCAGCGGCGTATGTCGCAGCGGATGGAGAGCGCGCTTCAGCCGGGAGTGGGGATGCGCCCCACTGCCGCGTTTCTGCTCTGACGGCGCAGCCGATGGAATCGCGTGCTTGGCCATGAGCGTCAATCATCCCCTTCGCGTGGAGCGGTCGGCTGGTGGCTGATCGGAGCGATGCCTCATGGCGAAGGCCCCGTGGCTCATGCGCTCGCAGTCAGCCTCGCGTTCAAGGCGCCGTCGGCAGCCATTCGGCATCCAAGACCTCCTCAACGGACCATGGGCAGTCTTCCGGAAAACTGCCGAGTCCGGTTTCCTGCGCCGCCTGTACGGTGGCGTCTTCCCAGACGCCATCCCACCAGTCCTCGTCGCTCAGGTCGTTCTTGAGGCTGGGTGTCTTCTTCAGCCGCCGCAGGATTCCCTTGCGTTGATTGCGAATCGTGATCTCCCAAGAGGCTCCTCGCCGCTCCGGCTGGTAGCTCCATTTGAGCAGATGCGCCAACAATAGCGCCATGCGATGGGCCAGCTCACGTTGCTCGCTCTTTCCCACGTCCTCGATCTCATCCGCCAGGTGTTCCAGATCCAACTGATCGAAGCGGCCGGCTCGAAGCAATTGAGCCTGCTCGCGTGACCAGTTGAGGATGTCTGCCTCGTAGTCTGTTCGATGTCCCATGTGGCCCTCGGAATCGTTTTGACGTGGGCTCGCTTGCCCTCGGGGGACAGGCGGCGTTGCCACGTCGAGTGCAAGATCCGCCTCAGGCTCGCCGCCGTTCGCTGCTAGTTGTGCTCGGACCCTGGTCCGTCGATCGCTCCCGATCCGCGGCCCGGCTGGCACTGTCTTTGTACATCAGCTGCGTGATCTGCTCGGATACCAGTCCGATGAGAAAGATCATCACCGCGGAGGTGAGCAAGAACAAGGTCGCAAGCGAGATTCGACTCTGGGCGGCATAGGTGTAAACGTAGTAACCGATGCCGACCGAGGCATGCAGCGCGGCGACAGGCACGAACAGCTTCAGAGGGGAATAGAGCGTGCCAACGCGAAAGATGATGAGCAGGAACCGCATACCATCCTTGAGCGGGCTGATATGGCTCTTGCCGATGCGTTTGGCCGCGTGGATCGGCTCATAGGCCACCCCGTAGCCGGCGCGAAAGAACGCCATGGTGATCGTGGTCGGGTAGGAAAAGCCGTTGGGCAGCAGGTACAGAAAGGTGCGGAACCGCTCCGCGCGGACGGCACGGAAGCCCGACGTGAGGTCCTCAATGAGCTGGCCAGTCATGTAGCTGGCGAGCCGGTTGTAGAGCCGATTAGCCAGCCCGCGTCCCCAGTTGGCTTGGGAACCTTGGCTCCGTGCGCCGACGACCATATCGTAGCCACGGCTCAAGGTCTCCAGGAGACGGGGGATATCGGCGGGATCGTGCTGGCCGTCCGCGTCCATGAAGACAAGGATGTCTCCCTTGGCGGCGCGGGCGCCGGTTTTAACGGCCGCGCCATTGCCCAGGCTGTAAGGGTGGGAGACGACACGCGCGCCACCGGAGCGCGCGATCTCGGCGGTGGCGTCGGTCGAGCCGTCATCAATCAGCAACAGCTCGGCCTCCGGCAGTTCTTGGCGGATGCGCGGGAGGAGATCGCCGAGGCTGGCGGCTTCATTCTTGGCGGGCAGGATGATGGATAGCTTCAATCGCTAACTCTCCATGTGATGACCGCCGAGATGGGATGAGGCAGCCAATCGAGTGCGCCGGACATTGATAGTCGACAGCCGGACGACGAACCATCGAATCTGCTGCCAGTTTCGTGCGTGGCGGTTGTTCCGCCATTCATCAACGCGTCCTTGCCAGTGCAATCGTACAAAGCATTGACAGTATGAGGTAGTTCACGCATTGGGTCGCGATATATTTCGGTGGGCATCGATCAATCGGCCTGTCCCCAGGGATCGCCATCGATCCAATCCAGCGGCTGGCCATTAGCGGACGAGAGAACCAGGATGATGTCCTTGTTGTTGCCCACGAGCGGAAAGTAGAGATAGTCACCCGCCGCGCCACCGTGACGCGCGAGCAGATCCTTCAAACCGCGCTCGGTCTCGGAGTCGCGTGCCGCCAAATGGCCGATGTCAAGGGTCCGGCGCTTGAGGTCGTCCAGGTCCGGCCGGTAAGGCTGATAGAAATCGGAGCGGTATTCAAGATCTTTCGCCCCGTCTAGCACCTCGAACATGAATTGCTCCCGCGTCTCCTGTTCCTCGGGCAGCCGTGCCAGGGCGACGGTTGGGCCGATCCCGAGCGCGCGCTTCAATTCCGGATACTGAATGAGCTCAGGATCCACGTCTGCCGCCGATATGGCGGTGAAGCGATCGACCGCGAAGACCGTGAAGAGCGGACGCTGTTGGTATACCAAGGTGGCGCCATAGGCGAGAGCAGCCAATTGCAGCCCTACGATCACGCTCATGTCAAATCTCAGTCCCGGCTTCCCCGGCTTGAACACAATCCAGGTGAGGATGGGGCCGAGCACCACATCTACGCCGGCTAGGATCTGCAACAGCGGCCAACCGCCGCTGACGGTGAAATAGGGCGCCGGATACCAGATCCAGCGGATGATCGCGAACAACATCAGCATCACCAGAGCGCTGGCGGCTAGATGTGCGGCAAAGGCGTGGCCCCTGGTCATGGCGAGTCCCCGTCTTCCGAAGCCGGATTGGCGTCGGTCATCAGCTGACGCTCCACGGTCTCGATGCGGGCAGCGGCATAGTGAGTGCCGTCGATTGCCTTGGCCCGTTCCAGATGGTCACGGGCTTCTGCATCGCGGCCGGCCGTCTTGAGCAGGATGGCCTGGTTGAGCCAGTACTGGAGATCGGTCGGATGGAGTCTGAGCGCCTGCTCGCCATAGTGGATGGCCAGTTCGAGATCGCCATCCAAATAGGCGAAATTGCTGCTGGCCGAATAGACCTTCGCGGCGTTGGTCGGTATCTCTTCCAGCCTGGGATTGCGAAGCATGGCCTCCGTCATCTTCCGATAGAGGCGTTGGGGAAAGACGCAACCGTCCTCGGAGAGGCAACGCGAGACCATGACGAAGGCGTTCGTGGTCTCGTTTCCGATCGGTTGCCGCACCAGATTGTCCTTCAGCTTGTGCTCGAAGTCAGTGATCTCCTGCCCTTGGCCCAGTATCACCGACAGCGAAATGATGGATACCAGGACGTTGCTCGCCTGCGGATCCAATTCGTGGGCGCGCCGGTAGTAGTCGAGCGACTTGCGTAGCAGGTCGGGATTGCCGGTAGCCTCGCCATAGCCGGAATAGGCGGTACCCGCCGAGATCAGCGTGCGGAACGAGGCCGGATGGTGATGGGCTTGATATTCGGCCAGAAGTAGTTCATTGCCCCAATAGCCGGCCCGTATCCGGGTTCCGGCCGCCAGTACGGCGATCAGAAGCAGACTGACGGCGCTGGCCAGCAGCAGACGATGATGGCGGTCGGCTAGGACGAACAGATAGAAGAAGACCGGCCAGAGCAGACCCCAGGAGCCGAGGTAGTTGCGGTGCTCATGGATCATCTCCAGCGGCAGGAAGGTCGACTCCATGGCGTGGGAAAGCAGGAAGAAGAGGATCCCAAAAGACAGCACGGGTGCCCGGCGTCTCAGCGTGACTCCAGCGATCAGAGCGGCGGCGAGGCCAAGGATGGAGATGAGTGTTGTTGCTGGTTCCAGCAGTGAGCGCGAGATGGCGACATCGTCATGGAAAATTGCCATCGAGCGGATATCCGGCACCAGGATCGATTGCACGTAAAACCACAGGACACGCGCCTGAGTGAGCAGACGCTCCTCGATCGTGAAATCGCGAATCTGATAGCTCGCGCCGTAATGCAGAAAGGCAAGGATGACCACCGGCACTGCTAGCGCCGCGCCGGACAGATACAGCCACTTGAGCGAGTGGCTGACTCGGGTCTCGCCCGCCCGGAAGCGGAAGAAAACGATCTCGATCAGGAAGAGGTAGCCCGGGATGAGGATGCCGTTCTCCTTGCTGAAAATGGCCAGGAGAAAGGTCACGGCCAGACCGGCATAGAAGAGCGTGGCACCGGGCCGACCCTCCATCTGGCGCTGACGGGCCAGGCTGTAGAGAAGCATCGCGAGCAGCGCAAACAGGGCGCTCAGCTCGGCCATGCGCTGCACCACATAGAGCACGCTGGTGACATTGATCGGATGCAGCAGCCAAGCGGCGCAGGTCGCTAGACTAATGGCGGCGATCAGGCTGGGGCGCGGCGCATCAAACAGGGTCCGGGACAGGACGCGCAGTAGCGCCAGGAGCGCGAGTCCAGAGAGGAGGTGGATCGCCAGGTTGGTGACCTTGAACCAGTAGGGATCCAGGCCCGTGGCGGCAATGTTGAGAGCGAAGCTGACGAAGCTGACGGGGCGTCCGAGCGGACCGGGCTCTTCCTGGCTGATAGCAGTCTGGATCGAGGCGATCCGGAAATCCTCGATGGATGTCAGGCGTTCGTTGTCGAGGATGTTGGAATAGTCATCGAAAAGAAATGGGCCGTATAACCCTGGCCAATAGGCCAGCCCGCAGAGTAAGAAGAAAGCCGCTGTTAAGACATACCATCGAGCTCTCGAACGCATGGGCAAACCTGTCAGTTGCTGTTCGAGGCGATCCTCGTGATCGATAAAGAAGAGTCGGAGCTTGTGCTCCGACTCTTCGAGAGTAACGCTAGATGAAAAGTGCGCCTCGCTTTAGACGATTACGGTCTGCAGGCGGTCGGCATGAACTTGGTGGCGATGGTTGTGGCATTGGCAACCGGCGGCGCACCGAGACCAGCGGGCTGAGGAGCCGTCCCGCAAACCCACACCAAGCCGCCAGCGCCATTTGACGTCGAGCGAACGGAAATGAGCTGCCCGGCAATCTTCTGATTGGCGCGATTACCGAATGTGACGTCGAAGCTCCAGCCACCTGCGGCACTGTTCACGGCGACCTGCCTTACGTCATATCGTTACCCACATCTCGCCCCTCGTTCGTACACGCCAGCTTTGCGTTCGACCTCGGGGGGTAGACATGGAGGT
>NZ_JAAIJQ010000114.1 GCF_010820565.1 Thiorhodococcus minor | reverse complement strand
GGAGCGCTTGCGCCCGGCGATCTTTGCCGCCGGTCCCGATCCCTCATCGCCGCTGCCCTCCGCGGTCAGCGGGAATTGCTGCGACCGCCAGAGCTATCTCGACTTCCAGTACCTGCGCTGCGCGCTCGGCGAGCTGCGCTACGCGGACTACCGAGATAGCGACAACCTCGTCGCGCGCCTGACAGGACCGAGCATGGACTATCCGGCGGAGCACAAGCTCGAGGTCTACGCCCAAGCCGTGCGCGGACTCACGGCACTGGAGCCCGATCCCGAGAAACGGCTCAAGTACCTCGACTTCATCGACATCTACGCCGATCTCAGCGAGGCCGAGCGCCTACAATATCAGCAGGACTATCCCGAGGAGGCACAGACCATGAGCCGCTTTGCCGAGCGCTTCCGTGAAGAAGGCATGCAGCAGGGTATGCAACAAGGTATACAACAAGGGATGCAGCAAGGGATGCAGCAGGGCGAGGCCCGCGTCCTCGCGCGGCAGCTGCGCCTGAAGTTCGGCGCGCTGCCGGAAGACATCGAGCAGCGCCTTGCCACAGCGGACGAGACGACCTTGCTCGCCTGGTCCGAGCGGCTGCTCACGGCGACCTCGCTCGACGAGGTGCTGCACTGAGCTGAGCCAGGGCTGAGCCAGGCCGCGGGCAAGCGAGCGCGACGGCGCGAAACGCATCCAGGCCATCGACTCCCGCAGCGGCCATCACACCGCCATCAGCCTCGCCTCCGCTGCTCCAGCTCCGGCTGAGCGACCTGGCCCACTGGCCGAGGCAGTGTCCGCAGCGCGCTAGCGACATCCTTGCTGAAGTCGCCAACGGTCGCGCTCAAGGCCACCAGCATGGCGTTGGTATCGCCTGGGGCGGGGATCGCCTCCCCATAGGTCTGCCGACGCACGAGCAAGACCTCGTCTGTGCGGCCGTCCATCACCATCCACCGCACCCTGAGAACCGCCTGACCGTCAGCCCCCTGCTCGAACGCGAGCACCTCGGCGGCGATACGGAAATCCAGTGCGAAGCGGATCTCGCTGGGGAAGATGAGGATGCGGCTGGTGCCGAGCAGAAGGGCGAGGTTCTCGCTCCAGACGCGTAGAAAATCGTCCTGCAAGGTACCACCCCAGCGGTGCAGCTCGTCCACCCGCAGCCGATTGTCGGTCTCGCGCGAGACGATCTGCGGCCGATCCAGAAACACCGGCAGGCTGACGGGACCCAGGCCGATGCTCAGTCCCTCGGGCGGGATCTGCTCATCCATCGGCAAGGGCGAGAGGGTGTAGAAGCTCGACGGCGGCGTGCTCGCGCAGCCAATCAAGCTCAGCACCATCGTCGAGACCGCCAGCCAGATCCAGATCGCCCTCATCGCCCCCTCCCCTTGCCTTGCAGCAGCGCCTCCGGATGGCGCTCCAGATAGTCTGCCATTACGCGCACAGAGCGCGCCGCTGCCGAGATCTCCTTGAACATGCGCTGCATCTCGATGGTGACGGGCGAGTTGCTCGAGATCATGGCATTGGCGTTCTTCAAGGTGGCCGAGGTCTCCTTCAGCGTTGTCGCCAGCTCGGGGGCAATATCGCGGTTGAGTGTCGCGGCCAGCCCATTGACCTGCACGAGCACGGCCTCCAGCTCGGCAATCGCACCTTTGAGCGCCTCGGAGTTGACGAGCGCATTGACCCCGGAGGCCGTCTCCGTTAGGTCCTTGCCGATCTGATCGAGGGGGATGGCATCGATCTTGTCGAGCACATTGGTGACCTTGGTGGCCCATGTCTCCAGCGGGGTCGGAATGGTTGGAATCACCTCATAGCCGCTATACATGGCCACCGACTCCGGGGCCGCCGCATCATAGAAGTCGAGATCGACGTAAAGCTCGCCAGTCAGCAGGCTGTCGAACTTGAGCTGACCGCGCAGGCCGTTCTCGACGAGACGGTCGATCAGGTGCGCATCCTCCGGCAAACGCCGCCCGCCAGCGATGGCGACACGGTCAGGCTCGACCTCGACCAGCACGGGGATGCGAAACCTCAGGCTCTCCTCCTCGAACTGGAGCTGTACATCGAGCACGCGGCCGATGTCGATCCCCTTCAGGAGCACGGGCGAGCCGACGCTGAGACCGCGCACCGAGCCATCGAAGAAGAGCAGATAGCGCTCCTTGCGCGAGTAGGTCTTGGCGTAGGCGGCATCCCGGGTCTCGTAGAGCGGAAATGCCTTGGGCGCGGCGTCGGCCTCGGGATCCAGATCCAAGGTATCCAGCGTATCGAAGGACACGCCGCCAACCAAAATGGAGAGGAGCGACTGCGTATCCACCTTGACGCCGCTCCCCGAGATCGAGAAGTCGATCCCACTGGCGTTCCAGAAGCGCGTCCGCGCCGTCACCAGGACGTCATGGGGCGCGGCGACGAAGATGTCGATGCTGACCGCCTTGCCATCCTGATCGAGCGAATAGCCGACCACCTGCCCGACCTGGATCTGGCGGTAGTAGACGGGTGAGCCGATATTGAGCGACCCCAGCGCGGGGGCGCGCAGAACGAACTGCTTGCCGTCCTCCGACGTCGTAATCGCGGGCGGCTCCTCCAGGCCCTTGAAGTGGCGCATCGCGCGGCCTTCGGTCCCGGGATCCAGGGCGATGTAGGCGCCTGACAGCAGGGTATCCAGACCGGAGACGCCGCTCGCCGTCACACGCGGGCGCTCGACCCAGAACCTGGTGTTCTCGGTGAGGAAGTCGGAGAAGGCGTGCTTGAGCTCGGCGGTCACGATGACGCTCTTGAGGTCCTCGCTCACGTCGATCGAAGTCACCTGCCCCACGTCCACGTCCTTGAACTTGACCTTGGTCTGGCCCGCCGAGAGGCCAGAGGCGGTCTTGAACTCGATGGTCACCGTCGGCCCTTTCTCCGATAACGTCTTGACCGCCAGCCAGACACCGATGGCGACCGCCAACAACGGAATCAGCCAGACCAGCGAGAGACTGCTGCGCCTGCGGACGACCGCCTGTGGGACCGACTCAGGCGGTCTGTCCGCCGGGCCTTGGGGCGAGACTCCCTGACCCATCTGGGGCTCCGACATGCTCCTGCTCCAGGACATCCCAGATGAGCCTGGGATCGAATGACATGGCCGCGAGCATGGTAATGATCACGACCGCACAAAAGAAGACGGCGCCCGCCTCCGCCTGCACGCTGGCGAGATTGCCGAGCCGCACGAGCGCGACCAGGATGGTGACGACATAGACGTCTACCATCGACCAGCGCCCGATCGCCTCGGTGACCCGATAGAGTCGGGTGCGGTCCCTTGGACTCCAGCTGCAGCGGAAGTGCACCGAGAGCAGCAGCGTCAACAGGATTAGCAGCTTCAGCAGGGGCACGAAGATGCTGGCGACGAACACCACGATGGCCAGGGGCCACATCCCGTGCGTCAGCAGGAAGACGACACCGCTGTAGATGGTATCCGATTGAGTCCGCCCCAGCGATGTCACCGTCATGATGGGCAGCAGGTTGGCCGGAACATAGAAGACGATGGCGGCCAGCACCAAGGCCCAGGTGCGCTGCAGACTGTTGGGCTTGCGCCCGTGGAGCACGTCCATGCAGCGCGGGCAGCGCAGGCGCCGCCCGTCGTCGATCGCCGAATCGCGATGCATGACCAGCTCGCAGACGTCGCAGGCGACGTGATCATCGCCGGGACGGATGGGGCGCGAGACATCCTTGAGCGGCGGGACCCGCGACCACACCAGATCAGGGTCGAGCGCCGACTGGGCAGCGGCCAGGACCAGGATGAGCACGCCGAAGGCAAAGAGCGAGGTCCCGGGGATGATGGTCGCCATCTCGGACAGCTTGACGACGGATACCAGGATCCCGAGCATGAAGACGTCCATCATGCCCCAAGGGGTGAGCGTGCGAACCAGACGGAAGACCCGCGGCAGCCAGGCGGGCATCTGCCCGAGCCTGAGCGGGATCAGCACCAGCAGCAGCAAGGCCAGCTGGATCCCGGGCGCCAGCACGCTGGTGAAGAGCACGACCCCGGAGATAAACCAGTTGCCGGCCTGATAGAGGTCGATCACGCCCGTCATCAGCGTGCTCTCCGTCAGCTGGCCCTGCATCTCGAAGGTAAGGAAGGGAAAGCTATTGGCGACGATGAAGAGCACGATGCCGGCAAGGGTGAGCGCCAGCGTCCGGTTGAGACTGTCCGGGCGGTCGCGATGCAAGACGCCTCCACAGCGCGCACATTCGGCCGTACCGCTCGGCGGCAGCACCGGATTGCGCTGCAGCAGGCCGCATTCGAGGCACTCGGTCAGTTCGTCGTGATACATCCGTGCGAAGTCTATGGGCGCTGGCGGGGAACGGCTGGTGACGCGCGACTAGTATGCAGAGCCGCCCTGAGTGTCGCCAGCCCTGCGCCGCTCAAGTGCCGCAGAAGGTCTGTCTTACCACTTCATGCGGCTGCGGCGGGCGTTGGAGCGCGGCACTCTGGCGAGACTCCTCCCAGGGCTTGCTCAAGACGTCGAGGAGGGTATTCAGCGGAGCGAGATCGCCCTCCACGGCCGCATCCAAGGCCGCTTCGACGCAGTGGTTGCGCGGAATCACGGCAGGATTGGCGCGACGCATCGACGCCGCCCGCGTCTGGTCCGCGCCCCCTTCTTGCGCGAGGCGCGCGCGCCAGCGCGACAGCCAGGCGTCGAGCGCGGCAGGTCCACCCAGCGTCTCACGCAGCCCCGCGTCCTGCCCCAGGGCCGCGTCACAAAGGGTCCGGAAGCTATTGGTGAAGTCGGCATCGGCCTCGACCATCAGCTCGAGCAGCGCCGTGACCAGCTCCCCGTCGTCCGCGCGCGACTCGCCGAGGCCGAGCTTGGCGCGGAAGACCTCCAGATAGGCCGCTTCGAATTGGCCGGGGAAGTCATCCACGGCCGCCTGCGCCAGCTTCAATGCCTCGTCCTGATCGGCATCCAGAATCGGCAGCAGCGCTTGCGCAAGACGCGCCAGATTCCACTGCGCCATGCGCGGCTGATTCCCATAGGCGTAGCGCCCAGCGTGATCGATCGAGCTATAGACCGTCCCCGGATGATAGTTGTCCATGAAGGCACAAGGGCCATAGTCGATCGTCTCAACGGCGATCGACATGTTGTCCGTATTCATCACGCCGTGAATGAAGCCCACGCCCAGCCAGCGCGCGACCAGCCGCGCCTGACGCCCGATGACCGCCTCAAGCAGCGCGCGGTAAGGACGCTCATCCTGCGCGGCTTGCGGATAATGGCGGTCGATGACGTAGTCCGCCAGCCTCCGAAGCGCACCGATGTCCTGGCGGGTCAGAAAATACTCGAAGGTCCCGATGCGGACGTGGCTCCGCGCGACCCTTGTAAGCACGGCCCCGGGCAGCGGCGCCTCCCGATAGACGGTCTCGCCCGTGGTCACGGCCGCGAGCGATCGCGTCGTCGGGATTCCCAAGGCGTCCATCGCCTCGCTGACGATGTACTCGCGCAGCACCGGACCGAGCCAGGCGCGGCCGTCGCCCGCGCGCGAGAAGGGCGTCCGTCCCGAGCCCTTGAGCTGGATGTCGAAACGCTCACCGTCTGGCGCCAGGATCTCGCCGAGGAGGATGGCGCGCCCGTCGCCTAACTGAGGCACGAAGCTGCCGAACTGATGCCCCGCGTAGGCCATCGCCAGGGGATCGGCTCCCTCCGGGACCTGGTTCCCCGCAAGCATGGCAACACCATCGGGCGCAGCCAGTGCCTGCGTATCCAGACCGAGCCGCTCGGCCAAGGCCAGATTGAGCTTGATCAGCTCCGGCCGCTTGACCGGGGCCGGCGCCAAGCGCGCGTAGAAGTGATCGGGCAGACGGGCGTAGGTGTTATCGAAGGCGAATGGCATGCGACGGCTCCAAACCTCTGGAGCCAAAGATCTTGGGGCGGGATGCCAGGACCGAAAGACCGCGCAGCGCGGTCAAGCGCCCGGCCGATTCGACCGATCGGAGCCAAGGCCAAGCACCGGAGTCGCTCACAGCCGATCAAAAAGTGACCGGAGACAAAGAACCGCCGTTGCGGCAAGTCGTTATCTGGACGCCTAACAGCTTACCCACAGCTGCAGCCACATGGGATGGGGAAAAGCAGCGCGAGGAGCATGGCGAAGGCGCCTGAGGCCTGAGGCCGAGCGCCATGTGCCAACCCAGGTCAGTTTCAGTCGCGCCCCTTGGGCTGCGCCGGCATCGGGAAAGGCGTCACCGTACCACCCTCGCCCTTGCCGACGATGCGGTTCTGCCCCTCTTGGACGACCTCGTCGATCCGGATGACGGCATGCATGGGCACATAGGTGCGCTTGACGCCTTCGAACTCCGCCTTGAGCTTCTCCTCCGAGGGATCCACGAGGATCTCCGAGCGCTCACCGAAGATGATGTCGGCCACCTCGACAAAGGCGTAGAGGCGGCTCGAGTCGACGCTTCGGGCATAGAGCTCATAGACGTCGCCCTGACTCACGAACCTGATGCGATAGATGCTTTCATTTGGCATAACGGAAACGTCCCGACATGGATGCCAGTCGCGGCTGGCAGCACCCACTCTGGGGATGCCCTGGCAGGTCGCGAGGCCGCGCCGTCTAGTCCCAACTCAGCCGCCCGAGCGCTCCCGCCCCATGCGCGTCACTCTAACCCAAGACGGGCCGCAGCAGTGGAGGGCTCAGAATCGGCCGAATCATCTAGAGCCAGAGCGAGCGTCAACAGAGACATCGACCTTAGGCGATTTCCGAGAATCTTGATACCAATCGCCCGCAAGCGGGCTCCGACGCGCTCTTCTCGGTAGGAGCCCGCTTGCGGGCGATGCCTCCGGGGGACGCAGGATCGATGCGCCATCAGGGGCGCCGGGCGCTCATCCCCCCAGGCGTTTACGGAGCATCACGGGCTTCCCGGGTGCCATGGGTTGTCGGTAGGCGATTTTGAGAAATCGCTCTAGGAGGCGGGCTTGCGGAAGTGGAGGATGCCCCAGCTCAGATAGCCCTTCTTCCCGGCCTCGACCCAGTTTGTCAGGCCAGTCAGCATACGCTCGATATAGGCGTCCGACACCAGCCCGCCCAGCTCCGGACGCACCCGCTGCAGCTCCTCGTAGACACGCTGATAGTGCACCACGAGATTCTCGGTCATCTCGATGACGTCGACTTCCTGCAGGCCGTGACGCACGGCCGCCTCGCGGTAGAAGCCGATGGAGCCCAGCGAGCTGAGATGGATGCGGTCGTAGACCGGCTGCAGCACGCCCTCGGGACAATCGTCCGCCTGCATGGGATCGGTGCAGACCAGCTCACCGCCGGGGCGGAGCACGCGCGCGGCCTCGCTGATAACCTGATCACGCTCGCCGCTGTGCAGGATCGCGTCTTGCGACCACACCAGGTCATAGGCTGCGTCGGGCGCTGGAACGGACTCGAAGCTGCCCTCGCGCACCTCGATCAGCTCGCCCAAGCCCTGCTCCCGGCTCATCTCACGGTTGCGGTCGTTCTCACGCTCGCTCAGATTGAGGGCAGTGACCTTGCAGCCGTAGGTCTTGGCGAGATGGCGCGCCGCACCGCCATAGCCAGATCCAAGGTCTAGGACGCGGGTATCCGGACCTAGCCCCTTGACGCAAGACGCCATGCGCTCCACGGTCTTGCGGCTCGCCTCGGCGATCGGCTCGCCTGGGGTCGCGTAGAGACCGATGTGGATGTCTTCCCCGCCCCAGACGTGGAAGTAGAAATTGTCAGCGTCCTCGCTGTTGTAGTAGGTACGCGCCGTCTCGACGACCTGGGAATACTGCGTGCTCATGCGTCGCTACCCTCTTCGATATAGCGCTTCTCCGCCACATGGATGAAGAAATCCGGCTCGGTCTCCCGGTAGGTCTCCTTGAAGTCGCCGTAGGTGGTGACGCGCTGGAATCCGACCTCCTTGAGCAGGCGCCGCACATAGTTCTTGCGCAGCGGGAACATGTTGAGGTGGAACACCTCTTCACCCGGAAATTCATAGCGGAACCGGGCCAGGGACTCGTCCATGTGCTCTGGGGTAGCGCGGACGTTGTCGCCGCAATAGTAGAAGTTGTGGGTGGGCGCGATCTGGTGATCGAGGATGGCATCGTAGTTGCGCTGATCCAAAATCAGGATGCCGTCGTGCTTCAGGGTGGCGTAGAACTCGGCCAGCGCCTTGCGGCGATCGTTCTCGTCATGCAGATGGGTGAAGGAGTTGCCGAGACAGATGACGGCGTCATAGTAGTCGTGAACGTCCCGGTTCAGCCAGCGCCAGTCGGCATGCACGGTGCGCAGGATGTGATCGCGGCGGCGCGCGTTCTCGAACGCCTTGCCTAGCATCACCGGGCTGCCGTCGGCGCTCGTCACCTCGAACCCCGCCTTCAGGA
This sequence comes from Thiorhodococcus minor, assembly GCF_010820565.1. Classification (GTDB taxonomy): domain Bacteria; phylum Pseudomonadota; class Gammaproteobacteria; order Chromatiales; family Chromatiaceae; genus Thiorhodococcus; species Thiorhodococcus minor. The sequence goes on along the minus strand of NZ_JAAIJQ010000114.1, from coordinate 5,477 downwards.
GCTGAACCGAATGGAAACCTGTTCCTGTCGCGACATCCAGCACCTTCTTGGCACCATGCTCCTTGAGCAGCCTGATGAAGAAATCGCCTTCGCTCTCGGCGCGGCGATCCCAGTCGATGAGCTGATCCCATCTGTCCACGAAGGAATGCACGTACTCCTCCGTGTAATGGTTGGTGTCGCGAACCTGTAAGGGATTCTGCCCGAAATCTTGTCTAGGTTGAGTGTTAGTCATGTCACCTCCGATCCCAGCAGCTGGGAGAGTTTGGTGGCAAAAGACGCAAGCGGACCAGGCAAACGCCTTCCGGGTTTGGTCCGAGCCGCAGACAACAGCGACCCGAGGTCGTCCAAGTTACGGTCGACGCGGAAGATGCGCCGAGCGGTGCGGATCGGAATCCGCGATGAGCAGGGAGCCTGCAATTGAGTTGGCGGTCAGAAGCCGCCGGTTAGATGTGGCGCGTGAGGGCGCCGAGTCATGCAGCCGCGTTGCGCAGCGAGCCTTAATGCTACAGCACTCTCAGAATATATCCACCGTCAATAGATGACGACCGGACTACCCAATGATGCCCAATAGGGCGCGAGCGACCCCGGCCAGGCTCTCTCCGGCGATGAGCCCCGAGGCTGCGGCGATGAGGAAACGCTGCGCAAGGGTCGGACTCCAGCGCTCCAGCAGCTTGGCGACCAAACTGCCGAAGAACATGGTGATGGACAGCGAGGCCGGGATCACCATGGCGAGCCCAAAGGCGGGCATGCTGGGCAGCCAGCGGAGACCTCGGCGCTGCTCGAGGACCGTGACCAGGATACCGCTGAGAGCGCCGATGGCGACGGCCCAGAGCGCGCTTGCTGGTACGGAGGACAGCCCCTGGCTCAAAGTCTCCGCGACGACCTTCCAGGTCGCAACCGCCGGCGCCGGCCACTCCTCGGTGATCAGCATGGACCCCGGATCGGGAATGAGGCTCAGATAGACCAGGCTGCCGACGATACTGCCGGTCAGCACACCGAAGATCTGCGCAACCACTTGGAGCCGAGGCGGGGCGCCAATCGCGTGTCCCGCCTTGAAGTCGTTGAGCAGATCCGCGCTCTGCCCGGCGGCACCGCCGGCGACATTGGCCCCAATGAGATTCGCCGTCATCTCACCAGGCGCCAGGACGCCGGTGCTCAGCTGCGATACCTTGCCGATGGCCCCGATGGGCGGGATACCCGTCTCACCCACCACCCGCGAAGCGACCATTGCCAGGACGAAGGCGATCGGCACGGCCAAGGCCGCGATCACCCAATGGATGTCGAAGAAGCTGACCTGAGCCAGGACGACCAAGGCGCTCGCCACCACGAGCCCGAGCAGCCGCAGCCAAGCGGCATGACCGGGCTCCGTCGCGCGCAAGTGCTCGGCCTGCTGGCGCCGGCTCGCGTAGGCATGGAAGGCGAACTTGGTCAGCGCCGCCCCTACCATGAGCGCGACGCCAGGCCACAGCAGCCACTCGATCATGGCCGCGAACCACGCCAGGTCGGGATCCGCCTCCCCTGGCGTCACGAATCCCTGATACAGCCCAATCGGCCCGAGAAGGCCCCAGGAGAGGATGCCGCCGAGCAGCAAGGAGACACCGGCGCGGAAGCCGATGATGGCGCCGAACCCCGCCAGCATCAGCGAGGGATCCAGCGTAAAGGTGAGGTTCTTGGCGGTTACGGCCCCGAGCCCAGTCAGCTTGCCCGCCGCCGGAAGACTGAAGCCCAGACTCGGGCGCGGCAGAGGCAGCCAGCCCGTATCCAGCCATTTCACGCCGCCGGCGAGCGCCGTGCTCGCGATCAGCACCCGCAGCTTGAGCGCGGCCTCGCGGCCCTTGTTGAAGAGCTCCAGCAGGGTCTCCGCCGTGGCGCGCCCCGTCGGGAACGGCAGTCCGGAGCGCAGAATGAGGGAATCGCGCAGATACCAGGCGACCCAGATGCCGAGAAAGCTGACCGCGTAGACCCAGGCCAGCAACTGCCCCGTGGGCAAATTGGAGCCGGTCAGCATGGCCAGGGCGGGAATCGGCGCCACCAGCCCGCCCGAGATGATATTGGCGGAGGATGAGGCCGTCGTCTGGGCGATGTTGCCCTCGCCCACACTGAGCGGCGCGCCGATCCGCAGCCGATCCATCAGCGCCCAGAGCCCGGTCGCAATGAGCAAGGCGATGATGGACACGTTGAAGGACCAGCCGATCTTGAGCCCCGAATAGATGTTGCAGGGTGTCAGCACAGCACCGAGCACAATGCCGGTGAGGAGGGCGCGGATCGTCAGGTGTCTGTCTGGCACGGCGGGACTTCCTTTTTGGTCATCCGCGCCTGGGCCGCGCGGGGTCCTGACTCATCCTAACATCCGCAGGAGCGCGGCACTCGCCACGCCCCAGGTCGGACCGACCCGATTCACTCGTTTCCCTCGCCGGCTCCGACGCGCGCGCCTGCGGCCTCGCCCCCCGCCCGAGCGATATCCTGCGCGGCGCCGCTCGGAAACTCCCAGGTGACGGGGCCCGTCTTCACCAGCGATCGACCGGGCTCGCCCGGCGCACGCCCGAAGCGCACCAGCTGGATCAGGTCCGAGCTGACGTCGGGATTGCTGGTGAAGTAGGAGTGGCCGAAGATGTCCGTCCGCTTGCCCTCGTAGACGACCAGATCCATCTCGCCCCACTTGGAAAAATAGGCCTGACCCGCGGGACTGATGTCCTCAGGACGGAGCTGACCGACGCGGTGCTTGCTCCTGAAGAGGAACTTCGACAGGCGCAGCGCGCGGTCCTCTGGGGACGCGTAGATGGTCAGCCGGCCGTGCAGCAGGTCGGGCACGAATTCGTTGTCCCAGTGGGCGATCAGATCCGGGTCCGAGCCAAAGGCCTCGACCTTCTGCGTCGCAACGTCGACATCGATGTCAGGCGACATGAGGACGACATTCTCGATCTTGAGTGACTGCAAAGGCGGGATGCCCGCGGCGATCGACTCGATCGCCAGCTCACGCAAGGCACTGAGCAGGACCGCAGATCCGCGACTGTGCGCCAAGAGCTGCACGCCCTCGACACCTGGTGTCTGCACGATCATTCGGATCGCCTTCTTGAGATGGCCGACGGAGTATTCCGCCGACTCGGTGGTGGTCGTGTAGGAGAGCAGGAAGTTCCCGCTGGAAGAGGCCGGCCAGGTGAAATAGCCGCAAACCTGATCGTGGGCGAAGAAGTGGCAGAGCTCGGCGGCTGTGTAGGCCGCTGTCGCAAAGGTCTCGTTGAAGCCATGCACGTAGAGCATGACCTGCTTGCTCGGCGCGGACTTCAGACGGCGCTGGAGCTCGCGCCGAAAGGCCTCGGTCGCGAGCTTGTGCCGCGTCATCACGCCCGGACTGCGCAGGATCCGACCGGAGGCCGTGCGCTCGATGTCGTAGGGCTCCAGAGGAAAGCGATCGAGCTCCTTGACCGGACCCAGGGCCAGCTGAATGTCCTGGGTCCGCTCCGCCAAGAGGCTCTCCCGCTCGAGCGTCTGCCAGTCCGCGACCGGCGTCATCTCGACCAGGGCGGAGCCGAAGGCGATGGAGCGCGAGCGTACCTGACCATAGGGCAGCTCCGCCTCCGGTGAGAAATCCGGCAGCCGGTCGGTGATGTAGAGCAGGTCGACCTCGGTCCGGCGCAGCTCCTCGGCCACCGCATCGAATGGACCATCGTCCGGATGCGCGGCGTAGAGCGTCGGCGTCGGCATGAGCAAGCGGGGACCGCTGGCACAGCCGACCAGGACCAGGACGGCGAGCCAGCACAGGCAAAACCACAGCATCCGTCGCACCCGATTCCGGGGATATCGCATCACCATTGAGGAGCGCTCCTTGAGAAGAAAGGCGTTCATCTCCGCCCAGGCATCCACGCCCTGCGCCGAGACGGGGACGCAAACGCCATCGCCAAGCTCAGGATCATAGCCGAGCCGCTTTACGCCTGTCTGACGGCGATTGCGACGCCGAGCCATCCTGCTCCGCCGCCAGATCGATCAGCGCCGCATTGCCGCCCGCCGCCGCCGTGTTGACGCTCAGGGCGCGCTCCGTCGCAAACCGCAGCAAATAGTGCGGCCCGCCGGCCTTGGGCCCGGTGCCGGACAGCCCTTCCCCACCAAACGGCTGCACGCCGACGACGGCGCCGATCATGTTGCGGTTGACGTAGAGATTGCCGGCCCGCATCCGGCTGGTGACATGCTCGACGGTGCGGCCGATGCGGCTCTGGATGCCGAAGGTGAGCCCATACCCGGTCGCGTTGATCGCCTCGATCACCATGTCGAGGTGCTCGGCCGGATAGCGGATGACGTGCAGGACAGGGCCGAAGACCTCGCCGCCGATGCGGCCGATGTCGTCGATCTCGAAGACCTGCGGCGGGAAGAAGCAGCCGTGCTCGGCGCCCGGCGGCAGATCGCAGCGGTAGATCAGCCGCCCCTCGCGCTCCATGCGCGCGCAGTGCTCGGCCAGCCGCTCGCGCGCGGCCTCATCGATGATGGGCCCGACGTCCGTGCTCAGATCCCAGGGGTCGCCGATGCGCAGCTCGGCCATGGCGCCGGCGAGCATCTCGAGCAGGCGCGGCGCCACGTCCTCCTGCACATAGAGGACACGCAGGGCCGAGCAACGCTGCCCGGCGCTCTGAAAGCTGGATGCCAGGATGTCCGCGACTGCCTGCTCCGGCAGCGCCGAGGAGTCCAGCATCATGGCATTCTGGCCGCCGGTCTCAGCGATCAGCGGCACGATGGGGCCGGGGCGCTCGGCCAGGGCGCGATTGATGGCGCGCGCGGTGTCGAGACCGCCGGTGAAGGCAACGCCGCCAATGCGCGGGTCCGCAACCAAGGGCATGCCCACCGAGGGACCGTCGCCCAGCACGAGCTGCAGCACATTGCCCGGGATGCCGGCGCGGTGGCACAGCTCGACCACCTGGACGGCCGTCAGCGGGGTCTGCTCGGCCGGTTTGGCGACCACGGCATTCCCGGCCGCGAGCGCGGCGGCGATCTGCCCGCAGAAGATGGCGACGGGGAAGTTCCAGGGGCTGATACAGGCGAAGACGCCCCGACCGTGGAGCGAAAGCCGATTGCGCTCGCCGGTTGGCCCCGGAAGCTCGATTGGCTCCGCGAACAGCTCCCGGGCGCGTGCGGCGTAATAGCGGCAGAAGTCGGCCGCCTCGCGCACCTCGGCGATGCCATCCGCGATGGTCTTGCCACCTTCCCGACAGCAGAGCGCGATCAGCCGGCCCATGTCGGCCTCCAGCAGATCCGCGGTCCGCTCCAGACAGGCCGCGCGCTCGGCGACTGGGGTCTGCTCCCAGCCAGACGCGGCCGCGAAGGCTGTCCTGACCGCAAGCGCGACCTCCTCTGGACCCGAGTCGGACACTCGGCCGATCCGCCGCCGGCGATCAGCCGGGCTGAACACCTTAGTCCCTTATCGACAAAATCTTTGACAAAACGATGAGAATTCTAAAGGGCCTCCAGCACGAGACTCGGCTGCACAA
>NZ_JAAIJQ010000113.1 GCF_010820565.1 Thiorhodococcus minor | reverse complement strand
CGATACTGGGCTCGCGGCGCACGATTACCCAGGCGGGAGTCACACCCGCTAGAACACGCGGCCTTGCCAGGCCGCACTGCCCCATTTGGCCTTTTCTGAGCTATCTCCCGCTACCGATTCCCGCTGGGGGCCCTTCCCCCGATTCGACGCTCGCGCCGGACGCCGCAGCGCCCGCTGCAGACCTGCAAGTTCCATCAGCGTCCCCGTCTCGTCATCCGTCAACCCACGCCAGTTGCCCGGAAAGAGCCTCCGCCCCAGCTCGACACTGCCGTAGCGCACGCGGATGAGGCGGCTGACGGTGCAGCCGGCGGCCTCCCAGAGGCGGCGGACTTCGCGGTTGCGTCCCTCGCGCAGGACGACGTGGTACCAGTGGTTGGCGCCGCTGCCGCCGCGCTCGCTGATGTCGTCGAACTTGGCCGGGCCATCCTCGAGCGAGATGCCTTCGCGGAGGAGGTCGAGGGTGGTCGGCGCGACCTCACCCAGGATGCGCACGGCGTACTCGCGCTCGATCTCCCCCGAGGGGTGCATCAGACGATTCGCCAGCTCGCCGTCGGTGGTGAAGAGGATCAGCCCCGAGGTATTGATGTCCAAGCGGCCGACGGCGATCCAGCGGCCCTCTTTGGGGCGTGGCAGCCGGCGAAAGACGGTCGGGCGCTCCTCCGGATCTCGGCGCGTCACCAGCTCGCCTTCCGGTTTGTGATAGGCGATGACTTGCGGGAGGGCCTCCTTCTTGCGCGTGCGAAGACGCACATCGCGACCGTCGACCCGAACCCGATCGACCGGCGTCGCGCGATCGCCGAGCTTGGCGATCTCGCCGTTGACGCGCACGCGACCGTCCGCGATCCAGCTCTCGATCTCGCGGCGCGATCCCAAGCCGGCCTCCGCCAGGAGTTTCTGCAATCGGACGGGCTCGCCGGATGGAGCGGATTTCTTCCCGCGGTGATGGGGCTTTCGCATAAGTGGGCTCAGGTCATCCTAGATTGGGCAATTCGAACCGCAAAGACCCAAAGGTCGCCAAGAACAGATGGATTGCTCGGCGCCAAACGCTCACCCGCCGGATGAGCAAAATCGACTGCACAACGCATTGAAATCCTTCGCGCTCTTCGCGCCTTTGCGGTTCGATTGCGGCTTTCAGGCTCATGGATCTTGGGTCCTAGCCTGCTCGCTCGGCGCGTCCTGATCCGGATCGTTCAGCGCGAGCTCGTCCCCGAGGAAGGAATCCGGATCGCGGATCTCCGCGAGCGGCGGCAGATCGTTCAACGAGCGCAGACCGAAATAGTCCAGGAACTTCCGCGTGGTGGCATAGAGCGCGGGGCGTCCCGGAACGTCGCGATGGCCGACGACTCGGACCCACTCGCGCTCGGTTAGCGTCTTGATGATGTTGGTGCTAACGGCTACGCCACGGATCTCCTCGATCTCGCCGCGCGTAATCGGCTGACGGTAGGCGATCAAGGACAGGGTCTCGAGGAGTGCCCGCGAGTAGCGCGGCGCCTTTTCGTCCCAGAGCCGCGCGACCCAGGGTGCCACACTGGCACGCACCTGGACGCGATAGCCACCGGCGACCTCGGCGATCTCGATACCGCGCGAGGCGTAATCATCCGCCAGCTCCCGCACCAACTGCGCGATGTCGGCACGCTCTGGGCGCTCCTCCTCGCCGAAGAGGCCGAGGAGCTGGTCGATGGTAACAGGTCCACCGGCCGCGACGAGGGCGCCCTCGACGATGAATTTAAGCGGCGGTGCTGTCATGGGCCTCAGGCTGTCGCGCTTCGCGAAGCCGCACGTGGATAGGGGCAAAGGGCTCGGATTGCGCCAGCTCGATGATGCTCGACTTGATGAGCTCGAGCAGGGCGAGGAAGGTCACGACGGCCCCCGCCCGCCCCTCGGTGAAATCGAAAAGGTCGACGAAGGGGCTGAAGCCGCCGCTTCTCAAGCGATCCATCACCTGCGACATCCGCTCGCGCAGCGACAGCGACTCCTTCTCGACCTTGTGGCTGGTGAAGAGCTCGGCGCGCGCGAGCACGCCGCGCAGCGCCATCAGCAGCTCGGGCAGATCGACGTCCGGCGGCTTACGCTGGATGTGGCCCGGGGGAATTCCGACCTGCACCGGAAAGACATCGCGCTCCAGTCGCGGCAGGGCATCGATGTCTTCCGCCGCCTGCTTGAAGCGCTCGTACTCCTGAAGACGCCGGATCAGCTCGGCACGCGGATCCACGTCGTCTTCGTCCTCGGAAGGCGCACGGGGCAGCAGCATGCGCGATTTGATCTCCGCCAACATGGCGGCCATCACCAGATACTCGGCGGCCAGCTCCAAACGCATCTCACGCATCATCTCGACGTACTCCATGTACTGATCGGTGATCTGCGCGATGGGGATATCCAGGATATCCAGGTTCTGGCGCTTGATGAGGTAGAGCAGCAGGTCCAGCGGACCCTCGAAGGCGTCGAGGAACACCTCCAGGGCGTCGGGCGGAATATAGAGGTCCTGCGGTAGCGCCAAGAGCGGGGCCCCCTGAACCACTGCAAAATGCAATTCCTGCTGAGCACCGGCGCCGCCATCCCCCAGCACCACTTGCTCGGACACAGTAGGATCAACGGGCTCCGCCAAGCCTGGGGCGCCAGAGTCGGCCCCCTCCTCGCCCAAGTCGCGCTCTGCGGCCCCGTCATCCATTCCCGTTCAGCGCCATCCGGCCCACCGACACACCTGCTGAAGAGCGGATCAAGGCGTGCTCAGACCATCACCAGCGACATGGCGTGGCGGACCTCATCGATGGTCTCGCGCGCCACGTCACGCGCCCGCTCGCAGCCCTCGTTCATGATGCTGCGAACCAGGTCCGGCTGTGCCTCGTACTCCTTCGCGCGCTCCTGGATGGGGACCAGCTCGGCGAGCACGCCATCGATGACCGGGCGCTTGCACTCGAGACAGCCGATCCCCGCCGAGCGACAGCCCTCCTGGACCCAGTCGCACACCTCGTCGCTGGAATAGACTTGATGGAACTGCCACACCGGGCACTTCTCCGGATCACCCGGATCCGTACGCCGCACGCGCGCCGGGTCGGTCGGCATGGTCCGCAGCGTCTTTTCGACCTCTGCTGGATCGTCGCGCAGCGAAATGGTGTTGTTGTAGGACTTCGACATCTTCTGACCGTCCAGACCAGGCATCTTCGACGCCTGGGTGAGCAGCGCCTGCGGCTCTGGCAGGATGATGCGTCCGCCGCCCTCAAGGTAGCCGAACAGCCGCTCGCGGTCCGCCAAGGTGATGTTGCCCTGCCCGTCGAGGAGCGCACGCGCGACCTCCAGCGCCTCCTGATCGCCCTGCTCCTGATAGCGCCGCTTGAGCGAGTCGAAGAGCTTGGCGTTCTTCTTGCCCATCTTCTTCTTGGCCGCCTCGGCCTTCTCCTCGAAGCCCGGCTCGCGGCCATAGATGTGATTGAAGCGCCGGGCCACCTCGCGGGTCAGCTCGACGTGCGCGACCTGGTCCTCACCCACGGGCACTTGCCCAGCCTTGTACATGAGGATGTCCGCGCTCTGCAGCAGCGGATAGCCGAGGAAGCCATAGGTCGAGAGGTCCAGCTCCTTGAGCTTCTCCTGCTGATCCTTGTAGGTGGGCACGCGCTCCAGCCAGCCGAGCGGCGTGATCATGGACAGCAGCAGGTGCAGCTCGGCGTGCTCGGGCACACGCGACTGGACGAAGAGGGTGGCGGAGCCCGGATTGATACCAGCGGCCAGCCAGTCGATCACCATCTCTCGGGAGCTGTCCGGGATGATGCTCGGGTCTTCGTAATGGGTGGTCAGCGCGTGCCAATCGGCAACGAAGAAGAAGCACTCGTACTCGTGCTGGAGCTCGAGCCAGTTCTTGAGAACACCATGGTAGTGGCCGAGATGCAGCTGACCGGTTGGGCGCATGCCGGAGAGCACACGCGCGTTCTGAGAAGAAACGGAATTCAAGGTTTTGAAGACCTCGTGTCAGACGAAAAAGAGCTCTTTCACGATCCCTGAGCCCGGCAGCAGCCCAACGGTACCTATGACCAAAGGCAGCAAGATGGAGCCCAGCAGCCCGGTGACCAGGAGCGCGACCAGAATGATGAGTCCAAAGGGCTCGAGTCGCGAAAAATAGTACGCCATTCGCGGCGGCAGCATGGCGTTGAGCACACGTCCACCGTCCAGCGGCAACAGCGGGAAGAGATTCAGCACCATGAGGAAGACGTTGATCAGGACGCCGGCCGCGCCCGAATAGATCAAGGGCAAGGCCACCCACTGAGTGCTGTCGAGCAGCAGCAGACCGACCTGGATCAGCAGGGCCCAGCCGATGGCCATCAGCAGATTGGCGCCTGGACCGGCGACGGCGACCAAGGCCATATCACGCCTCGGGTGCTTGAGATTGCGCCAATTCACAGGCACCGGCTTCGCCCAGCCGAACAGAAAGCCGGCCAGCATGAAGGTCAAGACAGGGACGACTATGGTCCCCACCGGATCCACGTGCCTGATCGGATTGAAGGTGACGCGACCGAGCATCATGGCCGTCTTGTCGCCGAGCCGGCTCGCGACCCAGCCGTGCGCGGCCTCATGGACGGTGATGGCGAGCAAGACGGGAATTGCCAGGATGGCGAGGAGCTGAATGTGATTGAGGGCTTGCATTATTCCTCGAACAGGGTGACGTCGCCCTTGCCCTTGCGCTCGACCGCGGGGGGGTCGAGCGTCATGTTGACGACCGTGGTCGGCTCCATGCCGCAGAAGCCGCCATCGATCACCAGGTCGACGTGCTTGTCCAGGATCTCGCGCATCTCGTAGGGGTCGGTCAGCGGGAGCGCGTCGTCCGGGAGGATCAGCGTGGTGCTGAGGATCGGCTGATCCAGCTCGCCGAGCAGGGCGCGGCAGATCTCGTTGTCGGGCACGCGGATGCCGATGGTCTTGCGCTTGGGGTGCTGCAGGCGCCGCGGCACCTGCTTGGTCGCCTCGTGGATGAAGGTATAGGGGGCGGGCGTCAGGGTCTTGAGCAGACGGAAGGCCTGGTTGTCGATCTTCGCGTAGGTGGTGATCTCCGAGAGGTCGCGACAGACCAGGGTGAAGTTGTGCTTGTCGTCCACCCGACGAATGCGGCGGATGCGCTCCATCGCGGACTTCTCACCGAGCTGACAGCCGAGTGCGTAGGAGGAGTCGGTCGGATAGACGACCACGCCCCCTTCCAAGAGGATCTCCACGGCGCGGCGCACGAGCCGCGGCTGGGGGTTCTCCGGGTGAATCTGAAAGAACTGTGCCATCCTTGCCTCTTCAGCCTGCAGCCGCCCTGAGCGCAGGCGCCGACTCCGCCATCTCTGGCCAGTCGCGCCAGATCGGAGCACAACCGTCCGGCAGCCGGGCGAGGCGCCCAAGCTCGACCCAAGGGCTCTCTGGACCATGATAGTCAGACCCAGCGGATGCCATCAGGCGCTGCTCGCGGGCGTGACGGGCGAAGGTGAAGGCGTCGTCGCGGCTGTGGCTGCCACTCAGGACCTCCACGCCAGCCCCGCCCAGCTCGCGAAACTCGCCGAGCAAAGCCTGCATCCGGGTCCGAGTCTGCTTGTAACGGGCCGGGTGGGCGATCACCGCCTGGCCACCTGCACCACGGATCCAGGTGACGGCCTCCTCCAGCGTTGCCCACTGGCCGGAGACGTGCCCAGGTTTGCCAGTGGTCAAGAAACGCTTGAAGACATCGCCGGTATCTGCAGCCAGACGGCGACTGACCAGGAAGCGCGCGAAGTGCGTGCGCCCGATGAGCTTCCCGTTGGAGAGGGCCTTGGCGCCTTCATAGGCACCCTCGATGCCGCGCTTGGCCAACCTGCGGCCGATCTCCTCGGCACGCCAGGCACGAAAAGCCATCAGGCGGTCAAGGCCGGCCTGCAGGGCGGGAGCGGCAGGATCGAGATGCAGTCCGACGACATGGATGGTACGCCCACCCCAGGTCACCGAGATCTCGACACCAGGGATCAAATGGACGCCGACCTGACGCGCCGCTACGCTAGCCTCGCTCAAGCCGTCGGTCGTGTCGTGATCGGTCAGCGCGAGCACCTCCACGCCCGCCGACGCGGCGCGCTGCAGCAGCTCGGTTGGCGAGAGGGTGCCGTCCGAGGCCGTGGAGTGGGTGTGCAAGTCAGGGGTGGGTTTCATCTGCATAGTTTAACTGAACGCCGATGATGGCGTGATAGGTGAATACGCAAGACGGAGGCCAGCTCGGTTGCTATCCTTCAGTGAGCCCGCTCGATCATTGAATCCGCCCGATGGCGCCGAGACGCAAGGCCAGGCGCCCGCTCGCCGATGCTGAGGACCACTATGGGCAAGGCGCTTCCCCCCATCGACATCAGTTACATCGCCGATCGGCTCGATGACATCAGTGACGACCTCGAGCATGCCTACGACGAGGCGCTGGACGCGGAAGGCCCGGAGCCCCGTGTCCTCCTGGAAGGCATGCGGCGGCTCATCGACACCATGCGCGCCGCAGATGCCGGCCCGCCCGCCCAGTTCTCGGAGCGGCTGCAGAAGTCGACGGGCTCGGACCCCGAGGTCCTGCTCGAGCACGGACTGCGACTGCTGACGCAGCTCTCCGACCTCGCGGCCCAGCTCAATCTGCCCCATCACGCCGAGCATGTGGAGCAGCTCTGCCTGCCCTTGGCCTGTTGGCTGCTGCGCCGCGGCGCCGAGCTTCAGCACCCCGAGCCGGTGGTCAACGCCGCCGCCCACATCGCCAATGGCCTAAAATCGCCCACGGAGCTGGCCGAGCTGTTCGGGCTGCTGAGCGAGGTGATGAACGGCATCGGGATCGAGCGCGCCCTGGAGCTGGAATCGAGCAGCCCGGAGCGGCCCTGGCGCGTACTCCTGCTCAATCGCGCCATCGTCGCCACCCGCAGCCACCAACCGGCGCTGATGGAGGAAGCCTTCCAGTCAGTCGTCGAGCATTTGCGCGAGGATGCCCCGGATTTCTTCCGCGAGGGCATGGGGCAGATGGAGTCGCTGGACTATCCGCTTCAAGTCCGCGAGGTCATGCAACGCTACTTCGACGTCTGGTGCGTGGGTCAAAAACTGCACTGAGATCCGCCCCGACGGCGCGGAGGCCGGACCAGGATGACAACAAGGGTCGCGAGGTATCGGGCTGCACGGCGGATTCTTTTCCCTTCACCTAGCGGGCAAGAGGTGCCTATCGGCCAACCCTCGCCTCTCTTCGCGCCTTCGCACCTGCGCGACTCGAGCCCTCAGCCCTGGGCTGCCGGGTGCGGTCAGCCCGGAATCAGGTGCTTCTGCAAACGGTAGAGGAGCGTATCCCGGGTCAGTCCGAGCAGACGGGCGGCACGGCTCTTGTTTCCGCCGGCGAGCGACAGGGCTTGCCGAATCAGCTCGGCCTCCAGGCTGTTGAGGTCGATCCCCTGCGGCGGCAGCTCGAAGCCGGGCGCGGTCTCCGCGCTCACGTCCCCGCGGCGCACCTCGCGCGGCAGGTTCTCGGGGCCGATCTCCGCGCCGGGCAGCAAGATGACGAGCCGCTCGCACAGATTCCCCAGCTCCCGCAGATTGCCCGGCCAGTGGTAGCGACGCAGCAGCCGCTCGGCGCCCGCCTTCAGCGAAGGCGCATCCAGCCCGTGGCGCGAGGCCGCGAGCACCATGAAATGCTCCGTGAGCAGGGGGATATCCAAGACCCGCTCGCGAAGGGGCGCAACCTCCAGCGGAACGACGCAGAGGCGCTGATAGAGATCGCGTCTGAAACGGCCCTCTTGGACGAGCGCATTGAGGTCACGAGTGCTGCCGGCGATGATCCGCAGCTGCGCGGACCGCGCCGCGGAATCCTGGCGCGCCAGCAGATTCAGCAAGCGCGCCTGGTCATTGGTCGCCAGCTCCGAGACCTCGCTCAGATAGAGGGTCGCGCGCTGCGCCTCCATCCCGGCGACGCAGGCCGCCAGGTCGCCTTCGGGCGCGCCGGTGCAAGCAAACTCCAGGAAGCGATCCTTGCGGCGCGGACTCGCGGTGTGGATATCGCGCGCCAGACTGGACTTGCCGCTGCCAGGCTCGCCGAGCAGCAAGACGCTAACATCCGTTGCGGCCACCATCCGGGCCGCATTCATAAGACGCGAGAAGGCGGGCGATTTTCCGATGAGCTCAGTCTTCACGGTGCGACTTCCATACTGCTGTGAACGGCGCAGGATTCCCCGAGGTCGATCTCGATCAGGCAGGGGGCGCGAGATCCTGATTGTATCCTTGGTAGTAAAGCGTAAACAGGGCCAAGCCGATCAGCGCGATTCCGGCCAGGGCCTGCAGGCGCCGGTCGCGTGCCAGCAAGCCCAGGCGTCCAGCCAGCAGCCCGGTTCCGAGCACCACCGGCAGTGTCCCGAGACCGAAGGCGGCCATGTAGCCAGCGCCCGCGAGCCAGCCGCCCTGAGCCGGGGCCCCGATCAGTATGCTGTAGACGAGTCCACAGGGAATCCAGCCCCAGATCAGTCCGACCAAGAGTGCGCCGAGCGGACTTCGGACCGGCAGCAGACGCTGCCGTGCCGGCTCCAGGCGCCGCCACAGCGGCAGCCCGACCCGCTCGACGACGGCGAATCCCGGCAGCCAGCCGCCAATGTAGAGTCCGATGCCGATCAGCACGCTTGCCGCGACCAGCCGCATCACCTCCTCCAGCCAGCCGAGCGTCGAGAGCTGAGCCAGCCCCGCGCCCAGCGAGCCGAAGGCGGCACCCGCGACACAGTAGGTCAAGATTCGCCCGAGGTTGAACAGCAGCTGGTAGCTGACGTAGCTTGATGGCCGGCTGCGCACGGCCGGCGGCAGCGAATAGCTGATGGCGCCCGCGATCCCGCCGCACATGCCGATACAGTGCAGCGCGCTCAAGAGTCCGACCAAGAACGCCAAGGCGTAGGCCGGACTCATCGGCGCGGCAAGAACGACGAACAGAGCTGAGGGGAGGATCCGGTGGAGTTTCTGAAGGCGAACTTGGACTTCGGTGTCATGGGCCTGCTGGGTTTCATGAGCTTCGTAATGATCGCCTTCGTCATCGAGCGCTACCTCTACTTCGCCCGCTTGGACCTGACGAGCTTCGACGACGCGGAGGACTTGGACCTCGCGCTGACCAGGCACCTCACGGCGATCGCCACCATCGGCGCCAACGCCCCCTATGTCGGGCTACTGGGCACTGTGCTCGGCATCCTCATCGCCTTCTATGACATCGGGCAAAGCGGCGTGATCGAGACCACCACCATGATGATCGGACTGGCGCTCGCGCTCAAGGCGACCGCTCTGGGTCTAGTGGTCGCCATCCCCTCATTGATCTTCTACAACGCCCTGCTGAGACGTACCGAGGTGCTCAAGGCGCGCTGGCGCAAGGGGCGCCGCCCATGAAGCGCATGGATCAGATAAATGTCATCCCCTTCATCGACATCATGCTGGTGCTGCTGGCCATCGTCCTGACCACCGCGACCTTCATCAGCGAGGGACGCCTCGAGATTCGCTTGCCGGAATCCAAGGAGCAGGCCCAGCAGGACGCGGAAAGGCGGCTCGAGATCGCGATCGACGCCGATGGCAACCTCTATGTCGACGCCGAGCCCTTGAGCCTGGAGCAGCTCACCAGCCAGCTCGACGGCCTGAGCAGCGATACGCCCGTCGTGCTCAGGGTGGACGCAGCGACCCGATTCGACCGCTTCGTCGCCATCATCGACGAGCTCAAGGCACGCCAGCTCGAGCGGCTCAGCATCTTGACGCAGCGCTCATGATCCACACGCGACCCTGTTGGCGCTGCGTCTGGGGCGGCCTGCTCCTCTCCGCGGCCATTCACGCGGCGATCGCGGCGGCCGTCTTCGGCTTCAGGGCAGCCAGCCTGCCGCAAGGCGGGCCGGGTGCCGGAGACGCGCCCGTCGCGCTGGATCTCGCCATGTTCGTCGCCGACGCATCCGCGCCGGCAACCGAGCCGCAAAGCCTTTCCAGCCCCACACCCGAAACACCCGCGCCCACCCCCGAGGAGCCGGAGCCAAGAACCGCCGAGCCGCAAGAGCAGCCACCACCCCCTGTCCCGCCAACGCTGCCAGAGCCAGAGCAAGTGACGCGCGCGGCCCCACAGCCGACGCCCCCCGTCGCGCCAGAGCCCCCACCGAAGCCAAAGACAACGCCGGTCGCCAAGCCGAAGCCGAAGCCGAGAAAAGAGACCAAGACCAAGACCAAGCCGGTCGCCAAGCCCGAGCGGAAACCCACGCCCAAGCCGGCGCGGACACTCAAGCGCACAGCCTCGCCCAAGGCATCGAAGCCAGCGCGAGCGCCGAGCCAACAGCGGCGAGAGATGGCCTCCAACCGGGCGGGATCACAATCCAAGGGGCAGGCAGCCGGCAGCGGAGGTCCAGGCAAGAGCGGCTCGTCGCGGGCCACCAAGGCTGCGGATGAGCGCGCCTATCTCGCGGCGCTGCAGCGCGCCATCAGCCGCCAGCAGCGCTATCCCATGAGCGCGCGGCGCAAGCGCGAAACCGGCACGGCGATGGTCGCCTTCACCATTCAAGGCGACGGCAGCCTGAGTCGGATCCGCATTGCGACATCATCTGGGCATCATGCGCTCGACCAGGCCGCGCTACAGGCGATGTATCGACTCGGCCGCTTCAAGCCCATCCCGAAGTCGCTTGGCCGGAGCAGCTGGGCGCTGCGCGTGCCAATCCGGTTCGATCTCAAATGAGCCCGAAGCACGCACCGAAATCGAGCAGTGTGACCCAGGCGAGGATGGAAATGGGCGCCACCGAATCACACCTTGGGTATCATTGCTTCAGCATCGACTGAAATACTGAACGACGAGGACAGACAGACATGGCCGCACTCAACCTGGACCACTTGGAGCCGCTGCGCGCGCAGCTCGAAGCGCACGCGATCTATGGCGCGATTCAGAGCGTCGAAGATCTCCGAACCTTCATGCAGCACCATGTCTTCTCGGTCTGGGATTTCATGTCCCTGATCAAGTATCTGCAGCGTGCGATCGCGCCGGTTCAGGTGCCCTGGACACCGACCTCCGACCCCAGCCTGCGCTACTTCATCAATCAGCTCACCCTGGAGGAAGAGTCTGATGCCATCCCGCTCGACTCCGGCGAGACGCTCTACGCCAGTCACTTCGAGCTCTATCGGCGCGCCATGAGCGAGATCGGCGCGAACGCGGACATGCCACTGCGCTTCCTCGAGCTGGTCGCCGAGCAGGGCATCGACAAGGCCCTGTATTCGGACATCGTGCCCCTGCCCGCCCGCTACTTCACGGAGACGACCTTCTGCTTCATTCGGGAAGACAAGCCGCACCTGGTGGCAGCAGCCCTAGCCCTTGGCCGCGAGAACCTCATCCCCGCCATGTTCCGGCAGCTCCTCGATCGGATGGGCATCGACGCCGAGCAGGCACCGACCTTCCATGCCTACCTCAGCCGCCACATTCATCTCGACGAGGACTTCCACGGCCCACTCTCGCTCAAGCTCCTCGAAACACTGTGCGGCGACGACCCGAAACGCATCGAGGAGGCGGAGACCGCCGCGGAAGAGGCCCTGTGCGCGCGCATCCGCTTCTGGGATGGCGTACTCGAGGCGATTCAGGCCGCCCGAGGCTGAAGCGGCGGCGCCCTCCCCGATCACTCACTCGGCAACCCCTGCGCGGGGTCCAGCCGAGTGGCAATTCCCAGCCAGTACCCAGCCAGTACCCAAGCCCAACCGCCGAGGATGTCGCAACGGCGATTGCAGTGACGCCGAAAACCCCGTGTCTTGATAAGTTATTCCTCGCCTCCATGCTTGGCTATGCATCGGTAATTCGCCACATAGTAAATTTCGGAGGAAGAACAGATGACCGCAGCCGTATCCGTCCCGTTAGATAACGAAGGGTTCTTGCTCGACCGAGATGACTGGAGCGAGGAGATCGCCGTCGAGCTCGCGCGCTCGGACGACTTCGAAATGACGGAGCAGGTGATGCACTTCATCAAGGAGGCACGCGCCATGTATGAGGAGGATGGCGTCGTGCCTCCGATCCGGATTTTCGCAAAGAAGCAGAAGGTGTCGACCAAACAGCTCTACGACATCTTCAAGAAGGGCCCCATGAAGCTCATCTGCAAATGGGGCGGCCTGCCGAAGCCAACGGGCTGCGTCTGATCAGACCTCGCCCCTGTTGTAGTCGGGCTGCGCCGTGATCTTATGGATGCTGAGGTCGGCGCCAACGTACTCTTGCTCTTCGCTCAGACGCAGCCCGATCAACAGCTTGATCAGCCCGTAGACGGCGAAGCCACCGACCAGCGCGAAGGCGACGCCGATCAAGCTGCCGACTAGCTGGGACATGAAGCTGACGCCGCCCATTCCGCCAAGCGCCTCGAGCCCGAAGATACCCGCCGCGAGACCACCCCAGAGCCCGCACAGGCCATGCAGCGGCCAGACACCCAGCACGTCGTCGATGCGCCACTTATTCTGCGTCAGCGTGAAGGCGTAGACGAAGATCACGCCGGCGACGCCGCCGGTGATCAATGCACCAATGGGATGCATCAGATCGGATCCCGCACAGACCGCAACCAGCCCGGCGAGCGGACCATTGTGCAGGAAGCCAGGGTCGTTCTTGCCCGCCAGCAGCGCAGCCAGAATCCCGCCCACCATCGCCATCAGCGAATTGAGCGCGACCAGACCGCTGACGGCCTCGACCGTCTGAGCGGACATCACATTGAAGCCGAACCAGCCCACCGTCAGCGTCCAGGCGCCAAGCGACAGGAAGGGGATGGACGACGGCGGATGCCCCGTCATGCCGCCGTCCTTGCGATAGCGGCCAGCACGCGGGCCGAGCAGCAGCACCGCGGCGAGCGCGATCCAGCCACCCACGGCGTGCACCACCACGGAGCCGGCGAAATCATGGAAGGGAAGACCGAACAGGCCTTCGATGAACGCCTGCATCCCCAGGTTGCCGTTCCAGGTCATGCCCTCGAACAAGGGGTAGACGAGCGAAACGATGACGAAGGAGGCCAGCAGCTGTGGATAGAAGCGCGCACGCTCGGCGATGCCGCCGGAGATGATGGCCGGGATGGCCGCCGCGAACGTCAGCAGGAAGAAGAACTTGACCAGCTCGTAGCCGTTCTTGTCTTGCAGCGCCTGGGCGCCCGAGAAGAAATCGATGCCATAGGCCAGGCTGTAGCCGATGAAAAAATAGGCGATGGTCGAGATCGCGAAATCGCTCATGATCTTCGCCAGGGCATTGACCTGGTTCTTCGCCCGGACAGTCCCGACCTCGAGGAACGCAAAGCCGGCGTGCATCGCCAGCACCATGACGGCACCGATGAGAATGAATAGGACATCGGTACCTGCCTGCAGTGATTCCATACTTCTTGTTCTCGCTTGACCAAAATTGGTGCGACCCGGTAAGCAGGTCTCGGGCCAAGCGATGACAAGCGCGGCGCGACCCAGCCTGCAACCACTAGGCATGGCATCCGGGCCTCGGCGTCGGTCGCGGTTTAGTGCACTGATCGGCAGTCGCGATCGCCAATGAAGAGGCTGATCCTGCGGCCTGCGGGAGCTGCGTTCGTCCCAGGCTCAGCCTCACGCCAAGACAGCTCGCCAACGGCGACGGCGCAGCCGGCACCCCTCAGACGCACCAATATCGAGCAGCAAACAAACCACTCGCACCACCATGTGACACACATCATTCCCCCGCCCTCTTCTCCTAATCCCTGGGAGCCGGCCGGCATTGGCCCATGCGAAGGAGACGGGCGCACAAGTCTGGGACAGGGTTAGCAGCAATGCCATGGACTTAGCGCCTAAAGCTATGATTATGTTACAATAATGCGTCTTCACAGGAACCTTGTAGGAGCATGCCGATGAAGCGTTGCAACGCTATCAGTCTCAACACCGAAGA
>NZ_JAAIJQ010000112.1 GCF_010820565.1 Thiorhodococcus minor | reverse complement strand
TGGTGCGGCTGTCGGCGGCGGCCCCGGAGGGCACCGCGCTTGGCAGGACCTCGGTGATCGTGCGGGTGCCGTCGGGGCGGTGGTGGTCGTGGTGCGCGCCAGGGGGTCGCTGACGCTGAGTTTTTCCCGCCATTGAGTAAACTGTCACCGGAATTCCTTGCGTGTCTGTGGCCCCGCTCCCCTCCCGCGTCCCCGCAGGTCGGGCAAAGGCAAAAGGCAAGACCTGACACCGTCCTTGAACGTCCTTGAACGTCCTTGAAAGGCAAGACCTGACACCGTCCTTGCATGACACCGTCCTTGCACAGCTTCGCTAAGCGCTGCTTTCGGCCTGACGTCGGGGCCGGAAGTGGTCGGCGTCGTGAAGCAGAGCTTGGTCGCCGAGGTCACGAAGCAGGAGCTTCGCGACCAGAGCGGTCGTGGCCGCCGTCGGCAAGAACGTCACCGAGCTCAAGGCCGGCGATCGGGCGGACGCGGGAACGCGGGATGCATGGTCGACAACTGTCTGGACTGCGAGCGCTGCGAGGAGGGAGAGGCGCAGTATTGCAGCGAAACGCTCTCGCCTTCACCTACGGCTATCCGGATCCACAGGCCGCGCCCGCTGATGCCAGCCGATTTCGACCCGAGAGGCAAGGTCGGCCAGGCTCAGAGCCCATCGGTACGCTACTCGGGTGGTTTGTCGCTGCAGGGCGGCCTCGGATCTTGGATGGATTCGAGATCCCTGATGTCCATTCGCTGACGGCCGCGAAAAAGAATCCGTTCGTCGTCATCACGGCAAAGATTGCCTTGGCCCTCGGCGTTAACAGTTCGATCAGGGTTAGCTCTAGCCGGTCTCCTTGCCGCTGCGGTCTTCCGGCGGGTAAGAGACATCAAATGATGCATGTATGTCCAGAGGTCTTCAGCGAGCTGCCTGGTCTTGGCCTCCTCCAAGTGCAGCCCTTCCGAGGCATAGTGCCGCGCGATCGTGTGCCTGTGTCTCTCGACGAAGAGCTCCTGGTCGAGGCAGCGATCCGCGACGATGCCGTCGAGTGCTTGGTCGTCTTGGACCAATCGATGAAACACGAAAGTTGGATCGAAGTTTGGCATTGCGATGTCCTTGCAGCGGTGGCTCCAAGCCTTGAGCAAGCGGCCGTTCTACTGGCCGGTTGGAATGGCTGGGGACGGTTGGCGAGCAGGCGATGATGGCGCCGCGCGGCATGCCTGCGCCGGGGAAGCGGGCCGATCGATGGCATCCATCCGGGCCGCAGGCGCCGCAAATCCCGACGGCCCTAGCGCACCTGCTCCGTGAGCATGGCATCTGAGCCAAATCGCCCGCCGTGAATCAGCTCCATCGCCGCCCAAAGCAAGCGGAGGACAGCCGCGCGGCAGGTGGGATCTTCAAGCTTGATAAGGCCGGTATCGATGCCTCGCACGACCTCGATGGCGTTGATGGCCGTTATGAATTTGAGCTGCTCCGGCTCGCACATATCGAAGAACTGCCGCGCCTTGGCAGCCAAATCGGCGATTCGAGCCATGGTTGGTGATGCGTTGACTTCTTCTAGCAGCTCCGCGCACTCGTTCTGATCCATGAAGATTCCTTTGAATTTTGGGCTGCCCCGAGAAGACGCTCTGAACAGCGAACGCAGTGCCTCAATGCGATCCCGAGCAGTTCTGCGACCCGGTGATGCGTCGCTGTACTTGATTTGGCTTGAGCTGCGTCGTTTGCGTTCTGGAGAGAGGGTGCGCACTGGATGCGCGCGGCGTCTCAGCGGGCTGCGTTCGCGGCAGCGTCGGCCAACCGCACGCAGGTCTTGGCTGGACTGCAGCATGCGGCTTTACGTAGAGCAGCTGCCCAACCGCGCGACACGCGACTGGCCTGCTTGCACATCGTTGCTGCGCGGCGATCTCAGACACCCTTGGGGATGAGAGAACATCGGGAAATCCACCACTCGCTTCGCCTTTCGGCAAAACAAAGAGGCCACCTCGAGGAACGCGAGCATTGGCCTCTCCCTCCATCGCAACCGGCCAGCATCGATCATTATTCTTTATGCTTTGATGCCGCTTCGCGGGGCTTTTGCCCCGCAGTCCTTCGGACACTTCTCGAGCCGCAGCAAGCCACCTTGGCTTTTCTTCTTGGTGTCGATGCTGAGGCTGCGTGCGGTCCCAGTGCCTTCTCCTTCTTCCTCCGAGCATACTTTGCTCAGCTCGAGCCGCCGCCTTGGGACATGGCATCCCTGTTTGGCCTTGAGTCTCCTGATCGGCCCGACTGCGGCGGCCTAACCGTATCCGGCCCGGGACTGCTCCAGCGAGATAATCAGCACCGAGGTCCCCAGCACGGAGAGGGTGACGAGGATCCATTTGAGCGTCTGGCTAGAGGTCGGTCTCTGCCGAGCATGCACCCTTGCGTCATGCCCGCAATCGCGGCGGCCACCAGTCGTCTCCCGCCTAGGCTGATCCGTCCCGCAGCCGCCCTCGCCCCTTGGCGCATGAGCGCCGCCCGCTCCAGTCTCGGACAGCGAAGCGACGCGCGACCGCTCATCGGTCGCTGAGAATCCGTGTCTCGGCATGCCAGGTCTCCCATTGCGCTCGGTCAGCTCTGCTCAAGCCGTCTTTGACAAATCGTGGCGGCATCTCACCCAAACACGAACGGCCGGGGCCTGCTTGCACATCACAGGGGCTTCGATCGCCCCGGCCGGCACGCTGGGTCCTTACTGCCTTGCAATACCCTAATGGCGCTAGGGTATCGAGGGTATTGTGGAAAGCCGAGGGTCGTCTCAGTAATACTACCGAGACCGTGCATCCCGCTGCCGCCCCTGGAGCACGCCCACCCCGGAGGAGCACTCTCGTCGTGTGCATTGAAGCCCCGAGCTCACAGGATCCGTCATTGCCGGAAACGGAGGGCTCCGCGCGCGCCCCCTCGAGCGCAGCGCCCAAGCGCGTGCTCATCGTCGACGACCATCGCGATGTCGCCGATTCCCTCGCCGCGCTCGTCTCGGCGCTCGGGCATGAGGCAAGCTGCGCCTACTCCGGACGGCATGGGCTGGAGCTCGCAAGGACATGCGGCGCGGATGTCGTGATCCTCGACATCGGCCTGCCGGACATGCATGGCGTTGAGCTGGCAGCGAGCCTCCTCAGCGCATGTCCCGACCGCCGACCCAGGATCATCGCGCTCTCAGGGCACGCGGATCAGCGCACGGAGTCGGGGCCGAGCACAGCCATCGAGGAATGGCTGACCAAACCTCCTGACATCGCGGCGCTTGAGGCCGCGATCGCGGGCAAAGCGGCCTAACGCGCTTGGCTCGGGGGCTCGCTGGACCGGGTGGAAGCAGCAATCGGACTCAGCAAAGCGCTCAACGCTTGGACAGATGAGGTTGTAAGACGCTCAGCGTCAGAGGCTTGAGGAGTCGCGCATCAAAGTAGCGCGTACTCTGGGCCGTGGTCGGCGGATCCGTCTCCGCATAGCCGGTGACGGCAACCACCTTGATCCGCTGTCGGCAGGGCTCTTCGGCCAGCTCCCTCGCCACCTTGTAGCCATCGACGTCTGGAAGCCCGAGATCCAGCAGCAGCAGATCCGGCGGCGCCTCGCGCACCGCCGGGAGCACGGCGGCACCGCTCTCGAGCGTGCGCACGCGGTGCCCCAACCGCTCGAGGAGGCCCGCGAGCGCCGCCAGGACATCCGCGTTGTCGTCGACGATGAGGATGTCGAGCGTCTCGCCCTGCTGCTTGGCAGCATCGATAGCCCCATGGGTGCCATGCCCGTCTTGACCGTGATCGACTCCGGCCTCGTAGGCCTCCGTCAGGAGCGGCAGAGAGACACTGAAGCAGGCACCCTTGCCCGGACCATCGCTGGCCGCCTCAACCTCACCTTTGTGCATATCGACAATCTGCCTCACCAGGGTCAAGCCCAGCCCAAGACCCGCATTGGTGCGCTCGGGGTGGGACGGGGCCTTGTCGAAGATATCGAAGACATGCGGTAGCAGGTCACTCGGAATGCCCTTTCCGTCGTCCTCGACGTCGATCCGAGCACGGTCACTGTCCTCGCGCCTGATCGACACTTGGATGTGTCCGCCCTCGGGCGTATACCGGACTGCGTTTCTCAAGAGATTCGAGAAAACCTGGGTCAAGCGCGTTCCATCGGCCAAGACGAATAGCGGCTCCTCGGAAAAGGCGACCGAAAGCCATTGCTGTTTGGCGTCGGCGTCCTGACTGAGGGCGTTGACGGATTCCTGCACCAGCTCCTGGAGATGGTGACGCGCAATCGACAGGTTGAGCATGCCGCGACGCACGCGCGCCAGGTCCAAGAGATCGGCGACCATGCGCTCGAGGTGAACGACCTGACGATCGATCATGTCCGCCGCCCCGGCGACATCCAGGCTCTGGCCGTCTCCCATCCGCATGAGCTGCACGGTAGAGCGAATCGGCGCCAGCGGATTGCGCAGCTCATGGCCGAGCATCGCCAGGAATTGGTCCTTGCGCCGGTCGGCTTGCTCAAGCTGTTGAGTACGCTCGCGCAGCCGTGCCTCCAAACGCTTCTGCTCCGTGACGTCGACGAGGGTGCCAACGCAGCCACGCACCTCCCCCTGCTCGTCGAACAAGGGCGCCGCATAGGTCAAGAGCTCGGTTTGCGATCCATCGGCGAACTGAATGACCTCCTCGAAGCCGCTGATCGTGCGGCCCTCGGTCGCTGCGATCTGCATTGGCAGCTCATCCGCGGCGAGCTCTCGGCCGTCGTGGAAGACACGAAATCGCAATTCCTCGGCATCCGGCCCGGACTTCGAGGGGTTGCGATCGGACGCGATGCGCAGCATCTGCGCACCGGCAGAATTCATCACCATGTCCTGGCAGGCGCGGTCGCGCGCGAAGAAGATTCCGACGGGAGCCGCCTCGAGCAGTGCCTGAATCTCATCCAGATGGCGCCTGTTCTCCAGATTCAGATGCTCCAGGCGCTCTTCGGCGAGGTGGCGCTCGGTCAGGTCCGTGACCAGGGCGAAGAAGCCCAGGATTTCGCCGTTCTCGTCGACATCCGGAATGTAGTCCGCGGAGACATAGCGCTTGCCGCCCTGCGCGTACTCGACCCAGCGCTCGAGGTGTATCGACGATCCGGCCAAGGCCTCGTCCATGTGTGGCCGGATGGCGGCGAAGGCCTCGTCACCGAGGACATCTGGCACGCACTTGCCCCGCGCGGCCTCAGGATCGACCCCGAACCACTCCTTGTAGACGGCATTGTTGGAGCGGTATCTGTAGTCTCGGTCGATGTAGGAGATGAGCACGGGAAGAGAGTCGGTGATACGGCGCAGATGACTCTCGCTCTGACGCAAGGCGACCTCCATGCGCTTGCGCTGGGTGATGTCGGTGAAGGTCACGACCACGCCTTCGGTGTGGCTATCTTCCGTGCGATAGGGCGCCACGCGCCGGAGAAACCACCGACCGGCCTGACTGCGCATCTCATAAGGCTCCGCCGTCTGACCGGCGATGACGGCGCGCGCGTCCGCCAAGAGGGCCTCGTCCTCGAAGGACCAAGTGATGTCGGTCACGAGCCGCCCGATGTCGGAGGGGATGAGCCGCATGAGGTCACCGACCGCCGGGGTGTAGCGGCGGATGCGCAGATAGCGGTCCAGGAAAACCGTGGCGATCTCCGTGCTGACCAAGAGGTTGCTCAGATCATTGTTGATCTCTTCCAGCTCCGTGACCTTGTCCTCCAGCTGGCTGTTGAGGGTGGTCAGCTCCTCGTTGAGTGACTGCAGCTCCTCCTTGGAGGTCTCGAGCTCCTCGTTCGTCGATTGGAGCTCCTCGTTCATCGAGAGGTCCTCCTCGTTCGAGGCCTTCAGCTCCTCGTTGGAGGTCTCCATCTGCTCGATGGTGCTACGCAAGTCATCCCGCGTGCCCTTGAGCTCCTCCTCGAGCTGACGCACCAGCGCGTCCTCGCCGCCGTGGCGCTCCATCTCACCGTCATCGCCGCCCTCGTGCTTGCCTTCGTCTTGGAAGGACACCAGCAGCAAACCGGCGGACGCGTCGGCGTCGCGGATCGGCGTCACTGTCACGACGACCTGATACCACTGCTCACCGCGGCGAATATGCGCGCCGCGACTCACCACCTGGTGCTGCTCGCTGGCGGCCTGGCGCAAGGCATTGCGCAGCTTGCCGCGCACGCCTTCCGCGGCGAGCTGCAGCAGCTCGTCGGTCGGCTCGCCGGGCGCGGGGCCGAGGTAGTCGCGCACCGGGCCGTGGAAGTAGAGGACGTGATAGGCGCGATCGACGAGCACGGATGCCGGGGTGAAGTGCTCGATCAGGGTCTTCTGCGTGAGGGCGCCATAGCTGCCATCCCGGCGGCCTCCTCCAGGCTGAGCGGCACTCACCCGACGCGGCAGCGAGGGCTCGCTCGGAAATTCGAGATTGGATGGCGTCGCCGTATCGATGCGCTGATAGATGCGCCATTTCTTGGACAGCGGTGTGAACAGGCGCGAGTCCTGCCCGGCCGTCTCGGAGTTGCCGAGAAAGAGGTAGCCCCCCTTCCGCAACGAGAAGTGGAAGAGCGACAGGATCCGATCCTGATGCTCTGGCTCGATGTAAATCAGCAGATTACGACAGCTGATCAGTGACAGGCTGGAAAATGGCGGATCCGTGAGCAGGTTCTGCGGCGCGAAGATGACTTTCTCGCGCAGACTCTTCTTGACCTGATAGCGGTCCCCCCCGCGCGTGAAGAAGCGCTTGAGCCGCTCTGGGTCGACGTTCGCGACCAGGCTCTCCGCATAGATCCCGGCGCGGGCCACCTCGAGGGAGTCTTGGGCGACATCCGTCGCAAAGACGATGAGGTTGTTGGCGCGCCCTTCGGCCTCTGCCGCCTCAGCGAGGATCATCGCCAGGCTGTAGGCCTCTTCGCCCGTCGCGCAGCCCGGCACCCAGGCACGCACGGCCTCTTCGCGCTTGCCGATGCGCGCGAACAGCGCGGGAAGCACCTCCTCGCGCAGCACGGCCCAGGCCTCGGGCTCGCGGAAGAGCTCGGTGACGCCGATCGGCAAATCCTTACCGAGTGCGCGGACCTCCTCGCCGTCATCGCGCAGCCGAGCATGATAGGCGGCGAGCGTCGGCACATGCGCCAGGCCCATGCGGCGCAGGATGCGCCGATGCAGGGTGCCGCGCTTGTAGCAGCGGAAATCACAGCTCTCGCGCGCGATCAGCAGGGCCAGAATGCTGTCGAGATAGTCCTGGTCCTGCTTGGCCTCCTCGATGCGCCCGCCCTGTTTGCGGAAATGCTCGATATAGCGCTTGAGCACATGCGGCATCTCTTCGACCGGCAGCGCGTAGTCGACGTCTCCCGTTCCGATGGCGCTGCGCGGCATGCCGTCATAGGCCGCGGTGGAGGGGTCCTGCGCCAAGACCATGCCGCCGCGCGCCTTGATGAGTCGCACCCCGTAGGTCCCGTCGGTGCCCGTGCCCGAGAGGACGATACCGATGCCGCTTTCCTGACGATCGTCGGCGAGCGAGCTGAAGAAGCGGTCGATGGGCATGCGCAGGCCGCGGCGCTCCGTCGGCGCGCTCAGGTGCAAGACGCCGTCCGCGATGGTCATCGCGGCATTGGGCGGGATCACGTAGAGCTGATTGGGCGCGACCTCCATGCCGTCGCTGACCTGGACGACCGAGAGCTGCGCATACTTGCTCAGCAGCTCCGCCATGAGGCTGTCGTGGGTGGGATCCAAGTGCTGCACCAGCACGAAGCCGGCCCCCGTATCCTTGGGCATCGCCTGAAAGAGCGCGCGCAGGGCCTCTAGACCGCCGGCCGAGGCGCCGATGCCGACGATGGGAAAGGGTGGCGTGGGTGCTTGCGCTTCGGGGCCTGGGTCTGTTTGATCCAAGGTTCGGGCTCCTGCAGCATCTTGAGCGGTAAAGCGCCTGCGGCCCCTCCGCGTTAGCGCTCCTCGCGTCCGGGACCAAGCCTTGTAGATCCGCACGCAGGCAAGCGCTGTATTCGCCGGTAGCGCCAGGGGGCTGGGAGATCGGCAGCACCGCGGCGCTCTCCCGAGGCAGGCATCTAGAGAAGCACGGAAGCCATTCGGTGTCGAGTCTCTGCGGTGGGACCTACGCCCGGACTCGGACTGCCGCAGGGCGTCAAGATCGCCGCAACACCGAAGTGATCCGAGGGATAGCGTGCGCCGTCGCCACCCGGAATCGGCTCGAGACCGAGTCGCCACATTTGATCGGGCTGTCAGGCTCGATCGGTCCCAGTCAGCAGGACGCAATCGCAGCGCATGGGGCCGGAGGACTTGCCGAGCGAGGCCCGCATCGCGTTTTCATCGTCAGACATCGTGAGGCCGGGCTCCTCGGGCTGGACCGCGCGCCAGCAGATGACGGGTCTCGATCAA
This sequence comes from Thiorhodococcus minor, assembly GCF_010820565.1. Classification (GTDB taxonomy): domain Bacteria; phylum Pseudomonadota; class Gammaproteobacteria; order Chromatiales; family Chromatiaceae; genus Thiorhodococcus; species Thiorhodococcus minor. The sequence goes on along the minus strand of NZ_JAAIJQ010000112.1, from coordinate 5,808 downwards.
ACCCGCGGCAGCTCGCTCCGACCGCGAATGTGACGATCGACCGCCTGGGCGCACTGACGCCCCTCACGAATCGCCCAGACGATGAGGGACTGCCCGCGACGCACGTCCCCGCAGGCGAAGACGCCCCCGCGGCTCGCGCGATAGTCGCCGTCGCCGGCCGCGATGTTTCCCCGGCTATCCAGCCGCAGATCCAGCTCGGCGATGACATCGCCATGCGCGGGATGCCGATAGCCGATCGCGATCAGCACGAGCTGGGCCCGCAAGAAGCGACGCTCGCCGGTCACGGACTCACGCTGCCAACGACCATCGTCCGCCTGGGTCCATCTCAAGCGCTGCAGATCCACCCCCGAGACGCGCTCCCCTTCCGGTCGCAAGCCAACCGTCTCCCAGCCCCAGAGGCGCCGCCCGCCCTCGGCGTCATGGTCGTTTGGCGTCAGCTCGGGCACAGGCCCCGGCCAGTGCCTGAGCACGTCGCCGTTACGTGGAGGCTCGGCGTGATACTGGATCTGGGTGACGCTGCGCGCGCCCTGCCGAATCGCCGTGCCGACACAATCCGAGCCCGTGTCTCCGCCGCCGATGACCACGACATCCAGCCCACGCCCATCGATCGGCGGCAGGCGACTGCCAGCTCCCCGATCGAGAGCGCGATTTTGTCCGGTCAGGTAATCAAGCGCGAAGTGAACGCCACTCAGGCTGCGGCCCGGAACAGCGATGTCCCTGGGCGTGCTCGAGCCACAGGCCAGCACCAGGATGCCCTCGTCCTCCATCAAGTCCTTCGCGGCGACGTCGACGCCGACCTTGACCCCGGCCCGAAAGCGCACGCCCTCCCCTTGCATCTGCTTGAGGCGCCGATCCAAGACCTGCTTTTCAAGGCGAAAATCCGGGATGCCGTAGCGCAGCAGTCCGCCAATCTTTGGCGCGGCTTCGTAGACCGTCACATCGTGACCGGCCCTCGCAAGCTGCTGGGCGCAAGCCAGCCCTGCCGGGCCAGAGCCGACGACGGACACCCGTCCCCTGGACTGCTCCAGCGACGCCTCGGTCGGGCGCTGCGGCTTGACCCATCCACGGCGCCAGGCACGCTCGATGATCGCCAGCTCGATGGCGCGGATGGTGACGGGCGCCCCGCTGAGCCTCAGCGTACAGGCATCCTCGCAAGGCGCGGGGCAGAGGCGCCCGGTCAGCTCGGGAAAGTTGTTGGTGGCCTCGAGCTGCTCCCAAGCGGCTCGCCAATGGCCTTCGGTCACCAAAGCGTTCCATTCTGGAATCTGATTGTGCACGGGGCAGTAGCCGTGGCACCAAGGCAGGCCACAATCCATGCAGCGCTCGCCCTGCTCGGCCAATTCCGCGTCGGGCAACAGCGCCTCGTACTCCTGCCAGTGGCGGATACGGCGGCCTGGGGCCTCACGGTCAGGATCGACCCTCGGGGTACGCAAAAACGCAGTCGGACCATGCATGATCGTCACCTCGCTCAATATCTGGGCGGATGCAGGCGTTTAGGCGATTGCCGGAAGCTCGTACGCCAGGTGGCGCCGAATTGAGGTCCACCTTCAAGGAACGCCGACAGCAGCATAGCCGAGCTATATGTGACTGGCGGGGCGACCCGGAAGGCGGACGTCAAGGCAAGCCAGATGGTATGGGAATTGACGGAAATCGCTTTAGCGAGCTGTCATGCCGGACAGCGGATGCGCAGCGCTGCTCCCGCGACATGTCGATCGGTCATCGGGGTGCGAATTGCCGCCGGCGAGCCGCCTGGAGGCGCCACAGCGACGCCATGATGCCTCCCCACCGACCGACGACGCGGTCTAGAGGTTGCCGCGTACCTGCCGCACCTCCTCCGGCTCCGGACCAGAGAAGGCTTGGGGAATGGTCAAGGAGTCGATGACCGCGAAGGCGTCGATCATCCCGACCAGGTCGTCGTCCGTGCTGGTGACGCAGATCGCCGGCTGCCGGCTGCTGCAGATCAGGCTGCGCACATCCTCCAGGCTGGTCTCCATACCGCAACGGAGGGGGCTTCGGTCCATGGCCTCCGCGACCGTCCGGGCGCCCTGCCCGCCATCGGCGCGACTGATGGCAGCGACCAGGTCGCGCAGCGAGAGGCTGCCAACCAGACGCGATCCGACGCACACCGGCAGAAGCCAGTGACCGGCGCGCGTCATCTCCTCGATCGCTCGCTCGATCGCAGAGTCCGGGTCGAGTGTTGTGAATTGCGTCCTCATCGTTTGAATCAGTGTCATTGTCGGTACCTGCGCATGAATTGCTTGGATTCGTCTCGCGAGCGACTCCCTCAGTCACGGGCTGCATCCTTGTCCGCGGAAAGTGCTGGGCGACGAGCGAAGGGCATCTCCCTGGCTACTCGGAGTCGCTGGGACGCCAAGTCCCCTGTACTCGGAAGGTTGCGCAATCCGCTGAGCGCCCCTGGATCGCGACCTCGATGCGCGATGTGATCCGCGGTACAGGCGAGATCGTCGTTGAAGCTGCAGCTCATCACCTTGCATGCACCGACCCCGGCATGGATCTGCCGGTGAGTCTGGCCAGCCGAGTCGTTCAAGCAGGTGTCGCAGCTGGGATGCACGCCGTCCCCGATGGTGATTGCCTTCGCGTGACAGCTCTCATCGACGTTGTAGGCACAACCGGCGGCGCCGCACTGACACACCGCAGGCATGTCCAAAGTGGTTCTCATCGCTCTCCCCCGACCGGCCGCTCGCCGGTGGCTGGTTGTGTTTGAGAAGCGGAGCCATTCCAGACCTAGAATTAGGTGAGCGGCTTCCATGCCAAGGTCGAGGCGCCACGCAAGACAGAATGGCGGCGATGGCCCGCGAGCGGCGAACGAAGCGGACTCTTGGCGATGACGACGCGGGAAACGGCGTTCAAGCCGAACAGCGTGAACGGGTGATACGAGCCAATAGCCGGTTGCTTTGACCCGGCGCGGACAAAGAGGTGCCCCTTGCCCCGGGGCGTCGTCCGCGCGAGGAGGATCTTGGCAGGGCCGTTGCTGCTCACAGACACACCCATTGCCGACGCGACGCGCTAGCGAGCCAGCTCGCTGCTATGAGCCCGCGACCGAATCGCCTGGAGCTCGATCCTCGAGCCGAGCCGCTGTCGAAGCGCGTGCGCGCTCGCGTCGTCGAAGCATGTGCCAAGCGCTAGGAGGATGATGATGAGCACCTACACACTTTCTACAGAGCATCTACCACGAAGACAGCTCGAGATTCGCTCACTTGACGCGTCGAGGCCGCTGGAATGGCTGCGTCTGGGCTTCGCGGACCTCAGGGCCGCGCCAGTCCTGAGCTTGACCTACGGCCTCGCGGTCGCCGGTCTCGGCGGGCTCTTCGCCTATCTCGCAGCCGGGGCCGATGCCTTCTATCTGGTGCCCTTCCTGTTCAGCGGCTTTCTCATCGTCGTGCCCGTCTTGTCCATGGGCCTCATGGCCGTGGCCAAGCTTCGCGAGACTGGCCAAGCCCGCGACACCGCAACACTCCGCAAGATCTTCGACCTCAATCGCCCCAGCACGACGATGATGGGGATCTTCCTGCTCCTCGTCTTCGTCAATTGGATCATGCTCTCCAATCTGGTCTATGGCGGGGTCTTTCATCAGATCACGCCGACCTACGAGCGCGTCCAGCCGCTCCCTGTGATGTTCAGCGAGAGCCTCCCCTTCTTGGTGGTCTATGCCGGCATCGCCATCGCGCTCGCCGCCTTGGTCTTCCGCATCACGGCCTTGTCCGTTCCCATGCTGCTCGATCAAAGGATCGACGCCTTCAACGCAGCCTTCGCCAGCTGGAAGGCGGTCGGGGAAAACTGGAAGCCAATGTCGCTCTGGGCCCTGATCATCGCGGCACTCTGCACCCTCGGCCTCCTGACCTACTTCGCTGGCCTCGTCGTCATTGTCCCCTGGCTCGGCTATGCATCCTGGCATGCCTATCGAGACACCATGGCTACGCTCAAGCAATAGGCGCGCGGCATACGGCAGGGCCCGGCGAGGTCGTTGACCGGAGCGCGGTTTCCTCGCGTGCTCGGTGGCCTCGTCCGCCCGGTCACGAAGAAGACCTGAGGCGATTTCCGAGAATCTTCGTACCAAACGTGATTGGATCAGGCGCCGTTAGACAGGCATTGCGTGGGAGCGCCGCCCCCGCGCGACTGAGACGGTCGGAGCAGGCCTCGTCGCGCCGGGGCGGCGCTCCCACGGGTCGAGCCTTTTTTGGTGCCGTTCTTCTTGGCGACCTTTGGACCTTTGCGGTTCGAATCGCCGAATCTCGCTTGGACGGTCGCCGCTCGCTCGATGCATGAATTGGATGCTGGAGTCGTGTCCTCCTCATGCGCGGGAGCTTCGCACCGCAGGCACATCAATCGGCATAGGTGAGAAAGACGATGCTAAGGCAATTGCCGGAAATTCCTATACCAGGTGGCGCCGGATTGAGGTCCGCCTTCAAAGGAGCGCCGACAGAAGCATTGCCGGGCGATGTGACTGGCGGGGCGACACAGAAGGCGGGCGTCAAGACAAGCCAGATGGTATGGGAATTGACAGAAATCGCCTAAGTCCGGCATTCGTCTTAGTGGCAGCCCTATTCTGGGGCCTGGCCGGCGGCATCGGTGGCGTTCTGATGACCGACGGCTGGGCCCCTTTTGTGGTCTCGTTCTACCGGGGCGCAATCGGACTCTTGTTTTTCCTTGCCTGGCTCGCGGTGAGTCCGCGCGGCAGCGGACTGGCAAGTGGTCGATTGTGGCTGTTGTCCGCCATCGCCGGCCTGGGCATCACCGGGAACTTCGCCTTCTATTTCATCAGCATCAGAGAGAGCAGTGTCGCCGTTGCAGCGACGCTGATGTACTGCGCGCCAGTCTTCGTCTATCTCGCGTCCTTCGCGCTCAGGCTCGAACGACCCACTGCGACCAAGTGGGCCGCGATCGCCTTGGTAATGCTTGGCGTCGGACTGCTCACAAGGGTCTACGAGACTGGACCTGACGCCGTCACGCTGATTGGCGCCGTCGCGGGCTTGCTTGCGGGGCTGTCTTACGCGGTCTTCATCTTCGGGCTCAAGTATGCAGCGCCACACGGCAGTCCGCAGGCGATCCTTGCGATCGCGTTCGCGGTACTGGCCATCATCCTCATCTTGCCGAGCGATATCGAACAGACCTCTGCCGCCCTAAGCGCACCAAGCTGGCCGCTCTTCGCGGCATTGGGTGTGCTTGGCGCAGGATTTTCCTTCACCCTCTACATCTTCGGCCTGAAGCGGATCGCGCCGGCCGTTGCGTCGATTATGGCAATGGTCGAGCCGGTGACCGCCTCGCTATTCGGTGTGGTGCTCCTCGACGAAAGCCTGACCGGCGGGCAGATTCTCGGCATCGCATTGATATTGGCGACGGTGACCGCGCTCAGTGTGAGCTCAAGCGCTCGAAAGCCGTCCTCCGAAGTCGCGACTTTCTGACTTGAGCACGGCTCGGCTCCACGTCTTGCGCGCCTGCAAGGCCGGCGCTCTCGAAAGAAGGCTGGCGAGCGGCTTCAACCTGAAAAGAGCTGTTGAAACGCAAAGGGCACGACGCGCGCGAAGTATTTCAATGGGCTGCGGAGTGGATCTTAGTCACCCAGCGCGTGAAAGAGCCGCATCGATCAGCCCCTTGCTCTTCTTCGCGTGCTTTGCGACTGAGCGGCTCAAGTCGCCGAACTTAGGTTTAACTGTCGCAGGATCAAGCTCGCGAAGCGCAGCTTCTTCTCGCGGGTGGCGCGGCCAGAGCTCATATCGTTACCCACATCTCGCCCCTCGTTCGTACACGCCAGCTTTGCGTTCGACCTCGGGGGGTAGACATGGAGGT
>NZ_JAAIJQ010000111.1 GCF_010820565.1 Thiorhodococcus minor | reverse complement strand
CAGCGAGAACGACATCCGCAGCGATGTGAAATGGCGCAAGATCAGCGGCGGGACCCGCAGCGATCTAGGGCGTCGCTTCGTGACACCTTCGCCAGCCTCAAGAAGACCTGCCGAAAACTCGGGATTTCCTTCTGGGACGACCTCAACGACCGCATCGGACAGGTCGGAGACATCCCGCCCTTGCCGGACATCGTGCGCGAACGGATCTTGGCCGCTGAGGCTGTGCCGTGAATTATTGAGAAGTTACGATGTGTGTAATGAGATGCCTTAGAGGCTGTCTGAAAAACCTCGGGGCGACTTTAGTCGCCCTTGGCACTGGCGGGAGGGCGAATGAATTCGCCCCAGCTCGGACAATTACAAGATTCAGACAGCCTCTTGCCCTGAGTCGAACCGCGCAGATGGAGCACCACCGAAAACCGCCTTCCTGCCGCGCAGATTCGGACAAGGTACAGCCGACTCTCCGGCCTCACTTGTTCTGCTGGGCAAGACGGCTTTCGATGGTGACGCGAGCCAGGGTCAGGTCGGCGAGGTTGTGGACCTGCATCTTCTTCATGATACGTGCTCGATGGAACTCGGCCGTGCGCACACTGATACCCAGCTCCTCGGCCACCGTCTTGTTGGACTGGCCCGCAGTGATGCAACGGAAGACCTGCTGTTGTCTAGACGTCAGCTCATTGAATCTCTCCAGCAGGACGTCATCGCCGTGGTCCGGACCCTGGCAGGCAAGCCGATCACGCAAGGTCTCCTGAACCAGATCGATGAGCGCCTGATGGTTGACGGGCTTAGTGATGAAATCGATGGCGCCGAGTTTCATCGCACGCACGGCCATGGGGATGTCTCCATACCCCGTGATCAAGATGGTCGGGATGGCGATGCCATCCTCCCGCAACCGTTCAAGCAGTGCGATGCCGCTGATCCCAGGCATGCGCACGTCCGCCAGCAAGCAGGCCGGGCGCGGATCGCGCAGCAAACTGGAGGCAAGGAGGTCCTCGGCGCGGGCGAACGTCTTCGCAGGAATCTCGACGGATTCGAGTAGCAGACTCAGGGCGTCGCGCAAGGCAGGATCGTCATCGACAATGTAGGCGATCGGTTCGGCAGTCATCTTGGTTTCAGTTTTCCTGACAACAGGGTCGGCCGCAGTTGCTGCCAGCGCATCAATGCTCGCCCCCCGATCTCATTGTGGTCATTTAGACCCGACTTTGACAACCTCGCGCGTCTCGGGGCATGGCTCGGGTCCTGGTTCCGAGATGCGGCGCGCGCGAACGCGCATTGCGGGCGTTCCGCATCCGACTCGACGCCACGCAATCAGCCCGGGCCAGAGGCTGGACGACCAGCCCCGACAGCACCCGCGTTAGCCACGCGCGCCCTGTCGGCGGGGTGTGTCGAGCGGGTCGGCTCGACCGCCCCCTCGTCATTGAATAACTGACGCAGACGCTCAATCGCCGCGGCAGAGAGCTGGATCTGCTGATCAATGCCACGCAGCGCATTGCAAAGCGGAGCGGCATCAGCGGCGGAACTGGCTGCGAAATTCCGCACCGCGACGGCGTAGCAGGCCGCGACATTCAGGGGCTGAGTCAGTTCGTGTATCAGCGTTCTCCCCCTGGCGCGAAAGGCCTCGATCTGTACAGCCAGGTCCACTGGGCTGCTGAGCGAGTCCGGCGACTGAATCACCACATCGAGCTGCTGCTCCAACGTCTTGAGTGCCTCTGTCAGCGGAGGCGCCAGAGGGGGCTGCGAGGCTGCGGGCGGGGACTGCAATGGCAAGGAAAGGGGTCGCCGCGCCGCGTCCGGCGAACCGCATTCCCCTCCCTGAGCGGGTACAGCCGCCAGCGCCGAGCTAACTGCAGGTCCTAAGCCCCATCGCGTCGAGAGGAGCGAATCCAAGACGTCGAAGGGAACCGGCTTGACCAGGTGGTAGTCGAATCCCGCCTCGAACGAGCGTTGGCGATCGGCTTCCTGGCCAAGGCCGCTCATCGCGATCAGCATCGGCTTTGTCAGATCGGAGCGTGCGCGAATGCGGCGGGCGACTTCATGCCCATCCATGCCGGGCATCCCAATGTCCAAGATCACCAGATCCGGGCGCTGCGTATCGAAACGCTGGAGCGCCGATGGGCCATCGAAGGCAATCTCGACCTGCCCGCCCTGCCGAGCAAGCAAGCTCCCCAGGCTCGTGGCCGCATCCTGGTTATCGTCCACGACTAGGATGCGGCAGGCTGGCGAAAGACCAGACAGCTCGCGCGGCTGGCTGGGCTGAGCACTGGGGAGCTGCGCCAGCGAACCCGCCAACAAGGGGAGCAGCACCCTGAACTCGCTGCCCTGGCCACGACCGGCGCTGATTGCCTCCACGCGGCCCCCATGGAGTTCAGCCAGCCGTTTGACGAGCGACAGACCGATTCCCAATCCCCCCTGACCATGCGGCTGATCCGGGGCGCCCTGCCGAAAGAGCTCGAAGACATGCGGCAGCAGGTCCTTAGAGATGCCGACGCCGGTGTCGCTCACGACGACTTGCGCAGCGCCGTCTTTCGTCTCGACGGCGAGCCGGATCTCGCCCCCGATCCCCGTGTACTTCGTGGCGTTGTTGAGCAGGTTTCCGAAGACTTGCGCCAGGCGCACCGGGTCGGCCTCAAGCCACATCGGCTGTGGCGCCAGCGTGAGGGTCAAGTGCTGGCGGGCCGCTTCGATCAGCGGCTGAATCGTCTCCACGGCGTTGGCAATGACCGTCGAGAGCTCGACCGGCTCCTTGCGCAGATCGATCTTGCCACTGGTAATGCGCGAGACCTCAAGGAGGTCGTCAAGCAGCCGCACCAGATGGGTGAACTGGCGCTCGATGACGGCGAGGGCCGTCTGGGTCTCTGGCTCGCCGGGCAAGCTCAGGCGCAGGATCGCGAGGGCATTGCGAATTGGCGCGAGCGGATTGCGCAGCTCGTGCGCGAGGGTAGCCAGGAAAGTGTCCTTGCGGCGATCAGCCTCGCGTAGCTCCTGGACCGCTTGGGCTGTGGCCTCCTGCGCCGCGAACGCTTGAGCCATGAGATCGAGCGCCTCGGCGCGGGAGGCGCCCAAGGCCTGCTGCTGCTCCTGGAGCTGCGCGACCAGGGCACGTTCGGCTTCGAGCCGGCTGAGGTCGGTGCCGACCAGACAGATCAGAGCCCCCTCCGGACGCTGCAGCCGGCTGGCCCAGAGATGCAAGGGAACGGCCGTCTCGTCGTCGATGCAGAAAACGACACGCTCGTCCGCCGTACCCTGGGCCGAGGCTGCCAGCAGAGCGCTCAACCGTGCGCTGTCCTGCGGGGCCACGAATTCGTCGAGCCGGCGTCCCAGCAGCGCGCCGCGCGATCGCCGCAGCAAAGTCGCGGCGCGCTCATTGCAGTAGAGCAGCAATCCGTCCGGTAAGATCGCGAGGCCCGCCTCGTTCATGGTCTCGACCATCTGGCGATGCAGGTTCTCCGTCTCCGTCAGCGAAAAGACGCGGTCACCCTGGCTGCCGCTAACGATAATGGCATCGACCTCACCCTCACGGATCGCGCGGAGCGTCTCCTCGGCCTCTTCGAGCCTTGCTCGCAGCTCGGCGTTCTCGGCCTGCAGGGCGTCTAGCCTCGGTGCATTGAACGAACCTGACACGAAGTCGCTACCTCCGTGAGTCCGAAGCGTCGCCCTTCGCGCGGAGATCCAAGCCGACGAGCACGCGCTGCTGATCAGCCATGTCACCGATCAGGCGACGCAGTGGCAAGGGCAGCTTCTTGATCAGGGTAGGCGCGGCGACGATCTGCTCGCCCTTGGCCAGACTGGGATGCTCGTAGATGTCGATGATCTCCAACTCGCACTGACCCTGAAGGTGCGTCTCGCAGATCGACTTGACCGACTGGATGGCCGTCACCGAGCGTGGCGTGAGGCTGGCGACATAGAGGATGAGGACGAAATGCGCGCCCTGCTCGTCGCATGCGACAGGCCCCAAGTCTTCGAGGTCATCGGTGAGCTCCCCCGGACGTTGCGCAACTGGCTCGCCAGGCGTCTCTTTCTCGGTCATGGTCAACTTCCGCTCGGTGGATCCATGATCATGCCCGCGGCCGCAGATCCAACCCCACCAGCACCCGGTCGGTATCGGAGAGGTCGCCGATGATCTTGCGCACGGGCTCCGGCAGCTTGCGCACCAGCGTCGGCACAGCCACGATCTGATCGCCGCGCGCCAGCCTTGGATTCTCGATCAGATCGATGATCTCGATCTCGTAACGACCCGCAAGGTGGGTCTCACAGATCTCCTCAAGGTTGCGAAAGGCCAGAATGGAGCGGGGACTCTGGCCGGCGACATAGAGCCGCAAACACCAGCTGTCTTCCTCAACCATGCCGTCGCGCATATCCGAGCGCTGCCGTGTCATCGTCTTGACTCCTCGCATCAATCGCCGTGGCGGCCCGACTCCTCGACCGAGGCGATGGCCGCATCCTGCTCTAGCTCGGAGAGCCGCGCCTGCAGGGATTGGATCTGCCTGACAAGATCGTGTCGCTCGCGTCGTTGGCTCTCGCTCCCGCGTTGGCGGACCCTGGTATCGACCTCGTCGCGAACCTGCTGGGCGAGCCGGGCCGAGCCGGTGTGGACCTGACCCGAGTCGGTGTGGACGTCGACCAGATCGATCCCCTGGTCGCTAAGCAACAGCTCGCGCACCTTGTTCGAGTGTGCCATGCCGCGGCTCTTCAGCACGGAGAGCAGGCGATCGCGCTCGCCGGCAGCCTGCACCATCTGCACGAGCAGCCAGGTGTCGATGAGTGTGCTGACGCCCTCGTCGGTCTCTTCGAGCTGCGCTGGGCTCGAACTCTGGGCCAAGCTCGTGTAGACGGAGGTGATACCCGCCTTCTTCAGGAAGTCGATCACCCGCGTGAGCATCAGCTTCACTTCGCCCGCGTCGCCAATGGCCGCGAAGTTGGTGATGGGATCCAAGATGACGGCGTCTGGCCGCCACTCGCTCACGAGCTTGTGCAGGCTGACGAGATGGTTCTCCAGCCCGTAGAGCGTGGGCCGGACGGTATGGTAGTAAAGCAATCCCTTGTCGAGGTGCGGCTGAAGAGCGAGTCCGATCGAACCCATATTCCGAAGGATCTGATCCTTCGATTCTTCCGAAGACCAATAGAGGCAACGCCCGCCCTGGCGGCAGACGCTGTCGGCGAATGCCGTCGCGATGCTGCTCTTGCCAGCCCCCGCCGTGCCGGAAATCAGCACGCTGCTGCCGCTGTAATACCCCTGACCGCCGAGCATGTCGTCCAACCGCGGAATCCCTGTGGAGATGCGCTCCCGCGAGACGCGGTGGTCAAGGTTGACGGAGCTGATCGGCAGCACGCTCATGCCGTACTTGTCGATCAGGGCAGGGTACTCGTTGGTGCCGTGTCGAGACCCACGGTACTTGACGACACGCAGGCGGCGCGTTGCAACCTGACCGCGAACACGATGGTCGAGGAAAAGGACGCAGTCGCTGACATACTCCTCGAGCCCATGCCGCGTGAGTGTCCGCGCGCCCTGCTCGGCGGTGATTACAGCCGTCACGCCCTGGTCTTTGAGCCAGCGGAACAGGCGGCGCAGCTCCGCGCGCAGGATGCCTTCGCTCGGAAGCGCGGCGAACAAGGCTTCGATGCCGTCGACGACCACACGTTGGGCACCAACCTCTTCAATCATGCTGCCGAGGCGCACGAAGAGGCCGTCCAGGCCATAGTCACCGGTTTCTTCGATTTCGCTGCGCTCGACATAGACGTAGTCGAGCGCGACGCGGTTCTCGGCAACCAAGCGATCCAAGGCGAAGCCGAGCGAGCTGACGTTCGCGATCAGCTCGCCTTCGGTCTCCTCGAATGCCATGAAGACACCCGGCTCGCCAAGGTCATGTGCCCCGCGGACGATGAACTCCATCGCCAGTAGGGTCTTGCCGCATCCAGCGGCGCCGCATACCAAAGTCGGCCGTCCGCGCGGCAAGCCACCCTCGGTAATCTCGTCAAGACCACGAATACCGGTAGGACACTTTACGACAGGTGCCGCAACTGGGCCATCTGGCAATTCGACTGACATAGTAGCGTCATCACCGCAGGAGATTGTTTCTGGCATCCACCAAAGGCCGCAATACGGGGAGAACCGGACGCAGGGCGATGCTTGCGAAGAGCCGCGCCGGAGCGCCGAGCCTTGAGGTGGGCCGCGTGCAGGCGATCAAGCGATCACGCGATCAAGAAAGCAGGCGATCAAGAAAAACTGCACCAGCAAGGCTTCTAGAATGTCGCCGAACATGCTAGCACTGATGAGTAGATTTGCGCGGAAAATCGGCCTAAGACACGCCAGGGTGTGGCGCTGGCCGGGTCCGACCCCTCGCTCAGCTGCGGCGAACAAGGTCTCGACTGCCTCGCGCGATTCGACGCCGCCGATGGCAATGGATCGCTTGGGTTGGTGTCGCCGGAGCATCGACTCCGATGCATCGGTCGAGCGGAGAGGCCGGATTCAATCGCTCCAGAAAGGGTTGATCACCGCTTGCGGGTTCGGCAATCCGGTCATGCCCTGCGCCACCCGAGGCCTTGGCGTGCAGGGCTTGATCAGACGCCCGAGCGGCAACCTAGGTCACCAGACCGGGCGACGATCAACACTGTCCTGCTGCTTAGCCCCAAGTGAACCAACCGAGCTGCAGAACCACGGTGTGGACGGTCAGCACGATCAGGAGCACGGCGAAGAGGATAGGCATCAGCCAAGTGGACGGATTGACGACCATCCAGATTTTCCAATCGTCATTCGGGTTGCTGGGTTTTGCGATATCGCTCATTGAATTGATCTCTTTAGGTTATTCGAACTGGAATCGAGCCAGAACCAGATAGTTCTAGAACCAGGGATTGTTCGCCAGGACCATCAGGTGCGCCAGAGCAGCTAGCCCTACGAATGCGGTATAGGTGATCTTGAACTGCGCGTGGAACTCTTTCGCCTGCTGTTCGGTCAAGCCATTCATTCTGTCTTCCTCCCATTAGGGATTCACAAGGTTTCCGCTTCATTCAAACAATGAGGCAGATCGAGGGTCATGGTGCGGCACCATAACCGTACAAATTCATTCCGCGGGAGCCGCCTCTGCTGGCGCTGCCGCCTCGACCGCAGGCGCAGCCTCAGGCTGGGCGCTGAAGCCCTGACCCTCGAGCGAGAACGCATACACATGCACAAGAAGCGCGGTGAGTATCAAGACCATGAAGGTCGGGATCAGCCAAGTTGCCGGATTGACGACCATCCAGAACTTGTAATCTTGCTCAAGCGGCTTGTAGCCCATAAATTCAATAGCCATCTTCATAGACCTCTTGAAATTACCACCAAGGATTCGCTGCGATGACCATCAAGTGCGCAAGTGCAGCGAGACCGACAAACGCGGTGTAGGTCACCTTGAACTGCTCATGAAACTCTTTCGCTTGCTGCTCGGTCAGCCCGGACAAACTCTTTTGATCAGCCATATTAGCCTCCAACATTAGTCAAAGTCGTCGTTAGGAGAGTTTGATGAATGCCAGCCCGGCATTCGATCAGCTCACGACTCGCAAACTGTGTTTCCGAGTCACTCTATTCCCGAGCATTGAGCGGCTCGGAAATGGCGGGGCATCCTTGGCCCGCACGGGTAGCGCCCATAAAGCGCTACCTCAGCGTCTGATCGCCCGATCGGACGTGCGCTCATCCGCGACCTACGCACCCCTAGCTACACTACCTAGCCCAACCGTCCGTGTATCAGCATGCAACTAGCAGTAACCCGTGTTAGTACGTGTCATCTTAACTTGACGCACCGAAATGTCAATCAGAATTTACATCGTTTCTCAAGTATTTTCACTCGCAATCAGCAGGCGACCGCACTCTGACGCAGGGCGTCAGACCGGGCACGCAGCACAACCCCGGCCCGAGCCTGTTTCCAGTCCAGCCCAAGGCGCAAGATGACTTGCCTGATCGTCTCTTCGCTCACCGCGCGCTCACTCAATCCCTGCTCGAACGCCACCTCCGCGACGGCAGCATAGGTCCACCGGCGGTGGGGCTTTCCGAACTCCCGAGGATCTCGACGCAAGATGGAGCAGATCTTCTCGGCGGAATGCCCCTGAATGAGCGGACGTCTGGTCTTCTTGGTGCGGTGCGATTTCTCGACGAGGCACCCCAATCCTTCGCGCTCGAACGCATTGAGGGCATTGAGCACGGTTTGCTGCGCACAGCCGAGCGACGCCGCAATCTTTGGCGCCGTCTTACCGGCGACATTGGCAAGCAGGATCTTGCAGCGGCGCTGCGTGAAGGCATCAGGAGAACTCAGTCCGGCCGCCAAGGCCTGACGCTCGCTCGCGGTCAATGGGCGAATAAACAGGGGGGCTTTCATGGCGGTCGACTCCACCTTCGGGCTCATTAACTTCAAGGACTCATCCGTGACAGCGTGCGGACCACGCACCGGCGCCCGCCACATTGAACTGGAACACCGGCAGTCCTTCGCCGTGAATCGCGAGATGCGTCCCACACGCATCTCGCATCTCGCTGGACTGCAGCCACCTCCGCGGCGACCCCAGTCTCGGCGCGGCGCTCAGCCCCAGGTGAACCACCCAAGGGACAGCACGGCGACGTGAACCGTCAGCACGATCAGCAGGACCGCGAACAGAATGGGCATCAGCCAGGTTGCGGGATTCACAACCATCCAGATCCGATAGTCTTGCTCGATTGGTTTGTAACCCATGACTTCCATTGTTTATTACCTCTTGCGTTTAGTTGTGTGGCTCAGAACCAGGGATTGGTCGCGAGGATGAACAGATGCACCAGTGCCGCCAGACCGACGAAAGCGGTGTAGGTGACTTTGAACTGCGCGTGAAACTCTTGTGCCTGCTGCTCGGTGATACCCGAGAGGCTCTTCAGATCAGCCATTATTGGCCTCCAGTTGCATAACATCGGGATGGGTAGCCCGCTAGGCGCGATCGCCGCGGACACCTCGCTGAGGGCCGGACCAAAGGGCTTGCGGCTCCCAACTGAAGGGCCAAGCACCCTTCAGTGGAGATAACAGTAGCATCACGTAAAACTACGTGTCAATAAGCCTTGACGGCCTGTGGTGTCTAGTTCTATTGACAGAGATCAGCAGAGGAACCGCAAGCCGAAGCATGGGATGGCGACTCGGCCAGGCGCACAGCTTGCGTCCTAGACCCGCACGACCGGACGGCCCTCACGTCGGGCCGACGCAGTGACGAAGAGAAGGAAGGTCTCCGACGCAGCCGGCCGCATACCTGGGCCGGATGGGCCGAGCGATTCCGGGTAGCGGGGAGATTTCGGGGCTGCCAGCAGCCGCCTAGGATCCTGCGGGTATCGATTCATGAGGGCGCGCGGTGCTGCCGACGAAGCGCCTGCTGGTCGGCCAAAGAGAAGCGGCTTTGCTCCATGACGCTCAGCGACGTGATGGGGCGCCTCAGGCAGCGTGCCCCGCACTGGCGCAATCCCGACTGCATTCGACGGCGGGAGAGCAGCGGCCCAGGTACCGAGATTGGTCGCACCGGGGCGTTGCTCCAGCAAGGATGCCGCCCTATCCGAGGGCATGCCTGGCTGAAACGCAGATAGCGCCCTGAACGCTTTCCAGACCGGGTCTCAGTCGGCGGCGAGCCTTCTGTAGTCGGCCAACAGGGCGAGGAGCGCGTCGAAGTCGATGGGCTTCACGAGGTGAACATCGAAGCCAGCGGACCTTGACCGCTCACGGCTCTCGGGCTGTCCGTAACCGGTGATCGCGATGATCCGCAATGTTGCATGCAGGAATTGCTGCCGCAGCGCGTGCGCCACGGCATAGCCATCCATCCCCGGCAGCCCGATGTCCAAGAGCACGACGTCGGGGCGCCTCGCCATCGCCAGATTCAACGCCGATTCGCCATCGTAGGCCACCATCATTTCATAGCCCTCAACGCCGAGAAGTAGCTCAAGGCTGTCGATCGCGTCCCGGTTATCGTCGACGACGAGCACGCGCAGCCCAGCTTTCATCGACGACCTGGACGAGGTACCCCGATCCTCGACGCCATGGCTCATCGGCGCGTCCGAAGGATCGGCGAGCAGGGGCAAGCGAACGCTGAACTCGCTGCCCTTGCCGAGTCCGGCGCTATGGACTTCAACCGTGCCCCCATGCATATCGACAATCTGCTTGACCAGCGAGAGCCCGATCCCCAGCCCGCCTTCAGTTCGAGCGATGGTGCAATCGACTTGGTAAAAGAGATCGAAGAGCTGAGAGAGCTTATCCTGATCGATACCTCGCCCGGAGTCGCGGACACGAATCTCGATAGCCTCGACCGTTGCGTCCACGCCGAGCCAGATCTGCCCACCCTCATCGGTGAACTTGGCTGCATTCGTCAGCAGATTCGATACGACCTGGGTGAGCCGCACCAAATCGCCTTCGACCCAGAGCCTTCCGTCCGGAAAGCGCGTCTGCAGTCGCTGTCGCCGCGCCACGATCGCGGGCAAGCTCGTCTCGACCGCCCGAGCGAGGATGACGGCAAGGTCGAGGGGCTCCATGCGGAGTTCGATGACGCCCCGGGTGATCCGCGAGATGTCCAAGAGGTCATCGACCAGCCGGGTCAGATGCAGCGTCTGACGCCGGATGACCGCAAGGCCCCAGGCGATCTGCTCATCGGATCCCTCACGCTGCAAGAGCTGAACGGCATTCGAGATCGGCGCCAAGGGATTGCGAAGCTCGTGTGCCAGCATGGCGAGGAACTCGTCCTTGCGCCAGTCCGCCTCCCGCAACTCTCGCGCCTGCTCGGCCAACTGCGCCTCGCTGCGTTTACGCTCCGTAATGTCATAGAAGAAGCCGAACACTTGGTACACCGCGCCGTGCTCGAGCATCGGGACGTAGGTGACGACCAGATCGTAATGGCCCGTCGCCAGGTCCAGGCCGCACTCGAAAGCAGTCGGAGCACGGGTTTCATAGGTTTGACGCAAGTAAGGCAGATAACTCGAGCAGGTCTCAGACGCGAAGATCTCATCGTCCCGCCTGCCGAGATAGGACTCCAGCGGAAGTCCGCCACGCTTCAGGCTGACGGTGTTTAGGAAGCTGTAGCACATACGATCGTCATAGATAACCAGCGCGTCCGGCATATTCTCCACCGCAAGCCGGAAGCTCTCCTTGCTCAGCCGCAGCGCCTCCTCCGCTGCCTGACGAAGCCGCTCCTCGCTGCGCTTCAATGCCTGCTCCGCCAGCTTCTGACCGGTGATTTCCTCATGCGCGACCACAGCGCCGGATCGCTCCCCACTCAGCGGAAGGACGCGCATTTCGAACCAGCGCGACTCGGTCGGGGAATCGCACGGATACTGCAGGCTGAATACGCTCTCCACACCGGCGAGAACGTTCTCGAGCCCCTTGAGTGCGCATCTCGCCTCGACACCTTCAGCACCGGACAAGGCCTGGCGGCAGACGGCCATGTAGTCGATCCCAGGCATACAATCAACACTTCCGCCATTGTTCTCGGCGAAGCGTCGCCAGGCCGCATTGACCAAATTGATGACGCCTCGCGCATCCAGCACGGCGATGTGAGCCGTCAGCGAATCGAGCACGTCCTTGAGCAGCGCCTCGTTTTCGCGCAGCGCCTCTTCAGCCATTTTTCGCCATTCGATGTCGATCAAGGCGCCGAGCTTGCGGGCCGACTCCAGCTCTTCGAAGGTCCAACGTCGGCTGCGCAACCTGACGACCTGACGCCAAGCGTCGAACGACTGGCGCGGGCTTAGGCGTCCGTCTGGCGCGACGTCCATCGCCTTATCTGGATTACCGCCCCAGGTGACCTGTCGTAGCTGTTCTCCCCTGAACCAAATGAGCTTGATCGACTGATTCGCTTCCAATGGAAAGAGCGCCACTCCGGCTGCGGTCGCGGCAAGGTCGGTCGCTTCCGGGAGATGCTCGCTCAGACAGTCGCTCGCGAAGAGTTGGGATGGACTATTGGCATGCAGGGCGCTCAAGCCGGCCGCGATCTCTAAGACCAGGCGCGGACCCGGCGTCGCCCCACCGGTGATCACATCGTCTCCACGAATAAATGCGACACCATCGGCGCCAATCGCACCCAGGACGTTCGCCAATTCTGGGCCTGTCAGCAACGCCGGCAAGCGCGTGCCCTGGCGCATCGCAAGGATGATCCGCTCGCGGCACACTCGGAGATGCCCGGCGTAGAAACGATCGACCACCTCTTCCGTCAAGGCGATTTGAGTCGCCAGGTCCTGCGCCATCCAACAGGCGACCTCGCGCACGGTTGCGGAAACCGAGTGCGGCATCCCATGGTGACATGCCACCAATCCCCAGAGGCGCCCGTCTTTGAGCAGAGACATGGTCATGGTGGAGCCAACGCCCATGTTTCTGAGGTACTCCAAATGGACCGGGGAGACGCTGCGCAGCAAGCTGCGGGAAAGATCGAGCGGCTCACCACTCACCGGATTCACCACCGGGTGCAGCGTGGACGGCACATAGTCAACGTCGAGGATCACCCGATAGGGATTGATCAGGAAGACCTGCCGGGCCTGGGCGGGGATGTCCGAGGCGGGATAGTGCAGCCCCAGGTAGGGCTCCAGATCAGGCCGACAGGCCTCCGCGATCACCTCGCCATGCCAATCCTCGTCGAACCGATACACCATGACACGGTCGTAGCCGGTGAGCCGGCGAAAGAGCACTGTGGCTGCCGCCAGCTTGCCAGAGAGTTCGGTCTGTTTACGGATCACACTGAAGTCACGCATGGTCTGTGCAAGCGTCTCGCTCAGACCCGGCTGCTCCGGGGCGGCTGCCTCCAGTTCCAGCACCACCGTTTGTTCGGACAGATGCACATAACCGGTGAGCGCACCGCGAGTGTTGGTCGGATGCCAATCGAAGGATGCGGGGATATCGGGCCGAGCCCTGTACCTCTCCAGGGCCTGACGCACGCTCGCCGCCAACCTGGGACAGAGCGCCTCGGCAAGCGCGCGCTCGATGAGATCGGCGGCGGAAACACCGAGCAGCGACTCGACGCTCCGCGTGACCTGACGAATCCGCAGCTCAGCCTGATCCAATGCCAGCAGGACGCCATGCGGCTGGATTGAACCGGGGATGTGGATCGGCTCAGCCTCGCATTGGTCGAGGCCCGGGACGCGAGGTGCGAAGTCGGTTGTTGGCGCCATAAAGGTCCGTCCGCTCTGACGGTGAGTATGAAGCCGAGCATCTGTCACGACTCGACAACATAAGAAGTAAAGGTTTACCCCCCACCCCAAAGGAGCTACCCGGGAGGCCTTGTCAGGCTGCAGCCGGCTGCGGCAACGCAGGCGCCTCAAGCCCCTTGCGTCGTTGGCGAACCACCTCGGCGATGTAGGTCCACGGCGAGGTCTGGCGTTTGCGGCAGGTCTCGATGACGCTGGCGATGAGCGCGAAGGCGCGCGAGCCCTGCGGGGTGCGCGTGCCCAGGCTGATGCGACGGGCAATCACCCAGTGGCGCAGCATCCGCTCGGCCTCACTGTTGGTGAATGGAAGCTCGGGATGATCCAGCACGACCCAGAACGCGTCCCAGTCGTTGACCAGCTCACGCGCTAAAGCGCGGGTCTTCTTCATGAGGGGCGTCGACCAGACCAAGACAGGTCTCGAGGAGTGCGTTGATCATCGGCACATGCGCGGCACGCAGCCCACCGTCCGGCGGGGGTGCCCCGCCACGCACGGCGTCGACTGCGGCAATGACGGTGGTGATGACCTCTAGGAGGTGTGTGCCGAAGCGCTGGGCCTGGCGATCGAAGCTCTCTTCGAGTCCCGTGGCCTTACGGATGATGTGCGCCAGGCAGCGCAGGCGCTGCCCGAGATGGCGATAGGCCGCGTAGCCGTCGCTCATCAGCCAATTTGCGAAGTGCTCGCCGAGCACCTGCGCGACGACCGCGCGGCGGCGTCGGCCGACGACGAACAAGGTGGCGGTGGTGCAGGTGAACACCCACAGCCACTGTCCTTGAGCGTGCTCCTTCCAACTAGTCTCGTCGGCATAGAGCACCTCGGCATCGCGCACCGCCGTGTGGATCTCCGCCTCGAGCACTGGCTCAAGCGCACGCCCGGCCTCATCAACGCACTGGTTGATGGTGGCCGTGGAGAGCGACAGCCCCAGCCAGTCAAAGAGGAATTCGCGCACCTTCGCGCGCGAGAGGCGCATGCGCTGGGTCAGCGCGCAAATGAAGGCGACCAGCAGCGCTCCAGCGAGATGCCA
>NZ_JAAIJQ010000110.1 GCF_010820565.1 Thiorhodococcus minor | reverse complement strand
CCGCAACAGCGTGGCGTCGCTCTCATCGAATCGGTCCATGGGGTGCCTCGGCGTAGAAAACTGAAGGGAAACTCAAGTTTAGACCCCCGCATCAGTTCTGGTCGCACCCCTGCTGCCGTCGGCAAAGTCGAAACGCAGCACCTTGTCGGTGTCATCGCTCTTTTCCGGATCGATGCGGACGCGGAAATAGTCGAGATAGGTGGTCGGCGCAGCGGCGATGACTTCAGGCGCCGGCGGGATCACCCGAGGGATCGTCACCTTGCCTTCTAGCGCCAGGGCCTGGGACATCAGGTGCGCGCGGTCGTTGGCGCCGGTCGAGACATAGGCCATCTGGCGCAGCGCGTCGGCCTTGGCCTGCCGGACCTCGGGGTCCTCGGGATCGAGGCGATAGAGGTAGTTCACCAGTTGCGCGGCCCAGGCGTATTCCTTCTTCTCCATCGCCTCGGCGGCGGCGAGCACGGCCTCGCGCCCGCCCATCAGCGGTACGATCCGGTCCGCCTCGTCCCACGGGGCGACGGGCTTCAGGTTGGCGGCATCGTTGTCGTACTAGCCGACGCCCTGATAGTGGATCGCGGGTGAATAGCTGGAAATCTCACCGTAACTCTGAAGGTTGTTCGGGGTCTCGTTCAGATAGGCCGGGAAGGTGACGAGGTGGCGCAGCTCATTCGGACCCTTACCGCCGAGAATGCCGCGCAGGCTTTGGTCGAGCACATAGCTCGCGCCGTCGAGATACCCCTCCAGCGTCTTCTGGATCAGCTCCTTGTCGACAAGCGGACGGGCGCCGAGTGGGATCAGCACCTCGGGTTGCAAGTCGCGGTTGTGCTTGAGGCCCTCGATCCACTCGCGCGGGTCGCGGAAGATGTCGCCTCGCACGGAATAGAGCTGCGGCGGGCCCGACCACAGCATGGTCGTGAACAGGATTTCACGTTCGGGCAGCCAGACGGTGGTGTGCACCTTGTCGTCCGAGCCATAGCGCGTGAAGAACTGCATCTTCACGCCGAGCACCTCCATCTCCTGGCCATCCTCGACCGGCGTGTTGACCGGGATGAAGGCGCCTTCATCGACCTCGAGATTGGTCGGCACCACCCAGGCATCCGGCCCCTCCTTCGGCATGAAGGTGTTGAACTGGATCAGCAGGCGCGCGGTCAGGTAGGGGCCGATCTCGGGGAAATAGGCCGGTGCGCCACCTGCGTTCTTTTCGACCACCGCGTTCAGGTCGGGGTGGCCGATGATCTGGATGTCGTCATTGCCTTCGGCAAACACACCAGCGCCGTAGCAGGTGTGCGAATGGCCGTAGATGATGACCTTGACCGGCTTGTCGGTGACCGTGCGCAGCCCCTCGAGCATCAGCTCGCCGTCATGCTTGGTATCACCTGTATCGACGGCGATCAGCCCCTCCGGCGTGTCGATGACGGCCATTGGCGCCAGCCCGAAGCCACTTAGGAACCAGACACCTTCGGCCGGCTCTTCGATGGTCGGCTCGGTCGAAGCGACCTTATCGATCCCGTCGAGCAGCCGCTTGTTGGCGATCGCCCCATTGGGTGCCTCGACCAGTTCGACCGGCGCGCCCATGTAGGCGTCGATCTGCGCGGTGGAAGCCGACAGGTCGCGCGTCTTCGCCGCCTGCGCAAAGGCGGGACCCGGCAGCAATGTTCCCATCGTCGCGGGCATTGCTGCGAGCGCCGCAGTGGAGACCAGAAATTGGCGTCGATTCGATTTCATGTTGATGACCTTGTCGTCGTGTCGATCAGAGTTTATTCGCCTTCGGCGGGGTCCAGGACTTGTACTTCTCGAGGTCGGGCGCGTAGAGACGCATGATGATGTCGAGGTCCATGTCTTGCCGGTTGATTGGCAGCCAGTTCTCTTCGGGCACGCCTGCGGGCTGCTCGGCGGCGATGACGATGCGGATGCCGCCGTCCTCATCCAGCTTGAAGCCCGCGTTCTCTCCGACGGAGTACTTGAAGCGGTCGTTCGGGATGAAGAAGCCGGTCTCGTTCTCGTAGAGGGTGGCGGACCAGAAGGCGTTGACCGGCGGCAGCTCCTCGGCCGTCATCACGATCTCGTAGTCGTGCAGGGCGTTCATCGGCGCGCCGTCCTCGGTCAGGATCGCCGGGTAGAGCGCCTGATCGGCGGGCTGCCCGACCGGGCCGGCGACGGACTGGAAGGTCTGCGCCTCAAGCGTGATCTGCCCTTTGGGCTGGAACAGCCCGGTGAGGTTCTCGTCCAGAAACGCCTGATCCCCGAACTTGGCCAGCTCCTCGGCGGCGACCCGCTGCGCCACGGCGCGCAGGGCGTCGCCGTCGATCTCCGGGGCCGTGTCGGGGTCGTAGGTGTTGCCCGGTGCGATGCCGAGCGGCTCCAGCACCGCCAGCAGGCCGGCGTCCAGTGCGTCTTCCGGGTCGAACGTCGTGTGGTTCACGACGAACTGCATCACCTCGATGAAGCGATCCTCGAAGACCTCGAAATCCGAGCCATGGGGCGGGAAACGTGCGCTGTCCTCGCGCAGGTCGAGGTTGCGGCTGATGCCGCGCGGGCTGCCCCAGGAGCGCACATGCGGCTCCTGATCGCCCCGGCCCAGAAACTCCGACAGGGGCTCCACATCGACGCGACGCATGGCGGCGAGGTTGCGCTCCAGCCGCTCCGGCTCGGCGGCATGGGGCATGACGCGAAACACGGCGCTGACGAAGTCGCCCGTGGTCTCCACGATCATGTCCACACCCTCGACCAGCGCACCGTCATAACCGGGTGTGCGTTCGCTGTAGAACAGCATGGTGGCCGGCTCAGAGAAATCGCCCTTGGTGGTCGACATCGGGATGTTCACGTAGTGGTCGTAGGCCGTGACCATCAGCGAGACATAGGTCGAATCGAAGGCCGGCATCTTCAGCACGACGGGCTCTTCCGTGACATCGATCAGGGCGATGGTGTAGAGCGTGTCGTTGTTGGGCCGCGCGATGGCCTGCAGGGTGTGATCGGCCAGTTCGGTGCTGGCGAAGGTGCGGTTGTAGCCCCCGGTGGTCATCGGGTTGTCGGGGTCGAGCGCGAACGTGTTGTTCACGTTGAACATGGCGACGTACTGATAGGAGCGGCGGACCAGTGGCACCATCTGCGCGTCCGTCAGCTCCACCGTCCCGCCGGACTGCGCGGAGACCGCGCCGGGGGCCGACAGGGAGGCGGCGAGCGCGAGGGAAAGGGCGAAGTGTTTCATGCGAATTGCTCCTCGAAAGTCACCACGATCTGCTCCGGCTCGTATCGATGCGACGCGGACGAAATCGACGCTCGCTGGCTCAGCGAGCAGGGGGCGTTAGGGAAGCGCTGATTGATCAGTGCTTCCCGTGCGGGGCAGGATGCCCCGCCATTTTCGGCGCCGACTTGTTCAGGGGCAGGCGCTGAAAATGTAGCGAAGCGGAAACCGCGCCATTTTCGGAACAGGGCGCTTCGCGTGCTGAAAATGGGCAGGAAGCCCATTCTTCAGCGTCTCCTTAAGTTCCGCGGGATGCAGCCGATGTTGCGACCTTGCGCCAGCGGGGCGCTGCGATTGCGGGATGTCATGGACTGCCATGGGCCTTAAGTATCGCCCCTTCCGGCACGACGCCGCCTGTCATCTGGTGCCAATTCCGACGGTTTCGCCCGTGACAGATGTCCCGAGTTGTTCAGACGGGGAGCGGACACGACTTCCTTGTTGCCTTCTCGTGCTGGTCGCGTGATCTGCCGATTGGCCTTGGTCGTGGACGCGGGCACAGCTTCGAGGCGAGGACGATGGCTTGGTGAAGGTTCAGCCGCTGCTGGAACGGGTTGATCAGGTCGCGGACTTCTTCGACGACTCCCCGGAGGTCGGACGGAAGGCTCGCGACGAGGCGCGGCAACCGCTAGGTCAGCAGTCTGCGTCCGATCGGGAGCGTTGAGCTGCGGTCAGAGACACGGGTTCTTGCCGCTTGCTGTTGGGGCAGGTTTGGCCTAATTTGGTCAAACTGGTCCAATCTCTCGGGAATCCTCATGCAGAATGTTTCCGCCCACGACGCCAAAGCCCGCTTCGGCCAACTGCTGGACACCGCTCGGCGCGAGCCCGTGGTCATCGAGCGCCACGGTCGGGCGGTCGCTGTCGTGCTCTCCAAGGAGGAGTACGACGAGCTGAACGACATCAAGCTCCGAGCGCTCCGCATGGAGATCAACCTGGGGCTCGCGGACCTCGAGCGCGGTGCGTATACAGACTACGAGGCCGACGAGCTGCCGACGCTCGCCGAACGGATCAAGGCTGCTGGCCGCGAGCGGCTCGCGAAGAAGTGATCTATCGGCTTTCGTCTAGGGCGGAAGCGGATCTCGCCGAGATCTGGGTCTACTCCGTCGGGCAATGGAACCTCGAGCGGGCTGATCGATACGCCGATACATTGGTGAGCCGTTTCGACTGGCTCTGCGCCAACCCTTCGTTGTGGAAGCCTCGACCGGATATCGCCGAGGGGCTCTACAGCTACCCCCAGCAGAGCCACGTGATCTACTTTCGTGTCCGTGGTGATGCGCCGGAGGTGATCGAGATCGTACGTGTGCTACACGGGCGGATGGAGCCTGCCAAGCGTGTTTGATCATAGCGATTGAGAAATGGGTGTTTGTGGGTCCGGAATGTCCACTCGTCTCCCGGCGGCATGCTGCACCGCAGATCCGAGCCCCAGCACCCCACGACGCGCGCGCCTGCACCGCCCCCGACGCCCGTCAGCCCCGCTGTTCGGTGTTGACCGCGCAACCCGCTCGGGGTGGCTTGGATTTCCTATCCGTAAGGTTGGGAGCAATGGAGCCAGGTCAGTGGGGCTTCGGTCATCGGGCGTGTCGATCCGTCATTGTTGGTTTGGCTCAGAGCGCGTCTGCGCAGTGCCGGTCGCTTGCGTCGGCACCCGCACCGGCGGCGTACAGCCGAGTCGCCGGGCGCGGCGGGCGAAGCGTCGATCATCGAAGGTGCAGAGGGCCTCGCAGTGGTCGCTGCCGGCCAGGTGCAAGGCATCGGCGAAGTCCATGCCCTGCTCGGTCAAGCTCAGCGCGGCCGTGATGCGCTCGGAAGCCTCTGTGTTGACGTGGCCCAGGCCGAGCAGGTGCTCAAACACACGGACAATCTGCTGGGGCTCGCACCGGTAGAAGGCCCGCAACACCCATTCGAGCTCCAGCACCACGGTCAGGGGCACGAATAAACTGGGGCTGGCGGTCATGATCTCGCGCGCGATGGGGCGCTGCTTGGCGGCCTCCGGGTCGTTCGGATCATCCACGTAGAAGCGGGCGAGAATATTGGTATCAAGGGCGATCATTGCCTTCGGCCCGCATCGCCTCGGCAACGTCGAAGTCAGACAGCCGGCGCTCCGCCGTCTGATCGCAGCGCAGCATGCCGTAGCCGTCCTCGGCGCGGGTGGCCGAAATGGATTTGAGCGGGCGCACGCGAATGCTGTCCCCCTCCAGCTCGAAGTCCAGCTTGCTGCCGGGCGCAAGGCTCAACCGGCGGCGGATGGCGATGGGGATGACGACTTGGCCCTTGTCGGAAACGGTAACAGTGGTCATTGGGAGCCCTATTTCTTACCGCGTAAGAATTCCGAGTCTGGCATGGACCTGGACCGTGCGCAACAACGTGAGTCCTGTCGACGGTTCCGGCTCCGGACGCTTCAGTCGGGAACAGTTTATTGACCTCTCAACTTTCCGCTGCGACCGAAATGAGCCAACTCATGCCATTGGAGGTCCGCACAGACTGCGTCGGCCACAGTCGTGGGGCTTCGTCGTGGTAGGGGCGGGCGAGTGTCGCTGACGGGGCCTCTCCGAAGGTGCGCCGGTAGGTCCCGGCGAGGCGGCCGAGCTGCGTGAAACCGAGATGATAGGCCACCTCGGTGACGGTCGATTCACCAAGCGCACTGGCGAGGAGTGCGCGGCGCAGCACATGCAGGCGCAGCCTGCGGATGAAGGCCGCGGGCGACAGGCCCAATTCCTCCCGAAAGGCGTATTCCAGCGTCCGCGCGCTGACGGCGGCGGCGGCGCAGAGCTCCGCCGTGTCCAGCGTGGCCAGATCCGCGTGACGAATGCACGCGATGGCGCGATCGAATCCGCGTCGGCGCAGCGACAGGGGCGCACGGTGCTCGCCCTCGGTCGGGCTCAGCATCGGCGATAGTCCGGTGACCAGCTCGGCCTCCAAGGTGCCAATGACTGCTGGATGACGCAGCATCTCGGGCGCGCGATGGGTGCGGGTCAGCAGACCCCCGAGCCGGGCCGCCAGTGCACCGAGGGTCTCGGCATCGGCCGGGAGCAGACGGCTGAATGCGGCGGCCTCGAGCGCCGCGTAACCCTCCGCCGAGAGGTGCCGGCGCAGCAGTGTCTTGCGGATCAGGAGGATGATGTGCTCCTGGCCGGCCTCCAGCAGCGCCTCGACCCCGCCCGGCAAGGTGACGGGCAGGCCGCGCTCATGCAGCGGCCGGCCGAACCACGAGGTCCGCGCGCCGGGGCGGACCGCCACCGCGAAGGCAACCATCCCCTCGGGCGAGAGGGCGTGCACCTTCAGCCTGCTCGCGAAAGACTCCTGATACAGGATGCAGTTGGGGGTGGCGAGGAAGGTCTTGCGGTTGTGGAAGGGGCCTGCGCCGACGGGTGTGGCCATGAGCTCCCAAGGCTGGGAGATCCGCTCCCAGTGGCAGGGGTCCGCGCACTCCTGGATGCCCACGATGCCGAGCTTGGGGTAACCGCTGACCCTCCCGGTCGGCGGGGACGACGCGATCTCGTCTGCTGCGCCCATGCCGGCCCACCTTTGCGCGAAGTGAATAGCGAAGGCCGGCAATCATGCCCTAGGCTCCCTGTGCAGTTTGATCGTGGTCATTGAACGGCGTCCGGGAGCGCCCCCTTGCCCAAGCCCCATCCGCTCGCGGCGCTCGTCGCCCGCCCCGACGATTCAGCCATCAACGAGGACATGAGATGAAGCCAACACCCTTGATCAGACGCTTCTTGCTGGCCGCCTGCCTGCTCCTGCCAGCCGCCGCGACACTGACGCACGCCAGCACCCTGAGCAAGGCCGTGCGCACCAGCGAGAGCATGGAGCCGGCGCTGTCCTTCCCGGAACAAGAGCAGGCCGCCGCCAAAAGGCTCGCCGACCTGCGCGTCCGTTTCGGCCAGCCGCCCAACATCGTCTGGCTGGTAATCGACGATATGGGTTGGGGCGATCCCGGTGCCTATGGGGGCGGCGCGGCGATCGGCGCGGCGACGCCCAACATCGACCGGCTGGCCGGAGAGGGGCTAACGCTGACCTCGACCTATTCCCAGCCCACCTGCACCCCGACCCGCTCGGCGATCCTCACCGGGCGGCTGCCGGTGCGCACGGGACTCACCCGCCCGATCCTCGCCGGCGACACCCTGGCCAAGAATCCCTGGGCGGACGAGATCTCCTTACCCAAGCTGCTCGGCGAGGCCGGCTATACGACGGTCCTCACCGGCAAGTGGCACGTCGGCGAGGCCGAGGGCATGCGGCCGCAGGATATCGGCTTCGATGAGTACTACGGCTACTACCCGGCGCAGAAGGAGCTCTCTCAGGCCTTCGACAAGCGTCGCTACCCGGACCTGGTGCTGAACCCCGAGCGGCTTGCGATGCTGCGCGCGACCGGTGCCAGCGAGGCCCTGATCCACGGCTTCAAGGGCGGTGAGACCACGGAGGTGTCGCAGATCCGGAGCATCGAGGACATGGCCGAGGCCGATCGGGTCCTGACGGACTTCACGGTCGCCAAGATCGCGGAGCTGGCCAAGGCCGACAAACCCTTCTTCCTGGAGCACGCCTTCATGAAGGTCCACGCCGACAACTTCCCGTCGAAGGCGTTCGAGGGCAAGAGCGGCAGCAAGTATGCCTACAAGGACGCGGTGGTCGAGGTCGATGCCTACATCGGCGAGATCGTGCAGGCGCTCGCCGATGCCGGGGTGCTGGAGAACACCTTCGTCTTCATCACATCCGACAACGGCCCCCAGCTCGACGCCTGGCCGGACAGCGGCTACACGCCCTTCCGTGGCGCGAAGGCGTCGGCCTGGGAGGGCGGCGTGCGCGTGCCCGGCATCGCCTACTGGCAGGGCACCATCGCCCCCGGACGGCAGAGCGACGAGCTGTTCGACCTGATGGATCTGTTCAACACCGCGCTCGCGCTGGCCGGTGCCAGTGACAGCATCCCCACCGACCGCTACATCGACGGCATCGACCAGACCGCGTTCCTGCTCGCCGACGACGGCCGTTCACGGCGCGAGAAGGTCTACATCTGGTCCGAGCAGGACCTGATGGCCATGCGCATGTACGAGTACAAGATCCACCTCAAGGTGGTGCAGACCCAGGCGCAATGGCTCGACATCGACATGACCACGGTCAGCGACGTCGGCATCGCCCCCTGGCTGTTCAATCTCTACATCGATCCCAAGGAGGAGTATCCCGTCGGGCACCGCATGAACGCCTGGCTCGCCTCCATGGCCGCCGAGCTGAAGGCGCACGCGGCGACCTTCAAAAAGTACCCGCCCAAGGACATCGGTCTCGGGCAATAGGCACCCTCTCGCACGGCCGTTGGCCGGTATTGCATTCATTGGAGAATCGATCCATGAAACGCGTGTTGCCTTCCCTCGCCATGACCCTCGCGCTTGCCCTACCGGGTGGGATCGCCAGGGCCGCCGATCCGGCGTCCACGCCGGGCGACGGCTCGGTCCTGCCCTTCCCGCCGACGCCCTCGGCCAGCATTGCCGGGCCGACGCTGCAAGAGAGCAAGCACCAGCGCCGAGTCGAGCAGAGCCATCTGCCCGAGGACGCGCCCAACATCCTCATCATCCTGCTCGATGACGTCGGTTTCGGCCTGCCGGACACCTACGGCGGCCCCATCCACACGCCGACACTCTCCCGCTTGGCCAACGAAGGCATCAGCTACAATGCCTTCCACACCACGGCCATCTGCTCGCCGACGCGCGCCGCGCTGCTGACCGGCCGCAATCACCAGCGGGTCGGCTCGGGCACCATCGCCGAGCGTGCGGTGGACTGGGACGGCTACACGGGCGTCATCCCGCGCACCTCCGCGACCCTGGCCAAGGTGCTGGGCGAGTACGGCTACAAGACCGCAGCCTTCGGCAAGTGGCACAACACCCCGGCTACCCAGACGACAGCCATGGGGCCTTTCACCCTCTGGCCGTCCGGCGAGGGCATCGGGTTTGACTACTTCTACGGCTTCCTCGCCGGCGAGACCTCGCAATGGGAGCCGCGGCTGGTCGAGAACTTCAACCCCGTCGAGCCGCCCCACGACGCGACCTATCATCTAAGCGAAGACCTGGCGGAGAAGGCCGTCACCTGGCTGCGCAAGCACCGCGCCTTTGCCCCGGACAAGCCCTTCTTCATGTACTGGGCGCCGGGCGCGGCGCACGGGCCGCATCATGTCTTCAGCGAATGGGCGGACAAGTACAAGGGCCAGTTCGACGACGGCTGGGACGCGCTTCGCGAGCGCACCTTCGAGCGTCAGAAGGCGCTGGGCTGGATTCCGCCCGACACACAACTGACGCCGCGCGCCGAGAGCATGCCGGGGTGGGACAGCATCCCCGAGTCCCAGCGCGCCTTCCAGACACGGCTGATGGAGGTCTTCGCCGGCTTCGTGGAGCATGTTGACGTCCAGGTCGGCAAGGTCATCGACGAGCTCGACCGGCTCGGTGTCCGCGACAACACCCTGGTCTTCTACATCTTCGGCGACAACGGCTCCAGCGCCGAGGGCCAGAACGGCACGATCAGCGAGCTGCTGGCGCAGAACAACATCCCCAACACCTTGGACCAGCACCTGGCCGCGCTCGATCAGCTCGGAGGCCTGGACGCGCTCGGCGGACCCAAGGTCGATAACATGTATCACGCTGGCTGGGCCTGGGCGGGAGGCACGCCGTTCCAACACACCAAGCTGATCGCCTCCCACTTCGGCGGAACGCGCAACCCCATGGCGGTGTCCTGGCCTGCCAAGATCGCCGCGGACAAGACGCCGCGCTCCCAGTTTCACCATGTCAACGATATTGCGCCGACCATCTACGAGGTCCTGGAGATCACGCCGCCCGAGGTCGTCGACGGCTTCGCGCAGGACCCCATCGACGGCGTGAGCCTCGCCTACACCTTCAGCGACGCCGACGCGCCGGGGCGCAAGACCAAGCAGTACTTCGACAACAACGGCAGCCGTGGTCTCTACAAGGACGGCTGGCTCGCGAGCACCTTCGGCCCGCTGACGCCCTGGCTGACGGTCAGCCCGGGGCTTGCGACCTGGGATTCGAGCGAGGACGTCTGGGAGCTCTATGACCTGAGCAAAGACTTCTCCCAGGCCGAGAACCTGGCAGACCGGGAACCGGAGCGCCTCGCCGCGATGAAGGCGGAGTTCCTCGAGGTCGCGGAAGCGAACAAGGCCTTCCCTATCGGGGCCGGCATCTGGCTTCGCATCCACCCGGAGGACCGCATCAAGACCCCCTACACCAGCTGGCAGTTCGACGCGACCACCACCCGCATGCCCGAATTCACCGCGCCCGGCCTCGGCCGCGAGAGCACCCATGTGGTCATCGACGCGGAGCTGCCGGAGAAAGCCTCGGGCGTGCTCTACGCCCTAGGCGGCGCCTCCGGGGGCTTGAGCCTGTACATGGACGAGGGCCGACTCGTCTACGAGTACAACATGCTGGTCATCGAGCGCTACCGCGTCGCCAGCGCCGAGAAGATCCCGGCGGGTGCGCACCGCATCGAGGTCGATACGACCATCGCCAAGCCGGGCGCGCCGGCGCTAGTGGTCCTGAGCGTCGACGGCGCCGAGGTCGCCCGCACCGAGGTGGCGCGCACGGTGCCGGTCGCCTTCACCGCCAGCGAGACCTTCGACGTGGGGACCGACCTGGGCTCGCCGGTGTCGCTGGACTACTTCGAACGGCGGCCATTCGCGTTCGACGGGCAGATCCACGCGGTGACCGTGCAACTCAAGCGCGAGCCTGGTCTCTAAGCCACTGAGCAAACGCAGATTGGCTGATGGCACCGCTTGCGACGCCAAGCATGATGTCGACCTTCTCCGCGACGTCGGCAGCGATATCCAAACCGTTAAGCCGGAGGAACAATCGACTGTAGACCCATGCCGTGCGCTTGTTCCCGTCCACAAACGGATGGTTGCCAGCCAAGCGAGAACCGTAGCACGCACCCAATTCCCACAGGTCGGGGCTGCCATAGGAGAACATCTGCTGAGGTGCGGCCGGCGCGGATTCCAGGATGCCTGGATCACGGACTCCCGAATGCCCGCCATGCTCGGCGAGTTGGCGCTGATGGATCAGCAGGACTGCGCGCTCATCCAGCCAAGTCGGTTCGGTTTCGAAGCGATTCGAGCTGTGGCTCACTTCGCCAGTTCGCGCAGGACGTCTCGATCCTCGCGCATGATGAGATCGGCGGTTTCGAGTTGACGCGCCGTTTCAGGGCTGTACGGGCTGAGCAGAAACCCCTCTGGAGTCTCTGTCAGGTAGAGTTTGTCGCCCTTTTTGGCGTGCAGCAGGGCGAGCGCCTCCTTGGGCAGGATGACACCCGCGGAATTGCCAATCGCTCTTATTTCAACCTGGATCACTGCCGGTCTCCCGTGGTGTTGCAACAAGAGTATCACCCTCATCCGAGTCCGCTGGCGGAGCGGCGGCGAAGCGCGGCACCCATGTCCGCTATCTGGACTTGGCGCGGCGGACGCGCTGCTTTTATGCCCGGCCCGATTGCGACAGGAACGGAGCCGCCTCGACTTCAGGGCGCAGGCAACAACGGGTCGGCGCCGGGCAACTAGTAGAGCAGTGCGAGCGTCTCGATACCCTTTGCTCGTCATCCTGTCGCCCTGGAGGGCGACACTCCGGCCGGGGCAGTCGCGAGGCCGGCGTGTCGACCTCTACAATGGGAGCGGGGTCACTGGGAGCGGAGTCAAGTCTTGCAATGCAACACTCGCAAATGACCTCGGCGTCGAACGGCCATTGTGCCGTTGGCTCAGACCAGCATAAGTACACATAGGGTCGGGGCGCTCGGAGTGAATCATTCACTGTCCAGCAACCAGAAACCAAGCGGCTGTGCCTATTAGGATTCCCGTGGAGATTCAACCCCAGGGAATGACCCGCTTGGGCGGTATGGGCGCCGCGATGATTTTGGGCGAGATCGACTCTGTCGATCTCGACTCCATGCCTGGCGTTCGAGCTCGCAGCGACACGGCTGCCTGCATCACCACTTGCCTTAGGGTCGAATTCTGCCCCTCGATGAGGGCCTCCATATCCGCCCTCCAGGCATCATACGGCGCCTTCTGTTCCTCCAGGAACAACGTCTGATCCTTTAGTGAGACCAGCTCCAGCCAGGTCGCCTGCGCCTCGGCGAACTGCTTGATCTGCTTGTCGGCGTCTTTGGTCGCATCCCGGATGGCATCCGACCCCGCGCCTCGTGCATGCACGATGACTCCGCGATCGGCCGGACCCCATTTTGGGGCCAAATCTCTAGCGGCCCCAAATGCTCGTTCAGGGAAATTCAGGGACGGACCGCGAATACACATCCGCCTGCGCCGCGATGCGCGCGAAAACGCCTGATCGATGCCGGTCTCTGCCCCGCCGCCCAAGCGCCACACTCGCCCGGCGGTGCGACCTCATGCCTCGGAAGCACACCGCACCGACACCAGGGATAGGCGGTCGTCCGAACCGGGGCAAGGCCCCCGCTCCCCGCTTCCTGAGCCAACTCGACATGGTGTGCAGCGGTAGTCCTGCGGTCGTCAGCCGTCTTGCCCTGGCTCCGGCATCCGTGACGCGGAGCGGCTGGCGATGCGCGACACCGCGGGAGCGGTGTCGCGAGAAAAGAACCTGATCGTCTTCCACCATGGGACGCGGTAGAGGTCGTTAAAGTACAGGTCGCTCGACACCCAACGGCCGTTGCCGCGGACACCGCAGTATTGGATGTGTACACGCAGACGCCGGTCGAGAAACGCGACCATCGCGTTCCCTCGCTTGACACAGACGACAGCCCGGTCCTGCTGGCCTAGTTCACCGGCGCGATTTCAGTTGGCCGCCAAGACTTGTCGAAGAACGACGGTAGCGGGCTGTAGAGGCGCAGGATGGTGAACCAGCCCTTGTCGGGGTCGGTCTGGATCCAGTTGCCGCGATCGACGCCGTCCGGCTGTTCGGGGCTGAACCAGACCGTGGTGGAGCCGTCCTCCGCCGCGACAGCCGCGGGCGAGGGATAACTCTGCGAACCCGCACGCGGGTATTTCTGCGGCGTCTGCAGCATCGAGCGCGTCTGGTTGTCGTACAGGGTGAATGACCAGAACGCCTTGGCCGGGATATCCTTGGGCAGCGTGACCTTGTAGGTCTTCGCGCCATCGAAGACATCGCCCTGGGCGTCCAGAAAAGCCATCAGATACTGCGATCCGACACCGGGGATGGTCATGATCATACCGGGGCTGTCGAGCGTGTAGCCGTAGTAGAAGGCCGCGCGTGAATCGAGTGTGCGGGCGCCGGTCGGCGGAAGCGGCTTGAATTCCCCGTCCGCGAGCACGGGCGGCGGGGTCTCGAAGAAAGCGCCGCCCTCCCAGAGCATGTTTCCCCACATCGACCCCTCGTAATAGGCCCAGTCCGGATGGGCGCCGTAGGGGCGCCAGTTCAGCACCCGCCCGGCCGCCTGGCCGACCGCGGCGGCGTCGGTGAGGATCTTCTTCATG
Source organism: Thiorhodococcus minor (assembly GCF_010820565.1). GTDB lineage: Bacteria > Pseudomonadota > Gammaproteobacteria > Chromatiales > Chromatiaceae > Thiorhodococcus > Thiorhodococcus minor. The sequence continues at coordinate 1,440 of NZ_JAAIJQ010000110.1, read as the reverse complement.
CGCTTGTCGGGGGCGAACGCCTTGCCCTTGACGATACCGATGGCGGCGAGCTGGCCGGCGAGCTCCACGTCATAGCTGGTGGCAGGCTCGGCCTGGACGTTCTCGTTGATCCACTCGTAGAACCCGAAATCGCTGGGCGGGATGGTGTTGAACGACAGGTTGCTGGCCTCGACGAACGTCGTCTCGGGAATCTCCGCCTCTTCTCCGAGCCGGACCGCACCGGACAGCGCCTGCGCGATGCTGGTACCGAAGGCGCCCCTGGCGTAGGGGTAGATCTTCATGTTGGCCTTCACGTTCTCGACCGCCGGTTTGGGGTCGTTGTCCACCAGGTAGGCACGCGAGGCGTACAGCACGCGGTTGGTCTTGGAATGGGCGACGAAGTAACCGCCCTCGGGCAGCGGGCCGTCGTAGCCGGGTCCTACGATCAAATACTTGCCGCCGCGACCGCGATCCGGCCCCGGGCCGCCGACGTCGATGATCCAAGAGAACCACATGTCGTTGATGGTGCCGACGCCGTCCGACGGCTGTTCGATCACCATCGGACCGTTCGAGAGGTCGATGACGGAGAGGTAGTAGACGGTGTCGGCGTTGCCGGTCAGGAACAGCGACGTCGAGTCCAGCAATTCGGACGTGATGACGACGTCGTTATAGTCGGCGCCGATGCTCTGGAAGCCCTTGTGGAACCCAAGGGCGGATGCCCCGCGAAAGCTGTTGTTGTACACGTTCAGCGCGCGCGTGAAGTCGAGCGCATCGAAGACCTTCTGCGCGGTCTCGGCACTGGGAGCGCCGTCTTTGAAGTCCAGGGTTCCGATCGAGGTCTCGACGCTATCGCCTGTGCCGAGTGATTCAATCGTCTCCTTCGACACGTCGGCCTGCGCTGTAGCAGCCAGCGACATGGCCAGCACAAACCCGCAGGTCATGGGAATTCGGGGCATGATGGTGTGTTTCCTGTCGTCGTGTGGGGTCATTTCGGTCGATCTCATTGGCCGCGCGCCACGGGCGGGCCGGGGAAGGTCCAGGTTCCATCCTGGATCGATTGCTCCGGTTCGTACATCCGAACCGCGTAGTTCCATCCGTCCATGATGGGCAGGCAGTTTTCCACCCCTTCGCCGCAGCCGCCGAACCGGATGGTGAAGGACCCGTCGGGGTTCGGTTTTGCGGTGAGGTTGTTCAGGCTATAGGCATTGAGCGCGTTCTTTTGAAAATAGCCCTTGGCGTTGTAGAGACTGATTGACCAGAAGCCCTTCACAGGCACGTCCTTGACGGTCAACTCATAGTCCCCGACGGGCAGATCCGGCTGCACATTCACGTAGACGGCATCCCAATGCCATGGACTTAGCGCCTAAAGCTATGATTATGTTACAATAATGCGTCTTCACAGGAACCTTGTAGGAGCATGCCGATGAAGCGTTGCAACGCTATCAGTCTCAACACCGAAGA
>NZ_JAAIJQ010000010.1 GCF_010820565.1 Thiorhodococcus minor | reverse complement strand
GTCGCCGTCGGCGCCGTAGCCGCTGTCGATCTTGCTGTCGTGCTGCTCGTACTTGGCGCCGACGTAGAGGGCGTCGGTGACCTGCCACATGAGCGAGCCGCCCCAGATCTTCAGGTCGTCTTCACCGCGCAGATCGTCCAGACCGGCGGAGAGGGTCAGGTCGCCGATGTTGTAGGAGAGCGTGGCCTGGAAACGGTCGTCATCGTCTACGCCGTTGTCTTCGCTGTAGGCCGCGGCCGCGGAGAGGCCATAGAAGGTCGGCGAATAGTAGGAGACGGTGTCACCCTTGCGGAAGGTGGTGTAGGTGGCGAAGCCGCTGTAGTAGGTACTGAACATGTCCACCGGGTAGGCGATGGCGTTGTAGTAGGGCATCCACATCTGCCCATAGGCCAGGTCACCGAACTGCCCCTTGACGCCGACCTTGCCAATGCGAATATCCGCGTTCTGATCCCAGGGGTCCTGGACCGCGAGGTTGACCGAATCGATCGGCAGCTCGAGCTGGCCGTAGGTGGTGATGTCGTCGCTGATGGGCAGACTGGCCTTGACGCCGATGCGTGAATAGGCATCACGCAGCCCGATGTAGGAATCCATGGCCGCGTCATCGTCTGGATTGACGGACTCACCATGCATCCTGAGCGATCCGTAGAACGCATAGTCGATGCCGAGTGTCTCGTCGTAGCCGCTCTTCTCCTCGCCGCTGGTGGCGCCGAAGTCGTACCTCAGACCCGCCGCGAGCACCTGGCCGCCGTCGCAGGACCAGCAGGTCTCGGCGAGACCACCGTATTTGGTGGTGATGGCCGCGGTCTCCTGCTCGTTGTAGTACTCGACGAAGAACTTGAGGTTGTCCTTGAACTGATAGTCATAGCCGAGGTGGTAGATGGTCTCGCCGTAGTTGTCGACGTCGGCAATCATGCCCTTGATGGTGTGCTTGCCGATGTTATAGCCGGCATAGAAGTTCATGGCCGTGTCGCCGTCGGCGCCGTAGCCGCTGTCGATCTTGCTGTCGTGCTGCTCGTACTTGGCGCCGACGTAGAGGGCGTCGGTGACCTGCCACATGAGCGAGCCGCCCCAGATCTTCAGGTCGTCTTCACCGCGCAGATCGTCCAGACCGGCGGAGAGGGTCAGGTCGCCGATGTTGTAGGAGAGCCTGGCCTGGAAACGGTCGTCATCGTCTACGCCGTTGTCTTCGCTGTAGGCCGCGGCCGCGGAGAGGCCATAGAAGGTCGGCGAATAGTAGGAGACGGTGTCACCCTTGCGGAAGGTGGTGTAGGTGGCGAAGCCGCTGTAGTAGGTACTGAACATGTCCACCGGGTAGGCGATGGCGTTGTAGTAGGGCATCCACATCTGCCCATAGGCCAGATCACCGAACTGCCCCTTGACGCCGACCTTGCCGATGCGGATATCCGCGTTCTGGTCCCAGGGGTCCTGGACCGCGAGGTTGACCGAATCGATCGGCAGCTCGAGCTTGCCGTAAGCGGTGATGTCGTCGTTGAGCTTGTGGCTGACGTCGAATCCGATGCGGGAATAGGCATCGCGCAGGCCGACATAGGAATCCATGGTCGCGTCGTCGTCTGGCTCGACAGCCTCGGCATGGATTCTAAGCGAGCCGTAGAAATCGTATTGAAGCGCCTGAGCGGACGTTGCCGCCACGCAGGCTGCCCCAGCAATCAGGGTAGTGGTAACAATGTGGGTTTTGGACTTCATGGTTAGGTGTCTGCCTTGCGCGTTGAGTCGCGTCTTGCTCAGATGGTCACATCGGCTTTCGGTAGGCGGCTGAAAGACAGCGTCACCCTGCACCGCTCGGCGGATGCGTGCGCTCGGCCCGTCTGATGGGCGCTACCGGCTCTTCCGAGCCGCGTCCCCCTGTTGATGGGGACTCCGGCTGCTGCACTCGGCCGGCAGCTGGGGCCAAATCTAGGTTGTTGCTTTGTTGTCAGCGGGCTGTGCGGTGCACGCCCTGGCGGTGCAGAGTCGTCGACTCTGGCAAGTCTCGCGACTGAGGTGTCCGGAGCTGATCCGAACGAGTTGATCGACCGACAAGATTTCTGCGGGCTACGGTCAGCCGTTGAGGCGGCCTCGATGCGTGAAAGCGCTCGAGAGGGGCGTTGCGAGCCGCCCCGTAGCCCGACGGTAACCTACAAGCGTTGCATCGAGAATACAACCAAGGCGGCGTATCCGATTGATCTCGGTCGGATATGTCGCATTTTTCAGACAGTCGGTCATGTGATGCGCGCCGTGCGACGCTCCGGCAGCCTGCCGGATCTGCGCCGCTCGGCATGCGCGATCTCCGGATCAGTCTGCGCCGCGCGTCGCCCGCTGGTTTGACATACCAGGTTCGCCTCCGTAGCCTCGTTCTGAAGAAGGACGGCTCCGCATGCTTGGGGACCTTCCTCGCAGACCCTTGCGGAAGCACCTGACGCCGAGCTGCTCGGCCAGGCTTCCAACCCAGCGCCCGACTCGGCTCGCCGACCGGGTGGTCAAGACGACCCGCATCTCTGTCCGGGTTTCTCCGATTGTGGCCTCCCATCCCACGGGCTAGTCCGCAACCTCTGTCCGGCAGCCCTGGCGTGACGAGCTCGCCTGGCATCGAGCCACCCGATCGGGGCTGCCGGCGCAAACTGGAGCGCGACCGTATCTGCCGGCCGCGAGCGCAGTACAAATGAACGAAAAAGTCGTTGTGAAGCACCTCTACAAGGTGTTCGGCAATGAGCCCGAAAAGGCCATGCACTTGCTCGAGCAGGGGGTGGACAAGGACGCCATCTTCGACCGCACTGGTCAGACCGTTGGCGTCTGCGATGCAAACTTCTCCATCATGGAAGGGGAGATCTTCGTCATCATGGGCCTGTCCGGGTCCGGCAAGTCCACGATCGTGCGTCTGCTCAACCGGCTCATCGAGCCGACATCCGGCCAAGTGCTCGTGGATGGCCGTGACATCGCGGCCATGGATGACCAGGCGCTCATGGAGCTGCGCCGCAAGGACATGAGCATGGTGTTTCAGTCCTTCGCGCTCATGCCCCATCTCACCGTCGTCCGGAATGCGGCCTTCGGTTTGGAGCTCGCCGGAATCGACCCGGCCGAGCGCGAAGAGCGTGCCTTGGCCGCGCTCGACCAGGTCGGTCTCAAGGCCTGGGCCGAGAGCTACCCGGATGAGCTTTCCGGGGGGATGCAGCAGCGCGTCGGCCTGGCCCGTGCCTTGGCCAACGACCCCTCCGTCATGCTGATGGACGAGGCCTTCTCGGCCCTGGACCCCCTGATCCGCAGCGAGATGCAGGACGAGCTGCTCAAGCTGCAGGAGAACAGCGACCGCACCATCATCTTCATCTCCCACGACCTGGACGAGGCCATGCGCATCGGCGACCGCATCGCCATCATGGAAGGCGGGCGCGTCGTGCAGGTCGGTACCCCGGACGACATCCTCAAGAACCCGGCGGATGACTATGTGCGCTCCTTTTTCCGCGGGGTGGACGTTGCGACGGTGCTCAAGGCTGGTGACATCGCGCGCAAGACACCCATCACGCTCATCGAGCGCCGCGACGATGGCATCCGTACGGCCCTCCAGCGCATGAGCGAGCACGGACGGGACTTCGGCTATGTGCTGGACAAGGGCCAACGCTTTCACGGCGTGGTATCGGTCGATTCCCTCGAGGCCCAGCTCAAGGCCGACGATTCCCGCTTGAGCGGCGCCTATCTGAGCGACGTGGCGGCCGTTCCCGCGGATACGCTCGTCAGCGAGCTGCTGGGCAGCGTCGCCGCCGCACCCTGCGCAGTCCCCGTGGTGGATGAGCAGCAGCACTATTTGGGGGTGATCACCAAGGCGTGCCTGCTGGAAACACTCGACCGGGAGAACTGACATGGCAGAGGAAACCGCAACGAACCCCTGGTCCACGGCTTCCACCGAGGAAAGTGCGACCCAGACGAGCCCAGGAGCCAATGCTGCGGATGTCTCGGCCGGCGAGCCGGCTGAGAGCGCGGCCAACCCTTGGGGCGCGGCCCCGGACGAGGGGGCCGCCGACACCGCGGGGGACTGGCTGGCGAATACCGGCGGCGGCGACGTCGTCGACACCGGACTAGACCTCGTTCATCCCTTTCAAGATGCCGTGATCCCGGTGGGCACCTGGGTCGATCAGGGGCTCGACTGGCTGGTGGAGAATTTTCGCTCGGTCTTCCAGGCGATCCGCTGGCCCATCGACGCCACCCTCACCAATATCGAATCCGCCCTGCTGAGTGTCCCTGACATCCTCATGCTGGTCATCATCGGCCTGCTGGCCTGGCAGGCGGGAGGTCGGGCACTGGCGATCGGCTCGGTGATCTCCATGGCACTGGTCGGGCTTATCGGCGCCTGGAGTGAAGCCATGGTCACCCTGGCCCTGGTGCTCACCTCCGTGTTCTTCTGTCTCATCATCGGCATCCCGGTGGGCATCTGGCTGTCCCGCAGCGAGCGGGCGATGACCCTGGTGCGGCCGGTGCTCGATGCCATGCAGACCACACCCGCGTTCGTCTACCTGGTGCCTGTTGTCATGCTGTTCGGCATCGGTAACGTACCTGGCGTGGTGGTCACCATCATCTTCGCCCTGCCACCCCTGATTCGCCTCACCAACCTCGGCATCCGGCAGGTGCCGGCGGATCTGGTGGAGGCGGCCCGGTCCTTTGGCGCCTCGCCGCGGCAGCTTCTCTTCAAGGTACAGCTCCCGCTGGCGATGCCGACCATCATGGCTGGGGTCAATCAGACCTTGATGCTGGCCCTGTCCATGGTCGTGATTGCGTCCATGATCGCGGTCGGCGGCCTTGGGCAGATGGTTCTGCGGGGCATCGGCCGCCTCGATATGGGGCTGGCTACAATTGGCGGTATCGGGATCGTCCTGCTCGCGATCATCCTGGATCGCATGACCCAGGCCGTCGGCCAGTCCGGCCGCGAGAAGGCGACGCGCCACTGGTATGAGAGCGGACCCGCCGGCTTGGTGCTGCGGCTCGCGGGCCGCAACGGCCGGACCGCAAAATCCGCGGGCTGAGAGCCGCCAGGGAGACTTGGCGAGCCTGCTTCCCCGGGAGGTGCCATCTGTGGCCCTTCCTTCATCACCACGATAGAGACGAGCGTCCGAAACAGCGGACGTGAGGGAGAGGTGTAAAAGTGCGATCAATCGACTTCAGAAACTTGCTCACAGCCGGCCTGCTCGGCGGCGTCATGCTGGGCGCGGGTACGACCTTGGCCGGCGATCTGCCTGGAGAAGGCGTCAAGGCGCAGCCGATCAAGAGCTCCATCGCCGAGGAGACCTTCCAAACCCTACTGGTCGTCAAGGCCCTGGAGGCGCTTGGCTACGAGGTGGGCGACATCAAGGAGATCGAATACGCCGCCGGCCACGTCGCGATCGCCAATGGGGATGCCACCTTCATGGCCGATCATTGGGATCCCTTGCACGCGGACTTCTATACCAAGGCCGGTGGCGACGAGAAGCTCTATCGCGAGGGGGTGTACTCCTCGGGCGCCCTGCAAGGCTACCTCATCGACAAAAAGACCTCGGACGCCTACGGGATCACCAATATCTCCCAGCTCGAGGACCCGAAGATCGCCAAGCTGTTCGACAGCAACGGAGACGGTACGGCCGACCTGGCCGGCTGCACCCCGGGCTGGGGCTGTGAGAAGGTCATCGAGCACCACCTCGATGCCTACGACCTGCGGGATACAGTGACCCACAACCAGGGGAGCTATTCCGCCATCATTGCCGACACGATCGCCCGCTACAAGCAGGGTGACCCCATCTTCTATTACACCTGGACGCCCTACTGGGTCAGCGGCGTGCTTGTCCCCGGCAAGGATGTGGTCTGGCTGCAGGTTCCCTTCAGCTCCCTGCCTGGCGAGCGCGCGGGGGTGGACACCTCGTTGCCAGACGGCTCCAACTACGGCTTCCAGGCCAACACGCAGCGCATCGTCGCCAACCGGGAGTGGGCCGAGGCCAATCCGGCCGCAGCCAAGCTGTTCTCGATCATGCAGCTCAGCAACAACGATATCAGCTCCCAGAATCTGCGCATGCGTGATGGCGAGAAGAGCGTTGCGGACATCGAGCGCCACACCAATGCCTGGATTCGCGCCAACCAGGAGACATTCGACGGCTGGATCGCTGAGGCGAAGAAGGCTGCCGGGAGCTGATTGCCGCCTAGGGTCGCGGCAGAACAGAATGACCTGCGCCAGGTTGCCTGGCGCAGGGACCCCGTACCTAGAAGCTGAGGGAGTCCCGGCGACCGAAGCCACCGGGTCGCGCAGCATCCTCGATCGGCAGCAGCGCGTCGTCGCATGCCGCTGCGATGAGGGCCGGGTAAGCTCCCAGCGTATCAGGCGCTTCCTCTGAGGGCGTCGTCCGATCGTCTCAGCTCGAGCTTGTGGCACGATTCCGCGCGCCCGGCGTACCAGCAGGTTTGACACTGGAACGTCGTCGTGAGTCTGGAACTTCGTCCGGCGATGACAGTCCATTCAGATCACGCAGCGTCAGTCTAAGGATGGATCGCGGAACAACCGGTCAATCAGAGGCTCACTCCCAGTGAAGTCTGTCGACTAGGGAAGAAACGTGAGATCCTTCCTCGCCGTCCCAACTGGTACTGTGCAACGGAGCCCGCCTTTGCGCGCGCCATCATCAACCGGGATCTCACCCCGACTCTAGGTTAGACGAGAATCACATTGATGCGATTGCAACCTGCTGTGCTGCTCGGTGCCGGGCTAGTCCTTGGCCTGTCGGTCGGAGCCTTGGACCTCGCGACCGCAGAAGACGTCTCGACGGCCGTCGCGGAGCAGGCCGCTGCCGAGCCAGATGACGCGCTTCCTCTCGACGACCTGCGCACCTTCGCGGATGTCTTCGGGCGGATCAAGGACGACTACGTCGAGCAGGTCGATGACAAGGCGCTCATCGAGAGTGCCATCCGCGGCATGCTGGCCGGCCTGGACCCGCACTCGTCGTACCTGAATGGCGAGGAGTACCGCGATCTCCAGGTCGGCACGAGCGGCGAGTTCGGCGGTCTGGGCATCGAGGTCGGCATGGAAGATGGCTTCGTGAAGGTCATCGCACCGATCGACGATACCCCAGCTCAGCGCGCCGGACTCAAGGCCGGGGACATGATCGTGCGCATCGACGACAAGCCGGTCAAAGGCTTGAGCTTGAGCGAGGCGGTCAAGCTGATGCGTGGCAAGCCGGGGACGGAGATCAAGCTGACGATCATGCGCAGCACCGACGAAAAGCCCTTCGAGGTCAGGATCGAGCGCGCCATCATTCAGGTCGCAAGCGTCAAGAGCCGCATTCTCGAGCCTGGGTACGGCTATCTGCGCTTGACGCATTTCCAGGCGCACACGACGGACGACATGCTCGAGGCCATCGATGCGCTGAAAAAGCAGACGGAGGGCAATCTCAAGGGCCTCGTCCTCGATCTGCGCAACAATCCCGGAGGTGTCCTGAACGGCGCGGTCGGCGTCAGCGACGCCTTCCTGACCGAAGGCAAGATCGTCTACACGGAAGGTCGGGTGAAGAACAGTGAGATGGAGTTCAACGCCGGACCGGATGATGTGCTCAACGGCGCCCCCATCGTCGTGCTGGTGAACGGCGGCAGCGCCTCTGCATCGGAGATCGTCGCAGGGGCTTTGCAGGACCACAGACGCGCGATCGTGATGGGGACCCAGACCTTCGGTAAGGGCTCGGTTCAGACTATCGTGCCCATTGATGATTCCAGGGCGCTCAAGCTGACGACGGCGCGCTATTACACGCCCTCCGGTCGATCGATTCAGGCCCAAGGCATCACGCCGGACATCAAGCTCGAGCATGGCGAGTTCAAGCCCGAGGCCAATCAGAACCTCGTTTCCGTGAAGGAGGCGGATCTGGTGCGTCATCTTGACGAGCCGGAGCAGCCTTCGGAGACACCTGCTGAAGAGGCCGCCGATCAGCCATTGGCCGTGGAGGATTTCCAGCTTTCGGAAGCCCTCAATGTGCTCAAGGGCCTGACCATCCTCGGCCGGGCCGATACGAACTGACGCAGCCGCTCGCTCACGGGAGCCATCTGGGAATGGTCCAGCCCGCCGCATTCGCTTGCCAGGGCTTGGCCTGCGGGGGTTTCGTCTTGATGCCCAGATGGCCGTTCGTCGTTTGAAACAGACATTGATTGATGGGAGATACCGTCGATGCCGAGTGTGCTCGTCCCCTTGGCCGAAGGCTGCGAGGAGCTGGAGGCCGTCACCATCGTCGATCTCTTGCGCAGGGCGGAGATCGAGGTCGTCACGGCCGGACTCGCCGAGGGTCCGGTGAGGGCAAGCCGTGGGACCGTGCTGGTTCCCGATACCACCTTGGACGCCGTCAAGGATCGAGATTTCGACATGGTCGTCTTGCCCGGGGGACTGCCGGGCGCTCGACACCTGGAAGAGGACAAGCGCGTCCGCGCCATCCTTGAGCGCCATCAGCGCCTGGGCAGCTACATGGCCGCCATCTGCGCCGCGCCCAAGGTGCTGGCGAGCGCCGGAATCCTGGACGGCCGCAAGGCAACCAGCTATCCGGGTACGCTCAAGCCAGCGGATTTCCCCAAGGTCGAGCTGCTCGACGCACCTGTCATCGTCGACGGCAGTGTCGTGACCAGCCGAGGTCCGGGGACGGCGATGGACTTCGCACTGCAGCTCGTCGAGCTGCTGGCCGGCCGGGAGCGCCGCACCCAGGTCGAGCAGGCACTCGTGCGCCCCGCGTGATCGCCCCGTCGAGCCTGTGCAGCCTCCTTGCGACTCCGCTCGCCCGCGAGCCCTAGGTGATGAGCGCTAACTCACTGATCCTCTTCTCGCCCCCGATCGTCGCACTCCTGCTGAGCCTGGCTGCCACCCGCTGGCTCGCCGCTCACGCAGGCCGCGTGCTCGGACGGCTCGACTATCCCAACGAGCGCTCGCTGCACAGGCGTCCCGTCCCGAGGACGGGGGGCCTCGGGGTCTTGCTCGGCCTGGCGTCGGCTTGGCTGATGATCGGGCTCACGGGCGCAGGGGCGGAGCCGCTCGGCTGGATTACCTTGGCCCTTGCCCTGGTCGGCAGCGTCGCCTTCGTCGACGACCTCGGCCACCTGCCACCCTGGATTCGGCTCCTGGTCCATTTCGCCGCGGCCGCTGTCCTCGTCTTCGGTGGACTAGGTCTGGAGCATCTCGAGCTGCCGGGCTTCACGCTCGGCCTGCCGAGCGTCGTTTCGGTTGGCCTGACGCTGTTGTTCGCCGTCTGGATGACCAATCTCTATAACTTCATGGACGGGATGGACGGCTTCGCCGGCGGCATGACCGTTTTCGGCTTCGGGGCCTTGGCCTTCCTGGGATGGCTCGATGGCGAGCTCAGCTACGCGACCGCCGCCTTCAGCGTCGCGACGGCGGCGGCCGGGTTCTTGGCGGTCAACTTTCCGCCGGCGCGGATCTTTCTCGGCGACATCGGCTCGTCGACCTTGGGCCTCTTGGCGGCGGGCTTCTCGCTGTGGGGCGCCGAGCTCGGACTCTTCCCACTCTGGGCAGCGGTGCTCGCCTTCTCGCCCTTCATCGTCGACGCCACCTGGACGCTGCTCGCCAGACTCGTCCGCCGCGAGCGCGTTTGGGAGGCCCATCGCTCGCATCACTATCAACGCCTGGTGCTCGCCGGATGGAGTCAGCGCAAGACGCTGCTGCGCGGCTACCTCCTCATGGCGGCTGCGGCTAGCTGCGCCATTGCCTCGCCCCAGCTGATCGCGCAGGAGCAGTGGATGCTGCTCGCAGCCTGGGCCATCATCTACGGCTCGATCCATTACCGGGTGGGATTGGTCGAGCGCCTCGCGGTCTCCGAGCGGACATGCACCCCGTAATCGATCGGCTGCGCTCGCGCACCGCCGCCTTCGCCCATGATCTCCTGACGATCCCGATCGCCTGGTTCCTCGCCTATTGGCTGCGCTTCAATCTCGATCGGATCCCACCCGAGTTCATCGCCAGCTGGCTGGAGGCCTTGCCTTGGGTGATCCTGGTCCAAGGGAGTGTCTATTGGCTGTTCGGGCTCTATCGCGGCGTGTGGCGGTTCGCCTCTCTGCCGGATCTGGTGCGGATCACCAAGGCGGTCTTGGCCGGGACGCTCTTGGTCGTCGTCACCCTCTTCATCGTCAATCGCTCCGAGCTTCTGCCACGCTCGGTCCCGGTGCTCTATGCCGGACTACAGCTCCTGATGCTGGCGGCGCCACGCATGCTCTACCGCTGGATGAAGGATCACCGACTCGATCTGGCCTCCGGTCAGCGAGTGCTCATCGTTGGCGCTGGCCGGGCTGGCGATCTGCTTGCGCGCGATATGCTGCGCGGCTCGCATCGCGTCTATTTCCCGGTCGGCTTCGTCGACGACAAGCTGCGCCGCCAGGGCAGCGAGGTGCAAGGCCTGCCAGTCTTCGGGTCGACCGAGGCGATCCCCGAGCTCGTCCTGGCCAAGGACATCGATCTCATCATGCTCGCCGTGCCAGGGGCGACTGCTCGCGAGATGCGGCGACTCGTCGAGCTCTGCGAGCAGACGGAGCTGCCTTTTCGGATCCTGCCAGAGCTGCGCAGCCTCATGGACGGGCAGGTCAGCATCAGCCAGCTGCGGCCCGTCTCGATCGAGGACCTGCTCGGGCGCGAGCCGGTCCAGCTGGACTGGGGCGAGATCCGTGCCGGCCTCGCCGGACGCGACATCCTGGTGACCGGCGCGGGGGGCTCGATCGGCTCCGAGCTGGTACGGCAGATCGCCGGCACGAAGCCAGCCCAGCTCATTCTGGTCGACAACTGCGAGCTCAATCTCTATCGCATCGAGATGGAGCTGATCGAGCGCCACCCAGGACTGCCTTTCACCAGACATCTGATCGACGTTTGCGACGCTGCCGCCATCGAAGCCCTCTTCAGCGCGCGGCGTCCGCCCATCGTCTTCCATGCGGCGGCCTACAAGCACGTTCCCTTGCTGCAGGATCAGGTCAGAGCCGCGGTCAGGAACAATGTGCTGGGAACGCGCCTGGTCGCTGAGGCGGCCGCCGCTCACGGCTGCGAGCGCTTTCTGCTCATTTCGACCGACAAGGCGGTCAACCCGACCAATGTCATGGGCGCGACCAAACGGATCGCCGAGACCATCTGCCAGGGGCTCGATGGCCGCTCGCAATGCCGTTTCATCACGGTCAGGTTCGGCAATGTGCTCGGCTCCGCCGGGAGTGTGGTTCCGCTGTTCAGGCGGCAGATCGCGGAGGGAGGGCCGGTCACTGTGACGCACCCCGAGATCGAGCGCTTCTTCATGACCATCCCCGAGGCCTGCCAGCTCATCATGCAGGCCGCCGTGATCGGGGATGGCGGCGAGATCTTCGTCCTCGACATGGGCGAGCCGATCAAGATCTACTATCTGGCCGAGCAGATGATTCGGCTCTCCGGTCGAGAGCCAGGCCGAGATATCGCCATCGAGCTCATCGGTCTGCGTCCCGGCGAGAAGCTCTATGAGGAGCTCTTCTACGTGTCCGAGGAGCTAGCTCCCACGCGTCACCCGAAGATACGCGTTGCGCGACAAGGACCGAGCCTGTCGGCCGATGCCCTGACGCTGCATTTGGACCGCCTGCAGGATGGTGCGGATCGGATCGACGAAACCCAGATGCTTGCGACGCTTCGGACCCTGCTGCCGAGCTGGCAGACAGCGCCGGTGGCTAGGCCGACCCAGCATCAGTCGAACGATCTGACCGTAGACGCTTGATCTAGGTACCTCGAAAGGATCTTTAACCCATGCAAGACGATGCCCTGTTGGAGGAGGCCCCGAAGATCCGCGCCGTTCGCGATGACGGCGACGAGACGCTTTCGCCCGAGGTGGATGACGAGCTAGCCACTGCGGAGTCCCCGCCAGCTTCCAGCGATCCCGTCCTCCAGGATCAGCCGCGCCCCGACGAGGCGCGGATCCTTTCCCACCTCCAGACCCTCGGCAAGCTCACCGCGGCGGATCTGGCCCGGGCCAGGCGGCTCGCGCTGGACGCCGGTGATTTCTTGCTGCCCATGCTGGTTCGTCTGGGCCTGGTATCTGAGCGCGACATGGCGGAGGCGATGGCGGCGGTCCTTCAACTGCCTCTCGTGGGCGTGGCCAGCTTCCCGGAGGAGCCGGTCCGCGAGGACCTCTTCACCCTGAGGTTCTTGAAGGACGCCCGCGTGCTGCCGGTCGCCGAGCGTGACGATCATCTCGAGGTCGCCTTCGCCAATCCGGTCGACGACTTCGTGGTCTCGGCGGTCGGGATGGCTGCCGATCGCCCCGTCAAGGCCGCTGTCGCGCTGCCGACCGAGATCGAGTCCGCCGTCGAGCGGCTCTATGAAAAGGTCGAGGAGGCCCCGGAAGAGGCAGAGGCGGACTTCAGCGACTTCGATGAGGAAGACATCGAGCACCTCAAGGATCTCGCCAGCGAGGCGCCGGTCATCCGCATGGTCAATCAGCTGATTCAGCGCGCGGTCGAGTCCAGGGCGTCCGATATCCACATCGAGCCATTCGCCGACGAGCTGACCGTGCGGTATCGGGTCGACGGCATCCTCAAGGAGGTCGACGCCCCGCCGGTGCGTTCCACCGCGGCCGTGATCTCGCGCGTCAAGATCATGGCCAAGCTCAATATCGCCGAGCGGCGCCTGCCCCAAGACGGCCGCATCCCGATTCGCATCCAGGGCAAGGAGCTCGACCTGCGTGTGTCGACAGTGCCGACCATGTTCGGCGAGAGCGTGGTCATGCGTCTGCTGGACAAGGAAAGCGTGCGCTTCGATCTCGACGCCCTCGGCTTCGACGGCACACCGCGCAAGCGGCTGCATGACATCCTTGAGCAGCCCTACGGCATTCTTCTGGTGACGGGACCGACGGGCTCGGGTAAGAGCACGACCCTCTACACGGCACTCAGTCGGCTGAACACCGAAGAGCGCAAGATCATCACCGTCGAGGACCCGGTCGAGTATCAGCTGCCAGGGATCAACCAGATCCAGGTGAAGTCCTCCATCGGGATGACCTTCGCCGGCGCCTTGCGGGCCATCGTTCGTCAAGACCCGGACATCATCATGGTCGGCGAGATGCGCGACCTCGAGACCGCTCGAATCGCCGTCCAGTCCGCGCTGACGGGACACGTCGTGCTCTCGACCCTTCATACCAACGACGCGGCGAGCGGCGTGACCCGTCTCCTGGACATGGGCGTGGAGGACTACCTGCTCACATCGACCGTCAACGGCATCCTGGCTCAGCGCCTGGTTCGGCGGCTCTGTCCGAAGTGCCGCGAGTCCTACCGCGCGGTGCCCGAGCTAGCGGGGCGTTTCGCGCATATCAGCGGCGTCCAAGACAGCGTCGATCTGCATCGCGCGGTCGGCTGCGACGCCTGCAACGGGACTGGTTATCGCGGCCGTCTGGTCATCACCGAGGTCCTGCTCATGTCCGAGGCCATCCGCAAGGCCGTGCTGGACCATGCGACGGCAACGGAGATCCGCAGGATCGCCGTCGAAGAGAACATGGAGACCATGTATCAGGATGGCCTGCGCAAGGCGCTGGCCGGCCGGACGACCATCGAAGAGGTCTTGCGCGTGGCGGAGGCGGATTGATGATTTGGCGGCCTCGGCGAGGCGCACCGCGCCGCGTCGCCGTCCCGATGTCGGCGGAGATGCGCGCGTGAGCAAATTCTTCTACAAAGCCGTGCGGCCGGACGGCGAGCTCGTGGAAGGCGAGCTCGAGGCGAGCGACGAGACTGCCGTCGTCCGCCAGCTTCAGGGTGACGGGCTGATCCCGATCGAGACCCGAACCACCAAGAGCTTGATGAGCAAGCTCGGCAGAGTCCGCAAGCAGCGCCTGACGCAGAAGGAGATCGGCATCCTGACGCGGGAGCTCGCCACGCTCTTGGAAGCAGGCATGACGCTCGACCGCTCGATGCAGATCCTGATCGACCTGACCGAGGCGGAGCACCTGTCGCGGGTCCTGTCCGATCTCCAGGATCGGGTGCGCGGCGGCGCTACCTTTTCCAGCGCCCTGGATGCCCAGGACGGCCAGTTCCCCCGCCTCTACATCAACATGGTGCGCGCCGGGGAGGCGAGCGGGGCGCTCGATCAGGTCTTGGACCGGCTAGCCGACTATCTGGAGCGGGTCGCCGAGCTGCGCCAGACCGTGACCTCGGCCCTGGTCTATCCGTCCATCCTGCTCTTCGTGGCGGGGCTGTCCGTCATCATGCTGCTGGTCTTGGTGGTTCCACAGTTCACCGTGCTGTTCGAGGACATGGGCGAGGCCCTGCCGCTGCCGACCCAGATCGTGGTGGCCACCGGAGATCTGTTCCGCAACTATTGGTGGGCGATGCTGTGCGGCATTGCCTTGATCGCCGTCGTCGTCGAGCGTCAGCTCCAGAAGCCCGAGGTTCGTGCCCGCGTCGATGATCGGCTCCTGACCCTGCCCTTGTTCGGCGATCTGATCTGGAAGATGGAGACGGCACGGCTCTGCCACACGCTGGCGACCTTGCTGAAGAACGGTCTGCCGTTGATGAGCGCCCTGACGCTCGCCAAGGAAGTCGTCTCGAACCAGCGCCTGCTCGCGCGCATCACCGAGGCCGCCGAAGAGCTGAAGCATGGGCGCGGCCTCGCGGGTCCCCTGGTGCGTCTCGAGGCACTGCCCGACCTGGCGCTGCAGATGATCCGCGTCGGCGAGGAGTCCGGGAGCCTGGACGCTATGCTGGCGAAGGTTGCGAGCATCTACGACCGCGAGACGCGGACCAGCGTGCAGCGCATGCTCACCCTGCTCGAGCCGGCCCTAATCATCGGGCTGGGTGTGATCGTCGCCGGGATCATCATGTCGATCCTGATGGCCATCCTGGGCGCCAACGAGCTGGTCTTCTAGGCGGCGGGACTGCGAGTTTTGTTTGCGATCCATGCGCGCCTAAAATGCGCGCGCAACTACACAGGAACCGAGGTATTCACATGCGCTCAATGTCGATGAAGGCTCGCCGAGGCGGTTTCACCCTGGTCGAGCTCCTGGTGGTTCTCGCGATTCTGGGCCTGCTGGCGGGCCTGGTCGGTCCTCAGGTCATGAATTTTCTCGGCGGCGCCAAGAGCAAGACGGCCGGGCTTCAAATCGATGATCTGTCATCCACGCTGGATCTCTATCGGCTCGAGCTGGGCCGTTACCCCAATGACAGCGAGGGTCTGTCCGCGCTGGTCGAGGACCCGGGCAACATGCCCGGCTGGAATGGTCCCTACCTGAAGAAGGGTCAGGTGCCAAAGGATCCCTGGGGCAATGACTACCAATACCGCTTTCCCGGTGAGCACGGCAGCTTCGATATCTGGTCGCTTGGTGCCGACAATCGAGAAGGGGGCGATGGCGAGAACGCCGATATCCGCAGCTGGGAGTAGACCGAGAGCAAGGCTGGTGGACGTCCGATCGAGCGCACCGACGTGAATGCGCGACTCAGGCACCGCGGTTTCACCCTAATCGAGCTTGTGGTGGTCATGGCCATCATGGCGATCATGATGACGGCGGTACCTTCGCTCTTTTCCGCAGCATTTCCCGGACTCGAGATGAAGTCGGTGGCGCGGCGTACGGCCGCGACCCTGAGGCTGGCACGGGAATCGGCGATCCGTCAGGGCGAGGACAAGGCGGTCATCGTGGACTTGGAAGCTTACCGGCTTCAGCTCGAAGGCTACCGCGATCTCAGCCTGCCGAAGCGTTTGTCGGTGGGCTTCGAGGGCGCGACCCAGGAGATGATCGATGAGCAGCACGGTGCCGTCAGATTCTTCCCGGACGGCAGCTCGACCGGAGGACGGATCCTCTTGTCCTATCAGGGGCATGGCTATCAAGTGGGCGTAACCTGGCTCACGGGCCGTATCGAGCTGGATACCTGGAGCGCGGAATGAGCATGCGCCACCAAGGCGGATTCTCGCTGCTGGAGGTGCTCGTGGCCTTCGCGATCCTGGCCATCTCCCTCGGGGTCATGATGGAGATCTTCTCGCGTGCGAGCATCATTACCATCGCCTCCGCGCAGTACTCCCAAGCCGCCACGCTGGCGGAATCCGTGCTGAGCGAGGTTGGCGCGGACATCCCCTTGGAAGAAGGGATCACCTCAGGCACGACGGACAGCGGGTTCGAATGGGAGCTCAGCATCCAGGCGGTGGATGTGTCCGAGCAGTATTTTACCGAGCCTCCGGCGACGCCCTATCGGGTCGATGCGACAGTGCTGTGGCGAGATGCCGGGCGGGCGCGCCGAATGGCCCTGAGCACGCTCCGCTTGGGCGAGCGTTTCTAGCAGGCCGTCCCCGTGATCGCACCCGATTCCTCAAGCGAGCAGCGCGCGCTCGGCTTCACCCTGATCGAGCTGGTGATCGCGCTGGCGATCATCGGGCTGATCTCCCTGCTGCTCTTCTCCGGCCTGCGTCTCGGGTCACGCTCTTGGGAGGCTGTCGAGCGCGTCTCCGGACAGATCTCCGACCTGAGACTGGTCGACGGTTTCCTGAGGCGTACCCTCAGCCAGGCGAGGCCGGCGACGGCGACCTACGAGGGCGCACCCATCTTGGTCTTCGCCGGCGATACGGAGCGCCTGGAGCTGGTCGCTCCCCTGTCGGCGCATGTGGGGGTCTCAGGTCTCTATATCCTGCGCCTCGAGGTCGAGGAGCATGCGGTGGGGCTCGCCTTGGTGATGACCCGCTGGTACCTCCACGACGAAATCCTGGAGGGCGGCGATGACTATCCGGCCTGGGAGCCCTTGGCTGAAGCGGGAATCGGCCGCCTGGCGGACTATCCGACCGACATGGACGCCGCCGAGGGCGCCTTTGGGCGCACCTTGCTGCTCGAGGGACTGAGCGAGCTGTATCTTTCCTACTATGGCCAGATACAGGGTGATACCGAGCTGGATTGGCACGACGAATGGCTCGATCAGCGACAGCTGCCGGCGTTGATTCGACTCGGCTTCGGGACGGAGCGTCAGGCATGGCCGGATCTCATCGTGGCGCTGCCCAATCAATGACGGGTCGATCCTCTCGAAGGCGTCAGCGGGGAATCGCCCTCATGCTCGTCATGTGGGTCTTGGCCTTGCTGACGGTCCTGGCCGTCAGTCTGACCGCAACCCAGAGGACGGAGACCGCACTGGCCGAGAATCATCTCGGGGCAGCTCGCTTTCGTGCGCTAGCCGATGCGGCCCTGGCCTACACGGCACTGGATTTCTTGACACAGCCCGCCGCCCTGGAAGAGGAGACGCAGGCCACTTGGCTGCCGAATGGTCAAGAGCGCCGGTGGCGATTCAACGGATCCGAGATCGGCATCGCCGTCTTCAACGAGACGTCTCGCATCAATATCAATCGGGTGCAGCCGCAAACGCTGACCGATCTCCTCATCGTCCTGGGCGTGTCCGAGGACGAGGCAGGGCCCCTGGCCGCGGCGATCGTCGACTGGCGGGACGAGGATGACCTGGCTTTGCTCAACGGCGCCGAAGACGAGGATTACGAGCGCGAGGGGCTTGCCTTCGGCGCGAAAGACGCGGACTACGCCTCGGTCGAGGAGCTGCGGCAAGTCCTCGGGATGCGCGAGGATATCTATCAGCGTCTCGCCCCCGAGGTCACCGTGGCTGGAGAGGCCGCGAACCCGCTCGAGCGCTTCGCTTCGCCGGCAGTGATAGCGGCGACTCGCGGGATCTCGCTCGAGGAAGCAGTGGAAGAGGTCGCGACGCGCGATTTGGCCAGGGTCCCGGAAGCCACCGCGGCAAGGTCGCTCGATCGCGGCGGTCCGCTCTATCGTGTCCAGGTAACCGAGCGCGGACGCGACAGGACGGGCCGGCGCATGGAGGCGTTGCTCCAGCTCAACCGCGGGCAGCCGCCCCCCTATCTGGTCTTGTGGCGACGCTACGGCCTTTCACTGCAAGATCCCGTCTACGGCGAGACGGAGCGCTTCGAGGGCGACTGAATGGCCGATGTGTGCCATTCCGCCTTTGTTGACGAAACCTTCATGTTTTCCCGATTGCTCCCTCTTGCTTCGATCGCGCGGCCGCAGAATGTGACGCCATTCGATCATCCGAGAAAGAGCTTGCGGCCGCCAGCTGTCGGCCCGCCGAGATTTTCGCCCATCGAAGTCTCCACCCATCGAGCGGGTCCGGGCAGGTACCCTGTGCAGGCCAACTGACGGATCCCAGAAAGCTGGTGGCTGCAAGCTCTTTCGAGGATCATCCATCGGACAGCTTGGCATTGGTGAGCCCGACCACTCATCGGTTAAGCTTGTTCCTTTACCGTGCCATAGCATTCGCTTCAATCGAGCGGCCGAGCCAAGTTTCCCAGCAATGACCCTGACCGAGCGCATCGATGATTTCCTGAACCGCATCTGGCTGCACTCCAGTCTTCGTGGGCAAACAGAGGAGGCGAAGGCGCTTGTGCTGGGCTGTCTGCCCCCCTCCGTGCGGCAAGCCCTCGCGCGCCGCCATCCCGTCCTCGTCGTCAATGCCAGTGACGAGCGCGCGCTCCTGGAGCTGCTGACCGGGACCGAGAGCGAGCCGGTGGGCGAGGTCGATCTGCATCATAGTCTCGCGCTGCCTTCCGATGTCGCCGAGACCCACAAGGGCCAGAGCCTCAGTGTCGAGCTAAGGCTGCCGGAAGGGGCCGTTCTGACCCGATCGGTCTCCTTTCCGGCCCAGGTTCGGGCCAATGCCGGCCAGGTCATTCACTATGAGCTGGACCGTTTGACCCCCTTTCAGCCGAAGGAGGTCTTCTTCGATTTCGCCCCCCAGCCGGCACCCAAGAACGCCAGTCGGCTCGTCCTGGACCTCGCTGTCTGCCGGCGTGACTGGATCGAGCCTTGGATCGAGCGGATGAAGGCACTGGGCGCGCCGATCGACCGGATCTCCTGGCCAGGCGCCTGGCCAGGCGCGAATCTCCTTCCACCCGAGCACAGACAGGCGCGTCGCCGTTTCCGACTCGGGCTCAACGCCGTCTTGACGCTCGTCGCCGCAGTGCTGCTCATCGCGGTTCTCTTGACGCCGCTGTGGCAGAAGCAGCAGCTGGCCACGGCGCTCGACCTGGAGCTGAGCGAGGCACGCCGACAGGCCATCGCGGTCGATGAGCTGCGCCAAGAGCTGGAGCGGGCGAAAAAGGGAAGCACCCTGGTTTTGGAGAAGAAGCTCGAGCAGCCTCCGATCTTGGAGCTGCTGCGCGAGCTCACGGACCGGCTTCCAGAAGACACCTGGATCCAGAATCTGGAGGTCAATGGCGAAGATGTCGATCTCAGGGGAGAATCCGGCCAGGCGACGGCCTTGATCGCCCTGCTCGAGCAGGCCCCAGGCATCGAGGGGGTCTCCTTCAGGTCCCCCGTCACGCAGATTGCGAGAACCGGAAAGGAGCGCTTCAACATTTCATTCCGCTATGTCCGTCAGAGGGAAGAATGACGTCGACCACCAAGCGCTATTGCGGCCTGGCTCTGGCGGGCCTGATTCTGCTGCCGGTGCTGGCTATTGCGAGCCTCGGGATTCCGTGGGCGAGCAAGCTGTCCAGCCTGAGTCAAACCGTGGTTGAGCGCCAAGATCAGCTGGTGCGCTATCGCCGTCTGGTCCAATCCCTGCCGAGCATTCGTGCCGAGCTGGAGCAAGTGCGCAGCAACGATACCTTCGAGGCCTTCTACTTCAAGGCGCCGACCCAGGCGCTTGCGGGCGCCCAGCTTCAAAGTCAGGTCCAAGACATCGTCAGCGGCGCCTCCGGTCGCCTCATCAGCACCCAGATCCTGCCCGAGAGCGCGAACGAAGACCCGCCACGCGTTCGGGTACGGACTCAGATTCAAGGCTCGACCGAGACCCTGCTCGACGTCCTCTACAAGCTGGAGAACGCCCGTCCCTTTCTCTTCGTCGAGCGTCTTTCCGTGAGATCCTCGGCCCGTCCGGCCCGCTCCGCACGGGATACGCGTGGCCGACCCACTCGGCGTTTCGTCCCTCGTCAGGGCGGGTCTTTGACCATGCGCGTTGACATCTATGGGTTCGTACTCGGGGGTGCTGGCTCGTGATCAAGGCGCTACCGGGTTTGGTCGTTGTGGTCCTAGTGGCAGTCCTTACGCTGCAGTGGCTGGGCTGGTCGCCCGAAGCCATCGCCCCGGAGCCGCAGCCGACTCCAACCACCGCGGCATCTTTGGAGGGCGCGGCCTCTGTCGAGCCGGAGCTGCTGGCGAAGCTCGATGCTGGCGAGCCCAAGGACAGCTATGCGAGCGTCGTGGAGCATCCGCTCTTCCGTCCTGACCGTCTGCCCGAGCCGCCAGAAGACGAGGAGCCGGAGGTGGACACGACCGCCGAGTCCAGTCAAGAGCTCGACGCAGTGGATCTGAGCGCGGTCCTCATCAGCCCAACGGTCGTCTCTGCCTGGGTCAGGGATCCTTCGCAGCCCAAGCTCCAGCGGCTGCGCATCGGTGACGAGCTCATGGGCTGGTCGGTGCAGAGCATCTTGGAGGATCGCGTCTTGCTCGAGCGACAGGGTGAGCGCGATGAGCTAATATTGCGCGATTACAGCAAGACACCACCAGCTGCCCCTCCCGCAGCCGCGCGGACCCCGGCTAGGCGCCGCCCCCCTCGCCCTCCCAGGGCCGCCGCCCCTCCCGAGAAATGATCAACCGGTCGCAACGAAGCGACCAGCGTGACTGAGGCACTATGTACGCCGAGAAATGCTCAAATCGTGGGCTCCAGGTAGGAAGCTGGCTGTCCGCCGTTCTCATCGCAAGCTTCTGCTTCTCGCTCGTCGGCTGCGAGCGCAGCTATTGGGATCCGACCCTCAAGGTCGGCGATCTCGAGGGGCATGTCGTGGATCCGCGGCAAGCGCAGCGACGCGAGAGCTTCAAGAAGCGCGGAGGCACGGGCGCCCAGACCATCGCGATCGGTGGGGACGATCAGCCGCCCAAGGCCGCCGACTCCTTGCAGCGTGGAACCGGTACCTTCGTGCGCAAGGTCTCTCCACCCAGCGTGGACTCCGAGCCTGGGGACGTGACGCTCAATTTCGATGGCACGGATATCCGTGAGGTCGTCAAGGTCGTACTTGGAGACCTCCTCAAGGTCAACTATGTGCTGCATCCGAGCGTTCAGGGCGTGACCTCGCTCCAGACGGGACGCCCCCTGCGTCGTGAGGACCTGATCCCCACGCTGGAGACGCTGCTGCGCATGAACAACGCCGCCATCGTCTATCGCAATGGGACCTACGAGGTCGTTCCCCTCGCGAACGCCGTCCAGGGCAAGGTCGTGCCGCAGCTCGGCGATTCGTCCCGTGCCTTGCCCGAGGGCTATAGCGTCCAGGTCGTCCCGCTGCGCTACATCGGCGCGGAGGAGATGAGCAACATCCTCCAGCCCCTGGCGCCCGAGGGCAGTGTGATTCGCATCGACAACCTGCGTAACCTGCTCGTAATCGCCGGGACGAGCCCGGAGATGGGCAATCTGCTGGATACCATCCGCGTCTTCGACGTGGATTGGATGTCTGGACTTTCGGTCGGCTTCTTCGTGCTCGAGTACGCCAAGGCCAAGGATGTCCAGACGCAGCTGCAGAGCCTGCTCGCCGAAGAAGACGGCAATCCCCTCAAGGGACTCTTTCGCTTCGTCCCGATCGAGAGCGCGAATGCCCTCCTCGTGGTTTCTCCGCAGGAGAGCTACATCCAGCAAGCACGCAATTGGATCGAGCGGCTGGATATGGCGGAAGCGAGCGGCGATTCGGCCGAGCGGCTGTTCGTCTATCGCGTCAAGCACAGCGACGCCGAGAGTCTTGCCGATATCCTCTCGCAGCTGTTCGGTGGCTCCAGCAGTGCGAGCAAACGCTCCGTGGGCAGCGTCGCACCTGGGATGGGGCGCTCCAGTATCGGGCAAAACCGGGAGCCAGGTACCACTGACACTGGCTCCAGCACCCAATCGCGGACGCAGCGCAGCGCCTCATCGCGCGAGCTGGAGATGTCGTCCAGCGTCAACATCGTCGCGGATGCGGTGAACAACTCCTTGCTGGTCCGGGCGAGTCCGCGCGACTACAAGAAGATCCTGGATGCGCTCAAACAGCTGGACATCGTCCCATTGCAGGTCCTGGTCGAGGCGACGATCGTCGAGATCACCCTGTCTGGGAACCTCCAGTACGGCGTCCAATGGGAGCTGTTCGGCCCCTCTTCCGACGGCAACAGCTTTGCTTCCCTGGACGGTACACTCGATGATGCGGAAAGCTCGGGCATCTCGACGGCCTTCCCTGGCTTCAATTGGGCCCTGGTCTCGAGTCCAGACACCATCAAGGCAACGCTGAGCGCCCTGGCGGGCGAGAATCTGCTCAATGTGCTTTCCTCGCCTTCCGTCATGGTCATGGACAACCAGACGGCGAAGATCCAGGTCGGGCAGCAGGTCCCTGTCGCCACGTCCGAGCAGCAGAGCACCTCGACGACCGACAGGGTCATCAACACCATCGAATACAAGGACACGGGTGTCATGCTCACCGTCAAGCCACGCGTCACCCCGGGCGGGCTGGTCCAGATGGAGATCGAGCAGGAGGTGAGCACCGTCGCGTCGACGAGCAGCTCGGAGCTTCAGTCGCCGACCTTCTCGACTCGGAACATCACCAGCTCCGTGGCCGTCCGCTCGAATCAGGCCGTCGTCCTAGGCGGCTTGATTCAGGATCAGCGAACGGACGGGAAGCAAGGTATCCCAGGCCTCTATAGCCTCCCGTTCGCCGGGGCCCTGTTCGGCGAGCGGACCAAGTCGTCGAACCGCACCGAGCTGGTTGTGGTGCTGACCCCGAAGGTCATCTCCAGTGACCAGGATATCGAGGCCGTCACCGAAGATTTCCGGCGTAAGGTTCAGGGCCTGAACTTTACCTTCTAATCTGAAAGGGGCTGTCAGCTTCCAGCCGCCAGCGGCCAGCTTTTGGAGATCGGGCTCTTGGGCGGCTCTGGACACTTGCCCGCGCTCCCCCTTTGGGTAAAGGCGTCAGATCAGCGAAAACCTCGGCGAACGAATCGATGGAGGCTGATCGCCGGCGAATGGCCAAAAAGAAAGCGGCCGTATTGGCCGCTTTCTCGCTTGAGCGTCTTATCCAGGGAGATCCGTCACCTGGGTAAGTCGGTCTCTCCCATCAGCCACTCATCGACGGCCCTGGCGCATTGACGGCCCTCGCGGATCGCCCACACCACTAGCGACTGCCCGCGACGCATGTCGCCAGCGCAGAAGACCCCTTCGACAGAGGTGTGGTAGGCGTCGGATCCTTCGGTGCTTCCCTTGATGTTGCCGCGCGCATCCAGCTCCAAGCCCGCGGATTGGCGCAGCTGATCGATCATGCCTTCATGCACCGGGTGTACGAAGCCCATCGCGAGCAGCACGAGATCGGCTTTCAGCTGTCCTTCGCTACCAGGTACTTCCTGCATCTGCCAACGGCCGTCGGCGTCCTTGTCCCAGCGCACGAGGCAGTAGTTGAGTGCGGTCACATTGCCTTCGGCGTCGCCAGAGAATGACTTGGTCGCCAGGTTCCAGAGCCGCTCGCAGCCCTCCTCCTGAGAGGACGAGGTCCTGAGCTTGTTCGGCCAGTTCGGCCAGATCAGGCCCTTGTCTTCCTTTTCCGGCGGCTTGTCGAGAATCTCGATTTGCGTAACGGATTTGGCGCCATGGCGGATCGAGGTGCCGATGCAGTCCGAGCCCGTATCGCCGCCACCGATCACGACCACGTGCTTGCCCTGGGCGCTGATGAAGTCTTCGTCCGGCACAAAGGTCCCCTGCACCCGCTTGCTGTTGCGGGTGAGGAAGTCCATGGCGAAGTGGATTCCGTTCAGCTCTCGACCCTCGACCGGGAGATCGCGCGGCTTCTCCGAGCCGCCGGCCAGGACCACCGCATCATAGTCCTCGCGGAGCTTGTCGACCTGGATGTTGACGCCGATGTTGGCATTGGTGTGGAACTCCACACCTTCGGTCCGCATCTGCGCCATGCGCCGATCGATCAGCTCCTTGTTGAGCTTGAAGTCCGGGATGCCGTATCTAAGCAGGCCACCGATCCGGTCGGCCTTCTCGTAGATCGCCACCTGGTGCCCCGCGCGGGCGAGCTGCTGGGCTGCGGCAAGCCCGGCCGGCCCCGAGCCCACGACCGCGACCCGCTTGCCGGTCCTGCGCTCAGGCACTTGA
Organism: Thiorhodococcus minor; assembly: GCF_010820565.1. GTDB lineage: Bacteria > Pseudomonadota > Gammaproteobacteria > Chromatiales > Chromatiaceae > Thiorhodococcus > Thiorhodococcus minor. The sequence goes on along the minus strand of NZ_JAAIJQ010000010.1, from coordinate 73,140 downwards.
GGTTTGATCCAGCCCTCTTCCCAACCACGATCGACGATGGCGCATTCGATGGTCTTGATCGTCACGGGCGCGTCATCCAAGTTCAGCGTACAGGACGCCTCGCAAGGTGCCGGGCAGATGCGGCCGGTGAATTCGGGGAAGTTGTTGGTCGAGTGCAGAACCTCGATCGCCGCCTCCCAATCACCCCGGTAGACCAGGTCGTTCCAGTCCGGAATGATGTTGTTGACCGGGCATCCTTGATGGCAATAGGGGATGCCGCAGTCCATACAGCGCGCGCCCTGCTCGCGGACTTCTCCCTCCGCCAGCGGAATGACGAACTCTTCGTAATGGACGACTCGGTCACCGGCCGGCTCGTAGCGCCGGTCCCGACGGCCGTATTCCATGAAACCGGTCGGCTTACCCATGCTCAACGATCCCCTTTAACGGCTTGCTCGGCTGCGGTGGCCGGCTCTGACTGGCTTGCATCTCTTGGAGCGCGTTTCTGTAGTCCACGGGCATGACCTTGACGAACTTGGGCAAGTAGCTGGCCCAATCGTCGAGGATGCGCCGCGCCACGGCGGAGTTGGTGTAGTGGAGGTGCTGCGCGATCAGGCGTTTGAGCCTCAAAGCGTCATAGCGCGTCATGTCGTGACTGATGTCGACGCGACCATGGGTCTCCAGGTCCCCACCTTGATGGTCGAGCGCCTCGAGCGCATCGTCCTCTTCGGCGATGGGCTCTAGCTCGACCATGGCGAGATTGCAGCGATCCGCGAATCCACCGTCCTCGTCGAGGACGTAGGCAACGCCGCCTGACATGCCCGCGGCGAAGTTGCGTCCGGTCGGTCCCAAGACCACGGCGACGCCGCCGGTCATGTACTCGCAACCGTGATCGCCCGCGCCCTCGACGACTGCGGTGGCTCCGGAGTTGCGGACGCAGAAGCGCTCGCCAGCGACGCCGCGGAAGAAGCACTCACCGGTGATGGCGCCGTACAGCACAGTGTTGCCCACGATGATGTTCTCTTCCGCCTGGCCGATCGCCGACTCCGCTGGCGGGTAGATGATCAAGCGACCACCCGACAGACCCTTACCGACATAGTCGTTGCCTTCGCCTTCGAGCTCGACGGTAACGCCTCGGGCGAGCCAGGCACCGAAGGACTGCCCGGCGGTTCCCTTGGCCTTGATGTGGATGGTGTCATCCGCTAGTCCGGCATGCCCATAGCGCTCGGCGACCCGACCGGAGAGCAGCGCTCCGAAGGTCCGGTTGTAGTTCTTGATCGGCGTCTCGATCCGCACGGACTCGCCGCGCTCGAGCGCGGGCTTGGCCTGACGGATGAGCTCGTGGTCCAATGCCTTGTCGAGACCGTGATCCTGAGCCTCGCAGTTGGAGATCGCGACTTCCGCGCCGACCTCGGGCTTGGCGAGCAGGTTGGTGAAGTCGAGACCTTGCGCCTTCCAGTGGTCGATGGCACGACGCATCTCGAGCCGGTCGGACTGACCGATCATTTCATCCATCGTCCGGAATCCGAGCTTCGCCATCAGACGGCGCACTTCTTCTGCTACGAAGAAGAAGTAATTGATGACGTGCTCGGGCTTGCCCGTGAAACGCTTGCGCAGCTCCGGGTCCTGTGTCGCGACGCCGACCGGGCAGGTGTTGAGATGGCACTTGCGCATCATGATGCAGCCTTCGACGATCAAGGGCGCGGTCGCGAAGCCGAACTCGTCGGCCCCTAGCAGTGCGCCCACGACGACGTCACGTCCAGTGCGCATGCCGCCGTCGACCTGAACCGCGATCCGTCCGCGCAACCGGTTCAGCACCAGCGTGTGGTGCGTCTCCGCCAGACCGATCTCCCAGGGCGAGCCCGCATGCTTGATGGAGGTCAAGGGGCTCGCGCCCGTCCCCCCGTCGTAGCCCGAGATGGTGACATGGTCGGCATGGGCCTTGGACACACCCGCAGCAACTGTCCCAACGCCGACTTCCGAGACCAGCTTGACGGAGATACGCGCCTTCGGATTCACGTTCTTGAGATCGTGGATCAGCTGCGCCAGGTCTTCGATGGAGTAGATATCGTGATGCGGCGGAGGCGAGATGAGTCCGACGCCTGGCGTCGAGTGCCGCACGCGCGCGATCTGCGCGTTGACCTTATGGCCCGGCAGCTGACCGCCTTCGCCAGGCTTGGCCCCTTGAGCGATCTTGATCTGGATGTCATCGGCGTTCACCAAGTACTCGGTCGTCACACCGAAGCGCCCGGAGGCCACCTGCTTGATCGCGGAGCGCTCGGGATTCATGGCGCCGTCTGCCTGGGGCATGAACCGCTCGGGCTCCTCCCCTCCCTCGCCCGTGTTGGACTTGCCGCCAATGGCGTTCATCGCCTTCGCGAGCGTGGAGTGCGCCTCATAGCTGATCGACCCGAAGGACATGGCGCCAGTGGCGAAGCGCTTGACGATCTCTTTCGCTGGCTCGACGTCGTCGAGCGGGATCGGCGTCGCGGCGAATTTGAAGTCCATGAGGCCACGCAGCGTGAGCAGGCGCTCGCTTTGCTCGTTGACGAGCCTGGAATACTCTTCGTAGTTCTGCCAGTTGTTGGCGCGCGTCGCGTGCTGGAGCTTGGCGATGGTCTCCGGGGTCCAGACATGGTCCTCGCCGCGCAGCCTGAAGGCATAGTCGCCCCCGGCATCGAGGTGCTTGCGCAGGACGTGATCGTCCCCGTAGCCCTGGGCATGCCAACGGACCGCCTCCTGGGCGACCTCCGTGAGCCCGACACCCTCGATCTTGCTCTGGGTGCCAGTAAAGTAGTTGCGTACGAAATCCGTGTTGAGGCCGACCGCGTCGAAGATCTGGGCACCACAGTAGGACTGGAAGGTCGAGATGCCCATCTTGGACATGACCTTCTTCAGGCCCTTGCCGACCGCCTTGATATATCGGCTTTGCGCCTCCTCGAAGTCCAGCTTCTCGGGCAGGCGGGGCAGCATCGACTGAATGGTGTCGAAGGCGAGATAGGGGTTGACCGCCTCCGCGCCATAGCCGGCTAGGGTGGCAAAGTGATGCACCTCGAGCACGCCGCCGGTCTCGACGACCAGGCCCGAGCTGGTACGCAGTCCGCGTCGAATGAGGTGGTGATGCACGGCCGACGTCGCCAGCAAGGCCGGAATCGGGATGTAGTCGCGGTTGGTATTGCGGTCGGACAGCACGAGGATGTTGTAGCCCGCGAGAACCGCGTCTTCCGCCTCGCCGCACAGCCGCTCCAGCGCGCCTTCCATGCCGTCCGCACCTTCGCTGGACGGATAGACCATGTGCAGATTCTTGGTGCGGAAGGCGCCTCCCGAGCTGTCCTCGATATGGCGTACCCGCTCGAGATCCTGGTTCGTCAGAACCGGCTGATTGACCTCCAACCGCCAATGCTTGCCGGCCTCGTTCAGCCCGAGCAGATTCGGGCGCGGCCCGATCAGCGACACCAAGGACATCACCAGCTCCTCACGAATCGGGTCGATCGGGGGATTGGTGACCTGAGCGAAGTTCTGCTTGAAATAGGTCGAGAGGTGCTTGGCGCGGCTCGACAGCACGGATGGCGGGTTGTCCGCGCCCATGGAGCCGATCGCCTCCTGCCCGGTGACGACCATGGGGGTCAGGAGGAACTTGAGATCTTCCTGCGAGTAGCCGAAGGCCTGCTGAGCGTCGAGGAGCGTCTCTTCGTCCGGCGCCATGGGGGCGACGTTGGTCGGCAGCTCATCGAGGTGGATCTGCGTCTTGGAGAGCCACTCGCGGTAGGGCTGGGCCGTCGCGAGCTCTGCCTTGATCTCCGCATCGTCGATGATGCGGCCCTGCTCCAAATCGATCAGGAACATCTTGCCCGGCTGCAGGCGCCACTTCTTGACGATCCGCTCCTCGGCGATGTCCAGCACGCCCATCTCCGAGCCCATGATGACCATGTCGTCATTGGTCACGAGGTAGCGCGCCGGGCGCAGGCCGTTGCGGTCGAGCGTCGCGCCGATCTGCCGTCCGTCCGTGAAGGCCACGGCGGCGGGGCCGTCCCATGGCTCCATGAGTGAGGCGTGGTACTCGTAGAAGGCACGACGGTCGGCGTCCATGAGCTTGTTGCCGGACCAGGCCTCGGGAACGAGCAGCATCATGGCGTGCGCCAACGAGTATCCGCCCATCACCAGGAGCTCGAGCGCATTGTCGAAGCAGGCCGAGTCGGACTGACCCTCGGGGATCAGCGGCCAGATGCTGTCGAGGTCGTCTCCCAGGATCTCCGAGCGCATGGTGTGGCGCCGCGCGGCCATCCAGTTGACGTTGCCGCGCAAGGTATTGATCTCGCCGTTGTGGCAGATCATGCGGAACGGCTGTGCCAAGTCCCACGTCGGGAAGGTGTTGGTAGAGAAGCGCTGATGGACCAGGGCGAGGGCCGAGGCGAAACGCTCGTCACTGAGGTCGAGGTAGTAGCGGCCAACCTGATCGGCGAGCAGCATGCCCTTGTAGTTGACCGTGCGCGAGGACAGGGACGAGACATAATAGGCGGTCTTGTCGTATCCGGCGCTGCGAATCTCGTTGTCCATCCGCTTGCGGATGACGAAGAGGCGACGCTCGAAGCTGTCTTGATCGGGACAGTTGTCGCCACGACCGACGAAGACCTGACGGACGACCGGCTCGGTCGGCAGGACGCTCTCGCCCAGATCGGAATTGTCGACTGGGACGTCGCGCCAGCCAAGGACGCTCTGCCCCCCTTCCTGCAGGCGACGATTGACCGTGTCCTGCATCGCCGCACGGTCTTTCCCGTCTCTTGGGAGAAAGACCATGCCTACGCCATAGGAGCCGAGCGGAGGCAAGTCGAAATCGACGACGGCCCGGAAGAAGTCGTCGGGGATCTGAACCAGGATCCCTGCGCCGTCGCCAGCCTTGGGATCGGCTCCAACGGCGCCCCGATGGGTCAAGCGCTCAAGGATCTCCAGTCCCTGACGGACGATGTCGTGGCTCTTCTGATTCTTGATGTGACAGACGAAGCCGACGCCACAGGCGTCGCGCTCGTTCTCTGGGTCATAGAGACCCTGTGCGGGTGGTAAGGCACGAAGGCTCATCGCTGACCTCGTTGATACCTGGAGTAAATGATTCCGATCGTGATCCCTGCCGAGGGCCGCCGCCGGCTCCATCCCGCTGAGATGAGCCGATCGCAGCCCGAGGCATGCAGCACGATCCTGTGATCCTCGATGCCGGAAGTCGCCTGGTCAGACGAGGCGTTGGGTGGGACGCAATTCCTCTCTCTTAAGGATGACCAGACTTCAGCGATCAGGTTATAAGGTGTCGCTCGTTCACGACGGGAGCGCGAGCTCCGATGAGCCCAAAACCCGACCGATATGAAACCGCGAACCGCTAATCTTAACCCTGTTGCAGAGGTCATGCCACTGCTAGGTGCTGAAAAAAGAGCGATTTAGGAGAGCTACGCCGGGATTTTGGGCTCGCGGTGCACGAATCAGGTGCGCGCCGCACCAAGAGGCACCAAGGGCGCCGCTTTCACGGCCGTCGGCAGGCTAGGGTCGCGCGAAGCAGATCCCGGTCGAAATCGCTCGTCACAACCGCCTCGCCAAGGCCTTGCATGAGGACGAGACGCAACTGACCGCCGATGACCTTCTTATCGACCGCCATGAGTCCGAGAAGCTCCTCTGGTGCGAGCTCCGCAGGTGGCTGGGTCGGCAGGCCGGCGCAAGCGATCAGGTGACGTGTGCGCTCGACATCGGACTCGGAAAGCCATCCGATCCGATGTGACAGGTCCGAGGCGAGGCACATCCCCGCGCCCACGGCCTCCCCATGCAGCCAGCTCCCGTAGCCGGCACAGGTCTCGATGGCATGGCCGAACGTATGGCCGAGATTGAGCAGTGCCCTGTGTCCGGCCTCGAACTCGTCCTCGGCGACGATCTGCGCCTTGATCTCGCAGGAGCGGCCAATCGCGTAGGCCAGGGCTGCCGGGTCGCGCCCCAAGAGCTCCGCCATATGCGACTCCAGCCAATCGAGAAAGGCGATATCGCGAATGAAGCCGTACTTGAGGACTTCGGCGAGGCCGGCCGAAAGCTCGCGCTGAGGTAGCGTCTCCAAGGTGTCGGTGTCGGCAATGACTGCGCGAGGCTGATGGAAGGCGCCGATCATGTTCTTGCCGGCAGGATGGTTGATGCCCGTCTTGCCGCCGACGGAAGAGTCCACCTGAGCCAGCAAGGTCGTCGGCACCTGAATGAAGGCGATCCCGCGCTGATAGCAGGCGGCCGCGAAGCCGGCCATGTCACCGACCACGCCGCCGCCGAGTGCCACGATCGTGGCATCTCGGGCGAATCGCTCCGACAGTAGCGCGTCGAAGATGCGGCTCCACACCTCTAGCGTCTTGTACGCCTCTCCGTCCGGGAGGATGACCTCGCGGACCTGAAAGTCGCCGAGTGCCGTCTTGACGGCATCCAGATAGAGCGGCCCTACGGTCTCGTTGGTGACGATCATCACCTGGCCTCCCAGGATGTGATCCCGATAGAGGTCTGTGCGCGTCAGGAGGTCGGAGCCGATAAAGATGGGGTACTCACGTGTCCCCAGGTCAACCGTCAAGGTCTTGGCCATGGTCGGGGCTGCTCCCTCAGATCTCGTCCGACTCGAGGCGGCGGCAGATTTCCTTCACGACCGAGCTCGTGCCCCGCTTCTCTGTGGAGACCACCATGTCGGCGACTTGCCGGTAGAGCGGCTCGCGCTCGGCCATCAGCTCTTGCAGCTTGGCCAGCGGCTCCTCAGTGTCGAGCAGGGGGCGGTTGCGATCACGCGCGGTGCGCGCATACTGCTGCTCCGGGCTGCAATGCAGGTAGATGACGACACCGCGGGCCGAGAGATCCTGGCGGTTCTCAGGACTCAGCACGGCGCCGCCGCCCGTCGCGAGCACGATGCGATCGTCGCTGACGAGCTCTTGAATGACTTGCCGCTCCCGCGCGCGAAACCCCGATTCCCCCTCGTACTCGAAAATCGTGGGGATATCGACGCCGGTACGCCTCTGGATCTCCTGATCGCTGTCCTTGAAGGTGAACGACAAGGCTTCCGAAAGTTGCCGTCCAACGGTGCTCTTGCCGGCCCCCATGGGGCCGACGATGAATATGTTCTGTGCGCGCATCATGGCGAAAGGTATGCCAGATTTTGAGCTGTCGAGCAAGGGCGCCGACTGGTCGCCACCCTGCCTTCCGGCACTTCGTTCTGCGTCGGAGCGCCTGTCTTGGGCGGGCGTCGGCTCGAAACGCAAAGCGGGGAGCCGCTGTCACTCCGGGAGCCGAGGCACGCCGATGATGCGTGCTCTTTGCTCTTCGGTGATCCAGCCAGGCTCCCCGCGTCCTTCGGCGTCGCTGAGCGCTCAGTGAGAGCGGTCAGCTCGGCCTCCGACTGTCACAGGTGGACAGGAATGGACATGCCGCGCACACGACCTAGCGCTGCGCCATCTCGCTGTTGAGGATCTTGGGCGTCACGAAAATCAGCAGCTCGGAGTTGTTGTCCTGCCGCGCCTCCTCCTTAAACAGGCGCCCGAGCAGCGGCACGTCGCCAAGCCAGGGTACTTGCGATTTGCTGAAGGTCTTTTCCCGCTCGAACACGCCGCCAAGCACCACGGTTTCCCCGTTGTCGACCAGCACATTCGTCTTTACGGACCGCGTATCGACCGGCGGAACCCCAAGGACGACATTGCTGTAGTCGGGCTGATCCTTGTTCACCTCCAGGTCCATGATGATGCGGTCGTCTGGCGTGATATGGGGTGTCACATCGAGCTGAAGCACTGCCTCCTTAAAGGCCACGGAGGTGTTGCCTTGGCCCGTGCGCTCTTGGTACGGGATCTCCTGGCCAACCTTGATCGTCGCCTGATGTTGGTCGGAGGTGATGACGCGCGGACTGGACACGACCTCTCCGCGCCCTTCACGCTGCATGGCGGATAGCTCGAGTTGGATCAGATAGGATCCTACCTTTCCTATCAGGAAGTTGATGGAGCCGGTCGGATCAGCAATGGAGTCGGCAGGTAGGTTCGTGATGAGGGTGGCGTTTCCGTCATCATCCGTGAGCGTCGAATTGTAGCGCGTTCCGGTTTCCGTGTTGAGACCGAAGGGACCGGAATCATAGCCGGATAGGGCCAGATTCCCGTCTTGGCCGCCCGCGATCAGAAGCTCGTTGTTCTGGAAGGATCCCATCGAGCCGGAGACGCCGAAGCGCACGCCCAGGTCCCGCGCAAAATCGTTGTTCGCGATGACGACACGCGATTCGATCATGACCTGACGCACCGCGACGTCGAGTAGATTGACCACGCGGCGAATCTCCTCAAGCTGGGCAAGGGTGTCTTGAACGATGAGGGTGTTCGTTCGCTCGTCAAAGGTGACCGAGCCCCGTGGCGACAAGATGCCGTGATCCGACACGCCCACGGATGCCGCGGCTTGCTGCAGCCCGGAGGCTCCCACCGCATCGCGTCGCGACGCATTGCTTACTGCGCGTGCTCCCACGCCCCCGGCTCCTCTGATACCTTGCAGCACAGCGGCGATCTCGGCGGCCTTGGCATATTTCACTTGGATGAACTCGGTCCGAAGTGGAGCCAGCTCTTCGATCTTTTGATGGGCTTCCATTTCGAGCTGCTCTTGGGCGGCCAGCTCTTGGGTTGGCGCGACCATGATCACATTGCCGTTCTGCCGCATGGACAGGCCCTTGGTCTTTAGGATGATGTCGAGCGCCTGATCCCAGGGGACGTTCTTCAGCCTTAGGGTGATGTTGCCCTGGACGCTATCGCTCGCGACCAGATTCAGGTCCGTAAAGTCCGCAAGGACCTGCAGAACGGCGCGCACCTCGATGTCTTGGAAGTTCAGCGACAGGCGGTCTCCCTCGTAGACGACTTTCTGTCTCGCGAGCTCTTCCTTCTCTGCCGCCGTGAGCGGCCGGAAATCCAGGGTGAAGATCTCGTCCGTCTGATAGGCCATATAATCGAAGTCGCCTTCCGTTTGGACCTCGATCTCGACATTGCCACCGTTGGGGCGGGCCTCTACGGCCGTGACCGGAGTTGCGAAATCCATGACATCGAGACGTCTGAAGAGTCGCTGCGGCAAAGAGCTGTCGTAAAGGTCGATGTACACGCGCGTGGCCTGCTCGCGCACCGCGACGCGCGTGTCCGCATTCGGAAGACGGATCATGATGCGCCCTTCGCCGCTCGCGCCGCGCCGGAAGTCGATATCCCGGACCGACGGCCCAGCCGCCGCGGCGCGACGCTCCCTGGCTGGGTAGCTCCAGCTGGGTGCTGCCGCCTGCTGTGTCGCAGGCGCAGGCTGTGTCGCCAAGGTCGTCTGCGGCCTCGACTGGGCCGCGGGGAGGGGTGGCGGCATCGCCGCGGCAACCTTGCCCTCGGTATCGACGGCGATGGTTATGCGGCTTCCGGACGTCGTGACGTCATAAGGGACTGGGTCCGTCAGATTCAGTACGATTCGGGTGCGGTCGCTGGCCTCGACCGCAACCAGGCTGTGGACGGCACCCACGCCGATGGGTAGGGCTTTGGTGTCCAGCTTGCTGGTGACGCCGGGGAGGTCGATGGCGATCCTTGCCGGCGACTCGGTCGCAAAGGCTTCGGGCGCACCGACGGGCTCGCTGAGGTCGAGATGGATCTCGACTTTGCTTCCCGGCAAGGCCGCGAAGTCGACGTCCCGCAGCTCCGCGGCGAAGGCTGGGAAGCCGATAAGAATCGCCAGCGTCGGCAGCAGGATCCTCAGGCTCAGCGTCTCGAGCGAGTGTCGCAGCGTCGCTCTGGGCCTGGCCACCCGGTCGCTGTTGAATGGGCTTTTCATCGCAGTCTTCCCTCCACGGATCATTCGGACAGCGCGACGGTCGCCGCGCGCTCACGCCATTGGCCAGGCGCATCTGAAACGATTTCGGTCAATTGGATCTCGTCATCCTGGATACTGATGATCTGCCCATTGTTTTGACCCAGGTAGTTGCCGACCCTGACGCGATGGAGTATGCCTTCCTTGGTGCGGATCAGTCCCCATCTGCCGTTGTCCATCTCCAAGGTGCCAACCATTCGCAGCGAGTCCAGAGGATAGCCTTCCAGCTCCTCCTTGCGCCGATTCGGATCCGGAGCAAGACCATTGTCGAGGACGACCTCCTCTTCGGGTGCCGACTGAGCGTCAGGCGTGAAGGGATCCCGCCGATCACCCGGCTCGTAGACGAAGGTACCCACGGGCTTGATCTCGGGGAGCGGCTCGATGGGCCCTGGAGGTTTCGCAAGAACCTGCTGGACATAGTTTTCTAGGTCGTTCATGTCGTTTCCGCCACAGCCTCCGAGGAGGAGGGTCGGAGCAAGCCATAGGAGTTTCTGCAGTCGCTGACGGCGAGTCATTGTGCCGTCTCCTCGTCAAGATAGCGGTAGGTCTTCACTGTCGCCTGAAGTGCCAGTGCCTCGCCGGGCTCGACGCCGTTCCGGCCGCTGGAGCCGCGACCGCCGCCCGCGTTCTGCATCTCGATGTTGTGAATCGTCACGATGCGAGGCAGTGCAGCCAGGCCACTGATGAAACGACCGAAATCATGGTAGCCTCCGTTCACTCGAATCCGGATCGGCAGCTCGGCGTAGAAGTCCTTGGTGATCTCATTCTCAGGTTGAAACAGCTCGAACTCGAGCCCGTTCGCCAGCCCGGTCTGCGAGACGTCCACCAGGAGGGATGCGACCTCGGTCTTGTTCGGAAGCTGTCGCAGCATGGCGCCGAACGACTCCTTCATCTCGGCCAGCTGATTGCGATAGGCGTCCAGGTTCGCCGCCTTCCTCTGCTTGCGCTCGAGCTCTCCGCGGAGATCGCGCTCCTGCGATTCCACTTGCGCCAAACGTGCGCGCTGATCCTTGGTGTCGAAGTAGTAGGCCGCGCCGCCGAGGGCGATACAGGCCAACAGAATCGCGACGGCCTTGACCGGAATCGGCCATTCGCCAAAGCTATTCAGATCGAGCTCGTTTAACTCATTCAGATCCATAACCGCATCCCATCCGGATTGTCTCGGTTCATCACTCGCGTCGCCGGTGCCCCAAGCCTCGAGGCCCTTCAGGCATCCTCATCTGCTTTCTTAGGGCTGACCTGATCGAACGAGAGCCTGAAGTGACTGAGCCCCGTGCCTGTCTTGTCCTTATTCTCGATCAGCATGAGCCGCGGCTTGCCAATCCACTCGGAGCGCTCGATCTTGCCCATGAACGCCGACACCCGCGCGTTGGACTGCGCCCTGCCTTCCATCACCACGGCACTACCGGATTGCTGAACCTTCGTCAGGTAGACGCCCGCGGGTAGGGCGGAGACCAGCTCATCGAAGAGTCTGACGATCTCCGGCCGACTCGTCTGCAGCTTTTGGATGATGTCCATCCGCGCGAGCAGGTCCGCCTTGGTCTTCTCCAGATCCTTGATCTCCTTGATCTTGCGGTCGAGACTGGCGATCTGGGTCTTGAGATAGGTGTTCCGCGACTGCTGAGCGCTGATGCGGCCCTCGAAATAGACATGCACCAGGATCGCCCCGAGCAGGGTGACGACCAGGCCGAGCCCGAGGGCTGTCAAGAAGTCTTTGCGGCGTTGCTGGCGCGCTTCCTCGCGCCATGGGAGTAGATTGATACGCGCCATTTAATCGAGCCCTCGCAGCGCGAGCCCGACCGCGACCATCATGCCGGGCGCCTCTCGCATGAGTTGTTGGGACTTGATGTCCGGTGCGATGGACATCTGACTGAAGGGATTCGCGACCATGGTCGGAACCTTGAGTCTGTCTTCCACCAGGGCATCGATCCGGGCGATACTGGCTGGCCCGCCGGCGAGGAGGATTTGATCGACCTTGTTGAAGGTCGTCCCGGAATAGAAGAACTGCAGCGCACGGCCGATTTGCTGGGCCAGCGCCTCCTTGAAGGGGCCGAGCACGTCGATCTCGTAGGTGTCCGCCACGTCGCCGTCGAGAATCTTCTGGATCGCCTGCTCGCGCGACAGTCCATAGCGGCGCTGCACCTCTTCGCGCAGCTGCTGACCGCCGAAATTCTGCTCGCGGGTATAGATGATCTGGCCTTCGTTGAGCACGTGCAGCGTCGTGGTTGCCGCCCCGACATCGACCACAGCTAGCGTCTTCGATGCCCCCGCTTGATCGCCCATCCGCAGGAACAGCGAGCAGGCGTTCTCCATGGCATAGGCCTCCACGTCGACGATGGCCGGCGTGAGTCCCGCGAGCTCCAGCACGCCGATGCGATCGTCGACATTCTCGCGCCGCGATGCCGCGAGCAGCACATCGACCACTTCGGGACTGGTCTTCGACGGCCCGACGATGTCGAAGTCGAGGTTGACCTCTTCCAAGGGATAGGGGATGTATTGGTCCGCCTCGAGCTGGATCTGCGTCTCCATCTCCGCATCCGTCAAGCTGGCGGGCATGGTAATCACCTTGGTGATGACCGCCGACCCCGCCACGGCGACGGCCGCTCGCTTGGCTCGAGAGCCGGCCTTGCCGGCGGCCTTGCGGATACATTGACCGACCGCTTCGGGCTCGGCGATCTTCTTCTCGGCGACGGCATTGGCAGGCAGCGGCTCGATCGCGTAGTGCTCGACGCGATAGCGCCCGGCTTTGGAGCCCGCGGCACGAGAAAGCTCGATCAGCTTCACCGCAGTCGAGCTGATGTCGATGCCTAGCAGGGGGGTGTTCTTGCGACTGAGGCCAAACATACTTATCTCACTCTGCTGAATCCATCGCGGCTTGAATAGCCTTGATTTCGTCGCCGACGGCACAAGTTCTCATCGCGAGCTGGTGAGATGGGATACGTCATCCATACGCCTCCTAACCGACTGAGATTGCGCGGATCGCGAACGACCGGCGTCGTGAAGGATGTTGCCTCGCGAGATAAGCCGGACACGCATCCATTGCGCCTACACGTCACCCCCGGCTCGTCCTGACGGACGACCGAGCGACTCGGTGATGACTCCAATACCCTGGAGCCTTAGGGGTGTAATGCCGCGAAAAACTACGGGCCATTATAGCCACAACCAAGCAGACGCGTACCAGCGCCAGAGCAGCCTGAATCTGCGTACGTCCAGCCCTGTCGCATCCATACCAGGTGGAAGCATCTCTCCGACCGGCATGCGATCGCGAGGAGCTTGAGCTCGAACTGAGACCCCCGTCACAATGACGGGCGGGCTCGGGCAAAGGCTGGCGAGCGTGGCGGCGCGCCAGTGGCAAGGCTCGATGAGCTCTAGGTGCGGCCGACTCCGAAGACAGGCGTGCCCTGGGGAATGCGCCCAAGCATTCATTCGAACCGCGAGGAGTTGATGCGATGGCTCGGCGTGAGCGAACGGCCGCATTGAGAGAGAAGCTGGCCTATGAAGCTGCCCGCATCATGGTCGAGCAAGGGCTGACCGACTTCGAGCGGGCACGCCGCAAAGCCGCGGAGCGCACCGGCATCCGTGACCGTCGCAACTGGCCATCCAACGAAGCCGTTCAAGAAGCGGTGCTGACGCAGCGCCGGCTCTTCTTTGGGAATAGCCATGCCGTCGAGGGCCAAGCGCTGCGCCGTCACGCGCTCTCCGCCATGCAGCTATTCGCCGACTTTTCGCCCCGGCTCGTCGGCACCGCGCTCGCAGGCACCGGGGATCTCCAAGCTGGCGTCGAGCTCTTTCTGTTCGCCGAGCGTCCCGAGGATGTGATCTTTACATTGATCGAGCGGAAGATACCCTGGCAAGAGGGGGAGCGCAGCTGCCGCTACCCACGCGGGCAGCGCGCCTCCCACCCCAGCTTTCGATTCTTGGCCGGCGACGTTCCGGTCACGCTCGTCGTGCTGCCGACCGACCACCTGCGCCACCCGCCGCTCGATCCCGTGACGGATCGGCCGCAGCGAGGCGCGAGCATGGCGGAGGTCGAGCAAATGTTGGCCGAAGCGGACGCGGACTATCGCTTCGAGATCGGCAGATAGTCGCGCTGGGTCGGCCCGCGGTAGATCTGTCTGGGCCGTCCGATCCGGTTATTGGAGTCGGACATCATTTCCATCCAATGCGAGACCCAGCCGACGGTGCGTGCCACGGCGAACATTACCGTGAACATGTTCCTGGGTATTCCGAGCGCCTGGTAGATGATCCCCGAGTAGAAATCAACATTCGGGTAGAGCTGGCGCTCGACGAAGTAGGCGTCATTCAGCGCGATCTCCTCCAGCTTCATCGCCAGCTCGAACAGCGGGTTGTTGACGTCTGCGACCTCATCGAGAACCTGGTGACAGACCTCGCGAATGATCTTGGCCCGCGGATCGTAGTTCTTGTAGACGCGGTGACCGAAGCCCATGAGGCGGAAGGGGTCGTCCTTGTCCTTGGCTTTCTCGATATAGCTTGGGACATTCTTGACGTCGCCGATCTCCAGGAGCATGTCCAGCACCGCTTCGTTGGCGCCGCCATGCGCGGGCCCCCAGAGCGAGGCGATGCCCGCGGCGATACAGGCGAAGGGGTTCGCTCCAGAGCTTCCCGCAAGCCGCACGGTTGAGGTGCTGGCGTTCTGCTCGTGGTCTGCGTGGAGGATGAAGAGGAGATTCATCGCCTTCTCGGCGACCAGGCCGGGCTTGTAGTCTTCGCAAGGTGTGGCGAACATCATGTGGAGGAAGTTCGCGCAATAGCGGAGATCGTTGCGCGGGTACATGATGGGCTCGCCGATACTGTGCTTGTAGGCGGCGGCGGCGATGGTCGGCAGCTTGGCAATGAGCCGGTGCGCCGAGATCTCGCGATGACGCGGATCATTGACGCTCAGGGAGTCGTGGTAGAAGGCGGACAAGGAGCCCACCACGCCGACGAGCATCGCCATCGGGTGCGCGTCATAGTGGAAGCCGTCGAGAAAATCCTTGAGATTCTCGTTGAGCATCGTGTGGCGGGTGATGATCTTCTCGAACTCCACCAGGGCCTTTTCGTCCGGAAGATCCCCGTAAAGCAGCAAATAGGCCACTTCGAGAAAGCTGGCCTTGGTCGCTAGCTGCTCGATCGGATAACCGCGATAGAGCAGGACCCCCTCCTCACCGTCGATATAGGTGATGGCGCTATTGCAGCTCGCGGTCGACATGAACCCGGGGTCGTAGGTGAAGAATCCGGCTTCCTTGTAGAGCGAGGAGATATCCACCGCGGCCGGCCCCAGCGCTCCCCGTCTCAACGGGAAATCATGCCGCTCCCCTGTGGCATTGTTGATGACGGTGATGGTCTCGTTCGACATTAGCTCGCTCCTAGCCAGAGCCGTTCCCGTGCTGAGAGCCACGAGGAACAGCGCGTGTTGGTTTTCGAGTCGGGGGTGCTTGTGCAGCTGTCTCAGCTCATGGCGCGCACGCGCTCGATCTCACCGCGAACCGCTGCCGCGGACCGCTCGAAATCGGCACGCTCAGGCGCATTGAGATCCAGCTCGACGACGGATTCCACGCCTTTTTCGCTGAGGATGCAGGGTACGCCCATGGCGATATCCGCCTCGCCGTATTCGCCTTCCAGCAAGGCGACACAGGGCAGCAAGCGGCGTCGATTGTGCACGATGGCATCGACCATGGTCGCCACGGCCGCCCCCGGCGCATCATAGGCGCTGGAGTTCTTGCGCAGTGCGAGGATCTCGGCGCCACCCTTGCGGGTGCGCTCGTTGATCGCCTCGATGCGCTCCTCGGTCAGAAAATAACTGATGGGGATCCCGTTGATGGTGCAGAAACGCGACACCGGGACCATGGTATCGCCATGGCCGCCGAGCACCATGGTCGTGATGTCCAAGGCCGAGAAACCGGTCTCTTGTGCGATGAAGCTGGCCATGCGGGATGCGTCGAGCACACCGGCCTGACCGAAGACCCGACTGCGATCCCAGCCAGTGCGCTGCGCTACCCGGTAGGTCAGCGCATCGACCGGGTTGGAGACGATCAGCACCATGGCATTCGGTGCGTGCGCAAGGATGTTGTCCGTCACTTCGTCGACAATGCGGACATTGGTCTCCAAGACGTCCGCCCGCGACATGCCAGGCTTGCGCGGGATGCCCGCGGTGACGATGACGAGATCGGAGTCCTTGAGGATGCGCGGGTCGTTGCTGCCCTGAACCGCGCAGTCGAACTCGAAGAAGGGAGCGGTCTGCAGGATGTCGAGAGCGATTCCCTCCGGGACATCCTCGCGCACATCGAGCAAGGCGATCTCTCGACAGTACTCTTCCTCTGCCAGGATCTGCGCGGCTGTCTCACCGACGCGTCCGGCACCGACAATGCTGATCTTTCTCACGTCTCTGCTCCTCCGGTCAATGGGGTTGTTCCGTCGGATGCTCGGGATCTCCGAGAGCTGCCAGCATCGGTAACCGTCCGCCCGAGCGTTCAGGCAATCATACTGGTCATGACGCGGATTGCGGAATACGGGCGACACCGCTTTGAATCGCCGCCAGGGCTACCGCGCGAGGCACCCTGTCCCGCAGACGCGGATCGAACGGCTTGGGAATGATGTATTCCGGACCAAAGCCCAGCGTTTCGATCCCATAGGCTTGGAGCACCTCGGCCGGCACCGGCTCGCGGGCCAGGGCGCGGAGTGCCTCGACGGCCGCGATCTGCATATCCTCGTTGATGCGCGAGGCCCGCACGTCGAGCGCGCCACGGAAGATGAAGGGGAAGCCGAGGACATTGTTGATCTGGTTCGGATAATCGGACCGCCCCGTGGCCATGATGAGGTCGTCCCTCACCTTCATGGCGACCGCCGGGCGGATCTCCGGAACCGGATTGGATAGCGCGAAGACCACCGGACGCGGTGCCATCGAGGCCAACATCTCCGGCGCGACCAGATCCGGCCCGGATACGCCGATGAAGACGTCGGCGCCCTCCATCGCATCGCTCAGGCTGCGCCGATCGGTGTCCGCCGCGACCCCGAACTTATAGGGATTGAGGTCTTTCCGGCCCGTGTGAATGATTCCCTGGCGGTCGACGCAGAAGATATTGGAGCGGTGTGCGCCCAAGGTCATCAGCAGCCGCACGCCGGCGATACCCGCGGCACCGGCTCCGAGCACGACGATGCGCGCTTCTTCCAGGCTCTTGCCTTGTAGCTCGAGCGCGTTCAGCAGCCCCGCGGCGATGATGATGGCGGTGCCGTGCTGATCGTCGTGGAAGACGGGGATATCGAGCTGCTCGATCAGCGCCTGCTCGATCTCGAAACAGTGCGGCGCGGCGATGTCTTCGAGGTTGATCCCGCCGAAGGTCGGGGCGATCCGCATGACGGTCTCGATGAATTCCTGGGGGTGCTGGGCCTGGACCTCGATATCGAAGCAATCGATATCCGCGAAACGCTTGAAGAGAACGGCCTTCCCTTCCATCACCGGCTTGCTGGCTAGCCCGCCGACGTTGCCGAGACCAAGCACCGCACTGCCATCCGTGATCACTGCAACCAAGTTGCCCTTGTTGGTGTAGTCGTACGCCTGCCGAGGATCGTCGTGAATTCGCCGTACCGGCTCGGCGACGCCCGGCGTGTAGGCGAGCGAGAGATCGTGCTGCGTTTCCGCTGGCTTGGTCACCGAGATACCGATCTTGCCTGGCTTGGGGCGCGCGTGGAAATCCAGCGCTTGCGCGTTCAGGTCTGCGTCGGGATGGGCGAAGCTCTCAGGGTCAGTCAAGGTGCACTCCAGTGGATAAGGGTCGGCCGTTTGCTGGCCGAGCCATAGCCCGCCCCGCTCGAGCAAATCTCGAGCCTTCCCAGTGCGGGCGAGAACGTCCATGAGGGCGCACGAGAATTCCGTGCATCGGCAGGCGGCGAGGATGCCATCCTCTCCTCGCATCCAGGACGAGTCAAATGAAGGCTGCAAGGATAATAGATCGGGCCAATATTCGGGCGGCCCAAATGCGGGCGAAGGGAGGGGCGGGAGGCCGATCCGCGCGCTTGTCGCGACGACGATCGGGCGCCCCGCGCTCGATCCGAAACCTCAGCGCGAGTATTTGCGACGGAACTTGTCGACCCGGCCCGCAGTGTCCAGCACTTTCTGCTTGCCGGTATAGAACGGGTGGCAAGCCGAGCAGACTTCCACGTGCAGCTCTTCGCCCTTGGTCGAGCGTGTGGTGAAGTTGTTGCCACAGCTGCAGACCACCTTCACGTCGGTGTAATTGGGGTGGATTCCTTCTTTCATGATGACCCTTTTGGCCGTGTGGGCCGGTTGGAGAACTTGGAAAACGCTCAAAGATACCAGGCGCCGTTACCCTGCGCAACGCGAACTTCGTGCTTGGACTTGACAAAGCGCCTCGAATCAGCGCCTCGAGGCCTCGGGCGGCAGGAATAGGGCGACAAGATCGTCTAAGAAATCACGGCCAAGGTCGGTCGGCAGGAGACGCTCCTCGTCCTCCTGCAGCAAGCCTCGCCGGATGCCCTCGGCGACATGCGGCTCCATCAGCGTCCAAGGCCGGCCTGTCATCGCGGAGAAGAGGGAGCGCTCGCAGCCTGAGGTCAAACGCAACGCATTGAGCGCAAATTCGAGCACCAGGTCCGTGTCCCTCAGATCCCTAAGGCCGCTGAGCAGCGCTCGGGGCGAGCGCTCGAGATAGGCATCGGGATGGCGATGCTTTGCCATGCGTTGAATGCGAAAGCCGTCTTCCGCCTGGCCTGTCGTCGTGAGCTTTCCGTGGGCACCAGCCCCGATCCCCAGGTAATCCCCGAATTGCCAATAGCCCAGATTGTGTCGGCAACGTCGGCCAGGCTGTGAATAGGCCGAGACCTCATAGCGCCCATAGCCGGCGGTGCCGAGGATCGTCTCGCCTTGCTCGCCCATGTCCGCGACCAGGTCGGGGTCGGGCATTCTGGGTGGACGCGCATGGAAGGACGTGTTGGGCTCCAAGGTGAGCTGGTAGTAGGAGAGATGCTCAGGCTCCAGGGCGATCAGCGCCTCCAGGTCCTCCGCCGCTGTCTGCAGACTTTGATCCGGGAGGCCGAACATCAGGTCCAGATTGAGGTTATCGAAGCCGGCCGAGCGCGCCATGCGAACGGCCGCTCGCGCCTCGCTCGGATCATGGACGCGCCCTAGGTGCTCGAGCTGAGTCGCCGAAAGACTCTGGATGCCGATCGACAAGCGATTGACACCAGCTCCGCGATAGGCGGCGAAGCGGCCGGCCTCAGCGGCACCAGGGTTCGCCTCCAAGGTCACCTCGACATCCCCCGCCAGCTCGACCCGAGCCGCAATCCCGTCCATCAGGCGATGAATGGCCGCGCCGGGAAAGAGGCTCGGGGTTCCGCCGCCGATGAAGATGGATTGCAGCGGCCCAGAAACGCCGAACCGAGCGAGATCGGCATCGAGATCCGCAATCAGACGCTCGACGTAGCGATCGAAGGGCGCAGTTTCGGCCAGGGCATGCGAATTGAAATCGCAGTAGGGGCATTTCCGGATGCACCAGGGCATATGGACATAGAGCGAGAGGGGCGGCGCCGGGAGCCGGAGCAAGGAATCGGGCAGACGCATCGGATGCCGCGGATCCAGCCAGGAGCCCCCTGGCTGGTCGTCGCTCACTCACCTTTGTCGAGCGTCTGTTTCAGCAGCTCTCCAAAACTGCCCATCGCCTTCTCCCCCGTGCCTTCGGACGGCTTGGCTTGCTTGTTGGGCATGGGGACTGGCGATTCGCCCGCGCGCTTCTCGTCGAGCGACAGACTGATGCGGCGGCGCTCGACATCGACACCGATGACGCTGGCCTCGACCAGGTCACCTTCCTTGAGGACATCGCTCGGATGGTTGATGCGCTTCTCCGCGCCCAGCTCGCTGATGTGAGCCAGACCATCGACGCCTGGCGCCAGCTCGATAAAGGCCCCGAAGGGCTGGAGTCTGACCACCTTGCCCTGGGTGCGCGTCCCGAGCGGGAAGGCCTCGATCGCGTCCAGCCAGGGATCGCGGCTCAGTGCGCGAATCGAGAGTGCGATCTTCTCGCGCTTCTTGGCCCCGCTCGGTGGCTCGATCCGCAGCACGCTCACCTCGACCGTCTGCCCCGCCTCCAGGATCTCCTTCGGGTGCTTGACGTGCCCGAAGGCAAGCTCGCTGATGTGGATCATGCCTTCGAGTCCGCCGATATCGACGAAGGCGCCATAGTCCTTCAGCGAGGTCACCTTACCCGTGAGAACGGCACCTTCCTTGAGCTTCGCGCGGGTCTCTTCGGCCAGACGCTGCTGCTCTTCTTCCAAGAGCGCGCGCCTGGACACCACGAGATTGGGC
Organism: Thiorhodococcus minor; assembly: GCF_010820565.1. Taxonomy (GTDB): domain Bacteria; phylum Pseudomonadota; class Gammaproteobacteria; order Chromatiales; family Chromatiaceae; genus Thiorhodococcus; species Thiorhodococcus minor. The sequence continues at coordinate 52,997 of NZ_JAAIJQ010000010.1, read as the reverse complement.
CGTCGTCCGCCCTCGAGCTTGGTGACGCGGAAGTCGAGCCGCTGTCCGACGAATTCCGACAGATCTTCGATGAAGCGGATGTCGACCTGAGACGCCGGGCAGAAGGCACGCAGACCGGCGACTTGCACCTCGACGCCGCCCTTGACGGCCCCAGTGACCTGGCCTTGGACGGGAAGCCCTTGGCGGAAGGCCCGCTCGACCTCCTCGAGGCCGTGATACTTCTGACCATGCTGGCTGCCGAGCAGCAGCATGCCGGTCTCCTCGTCCTTCCCTGTGACGTGACTCTCGATCTTGTCGCCGACGGCGTGCTTGAGCTGACCCTCAGCGTCCTTGATGGCTGTCAGCTCCAACCGGCCCTCCGCTTTCGCGCCAAGGTCGACAAAGGCAACTTCCTCGCCGATGGCAATCAGAGTCCCCGTGACCCTGTCGCCGATCTTGGGCTCCCCCTTGCTCGTCTCCGGGTGGGCTTGGTCGAACTGATTGAGAAGATCTTCGAAACTTTCTGATTCAGACATGGCTTAGGCTGGCGCCGTCGGGTTACTGATTTCGGCTATTGTAGGGCGGAATTACCCTGGACCACAGCCACCGCCGAGATCATCTGCCCGCGGCTCAGCCGGCGGCCTCGAGCCGCGCGTAGGCGACCACGAGCCACTTGGCGCCGACATCCTGGAAATTGATCTGGATGCGCGCCTGCGCACCACGTCCCTCGCTATTGAGCACGACGCCCTCGCCGAACTTGGGATGACGGACGCGCTGACCGAGCTGAAAGCCGTCCGGGGCCGCCGCCCCAGAGAAGCTGCCGGTCGCGGCGGACGCCCCCGTCAACTGCCGCTTGACTCCACCGCCCCGGACCTCTTCCACCAGCTCGGGCGGGATCTCTCGCAGGAAACGCGATGGGGCGGGATAGTCTTCGCGGCCGTAGAGGCGGCGGCTCTCGGCGTGGGTGAGGTAGAGCTGCTGCATCGCTCGGGTCATGCCGACGTAGCAGAGTCGCCGCTCCTCTTCGAGCCGGTCCGGGTCCTCGGCGGACAAGCTATGCGGGAAGAGCCCTTCTTCGAGACCCACCAGGAAGACGATGGGGAACTCGAGTCCCTTGGCGCTGTGCAGCGTCATCAGCTGGACACTGTCTTCGAACTGATCCGCCTGGGTCTCCCCGGCCTCCAGCGCCGCATGGGCCAGGAAGGCCCCGAGTGGATCGCCTTCCTCATCCTCGAGCTCGTTCTCGAAACGCGCCATCGTGTCGACCAGCTGCTCCAGGTTCTCGACGCGATCCTGTCCCTTGCCGTCCTTGCTCTTTCGATAGTGATCCGGCAGTCCACAGGTCTCCACCATGCGGTTGGCGACATCGACCAATGGAAGCCCTTCGGCCGCTTCCCTCAAGCCCTGGATGAGATCGAGGAACTTGCGCAGCGCTCCGCTCGCACGGGCCCCGAGGGCGCCTGTCGTGCTGAGGTCCTGCGCGGCTTGCCACAGCGAGACGCGCGCCTCCCGCGCATGCTGGCGAAGCAGGTCGAGCGTCTTGTCCCCAATCCCGCGGGTCGGCGTATTCACCACCCGCTCGAAGGCCGGGTCGTCGTTCGGATTGGACAGCAGGCGCAGATAGGCCAGTGCATCGCGAATCTCGGCACGCTCGAAGAAGCGCAGACCGCCATAGACCCGATAGGGGATCTGGGCCTGGATCAAGGCCTCCTCGAAGAGCCTGGACTGCGCCGTCGTCCGATAGAGGATGGCGCACTCGTCGCGCCGATAGCCCTCCTCCTGCACGAACCGGCGAATCCGCTCGACGACGAAGCGCGCCTCGTCCACCTCGTTGAAGGCGCTATAGCGGCGGATGGGGTCGCCCTCGGTATCCTCCGTCCAGAGGTTCTTTCCCAGCCTTGACGGATTGTTTGCGATCAAGGCGTTGGCCGCGGCCAGGATGTTGCCCGTCGAGCGATAGTTCTGCTCCAGCCTGATGATCCGCGTGCCAGGATAGTCGTTCTGGAAGGACTGGATGTTCTCGACGCGGGCACCCCTCCAGCCGTAGATCGACTGATCGTCGTCGCCGACGGCGAAGAGATTCTCGTTCTGGCCGGCCAGGAGTCTGAGCCAGGCGTACTGGATGGCATTCGTATCCTGGAACTCATCGACCAGGATATGCCGAAAGCGCTGCTGGTAGTGATGCAGGATGTCCGCTCGGTCTCTCAGCAGCTCGAGCGAGCAGAGCAGCAGATCCGCGAAGTCCAGCAGTCCGCCACGGATGCGCACCCGCTCGTACTCCTGATACACGGCGACCATCTTCTCCATGAAGAAGTCGCCGCCGCTGTCCAGGTGCTGCGGACGCAGCCCCTCGTCCTTCTGCTTGTTGATGAAGCCCTGCACCTGGCGTGGCGGGAAGCGCGATTCGTCCAGCTCCATCGCCTTCAGGATGCGCTTGACCGAACGGAATTGGTCGTCCGCGTCCATGATCTGGAAGTGCTGCGGCAGCTTGGCGTCTTGCCAGTGTGCCCGCAGGAAGCGGTGCGCCAGGCCATGGAAGGTGCCGACCCACATCCCTCCGACCGAGGTACCGAGCATCTCCTCGATACGTCCCCGCATCTCGCGCGCGGCCTTGTTCGTGAAGGTGACCGCCAAGACCGACCAGGGCGGCACGCGCTCGACCTGAAGCAGCCAGGCGATGCGATGAACGAGCACGCGTGTCTTGCCGGAGCCAGCACCGGCTAGGACCAGCAAGGTCCCGGCCTCGGCGGAAACAGCATCGCGTTGAGCGTCGTTGAGGGTATCGAGCAAGTGGGAAACGTCCATCGCGAGATTCTAGCAACCTTGCCAGGGCTGCCCCAATCGCTCCTTGGGCTTGGCTGCGCCCAGGTCGTGAATTTGGGCACCTGCGCTTGGTTAATTCAACTAAGCAGAGTTAAAGATAGTAATAATAAGCCCTGTGGATAAGGCCGATTACGAGAATATCACTTTTAAAACAAAGTGTTAGAGTTAATTCTTGGTTGCTCGAGTCTGTGGATAACCCGTGATCAACATTTCGACTCGATTTGCTGCACAAGATATCCACAGCCGGGCACCCCTGCTTATCAACAGCTTTTTGATCATCGTAAGCGATTGATTTATAAAGATGCGCCTTGAGCGCCAGCCGAGATTCACCGGTGCCGAATGTGCGACTGCCCTGTCCTCGTCGCCTGCGGATGGCCAAGGCGCGACCCGACCGTAGTAGAATGGCTGGCTCGACCAGTCGTGGACCTTCACAATTTTCAGATCGGGCACCGCCTCATGACCCAGTTGACCAATGACACCTTTCTCCGCGCGCTGATGCGCGAACCCGTTGATTACACTCCGGTTTGGATGATGCGCCAGGCTGGCCGCTACCTGCCGGAGTACCGCGCGACACGCGCGAAGGCGGGCAGTTTCATGGCGCTCTGCAAGAATCCGGAGCTGGCATGCGAGGTCACGATTCAGCCGCTCGATCGTTTCCCGCTGGACGCGGCCATCCTCTTCTCGGACATCCTGACGGTGCCGGATGCCATGGGGCTGGGGCTCTACTTCGCCGAAGGCGAGGGCCCGCATTTCGAGCGTCCGGTGCGCACGGCCGCGGACGTCGACCGCATTGCTATCCCGGATCCGGAAGGCGAGCTGAAGTACGTTATGGATGCCGTGTCGACCATTCGCCGCGAGCTCAATGGCCGGGTGCCGCTGATCGGCTTCTCAGGCAGTCCTTGGACGCTGGCGACCTACATGGTCGAGGGCGGGGGCGCGAAGAACTTCTCGCATACCAAGGGGATGATGTTCGATCGTCCTGATCTGCTGCATAAGCTCCTCACCAAGACGGCGGATTCCGTCACCACCTACCTCAACGCCCAGATCGCCCGCGGCGCGCAGGCCGCGATGATCTTCGACACCTGGGGTGGGGCACTGGCGCCCGCGAACTACCGCGAGTTCTCCTTGGCCTATATGCAGCGCGTCGTCGAGGGTCTGACCCGCGAGTCCGAGGGCCGTCGCGTGCCCATCATTCTCTTCACCAAGAATGGCGGGCAGTGGCTGGGCGATATGGCGAAGACAGGCTGCGATGCCTTGGGCGTGGATTGGACGACCGATCTGGCGGATGCCCGCCGCATGGTCGGCGACAGCGTGGCGCTGCAGGGCAACTTGGATCCCTGCACCCTCTACGCCTCGCCCGAGCGCATCCGCGAAGAGGTTGCGCGTGTCCTCGCAAGCTACGGCAAGGGCCCCGGCCATGTCTTCAACCTGGGGCACGGCATCACCCCGGACGTCAATCCGGAGCACGCAGGTGCCATGGTCGAGGCCGTTCACGAGCTGAGCCGGCAGTATCACGTCTGAACCGAGACTCGGGCCGTCTGGTCTCGAGGGGATTGGGACTCGGGGGCTTCGGCCCCCGAGCTTCTTTCGACCGCCCTCTCCGGAGCCACTTGTCGGCGCGCCGAACGGGCGCCAACTGCCTGCGTTCAACCAGCTGGCCGGTGGAAGCTGACAGCGCTTCCGAGGCTCACCAGGCCTCAGGATGCAGCGGCAACCGCCTCCTGGTCGGCGGCCGGGCTCTGGCCGCGGGTATCTTCGTAGCCCGTCAGCATCTCACGCTCGAACGCGCCTTCATTGATGCGCGCCCCCAAGTAGGCGGCGATGGTGCGCATGTCCTTCTCGCCGCTGCCCAGACAGCTTGTGCCGCCCGGAGAGGGGGTCATGTTGAAGATGATCCCATTGCCGTCCGTGAACTTGGCCTCGCCCATGCGCAGCTTGCGCGCGGCCTTGTCGATGAGCTGAGGGCGGATGCCGCCAAAGCCCTCGGCGTAGCTGATGTCCTCGACGCGAATCGAAGGAACGATCTTGCGGATCTCCCGGGCGAAGAGGTGCCGGTTGAGCTTCGGGACCTCGTAAAGAAAGTTGCGCAGGATGTAGTTGCGGATATCCGGGACCTTAAGCTGATCCCAGACCACGCCGGCGACTTGCCGGTCGAGGCGCAGCACCTTGAAGAACTCCTTGATCGTCGAGCGATCGTAGCGCTCGAGCATGGGCAGCATCAGTGCGGTCGGTCCGAAGCGCGTCTTGCCGCGCTCCTTGACGTCGTGATCGCCATGCACCGCGGCAAAGGGCAGATTCGGATTCTGGACCCTGTAGACCTTGCCGTTGAGCGCCTCGGGCGCGAAGTAGAAGGACCCGGCGACAGGCAGGCAGGAGTATTCGAGCCCAAGCCCCATCTCCTGGGCCATCAGGAGCGAATGGCCGCCGGCGCAGACCACGACGGCGCGCGCCTGCAGCAGGCCTCGGCTAGTCTGCAGCACATAGCCGTCTGTCTCCTTGCGAATGCCGTCGACCTTGGTGCCGAAGAGCTGTGAGATCTGTTTGTTGGTCGTTCGATCCAGACGCGCGCAAGCGTTCGAGAACGACTGCGCCAGGGCCTGAAAGTCGACCGCGCAGTAATCGTCAGGGGTCCCGGTGGCGACGATCTCCTCGTCCCGCCATGTGCCGTTCTTAATGGCGACATTCGGCTCGATCTCCGCAATGTCTTCGCGCTCGAGCAGTCGCATGCGCGGAAACAGCTCCTTGAATCCCTCGTAGCGATTGCGGATGTAATCGCATTCCTGCTTGCCAACGCCCAGCACCATCTTGGGCATCCGGAAGACGATCTTGTCGCGCTCCTCGGCGGGGAGCTTGGTGGCGTAGTTGACCACCATGTAGGCGGTCCGCTTGACCGACGCGGCCTTTTCGAGCGTGTAGTTGGTCTCGATGTCGCCGCAGTGGATGGTCTGGCTGTTGCTGTGGGCGTGCGAGTTGACGCTGGCGACACTGTCGTACTTCTCGACGAGACAGAGTCGATTCAGGTCGGTGAACTTCGCGAGCTCATAGAGGAGGGCGGTTCCGGTGACTCCGGCGCCGACGATGAGAACGTCGTAATGGGTCGAGGCAGACATGACCTGGGTCTCCTTCAGCGGCTAGGGTGCCGTTCATCGCAGACAGGCACGAGCCGGCCTTTGTGCGACGCAACAATGGCAGCACACTAGCCGAAGCCAAGACCCAAGAGAACGCAAGGCTCCGGATTTAATAGATTAAAATAGTCAATTATTATTCGGCGCCGCAGACCCTATCTGCTGCGCCTTTCCGTTGCCTGAAGTGTGCTCGGGAAAGTATGGAAATCGAGATCGATCAGTCGCTTAGTGCGGGTCAGAATTTCGACCCATCGGCCAGGCGGTCGAGTCGCAGCCGTTGACGGTCATCGAAGAGGCGCCGAGAGCCCAGCCAGACCGCGACCATGGAGCCCAGTCCGGTCCCTCCGGAGATGAGGAACATGATCAGCAGCTGATACTTGGCTGCCTCCATCGGAGGGCTGCCGGCGAGGATCTGGCCCGTCATCATGCCGGGCAGGCTTACCAGACCCGCGGTGCTCATGGCGTTCACGATGGGGATGAGGCCGGAGCGCAGCGCGTCGCGACGGATGTCCTGGATCGCCGTCTCCCAGCTCTGGCCGCCGAGCAACCGCGCCTCGATCTTGCCGCGCGACTCCCACGCCTGGCGGGTGAGGTTGTCGAGCGCGATCGCCACGCCGTTCATGGTGTTGCCGAGCATCATGCCGAGGAGCGGGATGAGGTACTGGGGCTGGTACCAGGGCTCGACGCCGATGACGACCGTCAGCGCCATCAAGGTCACGCTGAAGGAGGACAGGAACATCGAGAAGGCCCCGATCCCATAGCCCCAGCCGCCGCGATAGCGCCGCTTTTGGCGCTGCATGACCTCGAAGCCGGCGACCGAGAGCATGACCAGTGCCATGAGTCCGATCAGCGCCAGGTTGGTCTGGGCGAAAAGCAGTTTCAGCACCATCCCCACCAGGGTGAGCTGAACGGCACTGCGTGATGCGGCGATGAGCACGCGCCGCTCGACCCCCAATCTCAGCCTCCAAGACATGCCCGCGAGCAGAAAGATGAGGATGGACGCGATCCCTAGATCCCAGGGACTGAGGTGGATCATGGTCATGGCTCTGGCACCAAGGCTCCATCCAGGATGGTGTAGGCACGGCTGCCAAGGCGCTGGCGCTGCACGGGGTCGTGGCTCACCCAGAGCACGGCTGCGGTCGCCGTGCGGCGGTAGTCGTCGATGAGGCGCTCGGCCTGATCGCGATTGGCTGGATCCAGGTTGGCCGTGGCTTCGTCCAGGAGCAGTGCTTCCGGGCCTTGGGCGAGCAGGCGGATCAGGGCCAGCCGCTGGCGCTCGCCGGTCGAGAGCCGCGCGACCTCCCAGTCGAGCACGTCGCGCTCGAAGCCGAGGATGCCGAGCCAGCCGCCGATTCGGTCTTGTGTGGTCGCGGCGTCCATGACGCCATGGGGGAGGTGCTCACCGACGGCGTCGCCCCACCAGAAGGGCTCCGCGGGCAGAAGTCCGACGCGGCGGCGCCAAATCGGCGGGGCCAGCGCAGATCTCGCTTCACTGCCCAGCCAGACCTCGCCCTGGTGCGGATCGAGATCCGCGATGGCCCGCAGCAGTAGACTCTTTCCCGAGCCCGAGGGACCGGAGAGGAAGACCAGCTCGCCGGCGTCGATGTCCAGGTCTAGGGGACGGATGAGGGGGTGACTGATCGCCTTGAGGCGGAGCGCAGCCATCAGCGGCGCCGGTATAGGAGATCGTGGACCGGGTGGCCGAGGCGCTCGCCGCGCTGCTCGAACTTGGTGAGGGGCCGTGTCGCTGGCCGTGGCGCGTAACGCCCGACGCCGACCGTGCTCTCGAAGTGGTCGCTCGCGCCATCCAGAACCTCAAGCATTTGCTCGGCGTAAGGCTCCCAATCCGTCGCGGCATGGAAGATGCCGCCGGGCCGAATGGTCTTTGCGAGCAGCGCGATCAGTTGTGAGCTCAGGATGCGCCGCTTGTGGTGCCTGCGCTTGGGCCAAGGATCTGGAAAGAAGAGCTGGACGGCGTCCAGGCTGCCTGGCGCGATGCCTTGCGCCAAGACCTCGACCGCGTCATGGCGCATCACCTTGAGGTTGGTCAGCTCTCGGCGCTCGATCTCGAGCAGCAAATGCCCGACCCCGGGGCGATGCACCTCGATGCCCAGCCAGTTTCGATCAGGATCCGCGGCGGCCATCTCAGCGAGGGACTCACCATTCCCGAAGCCGATCTCCAGCACAAGAGGTCTTGCCGAGCCGAAGACTGTGCTGAGGTCGATCTGCTCGCCGGGCGTCCAGTCGATCCCGTGGAGCGGCCAGAGCTCCCGGAAGGCGCGCTCCTGCGCGGCGGTGAGGCGGCCCTCGCGCAGGACGAAGCTGCGAACGGGGCGGCGATGAGGGGTGTCTGTCGAGTGGGCGTCCAAGTCTCGGTCTATCCAGGTTGTGCGAATCGGTCGTCGGGAGGGCGTCGCTGCCGAGTGCTCGACAGGTGCGAGGGCAGGCGGTCGATCGAAGGCCGAGGGGCGCTGCGTGGTCTCGGGGCGATCCGAATGGCAAGCGCGGGGCTCGGGCCGGTGGGCTTCCAGCCCCGCGCGGCGGTAGGCGCTTAGAAGAAGAGCCCCTCGATCGGAGAGGAGGCGGAAGCAAACCGCTTCGCCGGCATCCGCCCGGCAAGGAAGGCCTCGCGCCCGGCCTCGATCCCCTTGCGCATCGCACTCGCCATGAGCACGGGATCCTTGGCCGCGGCGATGGCCGTATTCATGAGCACGCCGTCACAGCCCAGCTCCATGGCCTCGGCCGCGTCGGACGCCGTGCCCACACCGGCGTCGACGAGGACGGGCACCTTGGCATTCTCCACGATGGTCAGGATGTTGAGCGGATTGCGAATGCCGAGGCCCGAGCCGATGGGCGCCGCGAGCGGCATGACGGCGATACAGCCGATGGCCTCCAGCTCGCGCGCGACGATCGGGTCGTCGTTCGTATAGACCATCACGTCGAAGCCGTCCTTGACCAGCTCCTCCGCCGCCTTGAGCGTTGCCATGACATCGGGGAAGAGGGTCTTCTCGTCGCCCAGGACTTCGAGCTTGACCAGGTTGTGACCGTCGAGCAGCTCGCGCGCCAGCCGGCAGGTGCGTACCGCGGTCTCCGCGTCATAGCAGCCGGCCGTGTTCGGCAGGATGGTGTAGCGCTCCGGGGAGAGCACGTCGAGGATGTTCGGCTCTCCAGGGTTTTGGCCGAGATTGGTCCGGCGCACGGCGATTGTCACGATCTCCGCGCCGCTGGCACCGATGGCGCGGGCGGTTTCGTCCATGTCCTTGTACTTACCCGTACCGACGAGCAGGCGCGAGCCGTATTCCTTGCCGGCGATGATGAGGCGATCGTGACTCTGATTCTCTGTAGACATGAATCTCTGTGGCAGCTGCTAGTGTGTGAAATGCGGATGCGTGAGCCTGAGCATTCAGCCGCCGCCGACGGCTTGAATGATCTCGACCTTGTCATTCGGGCTCAGTTGGTGCTCGGCGAATCGGCTGCGGGGGACGAGCTCGGCATTGACCTCGACCGCAAAACGCTGGCCGGTGAGCGAGAGCGTCTCGACCAGCTCGGCCATGCGCGTCCCCTCGGCGACCTCGCGCGGCTCTCCATTCAGAGTGATTTGCATCAGATGCGTCCTCAGCGAACGTGGTTGGCGTCCTGGCCGAGCATCTCGGGGGTGACGAGCGTGATGCCCCCCTCGCTCACGTAGAGCCCGGCACGGCGATCGGCCTCTGGATCCACGCCGATCTGCGTGCCTTCGTCGAGCTGGCAGAAGCGGTCTATGACTGCGTTGCGAATCACACAGTTCCGCCCGATATCGACGTCCGGCAGGATCACGGAGTCCTCGACGCTGGCGTAGGAGTTCACCCGCACGTTGGAGAACAGCAGCGAATGGCGCACGGTCGCTCCGGAGATGACGCAGCCGCCGGAGACCATGGAATCCACCGCCATGCCGCGCCTGTCGTCGTCGTCGAACACGAACTTGGCGGGGGGCAGCTGCTCCTGGTAGGTCCAGATCGGCCAGTTCTTGTCGTACAGGTTCAGCGGCGGCGTCACGCCGATAAGCTCCAGGTTGGCCTCCCAGAAGGCGTCCAGGGTGCCGACATCGCGCCAGTAGGCCTGCTCGCCGCTGCGCGGGTCCTTGAAGGTATGGGCCATGACCCGGTACATGCGGATCACATTGGGAATCACATCCTTGCCGAAGTCGTGGCTGGAGCCAGGCATATCGGCGTCTTTGAAAAGCTGTTCGAACAGGAAGCCGCGATTGAAGACGTAGATGCCCATGGAGGCGAGGCAGCGGTCCTTGGTGCCCGGAATCGGCTCCGGATCGGCGGGCTTCTCCGCGAAACTGGTTACACGCTGATCTTCGTCGACGGACATGACGCCGAACTCGCGCGCGCGCTCCGTGTCGACCTCCAGGCAGCCCACGGTCATGTCGGCGCCGCTCTCGACGTGATAGGCGATCATGGCGCCGTAATCCATCTTGTAAATGTGGTCGCCGGCGAGCACCAGGATGTATTCCGGGTCGTGGTCACGGATGATGTCGAGATTCTGGAAGACGGCATCCGCGGTGCCTGCGTACCAAGCCGTTTCCGCGACCCGCTGCTGCGCCGGCCAAAGCTCGACGAACTCACCGAACTCTCCGCGCAAGAATCCCCAGCCCTTCTGGATGTGCAGGATCAGCGAATGGGCCTTGTACTGCGTCAGCACACCGATGCGACGGATTCCGGAGTTGATACAGTTCGACAAGGGGAAGTCGATGATGCGAAATTTTCCCCCGAACTGAACGGCTGGCTTGGAGCGCCATGCGGTCAAGTGCTTCAGCCGCGATCCCCGTCCCCCGGCAAGGATCAGCGCCAGGGTGTTGCGCGTCAGGCGGCTGATGAACCTGGGGTTGGATTGGGGCATAAATCCTCCTGTCAGAGACGACGCTGCGGGGTGTATCAGATCGCCCTTATGGTACCATCAAGCAGCATTCCAACCCCCTCGGATGGGGGCCGGGCGCGGAGATATGGGGTCGAATTCCGCGCTTTCGACAGCAATGTAGTCGTGGGCGCAAATAATTCCAGACGAGACGACTGGACGTCGAGGAGACGCCCTGCTTGGGCCCGCCTTCCTCGCTCAGCGCGACGGTGCCATCAGCACCACGGCCTCGCGCTATCCATGCTCACCCGAATCCACACTAGACGAGAGTCGCCGCGTCCGGCGTGCCGGACCCGCCGCTAGCACGAGGTAGACACTTTAGAGATGGCAACCACAACTGGCTCGGCACCCAAGCTCCCAGACACCCTTCTACGCATCGTCGAGGCGCGTCACCATGACCCCTTCTCTGTGCTGGGTCGGCATGAGGAAGGCGGCAAGGCCGTGGTTCGCATCTTCCTGCCGTTGGCCGAGACGGCGCGCGTCGTCGAGGCGGACCTGCCGCTGGAGCGCGTCGAGGGCACGGATCTCTTTGTTGGTGAGGCAGATCCGGGCAAGGTTCCCGAGCGTTACCAGATCGAGTGGACGGACGGGGCCGGTACGACGCACAGGGCGCATGATCCCTACTGCCTGCCGCCGCTCCTATCGGACTTCGACCTTCACCTCTTCGGAGAGGGTCGCCACTGGCATGCCTACCGCGTCCTGGGCTCGCACTATCGCGAGATCGACGGCATCTCGGGGATCCAGTTCGCCGTCTGGGCGCCCAATGCGGAGCGCGTCAGCGTGGTTGGCGACTTCAACGCCTGGGACGGACGCATGCACCCGATGCGGGTGCGCGGCGGTTCCGGTGTTTGGGAGCTCTTCATCCCAGGCCTGCAGCCCGGCGGCTACTACAAGTACGAAATTCGCGACCGCGCGACGCACATCCATATCAAGATCGACCCCTACGCCCAGGCGTTCCAGGAGCGCCCGCAAACAGCCGGCATCCTGGCCGCGTCCAGCGCCTTCCGCTGGTCGGACGAGGACTGGATGGAGGCGCGCAAGGATGTGAGCTGGCAGCATCGGCCCATGTCGGTGTACGAGGTTCATCTCGGCTCCTGGCGGCGTGACGAGGACGGCAACTTCCTCAACTACCGCATCCTTGCCAAGGAGATCGCCAGCTACGCGCAGGACCTCGGGTTCACCCACATCGAGCTGCTGCCCGTCACCGAGCACCCGCTCGACGCCTCTTGGGGCTACCAGTGCACGGGCTACTTCGCCCCGACGGCGCGCTTCGGCACTCCTGACGACTTCCGCTTCTTCGTCGACTACATGCACCGCCAGGGAATCGGTGTGCTGCTGGACTGGGTGCCGGCCCATTTCCCAAAAGACGCCTATGCCCTCGCGCGCTTCGACGGCACGGCGCTTTACGAGCACGCCGACCCGCGCATGGGAGAGCACAAGGACTGGGGCACGCTCATCTTCAACTTCGGCCGCAACGAGGTGAAGAACTTCCTGCTCTCGAGCGCCCTCTATTGGCTCGAAGAGCTCCACATCGACGGCCTGCGCGTCGATGCGGTCGCCTCCATGCTGTACCTCGACTATTCGCGCAACGCCGGGGAGTGGATCCCGAACAAGTACGGGGGCAATGAGAATCTCGAAGCCGTCGATTTCATCCGCGAGCTGAACATGGTCACCCATGAGCAGCATCCCGGCACCCTCATGGTTGCGGAGGAATCCACCTCCTGGCCGGCGGTGTCGCGGCCGACCTACCTCGGTGGCCTCGGCTTCAGCATGAAGTGGAACATGGGCTGGATGCACGACACCCTGTCGTACATGCAGAAGGACCCCATCTACCGCCACTTCCACCATGACCTGCTGACCTTCGGGCTGCTCTACGCCTTCACGGAGAACTTCGTGCTGCCCTTCTCGCACGACGAGGTGGTGCACGGGAAGAAGTCGATGCTGGACAAGATGCCGGGCGACGCCTGGCAGAAGTTCGCCAGTCTGCGGCTGCTCTACACCTTCATGTTCAGCTATCCGGGCAAGAAGCTGTTGTTCCAGGGCTGCGAGTTCGGCCAGGGACGCGAGTGGAACTTCGCGGCCTCTCTCGACTGGGAGCTCCTCGAGCGGCCTCAGCATCAGGGTCTGCAGCAGCTGGTCTCGGACCTCAACCGGCTTTACAAGACCTTGCCCGCGCTTCACGAGGTGGATTTCGAGCCCTCCGGCTTCGAGTGGATCGACTGTCACGACAGCTCGCAGTCCGTTCTGAGCTATGTTCGCAAGTCGAAGTCCGGCAAGGAGATCGTCGCCGCCGTCTTCAACTTCACACCAGTGCCTCGCGGAAACTACCGCATCGGCGTGCCGGCGCCGGGCTTCTATCGCGAGGCGGTCAATTCCGACGCCGAGCTCTACGGCGGCAGCAATGTCGGCAATCAAGGGGGCATCGAGTCGGAGCCCGTGAGCTGGATGGGGCGACCGCACTCCCTGATGGTTGCGCTGCCACCCCTCGCAGGGCTGATTCTGGTGCACGAGCCTGACCAGGGCGAGCTGTTGGAGGCGGAGGCCGAAGAGCCGAGCGAGTCGGCGCTCGAAGTGGAAACGCCGAATGGATCTCATTGAAGGCTCTGAAGCGATGGAAGGTGCCGACGCGCTCGAGCGTGCCAAGCTCAACCAGGAGACCGCGAAGATCCGCTGGACCGAGCTTCAGCGCTTCTTCGCCCAAGGTCTCGTGCTTTGCGTGCGTCCAGGTCTCGACCTCGTCGACGTCGCCTTGGCCATGGCCAAGGACGATGCGGAAAAGATCGGGGCCGAGCGCTCGGCCGGCCGAATCGCGGCCGTCACCGACCAGCAGGCGCGTGAATGGCTCGCACAAGACGCCTGTCTCTGGGCGGTCGTCGTTAAGCCCTGGATCTTAGCTCAGGAGGCCCAATGCACATCTGGGTCGATGCCGACGCCTGCCCGCGGGTAATCAAAGACATCCTCTTCCGCGCCGCGGAGCGCCACAAGGTGTCGCTCACCCTGGTCGCAAACCAGCCGATGATGCATCCGCCATCGCGCTACATCCGCGCCATCCGCGTGTCGGCCGGATTCGATGTCGCTGACAACGAGATCGTCAAGCGTCTCCAAACGGGGGATCTGGTCATCACCGCCGACATCCCGCTGGCCGCGGAAGTCGTCGCCAAGGGCGGTCACGCCTTGAATCCGCGCGGCGAGAGCTATACCAAGGAAAATGTCCGCGAGCGGCTCAACATGCGGGATTTCATGGAGACGCTGCGCGCCAGTGGTGTCGATACCGGCGGTCCCGCGAGCCTAGGCGCACGCGACCGTCAAGCCTTCGGGAATGCGCTCGACGCCTTCCTGGCCAAGCGTCTGAGCCGTTGACACCCGCAAGAACGCCTTAGCGTCTCTCGCGGGCGGCGCCGCGAAGGCTTGCGAGCCAAGTCGTGGCTGGGCTTCCAGACAATCAAGACTTAAGGAGTCGTCGGATGGCAGTACTCATTCTCGGACTCGTCCTCTTCCTCGGGACGCACGCGATCTCGATCTTCAAGCCCGGTCTCCGCACCCAGGTCATCGACCGGTTCGGCGTCGCCGCCTGGCAGGGCGTCTTCGGCCTGTTGTCACTGATCGGCTTCGTCCTCCTCGTCAATGGCTATGCCGCCACCCGCGAGGCACCCCTCGTCCTCTACGATCCCCCGAGCTGGCTGCGCCACGTCAATCTGCTATTGATGCTGCCGGTCTTCCCGATTCTGTTGTCGACCTATCTGCCCGGTCGCATCCAGACCGCCGTCAAACACCCGATGTTGCTGGCGGTCAAGATCTGGGCCTTCGGTCATCTACTCGCGAATGGAACCCTTGCCGACGTGCTGCTGTTCGGCTCCTTCCTGGCCTGGGCGGTCGCGGATCGGATCTCGCTTAAGCACCGCGCTGGCCCGCCCGTGCAGGGCGCACCGCCAAACCGCGTCAACGACGCCATCGCCGTTGTCGGCGGCCTAGTGCTCTACCTGCTCTTCATCTTCTGGCTGCACAAGGCGCTCATGGGCGTTGCGCCCATTGGCTGATCCGATCCACTCCGTCGAGCGGCGAGCAGCGCATCGCTGCCTCGCTCGCGCCTTCCGAAGCGCGTCCGGTCGGCGCGTCGGCTTGCAGCGCGGCAAAATGCCTTCGGTCCAGGCCTCACTCCGCGTCGCGCCTCTTACCCAGTAAGGGCTCGATGAGGTCCATCGGCAGTGGGAAGACGATGGTCGAGGCGCGGTCTCCGGCCACCTCGGTCAGCGTCTCAAGAAATCGCAGCTGCATCGCCTGCGGCTGCTCGGCGAGCTTGCGGGCCGCTAGCATCAGCTTCTCTGCCGCTTGTTGCTCGCCCTCCGCGTGAATGACCTTGGCGCGCCGTGCGCGCTCCGCCTCGGCCTGTCGCGCGATGGCGCGGATCATGGATTCGTCGAGGTCGACATGCTTGATCTCGACGTTGGCGACCTTGATGCCCCAGGCGTCCGTCTGGTTGTCGAGGATCTGGCGCACATCGTTGTTGAGCTTTTCGCGCTCGGCGAGCATCTCGTCGAGCTCATGCTGACCGAGCACGGAGCGCAGCGTGGTCTGCGCCAGCTGGCTGGTCGCCATGCGATAGTCCTCGACCTGGATGATGGCGCGCTCGGGGTCGATCACGCGGAAATAGACCACCGCATTGACCTTGACCGAGACATTGTCACGCGAGATGACGTCTTGGCTCGGCACGTCCATGACCTGAACGCGCAGGTCCACGCGCACCATGTTCTGAATGCCGGGAATGACGATGATGAAGCCGGGTCCCTTGACGCCGGTGAAGCGGCCCAGGGTGAAGATGACGCCCCGGACGTATTCGCGCAGGATGCGAATCGAGGCGACGAAGAGTCCGCCTAGCAGAATCACTGGAAACAGATAGATCTCGATAGGCATGAGCAGTCTCCTTCAGGACTTGGGGCCGGGCTCGACGATCAGCGTCAAGCCGTCTCGGCCGATGACAGAAACCTGGGTGCCGGGCGAAATCGCTCCTTCCGAGCGGGCGCTCCACACCTCGCCATGCAAATGCACGCGGCCCGCGCCGGGAAAACCGGAGACGGCTCGACCGGTGGCACCCACGAGCTCCTCGCCGCCGGTGACGATGGGGCGCCGGTGCGCCTTGAGCGCGAAGCCCAGGACGACGAAGACCAGGATGGCGCTCATCAGCGCCAGACCGACGATGAGCGCGAGCGAGATGCCGAAGCCCGGCGCCTGGGTGTCGATGAGGATCAGGGATCCAAAGACGAAGGTGGCGATGCCGCCGAGCCCCAGTCCCCCGAAGCTCGGCGAGAAGACCTCCGCCACCATGAGCGCCAAGCCCAATCCGATCAGCGCCAGCCCGGCATAGTTGATCGGCAGGAGCTGGAAGGCGTAGAGCGCCATTAGCAGGCTCAGGGCGCCGGCCGTTCCGGGCAGCACCACGCCTGGGTTGGAGAACTCATAGATCAGACCATAGATCCCGACCAGCAGAAGGATGTAGGCCACGTTGGGGTTGCTGATCACGGAGAGCAGGCGCGTCTTCCAATCGGGCTGCAGGGTCACGACACCCGAGCCTAGGATGCGGACTTGAGTACGCCCGTCTCCCAGCCTCAAGGAGCGGCCGTCGATGGTGTCGAGCAAGGCCTCTAGGCTCGGCGCGACGGTGTCGATGACATCGCGCTGCAGCGCCTCCTCGGCGGATAGGCTCGCGCCCTCGCGGACCGCACGCTCCCCCCACTCGGCGTTGCGGCCATGCAGGGCCGCGAGACTGCGGATGTAGGCCGCCGCGTCGTTGACCACCTTGCGCGTCTTGGCGTCGCCGGAAACCGCCTTCTTGGCGCTCGGCTCCGAGCCAGGCTCAGCGTCGGCCGCCTCGGACGCCGCCTCATCCTCCGACCCTCGGCTTGGCGATGGCGTGGACGTCGGCAGTCCGCCGAGCTGGACAGGCGTCGCCGCGCCAAGATTGGTGCCTGGCGCCATGGCGGCAAAGGGACAGGCGTAGAGGATGTAGGTCCCGGCGCTCGCCGCGCGCGCACCCGTGGGTGCCACGTAGCAGGCGATGGGCACCTCGGCCGAGGTGATCGCCTTGACGATGGAGCGCATCGAGGTGTCCAGGCCACCCGGGGTGTCCATGCGGATGACGAGAAGCGGGGCATTCCGCTCCTCGGCTCGGCCGACCGATGCCTGGACATAGCTGGCGGTCGCCGGGCCGATGGCACCTTCGATATCCATCACCAGGATGTCGCGGTTGCCGGTATCATTGGGTGCGTCCGCCGTCGCGAATCCCGGCGCTACGCCCAGCAGGAGGTAGACGAGCCAGATTGCGGCCGACCGCCACCACGCGAATGAATCTGCCATTGCCTCTTCTCCACAACGGCCCAGATGGGTCTCCATCCAAAGCTTAGACCTTGTTTCGGAGTCAGCCGTGACACCGCGTATCCGCGTTCAGCCCGAGCCCTTCGATATCGCCGCCGAGCAAGCCGCTCTGTATCAGGGAAATCCGCGCGTCGGCGCCCTCGTGGCCTTCGTCGGGCTGATGCGCGATCTCAACGATGGAAGGCAGGTCCATCGCATGACCTTGGAGCACTATCCGGGGATGACCGAGAAGGCGCTGCGCGAGATCGCGGAAGAGGCGGCTGCGCGCTGGAGCCTGGAAGGGCTCACCATCATCCACCGGGTCGGCCCCTTGGAGCCGCAGGACCCCATCGTCTTCGTCGGCGTGGTCAGTCAGCACCGCGGCGAGGCCTTCCGCGCCTGCGAGCTTCTGATCGACTATCTGAAGACAGGCGCGCCCTTTTGGAAGAAGGAGCACACGGCAGAGGGCGAGCGCTGGGTCGAGGCCCGCGCGTCAGATGATGACGCCGCTGGCCGCTGGCGGGATTGATTCGAGGTTTTGGATTGGAGCCGCAAAGGCCCAAAGGACGCGAAGAAGCACGAGGGCTTGCTCGGCTCGACGACCACCGCGAAGTTGACGACCAGGGGCTATTTGCATTCCCCCGCGTCCGCTTCCTCGACCTCGCGCGGCGGCGCCACCAGGGATTTCACCCGCAGATGCAGCGCCGCCTTCGAGAGCAGATGCGCGCTCACGGGCGCGGTGATGAAGAGGAAGAGCGTCACTAGGATCTCGTGGAAGCTGATCCCGTCGTCTTGGGTGCTGAAATAGATCATGGAGGCGATGAGCAGGCTGCCCACGCCCAGCGTCGTCGCCTTGGTCGGACCGTGCAGCCTGCTGTAGAAATCCGGCATGCGGGCCAGACCGAGCGAGCCGATCAGGGTGAAGATGGCTCCGACGACGATCAGAATGGAGAGCGCGGCTTCCAGCATGCTTGGACCTATTCGATGATGTCCCCGCGCAGCAGGTACTTGCAGAGCGCGACCGTGCCGACGAAGCCCATCATGGCGATGAGGATGGCGGCCTCGAAATAGAGCTCGGAGCCCAGATGGATGCCGAGCAGCACCAGCAAGGCGATCGAGTTCACGTACAGGGTGTCCAACGCGAGGATGCGGTCCGGCTGATCAGGTCCGCGCAGCAGACGCCAGAGCGTGAGTGCCATGGCTGCGGTGACCAGACCGAAGGCGATGGCCAAGGCCGTGCTCAACATGGCTCGAAGACCTCCAGTAGGGGCGCCTCGTAGCGGCGCTTGATGGTTTTCACCAAGTCATCCGGATCCTGCACGCTGATCCCCTGAACGACGAGGCTGCGCCGATCCGGACTCAGCCAAGACGAGACCGTGCCCGGCGTGAGCGAGATGGTGTTGGCCAGGAAGCTGATGCCGATGTCCGTCGTCAGGCTCAGCGGGACCACGACGAAGGCCGGCTCGATGTGCCTCGGGCCGCGCAGGATGAGCCAGGCGACCGCCAGATTGGCGACCAGGATGTCATAGAGCACCACGAGGATGAAGCGCAGCAGGGTGAGGGGTTTGCGCAAGCGCACCTGATCCGGCCAGAAGCGCAGCGTGAAGAGCGGGATGGCCCAGCCCAGCAGAAGACCCAGGATGATCGCGCCGGGCGAGAGGCTGTTGACCAAGAGGACCCAGATGATGGCCAGGGTCGGCGTCAGGATCGGATGGGGTAGCAGCCAGTGTTTCATCGATCGACCCCGCCAGTCACTGGGCTCAAGACAGCCTGGATATAGCCTTGCGGATGGAGGAGCTGCTCGGCGGTCGCGGTGCAGAAGCCCAGGACGGGGCCGGATGCGGCGAGCAGTCCAAGGCAGAGCGCGAGCAGCCCCGCGACGGCCACCAGCCGCATCGTCTCCTGCCACTCTCCCAGCGATGCAACGACAGGTGCGGAGGGGGCCGCCTCGGCCGGCAGCGCATCCGCCGTCTTGAAGAAGAGGACGCTGCCGGAGCGCCCCAGGGCGATCATCGCGAGCAGTCCGGATGACAGGACGCTCGCCAAGACCCAGGGCCAGCTCGACGCGTCCAGCGCCGCCTGCAGGACCAGGAGCTTCCCGACGAAGCCCGAGAGCGGCGGCAGCCCGGCCATGAGCAGTGCCGCGAGGAAGAAGAGTCCACCGAGCAAGCCGGCCTGCCGCATTTGAGGTCCGGCGGTCAGCCGGTCGAGCGACGCGCCCCGCCGACAGGCGATGACGTCCGCCAGCAGGAAGAAGGCGGCCGTGGCGAGGGTCGTATTCACCAGATAGTAGAGCCCGGCGGCGATACCCGCCGTGCTGTCCAGCCCGAAGGCGGTCAGGAGGAGTCCGACCGAGACCACGACGAGGTAGCCGACCTGACGCCTCAGCTCATCCGCCGAGAGGGCCCCCAGGGCGCCGAGCAGGAGTGTGATCAGACCCAGCGGCAGCAGCCAGGTCGCGTAGAGCCCCGCGACCGGACCCGCCTCGGGTCCGAACATCAGGGTGCCGACCCGCAGCAGGCAGTAGGCGCCGACCTTGGTCATGATGGCGAAGAGCGCCGCCACCGGCGCCGAGGTGGCCGAATAGGCCTCCGGCAGCCAGAGGTGCAGCGGAATCAGGGCCGCCTTCAGCGCGAAGACCGCGAACAGCAGCAGCCCGGCGGTGCGCGCCATCCCCAGGTTCTCCGGCGTGGTCTCCGCCAGCTTGACCGCGAGGTCGGCCATGTTCAGGGTCCCGAGCACCCCATAGAGGGTGCCTGCGGCGAAGAGAAAGAGCGTGGAGCCCGCCAGATTGAGCACGACGAAGTGCAGCCCGGCGCGGGTGCGGCGCGCGCCGCCGCCATGCACCAAGAGCCCATAGGAGGCGAGCAGCAGGATTTCGAAGAAGACGAAGAGATTGAAGAGATCGCCGGTCAGAAAGGCGCCGTTGAGACCGAGCAGCTGCAGCTGGTAGATGGAGTGGAAATGCCGGCTGCCGCGATCCGTCCCCTGCACGGCATAGAGCAGGGCGAAGAAGGCCAGCAGCGCGGTGATCAGGAGCATCCAGGCGGCGAGTCGGTCGGCGACCAGGACGATGCCATAGGGCGCTGGCCAGTTGCCCAGGTTGTAGGTCAGGACATCGCCGCCGCCTACCGCCGTCAAGAGCGCCAGGGCCACGGCGACCTGGACGCCCACCGCGGCGAGATTGAGACCGCGACGGAGCCACAAGGGCACCTGGTGCCGGGTCAGGAGCAGCGCGATTCCCGCCAGCAGCGGGACGAGGACGGGCGCGATCGTCAGTGTCGTCACGGCGCCTCCTCTTGGCTCGGGCGGCCGTCGACGTGGTCATTGCCCAGCTCGGCGCGGGCCTTCAGCGACAGCATGATGACGAAGGCCGTCATCGCGAAGCTGATGACGATCGCGGTCAGGACCAGTGCCTGGGGCAGGGGGTCGGTGTAATGGGTCGCCGACTCGCGGATGATGGGCGGGGCGCCGACGGTCAGCCGGCCGCTCGCGAAGAGAAAGAGGTTCACCGCATAGGTCAGGAGTGTCAGCCCGAGCACGACCGGGAAGGTTCGCGCTCGCAGCATCAGGTAGACGCCGGCGGCGGTCAGCACGCCGACGATGAGGCTCATCAAGGCTTCCATTCAGCGCGGCTCCTCTTGCAGCTCGGGGCCGGGATGACTTGCATC
Source organism: Thiorhodococcus minor (assembly GCF_010820565.1). Classification (GTDB taxonomy): domain Bacteria; phylum Pseudomonadota; class Gammaproteobacteria; order Chromatiales; family Chromatiaceae; genus Thiorhodococcus; species Thiorhodococcus minor. The sequence continues at coordinate 32,149 of NZ_JAAIJQ010000010.1, read as the reverse complement.
ATGCATGAGTCCCAGGTGGATGAGGATCAGCAGGGTCGCGCCGACGACGACCGCGAAGACGCCGAGGTCGAACGCCAGGGCCGAGGCGAGCTCGAAATCCCCGACCACCGGCCAGTGGACATGGGTGAAGGCCGAGGTGAGGAAGGGATAGCCGAGCGCGATGCTCGTCAGGCCCGTCAGGGTCGCGATCAGCAGGCCCACGCCGATCAGGGGATGCATGTTGCTCGACATGCGCTCGTGGGTCCAGGCGACCCCATTGGCCAGATATTGCATGATGAGCGCGACCGCCGTGATGAGCCCGGCGATGAAGCCGCCGCCGGGCTGATTGTGTCCGCGCAGGAAGATGAAGACAGAGACCAGCAGCGCCAACGGCAGCAGCAGCCGGGTCAAGGCCGCCATGATGCTCGGGTGGCTGTCCCAGTTCCAGGGACCGCCCCTGGAATCGCACTTCAGGCCGGGGAGCTCCAGATCCTTGAGCATGGCGTAGATCCCCAGTCCAGCCAGTGCCAGGACCGAGATCTCGCCCAGGGTGTCATAGCCGCGGAAGTCCACGAGGATGACATTGACCACGTTGGTGCCGCCTCCCCCCGGGACGCTGTTGTCGAGAAAGAAGCTCGAGATGGGGGCATGCGGACGCGTCAGCATCGCCCAGGTCAGGGCGCCGGCGGAGCCGCCGGCCAGCAGGGCCAGCGCCGTGTCGCGGAGGCGCCGCGGTCGGCTCGACTCGGCGGGGCTGTGCTGCGGCAGGAAATAGAGCGCGAGCAGCAGCAGGACGATGGTGACTACCTCCACCGAGAGCTGGGTCAAGGCCAGGTCGGGCGCGGAGAACTTCACGAACACCAAGGTCACCAGCAGCCCAGCGGCGCCGATGATCACCAGGGCCGCGAGCCGTTTGCGGTGCAGCATGAGGGTCGCCAGGGTGGCGGCGATCAGCGCCAGGGTCATGGCGATGCTGACGGGGTCGGCCGCAAGTAAGGCGCGCGATCCGGTCAATGGGCTGCCGCTCCCCAGGGCACCCGCCAGGCCGATCGCGATCACCGAGACCACGAAGATGACGACCAATCGCTGCAGTGAGCCGCGGTCTAGCGTCTGCGTGACGGCTCGCGCGAAGCCGATGATGCCGCCGAGGGTCCACGCATAGGCGGCACCGGCGTCCAGCACACCCTGGAGTCGCTCCGCCAGCCGAAACAGCGGCCGGCGCGCGGCGTAGACGAGCAGGCCCCCGAGGAGCGCGATCACGCTCATCAGCAGCGGGATGTTGAGCCCGTGCCAGATGGCGATGTCGAAACGCGGCGGAGGTGCCTGAAGCACGCTGGTCGCAGCGACCCGAAGCGGCCAGGCAACCGTCATTGCGGGGAACAGCCCCACCAGCACGCAGATGCCCACTAGGATCTCGCCTGGCAGCTTCATCCAAAACGGTGGCTCATGCGGGGTCTTGGGGAGATTGACGGGGTCGCCGTTGAAGAAGACGTCGTGGATGAAGCGCAGCGAGTAGGCCACCGCCAGCACCCCGGCCAATGCCACCAGCGCGGGCAGCATCCAGCCCCAATTGAAATCGAGGAAGAAGTCGGCGGTCTCGGCGAAGAACATCTCCTTCGACAGGAAGCCGTTGAACAGCGGCACGCCGGCCATGGAGGCGGCGGCCACCATGGCCAGCGTCGCCGTATAGGGCATGAACTTCCAAAGGCCGTTGATGCGCCGCATGTCGCGGGTGCCGCACTCGTGATCGATGATGCCGGCGGCCATGAAGAGCGATGCTTTGAAGGTGGCGTGGTTGATGATGTGGAAGAGGCCGGCCACCGCCGCCAGCGGCGTCCCTAGACCGAAGAGCAGCGTGATCAGCCCGAGATGGCTGATGGTCGAATAGGCGAGCAGGCCCTTGAGATCATGCTTGAAGAGCGCGAACCAGGCGCCGACGAGCAGGGTGCTGAGCCCCGCGCCGATCACCAGCCAATTCCACTCGGCTGTGCCTGAGAGCACCGGGAAGAGGCGCGCGAGCAGAAAGATACCGGCCTTCACCAGGGTTGCCGAGTGCAGATAGGCCGAGACCGGAGTCGGGGCCGCCATGGCGCGCGGGAGCCAGAAATGGAAGGGGAACTGCGCCGACTTGGTGAAGGCCCCGATCAGGATGAGCACCAGCATCGGGGTGTAGAGTGGGTCGGCGCGGATGACATCGCCTTGCGCCAGGATGGCGGAGAGGTCGTAGCTACCCGCCATCTCGCCGAGCAGGATGAATCCGCCGAGCAGCGCTAGACCGCCCAAGCCCGTCACCGTGAGCGCCATGCGCGCACCCTGCCGGGCCTCTTTGTCTTGGTATGAATAGCTGATCAGCAGAAAGGAAGAGAGGCTGGTCATCTCCCAGAAGATCAGCAGGACGATCAAGTTCTCCGACAGGACCACGCCGAGCATCGAGCCCATGAAGAGCAGCAAATAGGCGTAGAAACGTCCCATGCCGGGCTTGGGATTCTCCGCATCGTCGGAGAGGTAGTAGCGGGCGTAGAGGATGACCAGCAGCCCGATGCCCAGAATCATGGTGGTGAACAGCAGGGACAGGCCATCGAAGCGGAAGGCCAGCTCGACTCCGGCTTGCGGAATCCAGCTCCAGCGTTGGATGATCAGCTCGCCCTGGAAGGGCGCCGCCATGCTTGGCGCGAGCATCGCCAAGGCAAGCAGGGTCATGCCGCCGGCGACCCAGGCGGTTCGCCGCGCGCCGAAGCGCGCGGCCCAGGCGGTCAAGATGGCCCCGACGAATGGGGCGAGCACGACGAGTGGGAGATTCATGCGATTGCGTTCTGTGATGAAGACCCTGTTCCGAGGCGGGCACAAGGATACCATCGATGGCGAAGTCCCTTGTGCATGGCGACCCGAGGTGCCGACTGTAATGCCGAACCGCCAGATCAAAGCCTCCCTGCTGCTCGCGCTGAGCCTTGTCTTGCCCGCTGCCGCCCAAGCGGGCGAGAGCCGGATCGATCTGACCGACGGCAGCCTGATCTCGGGCGAGCTGATCGGGATCGAGGGCGGCCACTACCATATCCGCTCCGCCACGCTCGGCAGCCTCTCCATTCCGGAAACCAGCATCCGCTCTCTGCAGCCTCTGGGCGCTGCGGGCGCAGCACCTTCTCATGCGCCGAGCGCGACCGCAGCAACAGACTATTCGGCGGACATCGCCTCCATCCAGAAGCAGCTCATCACGGACCAGGGCCTGATGGAGCAGGTCACGGCACTGCAGCAGGATCCGCAGATCCAAGAGGCCCTATCGGACCCAGAGCTGACCCGCATGGTCCTCTCCGGTGACCTCGAGGGATTGCGTGCCGACCCGCGCTTTCAGCGGCTGATGCAGCACCCCAGCATTCAGGCGCTCATGGGACAGGTCCTGGGCCACTGATCTCCAAGAGCGCTGCCAGGCTCCAGCCTCCAGCCTCCAGCTTTTCGCAACCGGCCACACGGCTATCAAGTGATGGCAGTGTGGACTCAGGCGGTTTCCGGGAATCTTCGTACCAATCGCCCGCAAGCGGGCTCCTCCCGAGACGGGCGTGTAGGAGCCCGCTTGCGGGCGACGTCTCGGGGATAAGCGGGATCAAGGCTCCACTCAGAGGCTCTGCGACTTCATCCCTTCGCTGGTTTCCGGAGGACGATGGGGTGTTGGTACGGCGATTTTGAGAAACCGCCTCACCCGGCGAGTGAGGGCATCAGCAATCCCAAAGTGCGGCAAATAGTCGCTGGCGGCTGGCTATACTGACACCAACGCGACAGGAGACACCCAATGTCCCTACAGCCAAAGCCCAGCATGACCTTCGAGGACTGGCTCGCTGCTGAGCGCGTCGCCCTGGACAGCCGCAGCGAATATGTCGGCGGCGAGCTCTTTGCGATGACCGGCGGGAGCGAGTCGCACAACCTCATCGCCGCCAATGTCGTTGGCGAGCTGCGCAATCAATTCAGAAGTCTGCCCTGCCGCGTCTACGGCAGCGACATGAAGATCTGCGCGCCCATCGCCGAGGCCGGCTTCTATCCGGATGTCTCGGTCGTCTGCGGTGAGCGTCAGTTCCACGACGACCGCCGCGATGTCCTAATCAACCCGACCCTGATCGTCGAGGTCCTGTCCGACTCGACCGAGGCCTACGACCGCGGCGACAAATTCGTCGCTTACCGCGGGCTCCCGAGCCTCCAGATCTACCTGCTCATCTCCCAGAGCCGTATTCGCGCCGAGCTCTACGTCCGCCAACCGGACGACACCTGGAGCCTCAGCACCTACAGCGACCCGCAGGCCCGCATTCCGCTTGCCGCCGTCGATGCCTCGCTCGCCATCGCCGAGGTCTACGACAAGACCGACCTCTAGCCCGCTCGAGAAGGGGCTGCCAAGATCATTTCCGAATCCCGACGGGGCATGGCGTACCCTATGCGGCTCCCTCGTTTCAGGAGCCTCTGCATGTTTCTCGATCTTTTTCACACCGCCGAAGGCGAAGCGCTGCGCATCTCCGCGTCGCAGGGCAGCGCCTTCGCGAAGCAGATCGCGGGTGACTTCAATCCCATCCACGATGCGACCAATCCACGCTTCTGTGTCCCCGGCGATCTCCTGTTCGCGCTGGTGCTCGGCAAATTCGGTGTTGCGAGCCGAATGGCCTTTCGCTTCACTGGGATGGTGGCAGCGGATGCCGCGCTGCGCATCGTCGAGACCGACTCAGGCCTCGTGGTCGAGTCGGCAGACGGCAAGCCCTGTCTAGAGGTCGAGCGCGCCGGAGCGGTGAATCCGGACCCGGGCCTGACGGAATCGCTGCTTCGCCGCTACGTGGCCTTTTCCGGCCAGAATTTCCCCCACATCCTGGTGCCCCTCATGGAGCAGCAGGGTGTGATGATCAACCCGGATCGGCCCCTGGTGATCTATGACCGCATGTCGTTCGAGCTGGACCGCTTGGACTACCCCGATCTGGAGGTCGCTCTGGAATCGACTGAGCTCGAGGTGAAAGGCAAGCGCGGCGAGGTGCGTCTGGAGTTCAGTCTGACTGCCGATGGGCAAGCGGTCGGGCGGGGCGCCAAGACCTTGATCCTGAGCGGGCTGCGCGCCTATGACGCGGCTGCGCTGCAGGGGCTCGTCGACCGCTATGCGGGCTGGAAGGCGGCCTATCTGGCCGAGACCGAGTCCGGCGTGTCACGCGGAGCCGCGATCTAATCACCCCATTCGGCAGGGTCAGTGCTGGGAGCGTCGGCCTCCAGGCCGACAGCTGCGGACCTGGAGGTCGGACTCCCAGGCTAGTCGATCCCAGGGCGTTGGCTCGGTAGCGGCTCGGACTGAGCGGGAAAAGACACCCGCTCGTAGATGTCGGTGAGCCGTAGACTGCAATCGATGCGCGTCAGTGCGATGCGCTCCTCCGGGTCAAGGTACTCCGTCAGCAGCCAGTGCCTGCCCGCTTGACGGACATAGTGCTCGACACGGTATTCGCTTTGGCTGACGAGCAGATAATGGCTCAGCGAGGCGAGATTGCGGTAGTGCGCGAAATTGGCTCCACGGTCGTAGCGCTCGGTCGAATCGGATAGCACCTCAATGATGAGGCTCGGGTTGAGCAGGGTGTCGACTTCGGCGTCCTCGAACTGCGGTGGCTCGCAGAGGGCGGCGATGTCAGGGTAGGTATAGAGTCCGGTTTCCGTGACCTTGACGCGCATGTCGGCGGAGTAGACTTCGCAAGCTCGCCTCCTCAACTGGCCATGGAGCGCGGCGAAGGTGTTGCCGCAGATGAGGTTGTGCGCGCGGCTCGCGCCTGTCATCGCGAAGATCTCTCCACCGACGTATTCATGGCGCGTCTCCTGCCGACGCTCCCACTGCAGGTACTCAGGTGGCGTTAGTCTTGGTAAGGCCTGGGCACTCACTCCACTGTCTCCGGATTGGTCACGGCTGATTCATTTTGGGCGATCGCCAGCGCGAAGGCGAGACGCATGCCCAGACCTCCAGGATCCGGGAGCTGATGATGTCGTCCGCGCCCGCCAGGCGGCTCAGCGACCCGCTCGCTAGCGGCGATGCCTGTAAGGCGCGACGAAGAAGAGCACCGCGAGTCCGATGAAGGCGAGCGTGGCCAGCGCGGACGAGAGCCGATAGGTCAGCCGCCACCCGGTGTTGGACTTGCGGGTGATCTGGAAGTCTTCGATGTAGATCGTCTCGCAGGCGCCATTGCCCCGGTCGGTGCGGGTGGTGCTGGTGCCGCGCTGGAAGCCGCCAGCGTGCGAGTACCTTGCCAGCTTGCCGCGAAAGCGGATCTGATCGCCGATCTCGGCGGACTTGATGGCCTTCTGGATGGTCTCGTCGTGCGAGAGCACGTGGTTGTTGCTGAGCTGGTCCCAGGCGAAGCCCTTGTAGGCGACCGGGTCATTGGTCGAGATCCAGCAGGTCCAGGTGGTGTTCTTGTAGTGCATGTCGCGGAAGACGCCCGTCGCGACATTGTCGCCCCAGACCACGCAGAGGTCGCGGATGTTGATGAAGTCCTTCCAGTCCTTGAAGTGGTAGATGTCCCAGAAGGCGTCGCTGTCGTGCAGGCTCACCACCACGCCGTCTAGCTCGTAGTCGAACAGCGGCTCGATGTTGTACGTAATATTGTTGGCCTCGACCTGGAAGGGCCCGGCTTCGGTCGGCTCCTGCCTCGGCTCCTGCAGCTCGGTCAGGTCGTAGACGCTCGGCGGGGGAAGCTGGTTCTTCTTCCAATGGCTCCAGATGGCCAGGCCGAGACTGGATAAGAAGACAAGTAGCAGCAGCTGGTTGACCAGCCGATAAGGAAAGCTGTCCTGCTTGGCGCGTGCGGCCGCTGCCGCGCGGGTCTGCTCGGCGCGTCGCTGCACTTGCTCCAGCTTGGCGTATACAATCCCGCAGTTCGCGCAGCGATCGCCCGGCGGCTGCTCGAAGTCGCACTTGGGGCAGCGCATGGTGACGCGCTCCACGTCCAGCTTCGGCGGCGACTTGAAGGCCTCTGCCGCGGGCCTCGGCTCGGTCGGGCGGGGTGCCTCCTCGCGCAGCTCGCAGCCGATGCCGGCCTGCTCGAAGCGGTTTTTCGCCTCCGCCGCGCGCTCGTAGGTCAGCAGCCCTTTCAGCGGCCTTGGCTTGCCGCGCAGCGCGGCGTCTGCTTGCGGAAGCTCGAGCCGCAGGAGCTCGGCCAGGGCGGCGACGGCCTCGTGACGTCGCACGCTGGGCAGGATCTCTCCGGTCAGGGTCAGGGAATAGCGCTTCATGCGGGTCTCTCGGCCGGCAGTTCTTCGAACAATCTTCCGGCGGGCATCTTAGACCGCTCTGCCGACGGCGATTGCGTAGCACTCGACAAATTGGGTGCCCGAGCGCTTGGCCAAGGCCATCTCGGCTCAGGCCGCACGCCGCCATCTTCTTCCGAGAGAGCCAATGCCCGACTTATCTGCTCCCGTGGGGACGGACCCCAGCCGCATCGCCTGTTTCTTCTCCACCTCCGGCCACAGTGGGGTCGACCGTGCGGCGCGGCATCTCATCCCGGCGTTGGCGCGGCGCGGCTACCAGGTGGATCTCCTCAAGGTGCGGCGTCACGGCCCCCATCTGCCGGAGATTCCGGCGGGTGTGCGGGTGATCGACTTGGGCTCGCGTCACACCCTGGCCTGCCTCCCCGCGGTTGCGCGCTACCTCCGTCAGGCGCGGCCGGCCGCCATGCTCTCGGACAAGGACCGGGTGAATCGGGTTGCCCTCTTCGCGCGCGCCATCGCACGGGTGCCGACACGGCTCACTCTGCGCTCGGGCACGACCATCTCGATCGACCTGGCGACACGCGGCGCATTGGAGCGCTGGGTGCAGCGCATGTCCATGGGCCGCCTCTATCCCTTTGCCGATCAGGTCATCGTCGCCAGCGCCGGGGTTGCCGACGACATGGCTGACTACACGGGGCTGGCGCGCGCGCGCATCCGGGTGGTGCCGCCGCCAGTGGTCCCGGAGCGCCTATTGGCGGCCGAGCTGCCGCCACCCGATCACCCTTGGATCGGTGAGCGCGATTGTCCGCTCATCCTCAGCGCCGGCGAGCTCTGCAGCCGCAAGGATTTCGAGACCCTGATCCGCGCCTTCGCGCGCCTGCGCGCCGAGCGTCCGGCTCGGCTGATGATCCTCGGACGCGGGGGCGCCCGCGAGCGTTTGCTGGCGCTGGCGCGCGAGCTGGGCGTCGCCGAGGACGTTGCACTGCCCGGCTATGTCGAGAACCCCTATGCCTATATGGCACACGCCGACCTCTTCGCCTTCACCTCGCGCTGGGAAGGTCTCGGCTTCGTGCTCATCGAGGCCCTGGCGGTGGGCACGCCCGTGGTCGCCACCGACTGCCCGAGCGGCCCGAGCGAGATCCTGCACGGCGGGCGCTATGGCTCCTTGGTCCCTGTGGGCGACGATGCGGCGTTGGCTGCAGCCATGCAGGCGACCCTGGATGACCCGCTGCCGCCATCCCGGCTCAAGGAGGCGGCGCGCCGCTATGAGATCGAGGCCAGCACGGATGCCTATTTGGATGCGATGGGGCTGAGGCCTTGGGCGTGACGCAGGGCCCCGAGAGCCCGAATCGCGCACGCGGGACCTTGGGATGCTGAAATACCTTTGTCCTGTCGCCCGTTGCCGACGCACCCAGTCCGGACGCTACAGAAGAAGTGCGGTAGCTGCGCCCCAGTTCTGAGCTGGCTCCAAAACGCCCGTAAGCGGGCTCCTACGCGAGCGTCGCCGCCGTAGGAGCCCGCTTGCGGGCGATGCGCTCGGCACCAGGCGTACTCAGGGTTTCGGCTCGCAGCCCGAAAGCAGGGTTTCCAAGCTGCTCCATTTCAAGCAGGTACCGTGCTCGAAATGCCGGACCATCCTTGGCCCGGACGGGAAACGCAATAAATCAGCGTTTCCTTAGCGCTCAGTTGTCGGCGCCGAGAGGTCGGCATCCGGGGGCTGGATGTCGCAGCTAGCTTCCGTGCAGCGCGACCCGAGTCGCCGCTCGGCGAACCAGCTGTAGCCGCGCTCCAGTAGGCCTTGGAGCCTTAGGGTGCGCACGATCGACGCAAGGTGCCGCCAGCCCGGCATCGCGGACCACAGCAGCAGGAAGGCGGCCGCGCCGCCGCGCGCCCTCTCGCCTTCGAAGACATGGAAGCGCGCCATGGCCGCTTCCCAAGTGACCCCGAGGCGCTCGGGCGCCTGGGGATCGGCGTGGATGTCGACCCACTCCACGGGGCGGAGCGGTCGCAGCCCTTGATAGTGTGCGATCTCGCGCCGGCAGACTGGGCAGCCGCCGTCGTAGAGGACGCATAAGGCGGGCGGTGTCTCGGTGGTCGATGTCTGATGGGTCATGCGGATGTCTCCTCAGGTGCTGCAAAGCGGCTGCGGTAGATCTCGCGCACGGCTTCGATGGTGTCTGCCTCCTGGGCGGACTTATCCGGCCGAAACCGCTTCACGCGCGCGAACCGCAGCGCCATTCCAGCGGGATACTGGGGGCTGGTCTGGACCTCGTTGAAGGCGATCTCGACCACGACCTCGGGCTTCACATACACCAGGTTGCCCTCGCGTGCGACGGCGATCTCCTGCAGCCGCTGGGTCTGCCAGGCGAGCTGGGCGTCCGTGAGCCCCTTGAAGGTCTTTCCCAGCATCACGAAGCCACCCGTGGCCGGATCGCGCGCGCCGAGGTGAAGATTGGACAGCCAGGCCTTGCGCCGGCCGCTGCCCCATTCGGCGGCCAGGATCACCAGATCCAGGCTGTAGCTATGCTTGATCTTGCGCCAGGCGCTGCCCCGGTTGCCGGCCTCGTAGGGCGCGCTCGGAGCCTTGGACATGATGCCCTCATGCCCGGCATCCAATGCCTGCTGCAGGAAGGTCTCGCCGGCGACTGGGTCCGAGGTGATAAGCCGGGGCATGATGTCGGGCTCGGGAAGCAGGTCGTCGAGCGCGCGCTGACGCTCCAGCAGGGGCCGATCGAAGACCTCCTCGCCGTCGACCAGCAAGAGATCGAAGAAGAAGCCGCGCGCCGGCAGCTCGGCGCTCAGGCGCGCGACATCCAGCTTGCTGCCGAGCCGCGCCATGGTCTGCTGGAAGGGCAGGGCGCGCCCCTTGGCGTCCAGCACCAGGGCCTCACCGTCCAGGACGAGCCGGCGCGCGGGGAGCGCTGCGATGCTGGCGACCAGCTCCGGGATCTGCGCCGAGACATCGTTGAGCTGGCGGGTGAAGAGACGGACCTGGTCGCCGTCCTTGTGCGCCTGGATGCGGATGCCGTCGAGCTTGTACTCCAGCACGCGCTCGCCGGCGTCACCCAGGGCGGTCGCGACGTCCTCCGCCGTCTGGGCGAGCATCGGCCTCAAGGGCTGCAGGAGCTGGAGACGAAAGGCGTCGATGCCGGCCAGGCCCTCGCGCCGGGCGGTTGTGGCCACGCGGGCGAGGTCGCCGACCAGCATGTAGGCGCGCCGGACCCGCTCCGGTGGGAGCACGAAGGCCTCGGCCAGGGCGTCCGCCAGCACGCCCTCCAGCGCGCCCTGACGCAGCTCGCCGAGCAGCAGCTGGGCGAGAAAGCGCTGCTCCGGGGCGGTCGCGCGGGCGAAGAGGGCGCCTAGCGCCTCCGCGCGCCTCTGGGTCGAGCCTTGACCGCCGATGGCGGCGATGTCCGTCAGTCGGGCGTCGACCTCGGCAAGCGAGAGGCGGCTCTCCCCAGCAGGCGTGACGCCAGCGGCCTGCTTGAGCGCTGCCGGCCCGACACCGATTCGGCCTTGCGGCAGCACCCCGCTCAGATAGCTGACGCCGGTCGGCAGCTCGTCCGGCTTCAGCGCGTGCAGACAGCCTGCGAGGCTGGCGACCTTCTTCAGCCGGCTGCGGGTCGAGCCGACCTCGCTGGAGGTCGCTGCGATGAGGGCGAGCGTGGGGGGCATGCGCGTTTTGGGCGAGGCGACTGGCATTTCGCAGAAGATGCGTCATCTTCTGGGCTTTCCAAAGGCGCCGATGGGAGGGGCCGCCATCATGCTGCTGTATTCAGCAATGGAGACCGCAGGCCGCGCACCAGCGACCTGGCGCTTGATCACGGACGGGGTCATGGGTGGGGTTTCGTCCGGGCGTCGTCTGGAGGCCGGGTCTGATCAGGATACGTGTAAATTTCAGCAATCTCTGAGTCAGATCGACCTTTCGGCGAGGACTCGCAGCGCCCGAAGCACGAGCGGAGGCGACGCGTCCTCCATGTCGAGCACATAGCGCCCAAAGCGGCGGAGATGCTCGCGCATGTACGGGCTCAGCCCGGCGAGGAGCTCTCGGGTCAGTGTCCAGCCCTCGGCCTCCATGTCGGCGAGGATCTCCGTCAAGTCATGGACGTTGTGCAGCATGATGATGTTGGCGACCAGATCCATGTACTTGACCTGCTTGGTCTGCTCGATCGGGTCGCCGCTCTTGAGCCCGGGTCCGCCGAAGCCGATCCAGTCGAGGAAGTCGTTGTAGGACTCCACCTTGGTCGTCTCCGCGCGGATGCTGCGGCGTAGATCGGCCTCGGAGATGTAGCGCAGCAGGAAGTGCGTTCGCACCACCCGTCCCAGCTCGCGGAAGGCCCGATTCAGTTTGTTCTGGCGGCTATGGCTACCGAGCTTGCGCAGTAAGGTCGACGGCAGGATCTTGCCGGCTTGGATCGATAGCACGACCTGCATCATGTCCTGCCAGTGGGTCTCGATCAGCGTCCAGTCGATGGACTGGGTGAACAACGCGTCGATGTGCTGGTAGGTGCGCCCCTTCTCCGGCCGGTAGAAGATCACGTCGCTCCAGTTGCGCATGCGCGGAAACAGCTTGATTCCGATGAGGAAAGCCAAGCCGAAGACCGGTTCGCTCTGCCCCTGCGTGTCGGCATGGAGGACGTCCGGCTCGATCTCTGAGCGCTGCTCGAGCAAGGCGTCGAGAATGTAGACCGCCTCCCAGACACCGCAGGCGATGAACTTGCTGAACAGTGCGATGTAGGTCGCGGAGATGTGGTGGTAGGCAATGCCGCCGAACCCACCGTAGCGAATGTGGCGCTCACCGAGCAGGTTGTTCTCGCGCAGCTCCATCTGGGTACCGTCGGCGATCACCACCTTGTCGGATCCCCAGCAGCTCGGCAGCTCGAACCGCCGATACTGGTTGACGATGTCCGCGGCCGCGGCCTCAAGCTTGTTGGCATCGACGTGCTGAGCATTGATGCGGTGCAGACTCTGGCGACTGAGGCTCTCGGGGGCATGTCGCGCCGTCTCGCTTGCGCCGAGATTGCAGCCGAATCCGAACACGGTGAACAGGTAGCGGCGCACGGCATCGGACAACTTCGGGTCCGAGTCGGAGGGCGGGCCGAAATGAGGTGTGTACGGCACCCAGTGATGGACATGCCTCAGGACATCGAGCAGGTGGCGCTCGGGCATCCGCGCGCGCACCGCCTCTTGAAACGCCTTCAGGTCTTCAGGGGGTGGCGTGGCGCGTTGCAGTTTCAGGTGCGGTGTCCCATCCGCATCAAGGCTGAGCGCGCTGTTGGCAGGAAATCCCTGGTCGACGCTGTCGGCCAGCGCGCTGAGCTGCTGACGCAGCTGGGCGACCAGCGCCGGTCCCGATACCGGGATCTCCACCGCCTCACAGTAGGCGTGCAAACGCTCGGCGCACTCGGTCCAAGGCAGTAGCTGAGCTCGGTAGTCGGCGTAGGAGAACGAGCCCGGCACGAACAAATCTCCGGCTTGGAGCGCCTCGGCGATGTGCGTGAAGATGCAGACTTCCAGGGCGCGGCGGTCCAGCGCCGGGTTCCCATGGGCATCCGTGGTTTCGACAAAGGCGCTCCAGCGCAGCGACAAGAAGCCAAGGTCGATGTCACGGGGCAACGTGGCTTGGCGGGCTCGACGATGATGCAGAACGTATCGCCAGGCCTCGATCAAGGCACTGTCTTGCGTCGCCGAGGCCAATCCGATCAGCTCCAGCACGCGAAACAGCGCCGAGCGATGGTCCGCGTGGAACGGCCAAAGCAACGGCAGGTGGTTGTCGTGGTGATAGGCGGAGACGGATTCGACTTGGGCGCCGAGCAGATCGACGCCGCCTTCAGCGTCGAGCACCTGCCGGACGCGGCGCCCGAGATCATGATCGCTACACTCGTCTTTGGCTTGGGACAGCACCTGTCCGAGGACGCCGATCAGCGATTCTTCCAGTCCGAGCCTTCATCTTTCAGGGGTTTACGCGCGGGCCGCCGAGGGTACCAAAACAAAATGTTTTTGGTATACCCTTACCTGCATGGGTAAGCGGGTTGCCATCTATGCCAGGGTCTCGACGGGCGAACAGACGCCAGACAATCAGCTCCAAGAGCTGAGAGCTGTCGCCGAACGCATGGATTGGCGCGTCGCCGCCGAGTACATCGACCACGGCATCAGCGGTGCCAAGGGACGGGACCGGCGACCAGGATATGATCAGCTTTACGACGCCATCGTGCGGCGGGAGATCGATCTGGTAATGGCTTGGTCGGTGGATAGGCTGGGGCGGTCGCTGCAGCAGCTCGTCGCTCTGCTGTCTGACCTTCAGTCCAAGGGCGTCGATCTATACCTGCACCAGCACGGCATCGACACCACGACGGCGGCCGGAAAGGCCATGTTCCAGATGTGTGGTGTGTTTGCCGAATTCGAGCGAGCCATGATCCGCGAGCGGGTTCGCGCCGGGCTCGAGCGTGCTCGGGCACAGGGCAAAACCCTCGGCAGACCCCGCATGCCAGAGATCGTCGAGGAACGGATCCGAACGGCGCGTCGACAGGGGAAAGGCATCAAGAAGATAGCCACTGAGTTGGGTATCGGCGTCAGCACGGTGCAGCGAGTCGTGCACGGACCGGCCCCGAATCCAGCACCTTGACTCCGCAACCTGAATCCGTGAACACCATGAGCGAAGCCATGACGACCACGATCACCTTCGACTTCGATGCATCGGCCTTCGGCGCGTTGCGCCTGGCACCGAGGGAGTTCGCGCGGGAGATGCGCATCGCCGCGGCGGTCCAATGGTACGCACAAGGGATCGTGTCGCAGGGAAAAGCCGCCGAGCTCGCCGAGCTGACCCGAGCGGAATTCTTGGAAGAGCTCCACCGCCGCAAAGTCCCGGCTTGCCAAGTCACGGCTGGCGAACTCGCCGACGAGATCCATGGCGCTTAGCCGCTGGGTCGTCAACGCCTCGCCGTTGATCTTGCTTGGCAAGGTCGAGCAGCTCCCTCTGATTGGCGCCTTGGCGGGAGAAATAGCGGTACCCAGAGCGGTGATTCGAGAGGTCAGCGCCAAACCGGACGGCGAGCGCACGGTTCAGACGCTGGCAGCCCTCGAGTCGACGATCGTCGTGGACGACGAAGCCCCACCAGTGAACATCCTGAGCTGGGACCTGGGTGCTGGGGAAACCCAAGTCATCAGCCATGCCGTCGCGCATTCCGCCGACCGCGTCGTGATCGACGACTTGGAAGCCAGGCGCTGCGCAAAGGCCATGGGGCTCGCAATCATCGGCACCCTGGGTATCGTGGGCCGTGCAAAGGTCAGTGGGTTGATCGACCAAGCCGAGCCGGTGATTCGGAGACTGCGGGAAACAGGGCTCTACGTTTCAGACGACTTGGTCCAGAAGCTCCTTCGGGAAGTGGGCGAAAGCACGGCCTCTGGGCAAGATTACTAAAATTTGCACGTATCCTGATCAGACCCGTACTACAGCGTCACCACCAAAGGCGCCGGCAGTGCGGACGAGGAGGTCACGGTCACCGCCGCGGCCTTGGTGATCGCTCGCGGCAGCGCCTTTGCCACCGCGCTCGACGGCCGGGCGATGAAGACGCTGACCATCGTTGCCGACAGCGTCGCGCTGCAGATGGCCATAGCCTTCCCGGGGACCGAGCTGCACATCCACGCCCGCGAGCTTGTAGTGGGCGAGAACTGCAGCTTCTCCACCCGGCCGGCCGACTATCCGGCCCCGGCTGCACCCGGGAAAGACGGTGCCGACGGGCGGCGTGGCGGCATCCTGATCAGACTCGGAGGCGGAGCGAGACGGCCAGCCCTGCCCGTGCATGCAGGCTGAGGTGAGCACGGAGAACAACGGCGGCTTCGTCCAAATGGCCCTGGACCTGGCGGATGGCGAAGCCTTGGATGCCAGCAGCTACGCCGGTCTGGAGATCGAGGTCTTCGGCAACGGCGAGCGCTACAATGCCCACCTGCGGACCACAGACACCCGGCTGCCCTGGCAGGCCTACCGCGCGAGCTTCTCGGCCGAGCCTCAGTGGCGGCGGCTCCTTCTCCCCTTCAGCGACTTCGCGCCCCACCGCATCGACCAGCCCTTGCGACGGGATCGGCTGCGCCGCCTCGGTCTGGTCGCGATCGGCCGGCCCTTCACAGCTGAGCTCTGCGTGGCGCGGGTAGCGCTCTATCGGGGCGACGACTGAGGTCCGCTGCCGTGGGAGCGCCGCCCCGGCGCGACGGGCGTCAGGTCGCGGCGACAGCATGGTGCCGCTGTCGGCAGGGCGTTCGTGCGCCCGCCGCAAGACCGGCTAATCACCCCCAATTCGTACAGTTTTCACCTCTCGTGCTCGATGTCTATACTCGGCACTCATCGATAAGGGCCGGCAACGCCTGTCGCCATTGACGGCAGCCGTCGAGCCACGAAGGCGGAAAGGACAGAAAGCAGCACCAGAGAGTGAT
The DNA here is from genome assembly GCF_010820565.1 of Thiorhodococcus minor. Lineage (GTDB taxonomy): Bacteria > Pseudomonadota > Gammaproteobacteria > Chromatiales > Chromatiaceae > Thiorhodococcus > Thiorhodococcus minor. Next base: position 16,534 of record NZ_JAAIJQ010000010.1, on the reverse strand, counting down.
TGCTGTACATCCTTCGCCCGCCAGGTGCGCCTTATCGGGGGCACGAGCCAATGAAATCATTACGTGCTCGTCTCGGCTCGGCCGCGCTTCCTCGCTTCGCCAGTCGTCCGCGTCGGTTTGTGGCTCGTCACCATCTGCTGCGTCTACATAGTGGGGTAGCTTCGAATGGATCGCACACCTTTCCTCTACGCGGGCCGCTCTGTGGTCGATGGCTCGGCGCCACCCGGTGGTCGGCGTCGTCGCATGGCGCCGTCGTTGTCTCGCCCGCGGCCGTCTCCGTCTCGGATCAGCTTCGCCAGAGGCGTCGCCGTGCTCCTGGCCGCGGCTTGCTTGTCTCGGGTCGCGCTTGCGGATCTCACGCTCGCCACCGCCGTCACGCCCAACCCGGTCGAGCCAGGCGAGAGCTTTATGATGGCCTTGACCGTTACCAACACGGATACCTTCGACCGCTCCGATGTCGTCCTGAGCCTGCGCTACCCTGAGCAGCTGAGCGCGCTCGCCTATCGTTTCGCGAGTGACGGAGGCGTCTGTGCGCCGGGCAACGTCTATTGCGACCCTAACGAAACGCTCGCTTGGAGTCTAGGTACGCTGCGCGCGGGCGAGGGCCGCACGGTCACCGTGCCGCCAAGCGTGCTCGCGGATGTCCCGTCGGGCTCTGCGGTCGATTTTGCCCGCATCGAGGTGACGGACAGCTCTGGTGGTCTCGTCAGCGCGAGCTACGTCCTGCCGGTGGTCGCGGACCGGGCCTTAGAGCTGGCGGTCACCGAGGCGATCGAGCCCGTGCAGCCGGGCGGCGACCTGAGCTACCGCTTGTCCTACGGGCACAGCAAGGCCTCCGCCCAGGTCACCGACGCGGAGCTGGAACTCAAGCTTCCCGCTGCTGTCTCGCTCGTCTCCGCCTCTGGCGGCGGTATCTACGCAGATGGCTACGTGCGCTGGGCGCTCGGCACGCTGGGTCCCGGCGAAGGTGGGCGCCAAGAAGTCGTCGTCGCGGTCGACGCCAGTGTCTCGCCGGGCACAGCGCTTGAGGCGCAGGCAAGGCTGAGCGCCGCATCCCAGACCGACAGCGTGATTCGCGAGCTGACGCGGGTGGAGGCCGAGGCGCCGCTGCGGCTGGCCGTCGAGGCCGCGCCCGATCCCGCGGCACCCGACGAGCTCGCCCGACTCGCCCTGACGGTTTCGAACGTGAGCGCCTTTGCAAGATCGGACGTGACGCTAAGGCTCCGCTACCCCCTCGGGCTCGCGGATCTGCGCAATGCCTACATCAGTGACGACGGGACCTGTAGCGCGTTCGGCAACGCCTATTGCAACCCCATGGAGTGGGCGACCTGGAGCCTCGGTGACCTGGCGGCGGGCGCCGGCGTCACCGTCACCCTGCCGCCTAACATCGCCTCTGACGCCATGGCCGGCGCGCTCGTCTCCTTGCGCCCAGTCGCGACCGACAGCAGCGGCCTGCACGTCGAGTCAGGGCGCACCATACTGGTCGGCGAGAGCTCGCTAGAACTGGCCGTGGCCGAGGCCCGGGATCCGGTTCAGCCGGGCGATACTCTGACGCTGGATATTAGTGCCAGCAACAGCCAGCCCTCCACCTCCGCCACCGGCCTGCGGCTCGAGCTGCCACTGCCGCCGCATACCGGCCTCGACTCGGTCTCCGGCGGTGGGCTGTTGCAGGGCGATCGGCTCGTCTGGGACCTGGGTGCCCTCGACGCCAGCGAAGTGGCCCAGCGCCGGGTATTGCTCACGGTCGACCCGGCTGCGCCGCTCGGGAGCCTGCTCGCAAGTCAGGCTCGCCTGACGGGCGCGGGGCGCCCGGAGGTGCGGGACGACATGGTCAGCCGCGTCGCGTCCGAGGTGCCCCTGCGGTCGATCATCGAGGTGCGCGACCCCGAGTTCGCGGCGCAGCCGGGCGACACACTGGATACCTGGCTGACGGTCGAAAGCCTGAGCAGCTTCGCGCGCTCGCACGTCATGCTGCATCTGCGCTACCCCGAGTACCTGGATGCCTTGAGGAACGACTTCATCAGTGACGAGGGCGGCTGTGAGGCATTCGGCAACGCTTACTGCGATACGCGCGAGTGGGCTGCCTGGACCTTCGGCAGCTTCGCTGCAACCGGCCTCGAGGAGGTGGATTTGCCGCCGGTCGTTAGCGCCGACGTCGTGCCCGGCAGTCTCGTCTTCTTCGACGCGACGGTGTCGGACAGCACCGCACGCTCGCGTGCCGAATATGTCTTCCCAGTTGGAACGATCGTCGACGAGCCGGCGCCGGCGGACGCCTTTCGGCTGCAGGTCGCCGTGTCCGGTAACGGCACGGTCACCAGCGCGCCGTCCGGAATCCTCTGCCCGGGCGCCTGCGGGGCCGATTACCTCGCTGGCACAGCAGTGACGCTGGCGGCGGAGCCCGGCACTGGCGCCAGCTTCACGGGCTGGAGCGGAGACTGCGTTGGGGCCAACCCGACCTGCAGCCTCGACATGGCCGCCGCGCGCAGCGTGTCCGCCAGCTTCCAGGGCGGCGACACGCCGGTCGAGCGCGATACGCCATGGCAGGTCGCCGAGATCTATATCGCCACCATGGGCTATGCGCCTGACAACGACGGCCTGCAGTACTGGGTCGACCAGATCCAGACGGTCGTCGCCTGGACGCCAGATACCGTAGCGCAGAGCTTCTTCGATCAGCCGTTGGTGCAGGCGCAGTACCCGGAGAGCGCGGGCTTCGGTCCCTTCATCGATGCGCTCTACCGCAACATCTTCGGTCGGGGCGCCGATTCCCAGGGCTACGACTACTGGCTCGCGGAGCTCCAGTCCGGGCGCGTCTCGCGCGACCAGATGATCAACGCCCTCATCAACGGCGGCTGGGCCAATCCGAGTCCTGAGGCGCAGGAGGACATGCAACGCTTCGGCAACCGCGTCCAGGTCGGTCTCGCCTTCGCCCGATACCAGGCCGAGAACGGGATCAGCTACAACCAACTGTCCTTCGATGACCAATCGGCGCTCCGTCAGGCCGGCTATGACGTGCTTCTCAACGTCACGGCAGATGCGGCGACCCGGGACGCGGCCATCGCGTCCATCCCTGGCCTGCTCGGCCCCTTGGCCGACTGAGGCCCATGGGCTTTGGGGGGCTTGGGGGCGGGGCGGGCGTCTCCGCCCCGCAGCGCCTCGTCCCTCCCCGCTGAGAGGGCGCGGCGAGGCCGATCAACCCGAAGAGAGCGCTTGAACCGCGAGGAGCGCGAAGGGTTTCAATGCGTTGTGCAGCGGATGTTGCTCAGCCTGACCACGCCTTCACCGGCTCCACCACTCGCCGGCCATCCGCCCGGTCGCCGTGGCAGCGCCGCCCTGGCGCGATGACCACTCGGTCGCGGGGAGGCGCCGCTCCCAGCGATCGAGCGAGCGGCCTATCCGACCATCAAGGCCGACTCTCGGTGATTGTCTGACACGCAGATAGAGCCTTCCGGCTAGGGGATCACCCTTGTTGTCACGACTGTTTAGACCCCTCGCCAAGACTGCCCTGGCGATCTGCGTCCTGGCTGTGGCCTATCTCGCCTTCGCGCCGCTAGAGACACCCCCAGGCTTCTCATACGATAAGGGCAACCACCTGCTCGCCTTCTTCGTCATGGCGTGGCTGGCGGATATCGGCTGGCCGGGCAGACGCTATGAGCTGCCGCGCTGGAGATGGCTGCTGGCCTATGGGCTTCTGATCGAGCTGGTCCAGCGCGGGCTGCCGTTTCGCGAGTTTTCCTCGCTCGACCTCCTGGCGGACGCCCTGGGGATCGGGCTCTATGTCCTGCTGCGCCTGGCCGCCGAACGGTTGTGGCTCAAGGGTCGAGGCGAGTCCGCTGGTCCGCTTGGCGTGGGCTGGCTGCGGGGCCGGGACTCTTGACCTACACTCTTGGCCCAGAGTTTGGTCCGGCCGGTCCGAGAAAAGGAGATCCACTTGCCTGCTCAACTGAAGGATGCCGTCACCCAATGGCCGACCGGCTTCATGCTGATCCAGGGCAATCGCCTGGAGGATCTGCGCAGCCTCATGGTCACCTGGATGCGGCGCTATCCGCTGGCGCCGCTGGAAGACGAGGTGATTCTCGTCCAGAGCAATGGTATCGCCCAATGGCTCAAGCTCGCCCTCGCCGCCGACCCGGGTGACGACCTGAGCGGCGGCTGCGGAATCGCCGCCGCCGTGCAAGTCATGCTGCCGGCGCGCTTCATCTGGCAGGCCTATCGCGGCGTCCTCGGTGAGCTGCCCGAGTCCTCGCCCTTCGACAAGGCGCCCCTCACCTGGCGGCTCTATCGCTTGCTGGGCGATCTATCGAGCGATCAGCCGACCGCCGAGCCCGGTCTCACGCAGTGCCTGGCCCCGCTGCGCGGCTTTCTCGACGGCGACGACGAGCCGCGTCGCCGCTACCAGCTCGCCGAGCGCCTCGCGGACCTCTTCGACCAGTATCAGGTCTATCGCGCCGACTGGCTGGAGGCCTGGCATTCGGGCCGGGATGTGCTGATCCGACCGAGCGGCAAGGACGAGCCGCTCCCGGAGGCACAGACCTGGCAGCCGGCGCTCTGGCGCATCCTCACGGCGGACGTCGCGGCGGAAGCCGGCCTGGAAGCGGACCCCTTGAGCTTCGCCAGTCGGGCCGAGGTGCACCAGGCCTTTCTGCGGGCCTTGCGCGATGCCGCCGCGGCTCCAGGCGCCTCGGTCGCGCTGCCTCGCCGCATCATCGTCTTCGGCATCTCCTCGCTGCCACGGCAGATGCTCGAGGTGCTGGAGGCGATCTCGCACCATGCGCAGGTCATGCTCTTCGTCCTCAACCCCAGCCAGCACTATTGGGGCGACATCATCGAGGGCCGCGACCTCTTCCGGCAGGCCTACCGCCGCAATCCGGATCGCAAGGTCCCAGAGGCCCTGGACGAGACCGAGCTGCATCTGCACGGCCATCCGCTGCTCGCGGCCTGGGGCAAGCAGGGGCGCGACTACATCCGTCTGCTCGACGAGCACGATGAGCGCGAGCGCTACGAAGCGGCCTTTGATGCGCAAGAGCTGTCGATCGACCTCTTCGACTCGCCGGGCGACCGGACCCTGCTGCAGCAGCTCCAGGACGACATCCTTGCGCTGCGGCCGCTCCACGAGCGCCAGGCCCTGGGGGCGCGCATCGACCCCAGCACCGACCGCAGCATCGAATTCCTCGTCGCCCACGGCCCGCAGCGCGAGGTCGAGATCCTGCACGACCAGCTACTGGACGCCTTCGCGCAGTCGGCAAAGCAGGGCAGCCCCCTGCAGCCGCGCGACCTGCTGATCATGGTGCCGGACATCGACGTCTACGCGCCGCACATCCAGGCCGTCTTCGGGCGGCTCGGCCCCGACGACCCGCGTCGCATCCCCTTCAACATCTCCGACCAGGGGCAGCGCAGGCGCAATCCGCTGCTGATCGGGCTCGAGGCGCTGCTGAGCCTGCCCGGCGCCCGCTTCGCGGTCAGCGAGCTGCTGGACCTCCTGGACATCCCCGCACTGCGCCAGCGCTTCGCCATCGAGGAGCTGGACCTCCCCCGGCTGCGCCAGTGGATCTCCGGGGCCAACATCCGTTGGGGACTGGACGCCGAGCAGCGCGCCAGTCTCGGGCTGCCGGAAGGCCTGGAGCAATGCACCTGGCGCTTCGGCCTGAGGCGCATGCTGCTCGGCTTCGCGGCGGGTGGCGCTGGGGCCTGGCGGGGCGTCGAGCCCTATGACGAGGTCGGCGGACTGGAGGCCGCCTTGGTCGGCCCCTTGGTCCAGCTGCTCGACATGCTCGAGCACTACTGGCAGGCCCTGCAGTCGCCACGCACACCGCGCGACTGGGCCGCCCTGATCTCCCAGCTCCTCGACGACGCCTTCGCCGAGGCCGGCGAGGCCGACGCCCTGGCCATCGCCCAGGTCGAGCAGGCGCTCGCGCAATGGCTGACCGACTGCGCCTGCGGCGGCCTCGACGCCGAGGCCCTGCCGCTGGACGTCGTGCAGGCGGCCCTGCTCCCCGCGCTCGACCAGCCCAGCCTGACGCAGCGCTTCCTCGCGGGCTCGGTCAACTTCGCGACCCTGATGCCGATGCGGGCCATCCCCTTCCGCCAGATCTGGCTGCTCGGCATGAACGACGGCGACTACCCGCGCAACCGCCGTCCGCCCGACTTCGACCTCATGGCGAACGACTACCGCCCCGGCGACCGCTCGCGCCGGGAGGACGACCGCTACCTCTTTCTGGAGGCCCTGCTCTCGGCGCGCGACAAGCTGGTCATCAGCTGGGTCGGGCGCAGCATCCGCGACAACAGCCTGCGTCCGCCGTCCGTCCTGGTCGGGCAGCTGAGGGATCACATCGCGGCCGGGTGGTGCTCGACGAGCCCGGGTGCATCCTTGGTCGACGAGCTCACCCTTGCGCACCCGCTCCAACCCTTCAGCCGCCTCTATTTCACCCCGGGGCGCCCAGAGCGTCTCTTCACCTATGCCTCGGAGTGGCGCCAGGTCCATGGCGCCCAGTCCGCGTCCGAGCCGGCCGTTGAGCCGCTTCCGCCGTGGTTTCCAGAAGGCCCGATCGACATCGGCAGACTCTTCCGTTTCCTCAAGTCGCCCGTCGACGCCTTCTTCAACCAGCGCCTGAGCGTCCCCGCGCCCGAGGAGTCCGCCGTCCTGCCCGATGTCGAGACCTTCAGGCTCGACGGGCTGGGCGCCTGGCAGATCAAGGACGTGCTGATGGCGCAAGCCTTCGAGCCAGGGCTCGGCGAGGAGGCGCTGAATGCCCGGCTGCGCGCCGGGATCCAGCGGCTCCAGGCCCAGGGCCGCCTGCTCGAAGGACCCTTCGGCGGGCTCATGGGGGGCGGGCTGACCGAGGGGCTGCCCGATCTGCACCAAGCTTGGAGCGCGGCGCTGGCCGAGTGGCCGCGGCCGTTGGAGCAGCCCGTGCCCGTCCGGCTGCAGGTCGCCGTCCCGAGCGGTGAGGTGCTGGGCCTGGAGGACAGCATCCTGGATCTGCGTGAAAGCGACAGCGGTCTGGGACAGGTGCTGCTGCAGACCAGCGGCTTGACCAAGAACCGCAAGTACCAGTGGCGCAACGCCATTCGGCCCTGGCTCCTGCACCTCGCGGCCCAGCTCGGCGGTCAGCCGGTGACCACCTGTCTGCTCACGCCCTCGGGCGAGGCGCGTTTCGAGCCCCTCGAGGCCGAAGCCGCGCGTGCCGCGCTCGAGCAGCTGCTCCTCGCCTGGTGGCAAGGCATGCAGCGCCCCTTGCCGGTGAGCCTGGGTGCCGCCATGGCCTGGCTCGACAACGGCGGCCCCAGCGGTCTCTCGGAGGAAGGCCCTCTCCTAGAAGAAGGGCTGGACTTGGAAAAGGCCTGGTACAGAGCGGCACAAGCCTTCGAGCAAGACGTTCAATACAGCGACTACCTCGGCCGCTGCTACGACAGCTTCGAGGCCTTGGACGTGGACGCCTTCGCCGCCTGGGCGCACACCCTCTACGCCAGCCTGTGCAGCGCGATCAAACCAGGGAGCGGCAACCACGCATGAGCCAGACAAAGCAATCTCCACACCTAGGGTGGACAAGCGAAAGCGCAGTCCACCGAGCCTCGCGCCGAGGTCGCCAGATCGCTTTGCGCTTTCAGGCGACGCCGGCGGTGCGCCAGGTGGATTTCGCTCCCGCTCATCCACCCGGCGGGGGGGGCGTCCAAATGACCACTGCCGTTCGACGCCTAGAAGCACTGCGCTTCAGCCTGTACAGCGCGCTAAAACCAGGGAGCGGCAAGCACGCATGAGCCAGACAAGCCAATACAAACACGTAGGGTGGACAAGCCATAGCGCAGTCCACCGAGCCTCGCGCCGAGGTCGCCAGATCGCTTTGCGCTTTCAGGCGACGCCGGCGGTGCGCCAGGTGGATTTCGCTCCCGCTCATCCACCCGGCGGGGGGGGCGTCCAAATGACCACTGCCGTTCGACGCCTAGAAGCACTGCGCTTCAGCCTGTACAGCGCGCTAAAACCAGGGAGCGGCAAGCACGCATGAGCCAGACAAGCCAATACAAACACGTAGGGTGGACAAGCCATAGCGCAGTCCACCGAGCCTCGCGCCGAGGTCGCCAGATCGCTTTGCGCTTTCAGGCGACGCCGGCGGTGCGCCAGGTGGATTTCGCTCCCGCTCATCCACCCTACGGCGGGGGGGCGTTCGCATGAATACCTCCGCCAAACCCCTCGACCCGCTGCGCTTCCCCCTGCACGGCTCGCGCCTCATCGAGGCCAGCGCGGGCACGGGCAAGACCTTCACCCTGGCCATGCTCTACCTGCGGCTCATTCTGAGGCACGGCCAGGAGGATGCGTTTCCCCGCGCCCTGCTGCCGCCGCAGATCCTGGTGGTGACCTTCACCAATGCCGCCACCGAGGAGCTGAGCGATCGCATCCGGCGGCGCCTGGTCGAGGCGGCGGCCGTCTTTCGCGGCCAGGTCGCGGATGCCGACGCCGACCCGCTGCTTCTGCAGCTCCGCGACGAGCTGGGCGAGGACGCGCCCACGCTCGGTGCCTGGCAATTGGAGTGCGCCGCCGAGTGGATGGACGAGGCCGCCATCTCGACCATCCATGCCTGGTGCTACCGCATGCTGCGCGAGCATGCCTTCGACAGCGGCAACGCCTTCGATCAGCAGCTCGAGGACAACGCCAACGAGCTGCTGCAGGAGGTCGCCGAGGACTACTGGCGCAGCTTCTACCTCGGCATGACGGAGGCCGACCTCAAGCAGATCCTGGGCTACTGGAAGGCCCCGGCCGATCTCGCCAAGCCGGTCCGCGGCCTTCTTCCCTATGCCGACCATCTCCCGTCGGCGGAGCCGCCGGAGCAGAGTCTGCGGCGCTGCGGGGCGGAGCAGGACGCGCTTGTCGTCCGGCTCAAGTCGCAATGGCGTGGCGGGGGCTACACGGATGCCCTGGAGCAGCTCTTCGATGAGGCCGCCGCGAAGGGTGACTTCCGTAAAGCCAGCCTGAACCAGGGCAACCGGGGCAAGGTGCTCAAGGCCCTCCGCGAGTGGATGGATGCGCGGGATCAGGTCGCACCTGCCTTCCTCGAGGGCAAGAGCCAATCCTGGCGCCGGATGTCGTCGCTCGAAGTCAGCGAGATTTGGAAAGATCCCGCCGCCGCGCCGGTCGATCACCCGGCCTGCCAAGCCCTAGCCGCGCTGCCCGAGCAGCTCGGCGATCTTCCCGATCCCTATCCCGACCTCTTGGCCCACGCCGTCCACTGGATCCGGGCGCGTCTGGAGCAGGAAAAGCAGAGGCAAGGCTTGCTGACCCAGCACGACTTGCTGGTGCGGCTGGACCGAGCGCTGGGCTCCGAGCGCGGCGAGCGGCTGGCCGCGGCGATCCGAGAGCAGTTCCCGGTGGCGCTGGTCGACGAGTTCCAGGATACCGACCCGCTCCAATACCGCATCTTCGATACCATCTACCGCATCCGCGACTGCGACCTGGGCCGAGGCTTCTTCATGATCGGCGATCCCAAGCAGGCCATCTATGGCTTCCGCGGCGCCGACATCTACACCTACCTGATCGCGCGTGCGGACACCGCCGACCGGCACTACACCCTGGGCACCAACTATCGCTCCTCGGCCGATCTCATCGAGGCGGTCAACGGCCTCTTCGCGCGCGGCGAGCGGGAGGCCGGGTGCGGTGCCTTCCTCTTCCGCGACGGCGGTGAAGACCCCGTGCCCTTCCGGCCCGTCGCGCCGCGCAAGGGCGCCACGGCTAGCCTCAGGCTCGACGGCAAGCCCTGCGCACCCCTGCGGACCTGGCTGATCGAGGAAGACCTCGGCAAGGGGGACTACAACGCCCAGATGGCACAGGCCGCCGCGCGCGAGATCGTCAGCCTCCTCAGGCTAGGCCAAGAGGAGCGGGCGCTGCTCCCCGATGAGGACGGGACCCAACGCCCCTTGAGGCCCAGCGATCTGGCCGTGCTGGTCAACAAGCGCGACGAGGCGGACCTCATCCGTGACGAGCTGCGTCGTCTGGGGGTGGCCAGCGTCTATCTCTCCGAGCGCAGCAATGTTTTCGCCACGGCCGTCGCCGTCGAGCTGACCGTGTTGCTGCGGGCCATCGCCAATCCGCTCGACGAGCGCCTGCTGCGCCAGGCCCTCGCGACCCGGCTCCTGGGCCTCCCGCTGGGGCGGCTGGACCGGCTCAATCGTGACGAGCTGGATTGGGAAGAGCAGGGCGAGCGGTTCCGCCGCTACCACGAGCTCTGGCGACGCCAAGGCGTGCTGTCCCTGCTCTATCGCGTGATTGCCGACTTCGACGTGGCCGCGCGCCTGCTCCGTGCCTCCGGTGGCGAGCGCGACCTCACGGACCTGCTGCACCTGGGCGAGCTGCTGCAGGCGGCGAGCCAGCAGCTCGATGGCGAGCAGGCGCTGGTGCGCTATCTCGAGGAGTCGCGCGCCGACTCCGAGGACGAGGCGCCCGAGGCGCAGCAGCTGCGCCTGGAAAGCGACGCGCACCTGGTCCGCGTCGTCACCATCCACAAGTCCAAGGGGCTCGAATACCCGCTGGTCTTCCTGCCCTTCATCGCCAACTGCCGACCCAGCAAGGCGGGCGACCTGCCGCTCAAGACCCATGACGCCGACAAGCGCCTGCAGATCCACCTCGGGCAGGACGAGGCGCTCGTCACCCAGGCCGACCGGGAGCGGCTGGGGGAGGACCTGCGCAAGCTCTATGTCGCGCTCACCCGCGCCCGCTATGCCAACTGGCTGGGGCTGGCGCCCACGCTGAACTTCACCGCGTCCGCCCTGGCCTACCTGCTGGGGGCCGGAGAAGCCGATCTCGGCGCCAGGGTGCGCAAGCTCCAGGGCCTGCAACTGCTCCAGATCGCCCAGACAGATCCGCCGTCCTACCGGCCGCAAGCCTCCGCCGCGCTCGAGCCGGCCCGTGCGGCGCCCGATCTCGCGCTCACACCCTGGTGGATCACCAGCTACTCCGCCCTAAAGAAGCAGGCGATGGCGGACGAGGCGTCTGAGTCGCTCCCTGCCGAGTCGGCCGAGACCGCCGGCCAGGAAACGGCCATGGAAGAGACGGGTCCAGCGCCGCAGCCGCCCGATGCCCTGTCACTGCGCCCGGACAAGCGTCTGCACGGGCTGCCGCGCGGCAGCCGCTATGGCACCTTTCTGCACGGCATTCTCGAGTGGGCCGCGGCCGCCGTCGCGACCGATGCGCAGGGCCGGCGGCTGTCCGGCTTCGCCGCGGCCGCGGAGGCGCAAGGGCTCAGGCGCGAGATGCTGGGGCAGCGCTGCAACCTGCGCCACCTGACCGAGTGGATCGCGCCCCTGGATCTCTGGCTCAAGGACTTTCTGGAGCGCGAGTGGGTTCTCGCCGCGCTGCCGGATGCTGAGGGCCAGGCGCCAAGGCTCAGGCTCCGCGACCTGCCGCCCGAGCGGGTCCAGGTCGAGATGGAGTTCTGGCTCGAAAGCCGCTCGGTCGATCTCGGGATGCTGGACCGACTGACCCAAGCACATGTCCTGGCCGGCCGGCCGCGGCCCCGTCTCGAGGCCGACCGGATCAATGGCATGCTCAAGGGCTTCATCGACCTGGTCTTCGAGCACCAGGGGCGCTACTACGTCGTGGACTGGAAATCCAACTGGCTCGGCCCGGACGATACGGCCTACAGCACGGACGCCATGCGCGACGCCATGCTGGAGGCGCGCTACGAGCTGCAATATGTGCTCTACCTCCTCGCCCTGCATCGCCAGCTCAAGGCGCGTCTGCCGGACTATGACTACGAGCGGCACATCGGCGGCGTCGTCTACGTCTTTCTGCGCGGCAGCTACGCCGAGACCCAGGGGCTCTTCATGGATCGACCGCCGCGCCCGCTCATCGAGCGTCTCGATCGGCTCTTTGCGGGCGAAGCCGTAGCGCCCGAGGAGGCAGGGGCATGACAGCCGTCTCTGTTTCGGATCTCCTCGATCGGCTCGCGCATTGGGTGAGCCTGGGTGCACTCAGGCCGCTGGATCTTGCCCTGACCCGATTCGTCCAGGAGCAGGGCGGCGAGGATGATCCAATGGTGCTGCTGGCGATCGCCCTGGTCAGCGAGCGCAACGGACACGGGCATGTCTGCCTCGATCTCGCCGCCGCGCTGGCGCAGCCCGAGGCGCTTCTCGGCCGTCTGCGCGACGACGCGCGCCAAAGCCCAGAGGTGCGGGCCGACCTGGCGGGGCTGCTCGCGGGACTCAGTCCGCGCGATTGGGCAATGCGCCTGGCCATAAGCAGCGCCGTCACCGACCTAATTCCCCTAGGGTGGACGAGCACGGCGAGTCCACCACCGCGCTCGCCTCTTGCGCCCGGTGCTGGTGGACTTCGCGCGGTTGAGGATCGCACTTCGCCTGAGACGCTCGAGCACGCGCCTCGTCCACCCTACGAGCTGCGGGATTCCGACGCCGGGTGGATGGGCGCAGCGAATCCACCGGATTCCGCCACACCCTTCGTCCTCGCCGGCTCGCCTGACCGCACCTTGCTCTACCTCAGGCGCTACTGGAACTACGAGACCCGCATCCGCCAGGGCATCCTGGAGCGCCTGGGGCGGCCCTCGTCGCTCCCCGAGGACAAGCTCCGCAAGCTCTTGGACCTGGTCTTCCAGAGCCAGGATCGCGCCGATCCCTGGCCCAAGATCGCCTGCGCCCTGGCCGCGCGCAGCCCCTTCGCCATCATCACCGGCGGTCCGGGCACGGGCAAGACGACCACGGTCGTGCGGCTGCTCGCGGTGCTCCAGGGGCTGGCGCTGAGCCAGGACGAGCCGCCGCTGCGCATCCGCCTGGCGGCGCCGACTGGCAAGGCGGCCGCGCGGCTCAACGAGTCCATCGCCGGGCGCGTCGCGGAGCTGCCCTTCGCCGAGCTGCCGGATGGCGAGCGGATGCCTGCGGAGATCCCGACCGAGGTGACGACCCTGCACCGCCTGCTCGGCCCCATCCCGGACAGCCGCCACTTCCGCCACCACGCCGGCAATCCGCTCCCGGCCGATCTGGTCGTGGTGGACGAGGCCTCCATGGTCGATGTCGAGATGATGGCCAAGCTCTTCGACGCCCTGCGGCCGAGCGCCCGGCTGATCCTGCTCGGCGACAAGGATCAGCTCGCCTCGGTCGAGGCCGGCGCCGTGCTCGGGGACCTCTGTCAGCGTGCCCGCGCCGCCCATTACACCCGGGAGACGGGGAATTGGCTGGAGCAGGTCACGGGCGCGCGCGTCGCGGCGGACGCTGTCGACCCGGGCGGTCGTCCACTCGATCAAGGCATCGCCATGCTGCGCAACAGTTACCGCTTCAAGGCCGAGGGCGGCATCGGTGCCCTCGCCGAGCTGGTGAACGAGGGCATCCTGGACCACCAGGTCGAGATGGACCGCTTCGGGGCGGTGCGGCAGCTCTTCGCGCGGTCGGCGAAGAAGACGGCGAAGAAGCTCGGCCTGATTCACGAGGTCCGGCTAAAGGGCGAGCATGACCCCGCGCTGGACGCGCTCATCCGCAAGGAATACGGCGCCTATTTCGCCGCCATTGCCGACCACGACCCGGGCGATACCGCCGATGCGCCGGCCATCGACGGCTGGGCGCGGACGGTGCTCGAGGCCTACGCCCGCTTCCAGCTCCTCACCGGACTGCGGCGGGGGACCTGGGGCGTCGAGGGGCTCAATGCGCGCGTGATCGCCGTCCTGGGTGTCCGTCGCCCTCGCGCCGGGCCGGCGCAGCGCGGGGTGAGCGGAGAAGGCTGGGGAAGCTGGTTTCCTGGCCGCTCGGTGCTGGTCACCCGCAACGACTATGGCCTGCGGCTGATGAATGGGGACATCGGGATCACGCTCGAGGTGCCCGTGCGGCGAGAAGACGGCAGGTTGCGGCGCGCCCTGCGGGTCGCCTTCCCCGCCGGTGACGGCTCCGGAGGCATCCGCTGGGTGCTGCCGAGCCGGTTGCAGGCGGTGGAGACCGCCTTCGCCATGACGGTCCACAAGTCACAAGGCTCCGAGTTCGATCACACGGCGCTGGTGCTGCCCGACAAGCCGAGCCCCGTCCTGACGCGGGAGCTCATCTACACCGCCATCACGCGCTCCAAGGACAGCTTCACGCTGCTCTATCGCGCGGACGGCGTGCTGCGCGACGCCCTGGAGCGCCAGGTCCTGCGCATGAGCGGCCTCTCCGCCGCGCTTGCCGTCGCTTCGTAGGGTGGACGAGCGAGAGAGACTGTGAGAGTCATCCAAGCGCACCGCGAAGATCGCAGATTGGTGTAGGTTGGGCCGACGCAGGAGGCCCAACAATCAAAGCGTTAGGCTAGCCGCCATGTTGGGCTTCGTACCTCAGCCCAACCTACGCAGAATTTCTTCACAGTCTCGAGAGCGAAGTCCACCTGGTCTGGCTCCGGTGCTGGTGGACTGCACTGCGTTCGTCCACCCGACGAGGACTTTGCCGATCTATCCGAAGAAGCGCCCGAGCGTGCGCTTCAGCCAGCTCTGACTGAGCACCTTGGAGGCATAGGGCGCGTAGTCGCGGTCGTCGTTCTTGATGTGGTTGGTGAGCCAGATCTGGAGCTCGGATGCGAGCTTGCGTGAGACGTCCTGCCCTGCGTCATGCTGAGCAGCGTATTTGTCGATGTGCGCGGTGAAGGCGTCGTGCACGCGCTTGTGTGAGGCGGACAGCGGGTAGCCGGCCTGCTGCATCATGTCTTCCTCGAAGGCGAAGTGGGTGCGCGTGTAGTCGACCAGCCCCATGAGGATTTCGGTGATCTTATCCTGGTCTCGGCTGGCCCGGGCGGCATCCAGCTCATTGATGTAGTCGACGATGCGTCTGTGCTGACCATCGATGACGTCGATGCCGACCGAGAGGGAATCATCCCAAGTCCAATAGCTCATCGCGCAAGCCCCTAGCCTGACCAATATTCGTCCAAGCTAGCATGGTCCGGGGTGCCGTCCAACGTCGGTTTTTCAGATCTGTGTGCCGGTTCTCATGGAAGTCGTTTGAGCCTAGAAAAAGCCGTCAGCCGCCCGCGGTCAGCCTCCGGCTGTTGGTTGACCGGGGTTTTCCTCATCGAAGCCCTTGCCCATTGGGTAAGCCCGCGCGGGCACCCTGCGCCGGCCAACCGACTGATCCTAAATCCTAGATTCGGCAATCGGAACCGCAAAGGCGCGAAGGACACGAAGAAAAACAGAGGCTTGCATTGCTGCGTCGCTTCACCCTCTGGGTGAGCATCGCTTCGCAGACAAGGTGTTGAAATCCTTTGCGCTCTTTGTGCCCTTTGCGGTTCAACTGCTCTCTTTAGGCAAATGGCTGGCTGCTGGCTGCTGGCTGCTGGTAGCTCTTTTCAGGTTGAGTGATCAGCGCCCGTCGCGGTACGGCTTGATGTCGACCACGGGCGTATCCGCATAGGCGTCGATCTGGTCGATGACGATGAGGTTCCCCTGAACCGACAGCACCCGGCAGCGGCTGAGCGCGATGAGGTTGGGACGCAGGGGCGCGCGGGTCGCGAAGACCCCGCGCAACGGATTGGCGGGGTTGCCCCTGGGGTGCACCTGCAGGATCGAGCGCTGCTCTGGCGTGTCGTTGCGGTCGAGCCAGTAGAGCACCCAAATGGACTCCAGCCCGTCGACGCCCAGCAAGGCATCCGCGTATTCGGGCGCGATCTGGATGCTGGTCTGTCCGTCCGCCTTTCGGACCCAGCCGACGGGCTTCATCTCCATCGTTTGCGCCATCCCCCCGGTCGATACGGCGCCCAGCAGCAGCGCCAAGAGCCAGCCCCATCTCGGCTTATGCAGAAGACTCTTCATTGTCGCGTCCTCCTTTGACGAACGCTTGCCAAAGCGCCGCCGCTTGCGGGCGTCAGACCGACCGCAATGGACCGGGTCCCTCCCGGAAGCCTCCAGTGCGCAGGGCTTCCAGCCAGAGCGACTCGCCGTTGCGGCGCTTCATGTCGAGTATGGCGGCACGCGGCTGAGCGCGCACCTCGCGGGTGATGACATCCATGACCCAGCCGTGGGTGATGATCAGCGTCCTCTCTTCGGGGGCTTCGGCGGCGATCTGGATCAGCGCCGCCATGACCCGGTGCGCGAAGGCGTCCATGGTCTCGCCGCCCGCGAAATCGCAGGCCGGATTGCGCCGCAGAATCTCCTGGTGCAGACCGGGATGCGTCACCAGCAGCTCGGCCTTCGGCATGCCCTGCACGTCTCCGAAATGGCGCTCCTTGAGCCCGTCAGAGGCGCGGGGGGCCGGCAGCCCCAAGTCCGCCGCGACGATCTCGGCCGTCTCCAAGCAGCGGCACAGCGGGCTGGAGCAAACCTGCGTGAAACCGGCCCCAGATAGCGCTTGAGCGAGGGCATGGGATTGCTCCCGGCCCCGATCGTTGAGCGGCACATCCGTCCATCCCTGCAGGATCCCACTGTTGTTCCAGTCCGTCTCGCCGTGGCGGGTCACGCAAAGTCTGGTCACTGTCGTCATCGGGTCTGGAAGCGCTCACCAAGGAAACGAAGGGGGCAGTGCGGCCTGGCAAGGCCGCGTGTTCTAGCGGGTGTGACTCCCGCCTGGGTAATCGTGCGCCGCGAGCCCAGTATCG
>NZ_JAAIJQ010000109.1 GCF_010820565.1 Thiorhodococcus minor | reverse complement strand
CGCGTCAGCAATCGCAAGCTCACCTGTTTCAATCGCTTCCTCGGTACGCTCAGCACGCATTTCGAGGAAATCACCAACTATTTCGTCGGTCGTCACTCCAGCGGCTTTGTCGAGGGCCTCAACAATAAGCTCAAAGTCATCAAGCGGCGCTGCTACGGAATGACGAACCTCAAACACCTTTATCAGAGAGTGTACTTGGACCTCAACGGATACCGTGACTTCGGGGTCGTGTGCTGACCCATCAGGGGCTTAGCGAGCGCACGCTCAGCGCTATTTTGGGATCTGCGTGTACGCCCAAATCGCCACTAAATGCTTGTTTTAAAATGAATCGCTAGACCCCCCGAAATCCGGGAGAGCCATCGCAGCGACGATCAACCTTACTGGCAGCGGCTTTAGTGGAAGCGAAGGAACTGTGGTCGATGTCATTAGCACCTCTTTCGGGAACATCAATGTTTCCGCGCAGTACTGGAATGGCAGCAGTTATCAGTCTGGGTTCGCTCGGATCTATGACACAGGCGGAGCGGTGGGCGCAGATTCAGACTTGGAAGCGCCTTTCTACAATATCGACAATCCGTCTCAGACCTACTCGCCAGGTAACGTCCTGATCGTCCAGGGGAGTGATACCGGGGCTGCCAATGACCATTGGAACGGCGGGATTCTCACGTTTGAGTTCGAGAATGAGGTGACGCTCCAAGACCTGAGCGTATTTGACATGAATGACGTGCGCGGCGGCAAGTCTAGTGAGGTGCAGCTGACCTTCGCCGACGAGAGCCTGCAAACGTTCGACCTAAGGGACTCCGAGGATGACGGCAGGAATCGATATGAGCTGCGGACGTTTGGCGGCCCTGGCGGCCTAGCTGGCGTCACGAAAATGGAGGTCACCCTCGCCGGATCCGGGGCGGTTGGCCCCATGAGTGCGGTGCCCATTCCGGCCGCGGTTTGGCTGTTCGGCTCGGCGCTCTTAGGACTTGCTGGGATCGGCTATCGTCGGCGTGCATCCGCGCTCTAGCCTGGTTGGGCCAGTAGGGTAGACAAGCGCGGCGCAGTCCACGATAGCAGCCATGGGACTTGGTGGACTTGGCTCTTGCCCCTCTACCCTACTGTTCTTGAAAGACGAGTAAGTTCAGGCAGATAACGCTTCGCATCGGTCAGAGCTTCGGTCTAATCTGCCCACTGCCCACTTGGTTAAGCTTTGAACAGCAAGGGCAGCACATCCTCGTAACGCGACGCGAAGTGCACCTTCAGCCCCTTGCGCACATGCTCGGGCACTTCGTCGAAATCCCCTCGGTTGTCCTCCGGCAAGATGATCTCCTTGATCCCGGCGCGGCGTGCCGCGATCAGCTTTTCGCGGATGCCGCCGACCGGGAAGACCTCGCCGGTGAGGGTGATCTCGCCTGTCATTGCGATGCGGCGCACCGGCTCGTTGCGCGCCAGCGAGAGCAGGGCCGAGGTCATGGTGACGCCGGCTGAGGGGCCGTCCTTGGGCGTTGCGCCAGCGGGGACGTGCACATGGATGAAGGACTTCTCGAAGAAGGCCGCTTCCGCGCCGAACTCGGTCGCGTGGCTGACGAGGTAGCCGTAGGCGATCTCGGCAGATTCCTTCATGACATCGCCGAGCTGGCCGGTCAGTTTGAATCCGCGGTTGAAGCCGTGGGTGCGGGCGGCCTCAATGGAGAGGGTGGCGCCGCCCATGGCCGTCCAGGCGAGGCCGGTGACGACGCCTGGGCCTGAGAGCTTGCGCTCGTCGCGGAAGACCGGGCTGCCGAGATAGTCTGTAAGCTCCTCACCCGTTACGGTGATGGGCGTCTCTTCGCCTTCCAGCATGCGCACCGCGATCTTGCGGACGATCTTGCCGAGCTGTTTCTCAAGCCGGCGGACGCCCGCGTCCCGTGCATAGCCCTCGATGATGGCGCGCAGCGTCTTGGCGTCCAGCTTGACGGCCTTCTTGGCGAGTCCTGCCCTGTCGATCTGGCGCGGCAGCAGGTACTTCCGGGCGATTTGCAGCTTTTCCTCCGCGATGTAGCCGGAGAGCTTGATGACCTCCATGCGGTCGAGCAGCGGGCCGGGGATGCTGTCTAGCTGGTTCGCGGTGCAGACGAAGAGGACCTTGGAGAGGTCGAACCTCAGGTCGAGGTAGTGATCGAGGAAGTCCGTGTTCTGCTCGGGATCCAGCACTTCCAGAAGGGCGGAGGCGGGGTCGCCGTGGTAGGAGGCGCCGATCTTGTCGATCTCGTCGAGCATGATGACAGGGTTGGCTGTTCCGGCGTCCTTCATGGCCTGCAGGAACTTGCCCGGCATGGCGCCGATGTAGGTGCGGCGATGGCCCTTGATCTCGGCCTCGTCGCGGATGCCGCCGACCGAGAAGCGGTAGAAACGGCGCCCGAGGGCGTCGGCGATGGAGTGGCCGATGGAGGTCTTGCCGACGCCGGGCGGCCCGACGAGCAGGATGATGGAGCCGGCGATCTCGCCCTTGTGAATGCCGACCGCCAGAAATTCCAGGATGCGCTTCTTGACGTCCTCGAGGCCGTAGTGGTCCCGATCCAGAACGCGACGGGCGCGCTTCAGATCCAGCTTGTCCTTCGAGTGCTTGCCCCAGGGTAGCAGGGTGATCCAGTCCAGATAGTTGCGCGTGACCGAGTATTCGGGCGAGCCGGTCTCCAGAATCCCCATCTTGTCCAGCTCTTCCTCGACGCGCTTCTGCGCCTGCTCGGTGAGGTCGAGGTCCTCGATGCGCGCCTTGAGCTTGTCGATCTCGGCCGTGCGGTCGTCCTTGGCGATGCCGAGCTCCTTCTGGATGGCCTTGAGCTGCTCGCGCAAGAAGAACTCGCGCTGCTGCTTCTGCATCTTCTCCTCGACGGTGCGGCGGATCTTCTGCTGGGCACGCGCCAGCTCCAGCTCGTTGTTGAGCAGGACGAGCACCTTCTCCATGCGCTGTAGCAGCGGCAGGATCTCCAGGACCTCTTGGAGCTGCTCTTTCGACGAGGTCGTTAGGCTCGCGGCGAAGTCGGCGAGATGCGAGGGATCTTCGGGGCCAAAGCGGTCGAGGAAGACCCGCAGCTCCTCGACGTACAGCGGATTGAGCGGCAGCAGCTCTTTGATGGTGTTGATCACCGCCATGGCGTAGGCCTTGATGCCAGAGTCGTCGCCAGCGTCCGGCTCGGGCAGGTAGGAGACGTGCGCCTTGAAGGGGACCTTCTTGTGGATGACCTTCTCGACGCGGAAGCGCTGCAGGCACTCCACCAGCACCTGCAGATGCCCGTCCTGCTGGTGGACGCGGTGGACGCGGCAGGCCGTGCCGATCTCGTAGAAGTTTTCCGGCGTCGCCTCCTCGGAGGTCTCGCTGTCGACGAGGAGGACGCCGAGGATCTTGTGGTCGGTGTCGGCGACGGCCTTCATGGTAGCCGCCCAGTGCTCGGCATCCATCATGAGGGGGACGGCCTGTCCGGGGAAGAAGGGGCGAGAGGCCACGGGAAGGATATGGATCTCCACGGGCAGCACGTCGTTGGCCCGCGCGAGCTGGATGATCTCCAGCTCCGGGCTGTCGTTCTCGGTCTCCAACTGATCCTCATCCGTCATCTTACAAGCCTCTTTCGAAATACCTCGGGATACATGCTGATTTATTGAGACAGCGGAATCAACCGGCCGGGACCGAGCGGTCGCGGTGCGATCCTGGCGGACGCTCGGCCCGCCGGCGACAGGGGCGTTTCCGCGTCGAGGTCGGAGGATCTCAGGCCATTCCCGGGGTTTTGCAAGCTAGGTTGGCGAGTCGGGCGAAGGCCTCGACGTCCAGGCTTTCGGCGCGTAGGGATGGGTCGATGTCGGCCCGCGCGACCAGGTCGGCATCCATAAGCTCGGACAGGCTGTTGCGCAGGGTCTTGCGCCTCTGTCCGAAGGCTGCGGCGACGATGCGTGCGTGCAAGGCCGGATCCAGGATCTCATGGCGCGGCGGACGATGGGGCCTGAGCCGCATGAATGCAGAATCGACCTTGGGGGCGGGATTGAAGGCGCCTGGGCCGATTCGAAAGAGGCTCTGGGCCTCGCAGTAGGTCTGTACCATGACGGAGAGACGCCCATAGATCTTATCGCCAGGTGTGGCGACGATGCGGTCAACGACCTCCTTCTGGAGCATCAGGTGGAGATCGATCAGGGACTCCGACTGGTCGATGAAGTGGAAGAGCAGGGGCGTGGAGATGTTGTAGGGCAGGTTGCCGACGAGCCTGAGTCTGCCGCCGCCGCCGGCAAGCGCCCGGAAATCGAATGCCAGCGCATCCGCATTGTGGACGCGAAGCTCGCCCAAGGGGCCGAGCCGGGCGGCGAGCGGACCGACCAGGTCTCGGTCCAGCTCGATGACGTCCAGACTGCCAAGGCGACGCAGAAGTCCCTCGGTAATGGCGCCCCGGCCTGGGCCGATCTCGACGAGCCGGTCGTCTGGTCTGGGAGCGATGGCCGTGTGAATACGCTGGATGACCGCTGGGTCATGCAGGAAATTCTGGCCGAAACGTTTGCGGGGCTGGTGCTGCATGCGTCTAGGGTACCCGAAAGCCCGGCTGCAGCCACGCATTCCCGCCCAGCCACGCATCCCGTCCAGCCACGCATTTCGACTCGGCATCGGCTGGGCGATCACCGCCGGATCGCCAGGGGGCTGCTCCCTCGCTCTCCAGTGTGCCAACCACCTCGTCGCTCAGGCCAAGCGCTGAATGCGGCGGCGAAAAGGCAAGATGGCGGGCTGGCTCAGGACTCCATCGCGGTTCGCTCCAGAATGCTCTGTGCCCAGGTGCGGTGCGTGGCGACTTCGCACATGGAGCCGTTGAGCTTGAAGACGGCCTGCTCCTCGGTGAGGATGCGCTGCGCGGCTTCGACTTCGACCTCCGAGATTTGCAGGCCGGACTCGATGATGGCGAGCTGGTCGGGGTGGATCGCGGTCTTGCCGCAGAGGCCATGCGCGAGGTCGTCGCTGAGCTCTTCGCGCAGGATCTCGGGGCAGTCGATGTGCTCGAAGACGGGCGCGGTGAGCTGGAATCCGAAGGGTTTGAAGATGGTGACCAGGTTGGCGATGGTGTGCCCGAGTGGCGTGCGGTAGACGGTGCGGTCCCGTGGACGCCGAATGCCGAGCAGCGAGAGCAGGTCATTGCCGCCGATGCGCAGGGCGAGGATGCGCTCCTGGTGGCCGGCCTCGAGCAGGTAGTTGCGCAGGGCGATCATCTTGGCGGGCTCGAAGACGTCGCGCGTCTCCAGTGTCGGCATGCAGTGGAACTGGGTGTGTCGCAGCGGTCCCAGATAGGCGTCGGCGTTGTTGATGTCGAGCTTCGGCAGGACGAAGCCGTCCAGCTTCTCGGCGCCGGGGAGGGTGATCAGCCAGCTGAGGATCTCGGGGTTGCGCACGCGCACGAAGCGCAGCGTCGTCGACGTCTGGCTCATCTGCTCGAGGCAGGCGCGCAGGTTGTCGAGCCCGGCCCCGAGCGCCTGGGCGGCGACGGCGTCCTCGGTGCAGAAGATCACGGAGCGCAGCTCGGGCCATTTGGTGCCGTTGGCGATGGGCAGCACGTCCTTGTGGGTGACGGGGACGTACAGGGATGCGCCGAGTCGGTAGGCGTTAAGCATCGGGTAACCCCCTGATGAGCGAGATGGCCTGATAGGGCAGGGTCGGGTCGACCTCGCAGCGCACGGATTTCTCCTGGGCGAGCTGGAGGAGGTGGGCGACCTCCGGGAGCTGCGGATCCCGGACTAGGACCAGCTCGGGCACCCGCCGCAGCAGCACGCGGGTGGCCTCGCCGATGCCCGGCTTGATGAGATTCACGTCCGTGATGCCGAAGCTGTCCTTGATGGCGGCGATGAGGCTGCTCGAGCGCGCGCGCGCCCGGGCCGGATCGACTGGTGTTGTCTTGGGCGAGTAGCCGGCCTCGATCAGGGCCTTGGCATCGCCGAGCAGGGTGTCGACGAACCAGGTCGAGAGGTCCTTGGGCGCGAATTCCTCGTAGAGCACGCAGCCGTGGAAGTCGTCTGGGCCGATCTGCTCGTTGAGCACGGAGCGGCTGACGAGGCCGGACATGGTGGCGTTGAGGATGCTCGAGGGGATGAGGTAGTCCTCGTCGCTGGGCGCGATGCCGACCCCCGCGAGGTCCGCCAGGGTGAAGAGGCTGTCATCCAGGCGCTCGCCATGCGCCTGCTCGAAGTCCACGACAGCCGCGGTCAGCTCGCGGGCGATGACGCCCTTGCCGGTCCAGCCGTCGACGAACAGCAGCCCCGCCGGATCCCTGGCCGCATCGTCGAGGATGAAGCGAATGGCGTTCTGGTCGATGCCGCGGTCGCGAATGATGGAAATGGAGTAATGCTGTGCGTCCCGCTCGAAGATGTCGCCCAGGATGTGCTTGAGCATGACGCCGATCGGCGTGCCCGCGCGCGCGAGCGAGACCAGGGTGATCTCCGCCGGACGGCGCGCGGCGATGATGGCCGCGAGATCCAGCAGTCCCTCGGCCATGCGCGTGCGGCTCATGGCGAAGGCGTGCTGAAAGACCTCCATGTATTTGGGGGAGGGCAGGGACTCGGGGCTCAGCATCTCGCTGTAGTGGCGCCGCCCGCTCTGGATGAGCCGCTCCTTCTCGGCGACGTCGATGGGCCGGACCTCGATCGGCTTCAGCAGGAAGCGAACGTCCTCGGGGCGATAGCTGCCGGAGAAGTGGGCTTCCGCATCGCGCGATGGGTGTGGCTTCGACATCAGGCCGGGCTCCTCCATGTCTTCTGTATTGTTGTGCCTCTTCGGGCTCTTCGTGCCCGCTCAGGGTTTCTTGCGGCGAACGGTGTTGCGTCTGGTCGCCTTCTGTAGGGTGGACAAGCGCAGCGCAGTCCGCCAACGCCGGAGCGGGGCTCGGTGGACTACGGCTCCGATTGGCGATCATAGGCCTGGGCTCTGAGCTCAACCGACGGCGCCCCGGACGGCGCTCCCACAGGGTCTCATCAGAGCAAGGGTTTGCCCAGGGTCTCCGCGAACAATTGCGAGCCCCTCGGGGTCAGGGCGTAGTCGCACTCGGCCATGAAGGCCCCGTCGATCAGGCTGTCGCCGACCCCGAAGGTCATCAGCTCGCCCCACTCCTGGCGAAGCCGCTCGGTCAGGTGGCGCACGGCGTGCTCCTTGCCGAGCGTGCGCGGGATAACCGCGAGATTGTTGCCGTTGCGGTGGAGGCGAAAGCGGTCGCTGCGTGCGTCGACCAAGGGCTGGAGCAGCTCCTGCTGCAGGTAATCGAGGTCCGCCTCCTTGCCGTCCTTGTACTTCGCGACGATGTAGAAGGGCAGATCGAAGTCCCCCACGATACGCACGCGTGCCGCCAGGGCGTCGCGCTCGATCATATCCTCGGCGGCGCCGAGCAGGAGGCGCAGCTCATGGATGGCGCCGTCCGAAACCTGCCGCATCCGCTCTAGCCAGGTCTGATCCGGCTGACCCTCCGGGGTCAGGATGATCCCGCCGTAGGCGATGATGCGCCAGCTCCGGAAGGGCAGGTCCACGCGGCTCAGGGCGTCGAGATCCCGCGCGGTGGTGGGGATCAGGGTCGCATTGTCTTCCAGAAGCCGCCAAAAGGCCTGCTGCTTGGCCGTCATGAAGGAGTGCGAGGTCCCGTCGCGCAGATAGGCGACGGGATGCAGGCCGTCTTCGCTGGGGCACTTGCGGTGGCTCTGGAAGAGGGTGTCGTCCAGATCGAGGAAGACGAGCTTCCGCACGCCTAGGCCAGCTCGAAGTCCGCGGGGCTGAGGCCCAGCTCCATGGCGATCTTGCGCGCGACCCGCTTCTCGTCGTCGTCGAAGTTTCCGTCGGCGCCGGCGATGGCGATGATGAGGCGCATGATGAGGCGTGCGGCCGCATCATTGCTCTTCATCTTGCGGATGGCGTCATAGGCCTTGGCCTCGCCGAGATCCTTGTCGAACTCGATCTGGGTCATGGCGTTCTGGAAGGCCTCGATCAGCTCCTTGCTGGAGAAGACGGAGAGCGCCTCGTAGTTCTCGATGAAGCGCATCATCTTCTGCTTCTCCTCGGAGGAGACGTTGCCGTCCGCCATGGAGATGAGCACGGAGCCGCTGATGGCGGCGTTGAGGAAGTCCTTATTCTTGAACTTCATCGCCTCGTTCTTGAGCTCGGAGGCCTTGTTCTTCAGGTTGTCGAGAAAATTTTGGAAGCTCATGGTGTTGTCCCTTTGACTCTCAGTGATGGTGAATTCGGTCGTTCGCGGCGATGCGCAGGATCTGACTGCCCAGCCTATTTGCTGCCTCGCACCCACTGCAGACCCCAGCCATAGGCCTTGTCGACATCTGGGTGGGCGCGATAGTAATCAACGAGCTTGGTGACGCGGATGGCGCCGCCGTCGTTTTCCAGCAGGGCGATGGCGCACATGGGGTTGCGGCTGTCGGGGGAGTCCAGCCGCACCTCGATCTCAGGCTGCTCCGGCATCTTGAGCCGGATGACCGCATTGGCCTCGCCCCAGTTCGGCGTGCCCTCGTAGATGAAGGCGAAGACCAGGACGCGCTTGATCTCGTCCCAATGCTTGCCGTTGATGCGCAGGTTCTCGCCCTCGGTCCGGGTGCCGGTGCGGTCGTCGGCGTCCAGCATGATGTAGGGCGGCCCCCAGAAGTTGCCGAAGGTGTTGCCCAGGGCCTGCACCACGCTCTTGGTGCCATCCTTCAGCTCGAAGAGACAGCCGATGTCCAGGTCGATGCCGCCGGAGCGGGTGCCGCCGAAGAGCCCGCGCTTGACCGGGGCCGAGCGCATGGCCCAGTTGAGATTGATGAGGATCTCGCCGTGCGCCTGGCTGCCCTTCTTCTGCAAGGACACCGTGTTGCCGCGCTTCTCGAGCGTGATCTTGCTCAGGTTGACCGGCGGCGCCTGGGGCTTGGGCGGCTCGGGTGTCGGTGCTGGCGTCGGCTCGGCGACGGTCCCGCCGAAATGCCTGACCAGTGCGTCCAGACCGCCGTTGAAGCCCTGGCCGAGGGCGCAGGTCCGCCAGATGCCGTCCTTGCGGTAGATCTCCAGCAGCATGAGCGCGCGCTCGCTTGCGAAGTCTCCGCCGGTGAAGGCGAAGCGCCCGACCTCGCCGCCCGGACCCAGAAAGCGCACATGGCCGCGGCTGAGCTGCGACATGGTGCCGGCACCATCCAGGGCCGCGGTGAGGGTCAGGCGATCGATCGAGGCCGGCAGCTTGCCGAGATCGATCGCAAAGCCTGCCGCATCCCCTGGCGGCGTCTCCAGCCGCACGCCGCCGCAGGGGGTCTGCGGCTGGTTGAAGAAGGTCATGTAGCGCTCGTCGGACAGCTTGCCCTGGGCGTCCAGACCGAAGCAGGCGAAGTCGATGACCAGGCCTGGGCCCTCGGCCGCCACCCCGAGGGCGAGCTGTTGGCCGCCGGGCACCAGGTCGGCGATCTTGGCGCGCTGTCCGCGCGTGAGGTCCATGGCGGCTCAGCCGACGTTGACGCCGTGCTGTAGTGCGAGCGCCCGCAGACCGCCTGCGTAGCCCTGGCCGACGGCCTTGAACTTCCAGTCGCCGCTGTGGCGGTAGATCTCACCGAAGATCATGGCGGTCTCGGTCGAGTAGTCCTCCGAGAGATCGAAGCGGACCACTTCCTGATTGTTGTCGCGGTTGACGATGCGCACGAAGGCGTTGCTGACTTGGCCGAAGCTCTGCTTGCGGGCCTCGGCGTCGTGGATGGTCACCACGATCACCAGGCGCTGGATCTCAGGCGGCACCTTGGAGAGGGTCACATGGATGGCCTCGTCGTCGCCCTCGCCCTCGCCGGTGAGGTTGTCGCCCGTGTGCTCGACCGCGCCATCGGGCGAAGTCTTCTGGTTGTAGAAGATGAAGTGGGTGTCGCCCGGGACCTTGCCGTCCTCCTTCACCATGAAGAGGCTGGCGTCGAGGTCGAAGTCCTGACCGTCGGTCGCGCGCGCGTCCCAGCCCAGGCCCACGAGGACGTTCTCGAGGTTGGGGGCCTCCTTGCTCAGATTGACGTTACCGCCCTTACCTAGATTGATAGCCATTGGATCCTCCGTTCAGTGCGCTTGAGGTTGAAGTGCTGCCATCAGGCCGTCTCCGGCAGCGTCGTATATCTGTAGGCTCGGCACTTGGGGCCGAGCGTCTCCAGGAGCGTTTGCAGTGCCTCGGCCGGGGTCTCGTGACAGACGAGGATGCGGTCCGGCTCGGCCGGGTCGACGTTGTACAGATAGTTGGGAATGCCTTCGCCGTAATTGTCCCCAAAGATCAAACGGCGTCCAACATCCGCGCCGACCAGGATCGGCGAGCGCGTCGTGGATTGTATGACCACATCGTAGCCCCGGTATTCCATCTGCTGCCCGACGCGGAAGGCGACGTGCATGAACTCGCCGGTTCCGAGCACCAGCACCCGCGCGCCTGGCGGCAAGCCCGCGGCGAGCGCGTCGATGTCCGCCGCGGGGATGGGGATGCGCCGGCTGATCCCGAAGCGTCCCAGGTCGTCGGCGATCTGTCCGGGACCGCAGCCGTTGTCGCCGACCGCGCTTGGCGCCGCCACGGTGCTGGGCCAGTCGCCGGTCGCGAAGGTGAAATCCGCATGGAGGGCGGCGACGCAGCGCAGGGGCAGACCGAGCCGCGCGGAGAAGCGCCGGTCGCTGTCCGCGCCGCTGAAGTTGGTGATGGCGACGAAGTGGACTCGCTCCAGGTTCGGGTTTTGGGCGCGGTAGGCGGAGACCAGATTGCAGAGGGTTGAGCCCGTGCTGATCTCGTCGTCGATGACGACCAGCTCGCGCGCGTTGCGGAAGAGCGCCTGGTGAGCGGGCTGGATCGGCTCATAGAGGTATTGATCCGGGGCGTGGCAGTGTTCCTCCTCGAACTCGAGGTAGGGGCGTCCCGCGACCCGATAGCGGGTCGAGTGCAGAAAGAGCGCCTCGGCTCCAGGGTGCCGGTCGAGCGTCGCCTCGAAGACGCCTTGCCCCAGGCCCGTGGCCGTCTCCGCCATGGCGATGAAGGCCCAGGGGCCGGGTCCGAGGTCGAGCTGGCTCGCAAGGTACTCATGGACGTGGCGCATCAGCGAGGGCCGGGCCGGCCAGTGCTTGCCGAGCACCTTGCTCAGGAAGAGGAAGCCGCGCTTGCGGTTGTTACGGGCCGCGAAGCCGCACAGCGTCTCCAGCGGAAAGGTCGCCTCGCGCACCTGGACCGAGAGCCTGCCGGTCGCGAGTTCGACTTGGAGGCGTTCGCTCACGCGAGACCCTCGGCGCGGAGCCTGTTCGGCGCGATCATCGACACCGGGCTGTTTGGGGTCATGGACAAGCCTTCCCGAGGACGCGATCGGGCCAGCCGTTCGATTGTGGGAGCGGCGCCCCGCCGCGATCGGCGGTCGGGGCGGGGCTCCCACGCCGGAGCTATGCCCGTCCAGCCTCCGAGCGGCAGAGGACGCCATGCTTTCATGCCCAGGGGCGGCGTGCCGCCATCTGGGCTAGAGATGCGGCTTCACCTGCGGAAGCAACTGCTCCGCGGTGCGGCCCTGACCGGTCTCGCCGATGGCGTGCATCTTCCACTCGCCGCCGTGACGATAGACCTTGGCCATGATCATGGCGTTGTGGCCGCCCTGACAGCTGAGATCGTAGCGGGCGATCTCGCTGTCGTTGGCGCCGTTGACGATGCGGCAGAAGGCGTTCTCGACTTGGGAGAAGTCCTGTCCGGTGAAGTTGTTCACCGTGAAGACCAGGCTCTTGATGCCGGCCGGGACAGCCGTCAGGTCGACGATGATCTGCTCGTCGTCGCCCTCGCCCTCGCCGGTCAGGTTGTCGCCCGTGTGCTGGATGCTGCCGTCCTTGCTGCGTAGCTGGCGGAACCAGACGGTGTCGGTCAGGTTGCCGCCGTCGTCGAACATGAGGCAGGAGGCGTCCAGGTCGATGCTGCCGCCTCCGCCGCCGAAGAGTCCGCCGAGCATGCCGCCCTTACCCTTGGCCGCATCCCAGCCCAAGCCCATGACGATCTTGGAGAGTCCTCCGCCGGCCTCTTTCTCCAGCGAGATCTTCTGTCCTTTCTGTAGATTGATACCCATGTCCTAGACCTCTCAGTGTGGTGTTGTTGTCGACGCGAGCCCGGTCGCTTCTTATTGTCCGGGGCCGCGGAAGATCTCTCGATTGCGTGAGCAGATGACGACCTTGCCCTGTCCGCGGAAACGGATGACCAGGCCCTCCCCCGAGGTCACCGAGTTGACCACGTTGCCGAAGAATCCGCCCCCGGTCTGGGGCATGCCAACCTCGAACTGCAGGTTGGACGACCAGGCGACGGCGTGGTTGTTGTCGATGACGGTCTCGCGGTCTGGGGTGACGTCGATAGTGAAGATAGAGCCAAAGCCCGAGATGGCGAGCTTTCCTTGCCCGGTCGCCTCCATGATGACGAAGCCGCCGGTGCCGCCGAAGAGGCCGCCGCCCAAGGTGTTCATGCGCGCACGCACCTCGACGCCGGACTCGGCGGCCAGAAAGCTGCCGTCCGACAGGGTGTAGCTCTCGCCCGGGCTGACGTCCAGGAGTTCGATCGAGCCCGGCAGGGTGGGGGAAAGCAGGCAGTCGCCGTCTCCGCCGACGGCCTCGATCTCCTGCTGGAAGAGCGATTCGTCAGTGGCCAGGCGACGCATGAGGGCGCGCCCGAGGCCGCCGCGCAGCTGGCCCTTGACCTGCAGCGGCGCCTCCATCATGACCATGGCGCCGGATTCGCAGAAAATCTTTTCCTTCTGGCGCAGGCTGACGTGCAGGAAGGGATCGATTTCTCCGGTGACAGTGAAACTGGGCATCGAGGCTTCTCTCCGTCAGATCGCGCCCGCGGCGGCTAGGCGCCGTCGCGGGTCTGCTTCGCTTTAACCGATGTTGACGCCGTGGTCGGTCGCCAGCGCCTTGAGGCCGCCGGCGAAGCCCTGGCCGACGGCCTTGAACTTCCACTCCGCGCCGTTGCGGTAGACCTCGCCGAAGACCATGGCGGTCTCGGTGGAGTAGTCCTCCGAGAGATCGAAGCGCGCGATCTCGGTGTTGCTGTCCTTGTTCACCACGCGCATGAAGGCGTTGCGCACCATGCCGAAGTTCTGCTTACGCGCCTCGGCCTCGTGGATGGTGACGGCGAAGACGATGCGCTGGATCTGGGCGTCGACGGTCGGCAGATTGATGCTGACCGACTCGTCGTCGCCCTCGCCGGCACCGGTGAGGTTGTCGCCGGAGTGCACCACGGCGCCGTCGGGCGAGGTCTTCTGGTTGTAGAAGACGAAATGGGCGTCGGACAGGACCTTCCCGGTGTCGCCGACCAGGAAGACGCTGGCGTCCAGGTCGAAGTCCGCGCCATCGGTGGAGCGGGCATCCCATCCGAGCCCGACGAGCGCGTTGACCAGCCCGGGATCGGTCTTGCTCAAGCTGACGTTGCCGCCTTTCTGCAGACTGATAGCCATGTTGCTTTTCTCCTCAGTTCGATTGATGTGGTGAGTGCGATTGTTATCCAGAGACATCGATCGGTCGATGCTCGGCCCTCTGGACTGAGACCTCAGGCAGTTTGGTGTGGGTTTGGCCGCCAGATTTCCATCTCTAAATTGATGTATGACTTATCGCGCCATCGGGACGGACGCCTGTACCAGTCAGGGGGTGGGCGTAAGGGTTAGAGCCAGAGGCCGGCGAGCAGAATGACCAGGATGGCATAGCCAGCAGCCAAGAGGTCGTCCACCATCACGCCGAGTCCGTTCTTCCAGCGCTCGTCGAAGTAACGGATCGGCCAGGGTTTGAAGATATCGAAGACGCGGAACGCGGCGAAGCTGGCCAGCCACCATCCCCAGCCGGGTGGCGTGAAGCACAGCACCAGCGCCATGGCCACGATCTCGTCCCAGACGATGCCGCCGTGATCCGCCTCCCCGACGGCCTTTCCCGCCATGTCGCAGAGCTTGGCTCCGACGACGAAGGCGACCAGGAGGGCTGCCAGAATTCCTGGCAGCGGAAGTATGGCCGCCAGCCCAAAGTACAAGGGAAAGCCGAGCAGCGTCCCCACAGTGCCAGGTGCCTTAGGGCTGAGCCCCGTGCCCAGTCCAAAGGCCAGGAAATAGGCGGGGTGGCTGGTGATGAGCCGCCAGCTCGGCTTGATTGTGGCGTCCATGGTGGCGTCCGTCTAAGCGGTCTCGCTCGTCTCATGCGGATGGTGTCGCTTGTAGCGAATCGACGAAATGACCGCCAACACAATGAAGGCGACACCGATCAGGCCGGTGATCACCTCTGGGATGTGCACGAAGATGCTTGCCAGCATGATGCCTGCAAGCGCGCCGATTGCCCAGTGGGCGCCGTGCTCTAGGAAGATGTACTCGTCCAAGGTGCCCTTATTGACCAGATAGACGGTGAGCGAGCGCACGAACATGGCGCCGATGGCCAGTCCCAGCATGATGATGACGACGTCACGCGTGATGGCGAAGGCGCCGATGACCCCGTCGAATGAAAAGGACGCGTCCAGCACCTCCAGATAGAGGAAACCGGCGACGCCGGAGCGCTTGGCGGTGTTGACCGCGGCCTCGCCTGCCTCGTCGTTCTCGAAGAAGCTGTCCAGGCTGCTGACGGCGACATAGAGGATGACGCCTCCAATGCCCGCGGTCAGCATCGCGGCGCGCTGCTCCGGCGTCAGCTCGACCAGGGCCTGTAGGAGAAAGAGGATGACCAGGGCCGCCATGACCTGGATCGAGTCCAGCTTGCCAAGGCGCGCCAGCCGCTCTTCGACGGCTCCCAGCCAGTGCACCTCCTTGGTGTGGTCCAGTACGAAATAGAGGAAGACCAGGAGCAGGAACATGCCGCCGAAGGCGGAGATGCCGATATGGCTCTCCTCGAGATACTTGGCATATTGCTCCGGCTGCTGGAGGGCCATGGCGGCGACCTCGCCCATGCCTTGCCCGGAGGCGACCGCGACGATCACGATGGGAAAGAGCAGCCGCATGCCGAAGACTGCGATGAGGATGCCCACCGTCAGGAAGATCTGCTGCCACTTCTCGTCCATGTCCTTGAGCACGGAGGCGTTGACCACCGCGTTGTCGAACGAGAGGCTGATTTCCATGACGCCGAGGATCAGGACGAGGAAGACGGCGGACCAGGCGCCGAGCGGTGACTGGAGGCCCCAGTAGAAGGCGGCCAGCACGCAGGCGATGGTCACGATGATCGAATAGCGAAAGGCTCTCATTGACCCCTCTGAAGATGGTTTGAAGGTGCGGGCCGGATCGCGCGGTCACTCGTCGCGGCCGAGATGTGCCCACGCCAGGATGCGTCTGGCGACACGGCCGGATAGGGTACCCTCGGCGAGGCGCGGTCGCTAGCCTCAAGCGACCAAGGGGTGCGACCACAAGGGATGGGCGCTGGGCAGCGAATCGCGGGTTGGGGGCCCCCCCGCGGCCCCCCCCCCCGGGGGTTGGTGATTGGGGGGGGGGGGGGCCGGGGGGCGTGGAGTTGGCAGCGGGTAG
>NZ_JAAIJQ010000108.1 GCF_010820565.1 Thiorhodococcus minor | reverse complement strand
CTGGGCTCGGCCGCGGTGCATACGCCACCCATGCCGCATCGGCTCCTGGTTCTGGCTGAGCCTTGTTAATAATCAGGAAAAACCATGCGCCTTGATGCAAGCCCTGGCGCCCTTTCGTGATCGCATGCCGGGAAGCGGAGAGCCGAGCGGCTCAGCCGTAGCTGCGCATCAGTCCGACGAGCACGCCTTGTATCTCGACCTCTGCGGGCGCGAAGACGAGTGGCTCCATGCCGCGATTCGCGGGAATCAGCATGACGCGGTCCGGCTGCTGGTGGATCTTTTTCAGGGTGGTCTCCTCGCCACGCACCAGGGCGACGACGATCTCGCCGTTGTGCGCCGTGCGACGATGCTCGATCACGGCATAGTCGCCGTCGAGGATTCCCGCCTCGCACATGGAGTCGCCCGCGACTTGCAGGACAAAGCAATCCAGGTGCCCGCGCAGGTGCGCGGGCACCTGGATCGTCTCGGATTGCGGAACGGCCGCGACCTGGCGCCCGGCGGCGATGCGGCCGAGAAATGGCAGCGCATCGGCCGAGCCGAGTCCGGGGGTCAGGCGGACGCCGGATCGGCGGCCGTTCATGTGCTCGACATAGCCCTCGGCGATGAGTGCCCGGATGTGCTTGTGCAGGGATCCACGCGAGCGCAGCCCGAGACAGGCGCAGAGCTCGTCGAGGGTCGGCGCCTGCTCGAAATGCTCGGCGTTGTCTTTGAGGAATTCCAGGATCTGGTGCTGACGGCGGGTGAGGGGCATGGTCGCTGCTGACTTTGACTTCGGTGGTTCTGTGCTAGGCTAATGGAGAACGAATAGAGAACGATCGCTTCTTGCCGAGGTCGAGCCGATGACAGCCAACGTCGCCTACCTTCTCCACAAGGTCCCGCGTCCGCTCTGGAATCCTGGGCTGACGCCGATCGAGATCGCGGACGAGCCAGGGGTGGAGATCCCGCTCTTGGGATACGTGACCGCAGGCTACCCCGTCGACCTGGTGGAGCACCAGGAGTGGATCACCATCCCGCGCCACATGCTGCGCAAGAACAGCTATGCGCTGCGGGTGAGGGGACATTCCATGATCGACGACCAGATCCAGGATGGGGACATCATCGTCGTCGAGCAGCGTCAAACCGCGGAGAGCGGCGAATCCGTGGTCGCCATGATCAATGGCGAGCAGGTCACGCTCAAGCGTTTCTTCATCGAGCCCGACGGCATCAGGCTGCAGCCGGCGAACCCCGCCATGGAGCCGATCTTCTTGCGCCACGAAGAGCTGCAGATCCTGGGTATCGTCTCGGGCGTGATTCGTCGGGCTGGCTAGGGCTCCGTTCCATCCTCCTTTGCGGGAGCAGGTGCCGCTGGGCGTGTCGGCCTCCAGGTCAACACTCCCAGCAATGGTGAGCCTATCTGCCTCGACGGCGGATTCGCGCTGCCCTATGCGATGGCTGAGCCGGGACATCCGGGATAAGATGCGCGGACTGCTCAAGGTCGTCCAACGCCGCCCCCCGCAAGATGGCTCCGCCCATGCCCGCTCATCGCCCTGGACCCTCCCGCTTCGGCCTTCAATGGAAGCTCGCCCTGGTATTCTTTGGGCTGGCGCTCCTGGTCTCGGCGGGAACCTCGCTCGTGCTCTATCAGGTCGCCCGGGATCAGGTCAGGGCGGACCTGCGCCAGCGGCTGGGCGACATCGTCGGGGTGGCCGCGGCGAGTCTGGATGCCGAGCTGCATGTGGGCATCACGCCCGAGCTGGGCATGGATTCCGATCCGTTTCGGCGGATGCGCAAGGATCTCCAGGCGGTGCGCGACAGCGCATCGGACCTCAAGTATGTGTACAGCCTGCGGCGTGGTGAAGATGGCACTATTCGTTTCGTCGTGGATGCCGAGGAAGATCCGGAAGACGCGGTCGACCTGGATGTCGTCTACGAGGACGCCAGCCCCCTCCTGCAAGCGCGTTTCCCGACCCTGGACGAGGTGGTGGTCGAGCAGGACTTCTACACCGATCAGTGGGGCACCTTCCTCTCCGGCTATGCGCCCATCCGGCTCGCCGACGGGACGCGCGTCGGCGTTCTGGGCGCGGACATCACGGCGACGACCGTTCGGGCCTACGAGCAGCGGGTGCTGCGGATCGCGGTCGGGCTCTTCCTCGCAACCCTGCCGCCGATCCTGCTCGGCGGCTGGTGGATGGGCCGGGCCATCGCCAAGCCCATCGTGCGGCTCAATCGGGGCGCGCTGCGGATTGCCGAGGGCGATCTCGGCGTACGCCTGGGGATCGATCGCCGCGACGAGATCGGTGCGCTGGCCGCCTCTTTCGACCATATGGCGGGCGAGCTGGCCGAGGGCCGGCAGAAGATCGAGGAGGTGGCGAGAAAGTACCGCGCCATCTTCGACAATGCCGCCGAGGGCATCTTCCAGACCACGGCCGACGGCAAGGTCATCACGGCGAACCGCGCCTGTCAGCGTATGCTGGGCGTGGCCGATCTGGATGAAGGGATTCAGCAGATTCAGGACCTTGGCACCCAGGTCTATACCGACCCCGAGGACCGCAGCCGCCTGCTCGCCGATGTGCGTGAGCACGGCACGGTCACTGGGTTCGAGACCCGCTTGAAGCGCCCCGATGGCTCGACCTTCTGGGGAGAGATCTCGCTGCATCGCGTCAAGAATGCCGAGGGTGGCGATATCCTGGAGGGCATGCTGCTCGACGTGACGGACCGCCGCCGTCGCCAGGAGGCCGAGCGCGAGCGCGAGGCCGCCAAGGCCGCCAGCGAGGCGAAGAGCGGCTTCCTCGCCAACATGAGCCACGAGATCCGCACGCCGCTGAACGCGGTGATGGGACTGACGGATCTCGCCCTGCGGACGGACCTGGATGAGCGCCAGCGGGACTATCTGGTCAAGGTCAAGGCGTCGGCGCGCTCGCTGCTCGGCCTCATCAATGACATCCTGGATTTCTCCAAGATCGAGGCCGGCCGCCTGGATCTGGAGCAGACCCCCTTCTCTCTGGACGAGGTGCTCGCCAGCCTGACCGAGATGTTCGCCTATCGCGCACATGAGCGCGATGTCGAGCTGATCGTCTCCGCCGAGCCGGATGTCCCGCGCGCCCTCATCGGCGATCCGTTGCGGCTTGGACAGATCCTCATCAATCTCGCCGGCAATGCCATCAAGTTCACCGAGCACGGCGAGGTGGCTGTGCTGGTCTCCTTGTGCCAAGCCGCCGATCGCGATCCGGGCGACGGGGCGGTCATGCTCTGTCTCGAGGTGCGCGACACCGGGCCTGGCATCCCGCTGGATCGCCTCGAAACCATCTTCCAATCCTTCGCCCAGGCCGACGGCTCCATCACGCGGCGTCATGGCGGGACCGGCTTGGGTCTTGCCATCACCCGCGAGCTCGTCGGGATGATGGGCGGCGACATCCGCGTCGAGAGCCGTGTCGGCGAGGGCAGCCGTTTCATCGCGCGGGTCCTGATGCGGCGCCAGGCCGCCGTCGCCGAGGCGAGCCCGAGCACGCCGGTCGATTTGCGCGGGCTCCGGGTGCTGGTGGTGGACGACAATGCCACCTCGCGCGAGATCCTCATCAGTCAGATCCAGTCCTTCCAGATGCAGGCGACGGCCGCCGCCTCCGGCGAGGAGGCCCTGCGGATCCTCGCCGATGCCGAGCAGAGCTTCGACCTGGTGCTGATGGACTGGAAGATGCCTGGCCTGAACGGCCTGGAGACCACCAGGCGCATTCGCACCAGGTTCGATCTCGCCAAGACGCCGGTGGTCTGCATGATCTCCGCCTATGCCCGCGAAGACCTGATGCAGCCGGGGGAGCGGTCGATCTTGGACGCCTTCCTACACAAGCCGGTGAACCAGTCCTTTCTTTTCGATACCATCATGGGCCTGTTCGGCCATGAGGACGCGGCGGTCACGAGCGGTCTCCTGCGGGCGGAAGAGACGGCGCCCGAGGCACCGGACCTGCGCGGCAGCCGCGTACTGCTGGTCGAGGATATCGAAGTGAACCGGCAGGTGGCGGTGGAATGGTTGACCTCGGTCGGGCTCGAGGTCGACACGGCGGAGAATGGCGCGCAGGCCCTCACGCTCGCCGATCCGGACCGTCATGCCGCGGTGCTCATGGATCTGCAGATGCCCGTGATGGATGGCCTGGAGGCAACGCGCCGCATCCGCGCGGCCCTGGATCGGCAGCGGCTGCCGATCATCGCCATGACCGCCCACGCGCTCAAGGGAGATTTGGAGCGCTGCCTCGCGGCCGGCATGAACGACTATGTCGCCAAGCCGATCGATCCGGCACGGCTCTTCGCGGTCCTGGCGCGCTGGATTCCCGCCGCTCGGCCAGAATCCAAGATTGCACCCGAGCCGGCACCCAAGCCGCCTCGCAAAGCGGATGCCGCTGCCGTCTTGATCGACGGGCTGGAGCTGCCTGGGCTGGATCTCTCCGAGGGGCTGGCGCGCGCCAATCGCAATGCCGGCTTGTACCTCAAGATGCTGCGCGGTTTCCGCGCCTCTTGGGCAGACACGGCAGAGCGTATCGAGCAGGCGCTCGCGGCGAGCCATGCCGATGAGGCGCGCCGCCTGGCGCATTCGCTCAAGAGCGTTGCGGGCAACCTGGGCGCCAAGGCGCTCTATGATGCGGCATTGGCCGTGGAGGATGCCGTCGGCGCGGGGCGCCTGCCGATCGACGACGACATCTGGCGCGTCTTCAGCAGCGCGCTCGCCGAGGTTGCCGAGGGTCTGCGAGCCCTGCCGACGGAGAGCGCCGAGGCGGGGCAAGCGGAGGCGAGCAGCGCGGACGTCGCCGACCTGGATCTCACACAGATTGCGGATGAAATCACGGACATGATCCGGCTCCTCGACGACGATCTCGACCAAGGACGCGCCCGTTTGATCGACTTGGCGCCACAGCTCAAGGCCTGTGTCGATCCGGCGCGGATCGCGACGATTCAGCGCCAGATCGACGATTTCGACATTGATGCCGCCATCGCTTCCCTCGAGACACTATGCATAGAGCTCACAGCCGATGACCGAGCGTGACGACCGACACAAGATCCTGATCGTCGACGACACCAAGGAGAACATCGACCTCCTGATGGAGGTCTTTCGCGAGGACTATCGCGTCAGCGCGGCGACCAAGCCGGAGCGCGCCCTCAAGCTCGCGCGCGGGGACAATCCGCCGGACATCATCCTGCTCGACATCCTGATGCCGGAGATGGACGGCTACGAGCTGTGCGCAGCGCTCAAGCGCGACGAGGCGACCAAGTCGATTCCCGTGGTCTTCGTTACCGCCGTCTCGGAGGTCATGGACGCGGCGAAAGGCTTCTCCGCGGGCGCGGTCGACTACATCACCAAGCCCTTCCATCCCCCGGTGGTCAAGGCGCGCGTCAGGCTCCACCTGGACCTCAAGAGCAAGTACGAGCTGCTTGAGTCCTACGCCTTCATCGACGCCCTCACCGAGGTCAACAACCGTCGCCGCTTCGACCTGGTGCTGGAGAGCGAGTGGAACCGCGCCCGCCGCTCGGGGCGTCCGCTCTCGCTCGTCTATGTCGATGTCGACCACTTCAAGGAATACAACGACACCCTCGGCCATGGTGCCGGGGACGACTGCCTGCGCCGACTGGCTTCGGGCCTGTCGGGGGCGCTGCACCGCTCGGGCGACTTCATCGCCCGCTACGGCGGCGAGGAGTTCATGGTCCTGCTGCCCTACACCAGCCAAGAGCAGGCGCGCGAGATCGCGTCCTATCTCCTGAGCGTCATCGACGGCCTCGCCATTCCCCATCCATCCAGCCCCATCGCCCAGCACGTCACCCTCAGCATGGGCGTCGTCAGCGTCGACCCGGACGCCAACATCCAACCGGCCGGCATCATCGAGGCCGCCGACCGGGCGCTCTATGCCGCGAAGCATGGCGGCCGCAATCGGATCGTCGGCGGAGACATCTAGGGATCGAACGCCGTACCCGCCTGTCAGATCACCGGAGCCTAGCGCCGGGGGGATCCAGATCATGGCCCGCTCCGGACCTCATGCCACCAGGATCGAGATTTGTCCAAGCCCCTCGCTAGGCGCCTGACGCTGGCCCTCATCGTCTTCTCCGTGCTGGGTGCGCTCGGCTGGGCGATCCAGCAGCGCCTTCCGGACGCGCCGAGCGCCAGGCCCTCAGCCCGCGAGAGCCCACCCGTCCCCGTGGAGGTCGCGGAGATCGAGCAAGGCCCCATCGAGGCGCGCCGCGTCTTCACAGGCACGCTCGAGGCCCATGCCGAGCTCGAGGTTGCGCCCAAGGTCAGCGGGCGCGTCGAGGCCTTGAGCGCGGACTTGGCAGACGCGGTCGCACGCAATGAGGTCGTCGCCATGCTCGACGACGCCGAGTACGTCCAGGAGGTCGCGCGCGCCGCCGCCGATCTTGCGGTCGCCCAGGCGAGCGCGGTGGAGGCGGAGAGTCTGCTCGAGATCGCCGAGCGCGAGCTGGCGCGTATCGAGAAGCTGCAGCGGCGCGGCGTCAGCTCCGAGTCGCAGCGCGACACGGCCAAGGCCGAGCAGCTCGCCAAGCAGGCGCTGGTGGCGGTGAGCCGCGCGCGGGTAGCGAGCGCCGAAGCGGACTTGGAGGCGGCCCGCATCCGGCTGGGCTACACCCAGGTCAGCGCCGGCTGGCGCGGCGGGGGCGAGCGGCGCGTGGTTGCCGAGCGCTATGTCGACGAGGGCGAGATGGTCGATGCCAATACGCCATTGCTGCGCATCGTCGAGCTGGATCCCATTACCGCCGTGTTCTCCGTGACCGAGCGGGACTATGCCCAGCTCGCGTCTGGGCAGCGCGCGAGCGTCTCCACCGATGCCTATCCCGCCCAGCGTTTCGCGGCGCGGATCGAGCGTATCGCCCCTGTGTTTCGCGAGGCGACGCGACAGGCAAGGGTCGAGCTGCGCGTCGACAATCCAGAGCTTCGTCTCAAGCCGGGCATGTTCGCGCGGGCGACGGTGGTGCTCGATCGGGAGGCGGAAGCGACCATCGTCCCGGAGCAGTCCCTGACCAAGCGCGATGGCGGGACAGGCGTCTTCCTGGTCGACCCGGACGGCCGCACCGCGATCTGGCGGCCGGTGCGTCCTGGCATCCGCGATGGTCAGCGGGTGCAGGTCCTGGGCGAAGGGATCGCGGGGAAGGTGGTCGTGCTCGGTCAGCAATTGCTCGAGGACGGCTCGGCCATCCGCATCGTCTCCGACACCACGGCCTCCGCCCGATGAATCTGGCGCGGGCCAGCGTCCGTCGCCCGGTCTTCACGACCATGGCGACGCTCATCGTGCTGGTGCTGGGGTCGCTGTCGCTCAGTCGGCTGCAGATCGACCTGCTGCCGAGCATCGAGCTGCCGACCCTCACGGTTCGCACCCAATACGAGGGCGCCGATCCCATCGTCATCGAGCGCCTGGTGACCCAGATCGTCGAGGAGATCGTCGCCACTGTGCCAGGCGTCGTGGAGATGACCTCCAGCTCCTACGAAGGCTACAGCAGCGTGCGCGTGAGCTTCGCCTGGGGCACCAACATCGACAATCTCGCGGTGGACGTTCGGGCGACGCTGGAGGACGAGATCAGCGAGCTGCCGGACGACATCGTCGGCCCGCGCATCAGCAAGTTCGACGTCGACTCCTTCCCTGTGGTGCTGCTCGGCATCTCCAGCCCGCTCGATCCCGTGGAGCTGACTCAGCTCGTGGAGGATCAGGTCCGCTACCGCTTCGCCCGCATCCCAGGTGTCGCCCAGGTCGACCCCTGGGGGGGCTTCACCCGGGAGCTGCGGGTGGAGCTCGACCCGGGCAAGATCAACGCCCTGGGCCTGGCGCTCAACGACATCCTGGACGCCATCCGCGACGCCAATCTGGATCTGCCGGCCGGCAAGATCGAGCAGGGGCGCTACGAGGTGACGCTGCGCGCGCCGGCCGAGTTCGCCAGCCTGGACGAGATCCGCGACACCGTCGTCGGCAGGCGCCAGGGCGCCCTGGTCCGACTGGGACAGATCGCCAAGGTGACGGACACCTATGAAAAGCTGACCCGCTTGATCCGCGTGAATGGCGAGCGGGGCCTCAGACTCGCCATTCGCAAGCAGCCCAGCGCCAATACCGTCGAGGTCTCGCGGGCGATTCTGGCGGAGGTCGATGAGATCAACCAGGCCTTTCCCCAGCTGCGCGTCGTCCCGGTCATCAATCAGGGCAACTTCATCCAGCGCTCGATCAGCAATGTCGCGCGCTCCGTGCTCTACGGCAGCGCGCTCGCCGTGCTGGTCCTGCTCTTCTTCCTGCGCAATCTGCGCAGCACCCTGGTTATCTCCCTGGCCATTCCCATCTCGGTCGTCGCCACCTTCGCGCTGCTCTATTTCGGCGGCTTCACGCTCAACCTCATGACGCTCGGCGGACTTGCGCTTGGCGTCGGCATGATGGTCGACAGCTCGGTGGTGGTGCTGGAGAACATCTATCGGCGCTTCCGTGAGCACGGCGAGCCGCCGCAGCGGGCCGCGATGAAGGGCACCCGCGAGGTCGCCGCCGCGGTCACCGCGGGCGCCATCACGACCCTGACCATCTTCCTGCCCCTGATCTTCGTGCGTGGCGTGCCCGGCTTGCTCTTCCAGGAGCTGGCCTTCGTCATCATGTTCTCCCTCCTATGCTCGCTGCTGGTCGCGCTCAGTCTTCTGCCGATGCTGGCGTCCAAGATCCTCGGTGGCGGCGACCCCGAGGCCGGGTCGGGGTGGACGGCGCGGTTTGCGCAACGGGCAGGCGGCTGGATCAGGGGGCTCGAAAGGGGCTACCTGGGGATCCTCGGCGCGGCGCTCGCGCGACCTGTCCTCACGGTCGTGGGTACGGCCTTGGTCTTTGCGGCCAGTCTTATCCTGGCCCCATTGATTGGGGCGGAGTTTCTGCCGCCAAGCGACGAGGGCGAGGTGCGGGTGAGCGGGGAAATGGAGGTCGGCACACGTCTGGATCTCATCGACCGCCAGACGCGCGCCATGGAGGCGCTGGTCTATCCGGCGGTGCCTGAGGCTGTCTCGTCCGTGGTCTCCGTGATGACCTCGGGCACGCGCGGAAGGGCTACGCCCAAGGGCGAGATCCGGCTCTCGCTGACCCCGGCCACGCAGCGGGCACGCT
The DNA here is from genome assembly GCF_010820565.1 of Thiorhodococcus minor. GTDB lineage: Bacteria > Pseudomonadota > Gammaproteobacteria > Chromatiales > Chromatiaceae > Thiorhodococcus > Thiorhodococcus minor. The sequence goes on along the minus strand of NZ_JAAIJQ010000108.1, from coordinate 6,661 downwards.
CCAATCAGGAGATCGCGCAAGACCTGCGGACCCGGCTCGAGGGCCAGATCCCCGGCATGACCATCCGCACGCGCGCCCCCCAGGGGCAGTTCCTGCTCGAGCGCCTGCTCTCGGGCGAGGAGGGCGTCACCGTGGAGGTGCGTGGCTTCGATCTGGACACGCTCGCCCTGCTGGCGCGCCAGGCGGCGGACGCCATCGCCGCCGTCCCGGGCGTGACGGACGTGGATCTCAGCCGCGAGGTCGGCATCCCGCAGCAGCAGATCCATGTGATGCGCGACAAGATCGCGGACCTGGGGCTCACGGTGCGTGACGTGACCGAGGTCATCGGGACCGCGGTCGCTGGCTCCAAGGCGGGCGAGCTGCGCAGCCAGGGCAATTCCTACCGCATCCTCGTCCAGCTGGAAGACGCCGAGAAGCGCTCGATCGACGAGATCCTGGACCTCACCCTGCGCACCCCTGAGGGCGAGCAGGTCGTTCTGCGCAATCTAGTGACGACAGAGAGCGGCCGCGGACCCGTGATCGTCGAGCGCAAGGATCAGCAGCGCATCGTCACGGTCACGGCGAACGTGGCAGGCCGAGACCTCGGGTCAGTCGCGGAGGACGTGCGCGCGCGGCTTGCGGAGATCCCGCGCCCGGTCGGCTATGACCTGACCATCGCCGGCAACTACGAAGAGCAGCAGAAGGCCTTCGACGAGCTGCTGGTGTCGCTGGCGCTGGCGCTGGCGCTGGTCTACATGGTGCTGGCGTCCCAATACGAATCTCTGCTCGATCCCCTGGTGGTCATGCTCTCCGTCCCGGTCGCGGCGGTCGGCGTGCTGCTGACGCTCTTCCTCACCGACACCACCCTCAATCTGCAGTCCGCCATCGGCTGCATCATGCTCTGCGGTATCGCAGTCAATAATGCCATCCTCCTGGTGGACCAGGCCGGGCGGCTGCGTCGCGAAGGCCTGGCGACGCTGGAGGCACTGACCGAGGCCGGACGCCGCCGCCTGCGGCCGATCCTCATGACCACATTGACCACCATCCTCGCACTGCTGCCGCTGGCGCTCGGGATCGGGGAGGGCGCCGACGCCCAGGCGCCGCTGGCCAGAGCCGTGCTCGGCGGGCTGATCGCTTCCACGCTCATCACCCTCGTCCTCATCCCCGCCGTCTACTTCCTCATCCACCGCGTCGCCGAGGCTCGGTCCGAGTCTCTTGCGACTGGTTGAGCGCAGCTCCCCGAGCTGCAGCTCGGTCGCCCGAGACGTCCCGACCGCTTGGCTTTCGCGCGGGTCGCCTCGATCTCTCGCGGTAAGTCCTTATCCGATCGCTCCTCTCCCGCCGCTCCATGCGCACACCAAGTCTATCGCTTGTGATTCCGACCCGCCGGCTCGACGCCGGCCTGAGGGCGCGTGCCGCCCGGAACGCCGTCCGATCGGGCGCCGACGAGGTGATCCTCGTCGAGCCCGAGGATGTGGTGTCCTCCCGGCCAAGCAGCGCCGTCGACCTGCCCGATGGCTGGCGGCTCATGCATGCGCCTCGCGGACGCGGCAGCCAGTGCGCGGCAGGTGCCCGCGCGAGCCGAGGCGAGCTGCTGATGATCCTGCACGACGACACCGACCTGCCGGAGGACGCGGCGGCCCAGCTCGCCGCAGCCTTCGACGATCACGAGATCGGCATGGCGTGCTTTCGGCTGCGCTTCGATCATGGCCATTGGCTGCTGCGCTTCTATAGCCTCTGCTCGCGCCTCGAGTCGCCCCTGACCACCTTCGGCGACCAGGCCATGGTGCTCCGCCGCTCGGTCTATGAGGCCGTGGGCGGCTTTCCCGACTGGCCCTTGTTCGAGGACGTCGAGCTGGCCCGGCGCGTCCGTCGCCAGAGTCGCGTGGCCAAGCTTCCCGCCATGGTGACGACCTCCGCGGTGCGGTTCACGGCGAACGGCCTGGTGTGGCAGCAGCTCTTCAACGGCCTGCTCCTGGGGCGTTTTTTGCTGGGCGCACCACCCGAGCGCCTGGCTGCCATCTACGAGCGTCGGCTTGGCGTCCCCCGGCCGGAGGAGGGCGCATGACGCTGGATCTCTGGGTGGGCCTTGTCGTGCTGAGTGCGCTCTTCGCCCTGGAAGGCGTGCTGCCCTTCTATCTGGGCAGGCGTGGCCGTGTGCGCCATGCGGCCAGGAATCTCGGACTGGCCGCGATCGGAGGCGTCGTGGGAGCCGTCCTTGCGCCGCTCTGGATCGGCGCGACACAGCTCAGCGCCCAGCTCGGGATCGGACTCTGCCATTGGCTCGACGGGCTGGGTGCGGGCTGCGCCTTGGCTGCCTTCGTCCTCTTCGATCTCTGGATGTACGCCTGGCACAGGGCCAACCACCGCATCTCCTTCCTGTGGCGCTTCCATCGCGTGCACCACACGGATCCCGCCATGGATTGCACCACCGCGCTGCGCTTCCACCCGGGCGAGATCCTGCTCTCCGGGCTGGCCAATGCCTTGGTGCTCGTCCTGCTCGGCATGAGCTTCGAGCTGCTGGTCCTCTACAAGGCGGTGATGGTCGCCGTCATCGCACTGCATCACAGCAATGTCGCTATCCCGCCCCTGCTCGATCGTCGTCTGCGCCTCTTGCTGGTCACCCCGGCCATTCATCGCGTCCATCATTCGCAGATTCGCACCGAGACGGACTCGAGCTACGGGACCATCTTCTCCGTCTGGGATCGCCTGTTCGGCTCACTGCGGCTGCGTCCCGACCCGGAGGCGATCCGCTTCGGCATCGGACGCTTCACCGCGCCCAGATGGCAGGGGCTGATGGGGCTCTTGGTGCTGCCGCTCCAATCCGAGCCCCTCAGCGGCCGGGTAGAGACGGCCTGATGGCAGAGCCGCGCCTGATCTTCGTCTACAAGGCAGACTCGGATCTCTTCAGTCGCGTCACGGACGCGGCGCATAAGATCCTGTCACCCAAGACCTATTCCTGCGACCTGTGCATGCTGACGCATGGCTGGCTAAGCGAGCGGCGGTCTTGGAGCGACTTCATCCGCGCGCTGCCGGTGCGATGCCAATTCCTCCATCGCGACCAGCTTCAGGAAGACTTTCCGCAGCTCGAGGTCGAGCTGCCCGTCGTCTTGCTGCTGACGGACGCTGCTCCATCCGTTTGCCTAGACGCGACGGCCATCCGGGGCTGTGAAGGCCTCGATGACCTCATGGCCTTGGTGCGAGCGCGCTGCCTTCAGCCCCAGTACTCGAGGGCCCAGCCTCATGCATGAGACCCTGCCACGCCTGATCGACAGCGACTTCCCGAAGATCCGGCGCTTCGCCGTCAAGACCCTGCAGATCAACCTCGGGTATCGCTGCAATCAGTCCTGCCTGCACTGTCATGTGGCTGCGGGGCCGAATCGGACCGAGAGCATGGAGCGAGAAACCGTCGATGCGGTCATCGCCTGCCTCGGCTCCGGACCCTTCGAGACACTAGACATCACTGGCGGTGCCCCCGAGCTCAATCCGCACTTTCGCGATCTCGTGCGCGCGGCCCGCGAGCTTGGGGTGCATGTCATGGATCGATGCAATCTCAGCATCCTGAGCGAGCCCGGCTATGAGGATCTGGCGGCCTTTCTCGCCAAGCACGGGGTCGAGGTCGTCGCCTCGCTGCCCTGCTATCTGGAGGAGAATGTCGACGCCCAGCGCGGCAAGGGCGTCTTCGCGCAGAGTCTGGATGGCCTGCGGCGGCTCAACGCGCTGGGCTATGGCGACGCCGAGACCGGGCTGGTCCTCAGTCTGGTGTACAACCCGCTCGGTCCCGCGCTGCCGCCCGCCCAGTGCGGGCTGGAGCAGACCTATCGAAAGGAGCTCGGCGAGCGCCATGGCATCGTCTTCAGCCGGCTCTTCACCTTGGCAAACATGCCGATCCAACGCTTCGGCAGCACCCTGATCTCGAAAGGCCAGTTCGACGACTATCTGGCGCTGCTGAAATCCGCCCACCGTGCCGAGAACCTGCCACAGGTCATGTGCCGCGAGCTGATCAGCGTCGATTGGCGCGGCTACGTCTACGACTGCGACTTCAACCAGATGCTCGGCCTGCCCTTGGGTGCCACTCCGAGCGCGGTCAATCTCAGCGATCTCGATCTGGCCAGGCTCGCCGAGGCGCCCATCCGCGTCGCCGACCACTGCTATGGCTGCACTGCCGGCCAAGGCTCGAGCTGCTCTGGCGCACTCTCCGGGTGACCTGCCCGCACCTGGTGCTCCCCGCATCCTCGCCCCGGGGTGGGGCGGCACGCCGGTTCGGGAAACGCTTAGAATCAAGTCTGCCATGACAACCTCTGCGCATGAGAGCCTCGATTTCGCGCCGCAAGCTTCCCATCGGTATCCAGACCTTCCGCGAGATCCGCGAGGAAGGCTATTACTATGTCGACAAGACCGCCTTCGCCTGGCGCCTGGTCGACAGCGGTAAGTACTTCTTTTTGTCGCGTCCCCGCCGTTTCGGCAAGTCTCTCTTTCTGGATACCCTTGCCGAGCTGTTCGCCGGCAGCGAGCCGCTCTTCCGCGGACGCTTCATCCATGAGCGCTGGGATTGGACCCGACGCGCACCAGTGATGCGGCAGAGCTTCGGCGGCGGGGTGATGCGCTCGCCTGGGGACCTGCGGGAGGAAATCGGCGAGCAGCTGCGCATCAACCAGGGGGTGCTCGGAATCCGCTGCACCGAGCCGTCGGCGAGCGGGTGCTTCGCCGAGCTGATCCGCAACGTCCACGCGCGCAGCGGGGAGCGCGCCGTGGTCCTGGTCGACGAGTACGACAATCCGATTCTCGACAACCTCGCCCGTCCCGGGGTCGCGCGAGAGATCCGTGACGGGCTGCGCGACCTCTATTCGGTCATCAAGGATTTCGACGCCCACATCCGCTTCGCCTTTCTCACCGGAGTGAGCGAGCTCAGCAAGGTCGGCCTCTTCTCGGGGCTGAACAACCTCAACGAGACTACAGTCTCGCCGGACGACTCCGCTATCTGCGGCTATACGGGGGACGACCTCGATCGCGTCTTCACCCCCGAGCTCGAGAGCCTGCTCTCGCGCTTCGATGTGGGCGACCATCCCGACCGAGGCGCTGCTCTTCCAGACCGGGTACCTGACCATCGACCGCACCGAGTGGGCCGGACAGCACTGCTTGGGTTCACTCCATAGAACGGAGAATATCGTACGCTAAGGCTCGCGCAGGCCGCTGTCAGTGTGCCCAGTTCTCCGTTGTGAGCCCTGCTACCCGACCGAGCTCCCGCAAATTGTTGCTCACCAGGATCAGGCCGGAAGCCATAGCGTGTGCCGCGATCCAAAGATCGTTGGCCCCGATTGGTGTCCCTGCGCGTTCCAGCGCAGCTCGGATGCGGGCATAGTGCGACGGACTGTTGTCCGGCAGCGCCAACACGGGGACAAGTTCGACGAAGCGTTGCAGTCGCTCCGCAATCTGTTTCGGAAGCTGGCTTTTCTCCGCGCCGAGCAACAACTCGCCGTACGTAATCATCGACATCCCAACCTCACCCGGGTGCAGGCGCTCGAATCGACCTGCGACCTCCGGTGGCCGCCGTTTGGCGGTGTAGATGCAGATGTTGGTGTCGAGTAGATATCTCACCGGCATCACAAGGCTTCGCGGGTCTCGGGAGGCGGGTCCCGTCGTCCCTCGGCGAAGTAGTCCTCGGGCATGGAGGCGAGCAGGTCGAATGCCTCACGCAGATTCGCGTTCTGCTTGCGCAGGATCACCTCGTCACCGCGGCGCAGGATCTCAACCTCATCGACGTCGAACTGGAAACCGTCGGGTAGCTGCACGCTTTGTGAGGCTCCGCTTCGATCGATCTTGGTGGTGGTCATGGCTTTTCAGCCTCCGCTGGGGCGTTGACTTTCAGGTTCAGGCTGTGGGCGCCGTGCTTGCTCGAATACCGAGCACCCGTTCTCCATGCTCGCGCAGCTCACCGCGAGGACCGACGTAGCGATACAGCGTCGAGCGTGTCACGCCGAGCTCTTCGCACAGTTCGCTGACCTTGGTGCCGCGGTTCTGCATTGCTGCTTGGGCCAGCCGGACCTGAGTCTTGCTCAGGTCGAAGCGTCGGCCTCCCTTTCGACCTCTGGCTCGCGCTGCGGCCAACCCGGCCTTGGTGCGCTCCCGGATCAACTCCCGCTCGAGCTCGGCCAGTGCGGCGAAAATGCCGAACAACAGCTTGCCGCTGGCGGTCGTGGTGTCGATCTCGGCGCCCTGACCGGCGAGCACCTTGAAACCGATACCTCGTTCAGCAAGGTCCTGCGCCGTATTGACCAGGTGGCGCAGGTCGCGGCCCAGCCGGTCGAGTTTCCAGACCATCAGGACATCGCCGGCACGCAAGGCCTTCAGGCACGCTGAAAGCCCAGGTCGATCCTCGCGCTGACCGGATGCCTCGTCCTGATAGATCTGCTCCGGCACGACGCCGGCGGCGACCAAGGCATCGCGCTGCAGGTCGAGCACCTGGCTGCCGTCCGTCTTCGAGACCCGGGTATATCCGATCAGCATGGCTGCTTCATGAACGAACGTTTGAGCGACGGCGCGGAACAACCCGTTTCAAGCCGTCAAGCGTGTTCCTTATCCCGTTGCAGAATCTTCGCATAGTTTAGTCCCTTATCGACAAAATCTTTGACAAAACGATGAGAATTCTAAAGGGCCTCCAGCACGAGACTCGGCTGCACAA
>NZ_JAAIJQ010000107.1 GCF_010820565.1 Thiorhodococcus minor | reverse complement strand
GCGTGCTGTTGATCAGCTCCAGCAGCATCTGCTGCTCGAAGGCCTTCGTCACCGAGGCGCGCGGTGTATACCATGACAGCGTCTGACTGGTCGTTGGATGGCCATCACAGTCGCGGCACTGATAGCGCTTGGGGCGCAAGACGACAACGACCCTGTACTGACCCAATGGCAAATGGCGCAGCTCAATCTCCTGACCGAGGCCATAGGCATGCTCAATCGGCTTGCCGCAGTGACGACAGCGTGTCCCCTCAAGCGTGCTATGAACATAGACTTTGAGCGTCTTGCGCTCGCCGAGCACAACGCGATCAACGACGATATCGGGTAGGTTCAACAGCGTCTGAAGGGTGTCCGGGTCAAACTTCATTATGAACGGCGTCCGAATAGGGTTCTAGCGGAAAGCAGCAGGCAAGCCATTGATTTTAAAGATATCACAACCCCAGAGCAAACGGGAGAGCCACTAGGCCGATCTCCGATCATCCCGCTACCGAGCCGACTATTGGCAGCAGACAAGTTGCACGTCCGCCTGAAAGCGTCGGCCCTCATGCGCGTAGCAACCTGCGTATCCCATGCTCCCGCTTGTCGGGTTGACCACCGAACGGCCCTATCCACTCAGGCAAAAACGGCCTATAACATTGCCCATAAGTCGGCCGGCTCTGGGGAATCAGAGTCTTGACAGGCCACTTTTCTGCCTCCTCGGACACGCGCTGTCGGCTGGCAAGACCGCCAGACAGGTACTTACAGCCACGCACAGGCATGCTCATCTAAGATCTTGGCAATGGTCTTAAGAAAGGGCGCGCTAGGAATGCTCGCATCGCGATCTACGACGAGTCCCGAAGACTGCTCGACCTCCTGTGCTTCCCTCTTGCGGCGAATCGATCGCGAGAGCCGATCGAATTGGCCACCGGCCCGAACCCAGACTTTAGTCTGATCCGATCGTCTGAAAAGCCGCACACCAAGGGCCGGCGGGAGGGGCGAGCTAACTGGGAAATCGGTTACACTCCGAAATCCACGGAAAGCAAACGCACCTAAGCCTCCCAAGTCGCCCGTGATCATCCGGCAGGTGCGTGAAAAATGCATGCGGAGAAAGATGATGATCACTCTCGCGAATGGCACTGCCGTCACGCCGGCCGCTCCCACCGGGAAGTCCGACCTGACGCCAAGGTCGCCGAAACCGCTTAGTGACTGTCCAGGAACTACTTCCCGATTTGGTCGGTACCGTCTGCCCACAAGGCGGGAAGTAGAATGTGGACGTCTCCTTACGTGTGTCTACCCCCGCTTAATTGCTCCATGATCGACAAACGCGCGATGAAAGGGGCCCCCGTCTTGGACAAGAGGCTGACGCGACTCAATCCCCTTGATCGATCGAGCCCCCGACAAGTTGCTCGGGCGACGAAGCTGGGTCGATGGCGCGGCTTCACCCTGGTCGAGCTGGTCGTGACGCTGGCGATCGGGGCGATCCTGCTCGGGCTGGCGGCACCCTCCTTTCAGGCGACGATCCTCAACAATCGGATCGCGACCCACACAAACGACTTCCTCAGTGCCCTGAGTCTGGCGAGGAGTGAGGCGCTGAAGCGGGACAAGCCCGTGGTGCTGTGCAAGAGCAGCGACCTGGCGAGCTGCGCGACCACGGGGCACTGGGAGCAGGGCTGGATCATCTTCGTCGACAACGACGATGACGCCGTGGTGGATTCGAGCAGCGGCGAGCTGATCATTCGCTCTCACGGCCCACTCGGCGGCGACGACGCCCTTCAAGGCACGAGCGCCATCAGCGCTTACATCTCCTTTGGAACCAACGGTTTTCCGCGTACCATCGTCGGCGATTTTCAGTCTGGCACCCTGACCTTCGGGCTGTGCGGTGCCGACGGAGAGAGGAATACCATCGTGATGAACAAAACGGGACGGGCGCGGGTCGTCAAGGTCGGCTGCCCCTAGGAAAGGTACGCATGATTCGCAAGCAGCACGGGTTTGGATTGCTCGAGGTCCTGATCGCCATGGTGGTTCTCGGGGTCGGGATTCTCGGCATGGCGCACCTTCAGGCCAGCGCGCTGAGGCTCAATCACAGCGCATCGCTGCGCTCTCAGGCGAGCAACATCGCCTACGACATCCTCGACCGGATGCGAGCCAATCGCGCCGAGGCGGTCAAGACGCCTTCGCCCTACGGAGCAGCGCTTGCCGCCACGCCGCCGAGCTGCAGCCCTGGAACATTGTCCGGCGCGACGGTCGCCGCGCGAGACATCGAGGCCTGGCGCAGCGCACTCGCCTGCCAGCTTCCTCAGGGCACAGGCAGTATTACGATCCAAGACACCGGGAGCGCGATCGAAGCAACCATCATCACCCAATGGGATGACAGCCGAGGCGAGTCCTCGCCGCAACAATTTACGGTCGTAACCAGTCTATGACCCCGCGGACCAAGGGCACTCATGCGGACCGCCTCGAGCAGCGCGGCATCTCGCTCGTCGAGATCATGGTCGCGCTCCTCATCGGCATGCTGCTCATCGCGGCGGTCGTTCAGCTGTTCGTCGCCAACAAGCAGACCTTTCGCGCGACCGAGTCCCTGTCTCGCCTCCAGGAGAACGCGCGCTTCGCGCTCGAAGTGATGAGGCAGGATATCCGCGAGACCGCCTACACAGGCTGTCCGGCATCCAGCAGCCGCACCAATCTGCTCCAGAACAACGCCAGCGTCTGGTGGGAAGACTTCGGCGACAGCACCATTCGCGGGTACGACGGGAATACCAGCTTTCCGGGTCAGTCGTTCGGGACGGGCGTGGGTGAGCGCATTGCCGGAACAGATGCCGTGGCTCTGCTGAAGACGGGCGGCGACCGCTATCGCGTCGTCTCGCATGCCGCAGGCTCGGCCGCAATGACGTTGGATAGGGCACCCGATCTCGAAGCCGGAAGCATCGTGGTCGTTTGCGACGCAAAGCGCATTTCCATCCTGCAGCTGACCGGTGTCTCGGGCTCCACCATCGCCTTCGCCGCCTCGGGCTCGACCCCCGGGAATACAGGCGCGCTCACTCACGACTACGGCCAGGATGCGGAGGTCGCCGAGTATCGCCCAACGGCCTATTACGTCGGGGCCGCGGCCACAGGTGGATCGGGGCGAGCGCTCTACCGTTACCGGCTCGACATTTCCGGCGCCGCCGCGACTCCAGTCGCCGAGGAGCTGATCGACGAGGTGGACGATCTCCAGCTCCACTATGGTTTGGACGTCGACGCGGACAACCTGGTCGATGCCTATCAGGATGCGAGCGGCGTGACCGACTGGACCGACGTCGTCAGCGCGCGCGTCAACCTGCTGTTCCGCAGCACTGAGAAGTCTGTGGCCACAGCGGATCACCAAATCGTGTTTCCGAATGCGGACACGGGCTATGCTAGCTCGACAGGCAGCCTATTCACGCCCGGAAGCGGCGACCGCGACCGTTATCTCTCCGTGTCAGAAACCGTCACCTTGCGAAACCGCCTGCCTTGAGGGTCGAGCACATGTCCTGCCACCCAACGCCATCACCCAAGATCGCCCCGAAACGGCACCGCGGGGCCGCGCTCGTCATCGCCCTGGTCCTGCTGATGGTGCTGACGCTGCTCGGCGTCTCTGTCATCCAAGACACCACCCAGCAAGAGCGGATGGCCAGCAACACGCACCAGCGAAACCTCGCGTTTCAGGGCGCGGAAGCCTGTCTGCGCTGGGGCGAGCGCGGCTGGGGGACATCCGGACAGGGGCTGGAGGCCTCTGTCCTCCCGTTCTTCAATAACGCGACGTCCGGACTCAGACAGCCCATCACGGCGAGCGAGATCGGCAGCACCGATATCTGCGGCTTCTGGTCCGACACCTTCGATTGGACGGATACGGCACTCTCGCAGCAGTGCCCCCTACCCTCTGGACTCAGTCAGGCCCCGCGTTTCGTCATCGAGGAGCTCCCGCTGCTCTCCCCGCCCGGATCCAGCCTGAAGTTCGGACCCTTGCCGCCCACTCAGTACTATCGCGTCACCGCCCGAAGCCAAGGCGCAGCCAGCGACGCCGTCGCGATCGTGCAGACGGTCTATCAAAGGTGACTTCACTCAGGGCTTGCATCAGATGCCGTCTGGATATTGCTCTCACCCGTGCTGTCGGGGTGAATTCATTCGCGCGCCTCGCCAGCGCCAAGGGCGGCTGAAGCCGCCGCGTGCACCAGGCTTGTCGGACGGCCTCTCAGGCGCTAGCCAGTATCGCGAGAAGGCCTCGCTCCGAAAAGCATTCGAGCCGATCGGCCAAGCGATTCGACCAACGCAGAAGAAGCAGGAAATGCGATCCAATAGCCACTCACCAAGCCGGGCACCCGTCTCGGCAAGACGCGCAAAGACGCTCCGCAGCCTTCTAATCGGCATCACGCTCGGCGCCCAGGCTCCGGCGCTCTTGGCCTACGACCTCGGCGGCAGCGTGACGGCCATCGATCCGGCGCGCGGGAGCCTGGAGATCGACGGGCGGCAATACAGCGTCTCCAGTCAGACGCGCATCAGGCTGGGCAGCGCAGAGAACGGACTCGCGACACCATTCTCGGACCTGCGGGTTGGGGAGTATGTTCAGCTCGAAACTCAGGGAGATCGCGTCGTCAAGATTCGCCGCTATCGCAACGGACCACCGCACTAGCGCGCATTCGCGTCCAGCCAAGAGCACTCGCCGTATACAGCATCATGTCAGGGATAGGCCGTCAGGAGAGAGACATGCGTCGCACCACCCAGCTCATTGCCGTAAGAAAGACGTTGACGCGGGGCCTGCTCGCGCTGGTCGCCTGCTTGATCGGCTGGACGTCCACGCTCGGGAGCGCCCATTCGGGCACGATCTCACAAGTCCCCCTCTTCATCTCGCTGGGGGGCACTGAGCCGAACCTGATGTTCATGCTGGACGACTCGGGCTCCATGATGTTCGAGGTCATGCCGGACGACTACGTCTACTGGGGGCAACAGGACGCCAACAACAACAGCATTGGCTCCGTTGTCTATGTCTTCCCTCGCGCGGACGGCGTCTATGGCGCGACCGACTACGACAACAATGTCGCGACCATTGCGGACGGCGTGGCCTACACGGCACTGATGCGCTCGCCGAGCTTCAACAAGGTCTACTACAACCCGGCCATCACCTACACGCCTTGGAAGAAGTACGACGATACCTCGTATCCGAACGCGAGCCCAAGCTGCGCCTTGCACAACCCGGAGCGCCCTGGCAGCGGCCCCGACTATTGCCGCGACCTGACCTCGAACCTCCAGAACGCCAGCTCAGGCACCACGAATTGGCGCGAGTGCGATGCCAGCGGCTGCACTGCCACGACGACAACGCTGCCCAAGGCCGACTTCTGGACGGCGACCTACTTTCATTACGACGGGCCGGACAACGGGGAGTGGAGCTGGAGCAACTACACAAGGGTCGAGATCAAATCCACCACGGCCGACTACTCGGGCCACGGTCGCGAGGACCGGTCCGATTGCAGCGGCGGCGTCTGCACCTACGCGCAAGAGATCCAGAACTTCGCGAACTGGTACACCTATTACCGCTCCAGGATCCTCGCCGCCCGTGCGGGGATCGGCAAGGCCTTCATCGAGCTCGACGACAGCACCCGCGTGGGCTTCGGGGCGATCAACGCGACCGGTACGACGGTCGACGGCATCAGCTCCAACGCCGTCATGCAGGGCGTGCGCACCTTTACGCCGACCGCTCGCAACACCTTTTACAACAGCCTCTACGGCCATCCCATCCCGGCCGAGGGCACCCCGCTGAGACTGGCGCTGGACGCCGCCGGTCAGTATTTCAGCCGTGCCGATGACGTGGGCCCCTGGGCGGACACCCCGGGCAGCAGCAGCGACCTGAGCTCGAGCTGCCGCCAGAGCTACACGGTGCTCATGACGGACGGCTATTGGTCCGGCGGCGAGGACTATGACGCGGAGACCGCGGACGCCCGCGACGACAACGACAGCACGGCGGCGGCCACGATCACCGGACCGGGCGGCCAGAGCTATACCTACTCCCCAGTCTCCCCCTTCTCGGACAGCCGCGCGAACACCCTGGCCGACGTCGCCATGTACTACTGGAATCGCGACCTCATCGGCTCCCTTGCCAACGAAGTGCCGCCGACACCGACCGACCCCGCCTTCTGGCAGCACATGGTGACCTATGGCGTGGGACTCGGCGTGACCGGGACGATCGACCCTGATGACGCCTACGACGCCATCGACGATACGACGGTCACCATCACCTGGCCCGATCCAGACACCACCGAGGTCAACTGCACCGGGACGCACTGCACGGCGCGAATCGACGACCTCCTGCACGCCTCCCTCAACAGCCGCGGACGCTTCTTCAGCGCCCAGGATCCGGATCAGTTCGCGGAGGATCTGGCGGCCATTCTCGCGGACATCGTCGACCGCACATCGAGCGCAGCCGCGGCGGTCGCAACCAACTCGACCAAGATCGGCACCGACACTCTCATCTATCAGGCCAAGTTCGACAGCAGAGACTGGTCCGGAAAGGTGCTCGCCTATGCCCTGGAGAGCGATGGCACCATCGACGACCCGGACGGCGACGGCGACATCGAGGAGCACGCCGTCTGGGACACCAGCGCGCCGGGCAAGATACCCAACCATAGCAGCCGGAATGTCTTCGGCAGGATCGGGACGGAGAGCGTCGAGCTCGATTGGGACAGCCTCACCACCGCCCAGCAATCGCTGCTCACCGGGGAGGGAATCGACGAGGCCATTCTCGATTGGCTCCGCGGCGACCAGAGCAACGAGACCCCTTCCGGCTCGCTTCGCGCCCGGCTGTCGATCCTCGGGGACATCGTCAACTCCAGCCCGAGCTATGTCGACAGCCTGAACTTCGGCTATGAATACCTGCCGGCCACGGTGACCGAGCAGGCGACCTATTTCGCCTACAGAGAGGCGACGCAGACGCGCACCAAGATGCTCTACGTCGGCGCGAACGACGGCATGCTGCACGCCTTCGATGCCGAGACCGGTGTCGAGAAGTTCGCCTTCGTGCCGAACGCCGCCCTCGCCAATCTCGCCAGCCTCAGTGCGCCAAGCTACACACACAGCTACTTCGTCGATGGCTCCCCACAGGCGGGCGATGCCTACTTCGGCGGCAGCTGGAAGACCGTCCTGGTCGGGACCATGGGCGCCGGTGGCCGCTCGGTGTTCGCACTCGACATCACGAATCCAGACGCCTTCGACGAATCGGACATCCTCTGGGAGCTGACCGACGCCGACCTCGGCTACCCCGTCAATCAGCTCGCCCAGCCCGTGATCGGCCGCATGCAGAACGGCGACTGGGCGGTCGTCCTGAGCAACGGCTTCGAGAGCGACAACCATCGCGCCATGCTCTATGTCATCAGGCTTTCCGACGGCAGTATCATCAAGAAGATCGATACAGGCGTCGGTGACGCCGCTACGCCGAACGGGCTCGCGGCACCCGTTCTCGTCGCGGACAGCAGCCGCACCATCAAGTACGCCTATGCGGGCGACTTGCTCGGCAATCTGTGGAAGTTCGATCTCTCGGACGCCAGCGCGTCCGCCTGGGACATTGCCTTTGCAAGCTCAGGCGCCCCCATGCCGCTCTTCCGCGCCCGCTCTGTATCCGGCGGGATCGAAACGCCCCAGCCCATCACCGCCGCACCCGAGATCGGCGAGCACCCTCAGGGCGGCTACATGCTGTTCTTCGGCACCGGCAAGTTCTTCGAGGTCGGTGACGATGTCGATGCCAATGTGCAGAGCCTCTACGGCATCTGGGACAGGAACGACGGCACCACGACGGGCTATGTGTCGGCCACAGATCGCAGCACGCTCCAAGCGCAGGAGATCCTGGCAGAGCCGAATATCAACGGCAGGTACTGGCGCATCATCTCGGACAACGCCGTCACCTGGACCGGCACAGGTGCCCAAGACGGCTGGTTCATGGACCTGATCTCGCCCGTCAAGGACGCGGAGGGAGAGCGCGTGGTCAGCGTGCCCCTCTTGCGGCACGGACGCGCCATCTTCACGACCGCGATCCCCGCAACCGGTGTCTGCGAGTCGGGAGGCGTCAGCTGGATACTCGAGCTGGACATGACGAGCGGCGGCCGACTCGAGTATTCGACTTTAGATGTCGACGGCGACGGCGATTTCGACCTTGACGACTTCGCCACCTACGCCGGGAACGACGTGCCCGTGTCCGGCCAACGCACGACCAAAGACGAAGGCATGACGAGCACGCCAGCGGTGGTCGAGTGCGACGACGCCGAGTGCAAGATCACATCCGGCTCCACGGGCGCGGTCGTGCGCATCCGCGAGAAGGGCGCCGGGTCGAGCGGCAGGCAGTCCTGGAGGCAGTGCAGGTAAGCAAGGATATGACTTCGATAGACGCAAAGCATAGGCCTCGGAATGGCTCAGCCGATGGCTTCACACTCATCGAGCTCATGATCACGGTCGCCATCGTCGGCATCCTGGCCACGATCGCCTACCCGTCCTACCAGGACAGCGTCCGCAAGTCGCGGCGAGCGGACGCGAAGGCGGTCCTCCTTGAAGGCGCCCAGTGGATGGAGCGTTTCTATACGGAGAACCACAGCTACGATCAAGACCGCAGCGGCACTGCCGTCGGAACGCTCTTTCCCACGTCCCTCCAAACGTCGCCCCTAGAGGGCGCGACCAAGTACTACGACATCGCATTCAACCCAGCCGCCACGCAAAACAGCTTCACGCTGCGCGCGACACCCCGGGCAACCGCGGGCCAAGACCAGGACAGATGCGGTGCCTTGACCCTGACCCACACCGGAGAAAAGGACGTCTCGGGCACCGGCGCAACCGTCGACGAATGCTGGTAGCACACCTCAGCTCGAGCTGATCCGTCCTCCATGGCCAGAGGATGTACACGCCCCCGGCCTCGTCGCGATATACTTGCCACGCTCGGCGTCCTCCAGCAGGATGGCAGGGCGAAAGATGCTCAGCGGGCGACCTGCCGCCCTTGGGCCAGATTCACGGCGCTCATCTACTCAAGCCCGAATTCATGTCATTGCTCGCCGCGCTGCCAATGGCCGCGCTCACGCTTGACCGGGATCTGTCGATCCGCTCGGCTAGCCAGGTCTTCCTAGACCTACTCGGCTACAAGGAAGAGGACATCCTTGGGCGGCACTTCGATTGCCTGGTGCTCGCCCACCAAGCGCGCGCGCTCGGCGAGCTGCTCGAATCGAGCGAGCGCTTCAGCATTCAGCTCGATCTGAGCTTCATCTCCACCCGCGGCGGATCCCTGCCCGCGAGCGTCGCCATCTCCAAGATCTCCCAGCTGGATACACGGGCGCAGGGGCAGCTCGCCGTCATCCTCGAGCGCCTCGATCGCGAGCATGCGCTTCAGCAGATCCTGCGCATCGATGAGGCGCTCTCGCTCGCCAAGATCGCCAACTGGGAGCTGCAGCTCGACAGCGACCGCATCCTCGCGCCCCAGGATTGGCTGGAGCTTCTCGGTATCGGCGCGGAGAGCGAGCTGACCCTGGGGCGCGCACTGAAGTGCATCCATCCCCAAGACCGCAACCTCGTCGCGTCGACATTCAAGCGGGCACGCAGCACCGGCGAATCCTTTCGCATTCGCTTCAGGTTCCTGAATGCCAGCGGCGAAGTCCGTTGGGCCGAGTGCGCCGGGCGCCGCTACCCGGATGGCTCCGGACTTGCGGGGCGCATGTGCGGTGCCCTGCTCGACATCACGGATCGGCGCCTCGCGGAGCAGGCCCTAGCGCGCTACGCCGACATCGTCTCGGCAACCCCGGATCGCATCGCATTCGTCGACCGCGGCAGCCGAATCCAAGCGGCGAACGACGCCTTTCTTCAAGCACTCGGGCGCGCGAGCGAGGACACCATCGGCCTCGAGCTCATCCAGGTCTTGGACGAGAGTCCCCTGGCGAGCTTGCTCTACCGCAACCTCGGCACCTGTTTCGACGAGGGTCGCAGCATCATCGAGGACGTGCGCGAGCCCAGCGAGAGCGACGAGGAGCGCCAGCTGGAGGTCAGGCTCTTCCCCCACCGCGACGAGCAAGGCAGGGTCACGGGGGTCGTGATCAATGCCCGTGACGTCACCGAGATTCGCGAGGCGGAGCAGCGCCTGCTGCAGTCCGCGGCCGTATACGCCGCAACCTCAGAGGGCGTGCTCATCACAGACGCATCGGGCAGCATCGTTCGCGCCAATGCGGCCTTCACGCAGATCACTGGCTATTCCGAGGCGGAGATCCTCGGACAGAAGCCGAGCCTGCTCGATGCGCAATGGCATCGCCCGAGCTTCTTCTTCGGTATTTGGCGCCGGCTCCTGCGCCTTGGCTCCTGGAAGGGCGATCTCTGGAATCGCCGCAAGGACGGGGAAGTCTACCGCCAGCGCCTGATCATCCGCCGTGTCGACGACAGGCACGGCAAGCTGCTCAACTTCGTCGGCGTCTTCGCCGAGCGCGCCACCTCGCCGGAGACGCCCCAGACCGCCGAGCACCTGATCCATTACGACTCGCTGACGAAGCTGCCCAATCGGCTGCTGTTCGAATCCCGACTGGAGCATGGCCTGGAGCTCGGCGACCGCAAGGATTCGCCGCTCGCCGTCTTCATTCTGGACCTGGATCATTTCTCGCATATCAATTTCAGCCTTGGCCATCACATCGGCGACGATCTGCTGCGCAACACCGCCATCAAGCTGCGCGACGCCATCCGCCCGGCGGATACCCTGGCGCGGCTGCGGGCCGACCAATTCGCCTTTCTCTTCGAAGACATCGGCGACGTCGAGGAGGCGCGGGAGATCGCGCAACGCCTCCAGGAGGCGATGCGCGCGCCCATCTGGGTCCGCAATCACCTGCTCCACGTCAACGTCAGCATCGGCATCGCCCTCAGCACAGGACTCGGCGACGACCGCAGCTCGATGATGACCAAGGCCGAGTCCGCACTGCGCCAGGTCAAGCGGCAGGGGCGCAACGCCTTTCAGATCTCCATGGCCAAGCCGGATGCCGCCCAGGCCGAGCATCGCCGCGTGCTCGCCCTGCTGCGCAGTGGCCTCTCGCGCGGCGACCTCAAGCTGCTCTATCGCCCCGGGGTGAATTTGCAGTCCGACGCCTGTGATTACGTCGAAGCGATCGTCCACTGGGAGCAGCAGGAGCTGGGCCGTGTCTCTTCCGAGCGCGTCACGACCTTGGCCGACGAGATCGGGCTGGCGGCCGAGATCGGCGACTGGGCCTTAGAGACCAGCTGCACACAGCTCGCGCATTGGCTGAGCCAAGGCATCTCCCTCCCCAGCCAAGGCATCAAGATCTGCGAGGGTCAGCTCACCCATGGCGACCTCGTCCGTAAGCTGGCGGGCATCCTGGCCGACAAGCCGATCATCGCATCCCGGCTCGTCCTGGAGTTCAGCGAGAGCCTGCTGATCAAACATCGCGAGCAGATCACAGAGGTCTTGCGCGGCATCAACGAGCTCGGCGTCGGAATCATGCTGAGCGAGGTCGGTGTCGGCTGGACGGCCCCCGCCCTGCTGCAGCGACTCCCCGTCAAGGCCTTGAAGATCCATCCGAACTTCGTCGCGGCACTGCCGGATTCCGCCCATGAGCTCGCCGTCGTCGAGGTGCTGATCGCCATGGCCCAGTCCCTTGGCCTCGACATCCGCGCCGACGGGGTGCGCACCAAGGAGCAGCAGTATCAGCTCATGAATCTCGGCTGCGGGCATGCCCAGGGAGAGCTCTTCAGCGAGCCCCTGACGGCCGCTCAGCTGCAGTCCTGGCTCAACCCCCAGAGCAAGAAGCCGCAAGCGCCCCAGCCGCGCACTAGCTGAGCGCCCCCCGCCGCGCGCAGCGGCGCCGATCACCGGCCCGCGCGCCGCGCGCTTGAATCGCCCTGGCTCGGCGTGTCTAATCCGCAGTTCGCATTCGCCACAAGACCTCGCCCATGCCGTTAGCCGACCTTGCAGCCGCCGAGCAGTCCGGTCTTGTGGATGCCTACGCCCCCCTGACGAACCGCTTCGACGAGATGCGCACTGCCGATGGCGAAGTCCGTCCCCATTGGCAATACCTGCTCGATGCCTTGCGCACGCTGGGGCCGGCCGGAATCGAGGAGCGGTGGCGCGAGGCCTCACGCCTCATTCGTGACAATGGGGTCACTTACAACCTGCATGGCGACCCTCAGGGCGTCTCCCGCCCCTGGGAGCTCGACCTGTTGCCGCTGGTCATTCGCAGCGAGGAATGGGCCGAGCTGGAGCGCGGGCTGATTCAGCGCGCCGAGCTGTTCAATCTCATCCTGCTCGACCTCTATGGCCCGCGCGATCTCGTGCGGCTCAACCTACTGCCGGCGGAGCTGGTCGACGGTTTCGCCGGCTATCTGCTGCCATGCCACGGCATCGAGATCCCCGGCGGCCAGCCGCTGGTCCACTACGCCGCCGACCTCACGCGACTGCCCGACGGGCGCTGGCAGGTCATCGGAGACCGCACGCAAAGCCCGCTCGGCGCCGGCTACGCGCTGGAGAATCGCGTCGTCCTCTCGCGCGTCCTGCCGAGCCTCTTCCGCGACTCGCACGTCCATCGCCTAGCTGGCTTCTTCCGCTCCATGCGCCGCGCACTGACGCGCATCGCACCGCCGCGGGCGGACGATGCCCGGGTCGTGGTCCTCACCCCGGGGCCGAGCAACGAGGCCTACTTCGAGCACGCCTATCTCGCCAACTATCTCGGCTATACGCTGGTGCAGGGGGGAGACCTTTCCGTCCGCGACGGCGCGCTCTGGCTCCGCACCCTCGGCAGACTGGAGCGTATCGACGCCTTGCTGCGCCGGCTCGACGACCTCTGGTGCGACCCGCTGGAGCTGCGCGAGGACTCACTGCTCGGCATCCCCGGCCTGGTCCAAGCGACCCGGGCGGGCAATGTCGCCCTTGCCAACGCGCTCGGCAGCGGCGTGCTGGAGCACGAGGCGCTCATGGCCTTCCTGCCACAGCTCTGCCAGCACCTCCTCGGCGAAACGCTCGCGCTGCCCCAGGTGCCGACCTGGTGGTGCGGCGACGCGGAATCCCGCGAGCAGGTCCTGGACAACCTCGATCGGCTCATCGTCAAACCGCTTTCCGCGCCCCGCGGCCAAGGTCCGCTGGAGCCCGGGGCAATGGGGCCAGAAGCACGCGCGCGGCTCATCGCCGCCATCCAGGCCCATCCTGCCGAATACGTCGCACAGGAGCAGGTGCATCCGTCGACCGCGCCGGCCCTGATCGGACAGCGGCTGGAGCCGCGCCCGACCGTGCTGCGCACCTTCCTCATTTCCGAGGAAGAAGGCTACACGGTGATGCCTGGCGGACTCGGACGCCTCACCCTGGGTCACGAGAGCCTCGGCGTCTCCGGCCAGCTCGGCGGGCTAGGCAAGGACGTCTGGGTGCTGGCCTCGGAGCCGGAGCGCCAGGAGACCCTCCTGCCGACCGCGGACGTCTTGATGACGCCGGCCGTCGTGCAGGAGAGCACCGTCTCCAGCCGCGTTGCCGACAATCTCTTCTGGATCGGCCGCTATGCCGAGCGCGCCGAGGGCCTGGTCCGCCTGCTGCGCATCACCATTTTCAAGTACGTCGAGCGCAGCGATTTCCCGCTCTCGCAGGCAACCTCCTCGTGCCTGCGCTCCCTGCTCGAGGCACTGACGAATCAGACGCAGTCGCTGCCCGGCTTCGTCGGCGAAGGCGCGGAGGAGCGGCTGCGCAGCCCAGTGCCCGAGCTGCTGTCCTTGATCTCGGACCGCAAACGCCCGGGCAGCCTGCCGCAGACGCTGCAGGCGCTCGGCCAAGCCGCCTACTCGGTGCGCGATCGGCTATCCGCTGACACCTGGCGGGTCA
This sequence comes from Thiorhodococcus minor, assembly GCF_010820565.1. GTDB lineage: Bacteria > Pseudomonadota > Gammaproteobacteria > Chromatiales > Chromatiaceae > Thiorhodococcus > Thiorhodococcus minor. The sequence continues at coordinate 2,009 of NZ_JAAIJQ010000107.1, read as the reverse complement.
TCGGCGACATCGAGTCGCTGCAAGCCAGTCTCTCCGAGCATCCGCCGCGGCAGCTCTCGCAGGCGCTCGACGAGCTCGACCCCCTGGTCACGGCACTCGTGGCCTTCTCCGGGCTCAGCCTGGAGAACATGACCCACAACGAGGGCTGGCACTTCCTGGAGACCGGCCGGCGCCTGGAGCGCGGCTCGGCCATCGCCAGCCTGCTCCTCTCGACCCTGGTACCCGTCTCGAGCGAGCAGGACGAGACCATGGTGATCGAGGCGGTGCTCGGCATCACCGACAGCCTCATCACCTACCGCAGACGCTATCGCGGCGGCACCCGGGTCGGCGCCTTGCTGGACCTCGTCTTCCAGGACGAAGGCAACCCCCGCGCCCTCGCCTATCAGATCGCCAAGCTGCAGACGCTGGTCGCCGAGCTTCCCCGTGGCGACCTCGCCGTTGGACGCACACTGGTCGAGAAGCGGGTCCTGCGCAGCCTGACCGATATCCGACTCGCCGAGATCGACCGCCTCATCCAGGTCGGCCCGGACGGGATGCGGCGCGCGGAGCTAGACCGGATGGTGACCAGCATCGCCGAGGGTCTGGCCGCCATCTCGGATGCCATCACCGCCCATTACTTCCGCCACGAAGAGCAGCCGCACAGCCTGCTGCGGCGGAACGAGCCACCGCCGCCCGCATGAAGCATCAGAGCCCATGAAGTTTCGGATCCAGCATGTGACCAGATACGAGTACGCCGAGCCGGTCTCGCTCTGTCACAGCATCGCCCACCTCAAGCCGCTGCAGACGCGCACCCAGCGCTGCCTCGCCTGCAGCGTCCGGGTCGATCCCTGGCCCTCGGTCAGTCGCGAGCACGAGGACTTCTTCGGCAATCGCGTCAGCTATTTCTCGATTCAGCAAGCGCATCGCACCCTGGAAGTGACAGCGCTCAGCGATGTCGAGGTCGAGGCTCAGCTCCCGCCCGAGCCAGATCGCACGCCGTCCTGGGAGAATGTCGCCCAACGGCTCTACGACAAGGGCGATGGCATGATGACCGACGCGCGCATCTTCAGCTTGCCGTCGGCGCAGATTCCGCTCGAGCCGGCGGCCACGGAGTATGCGGCAGTCTCTTTCGCACCGGGCCGCCCCCTCCTCGAGGCCGTGCTCGATTACATGGCGCGCATCTACACCGAGCTCGAATACGACCCTGCCTCGACGACGATCGCCACCCCGGTCAGCGAGGTCATGGAGAAACGGCGCGGTGTCTGCCAGGACTTTGCGCACCTCGCCATCGCCGGACTGCGAGGGCTCGGCTTGCCGGCCCGCTATGTCAGCGGCTACCTGGAAACCCTCCCGCCCCCCGGGCAGCTCAAGCTACAGGGGGCCGACGCCTCCCATGCCTGGTTCTCGGTGCTGCTGCCGGACTTCGGCTGGCTGGACTTCGACCCCACCAACAATCAAATGCCAAGCGAGCAGCACATCACCACGGCGATCGGGCGCGACTTCCAGGACGTCACTCCAGTGCGGGGCATCTTCTACGGCGGCGGGGCGCACCAGCTCACCGTGGCGGTCGACGTCAACCGCCTGCCGGACCCACCCGAGGAGGCCGTTTAGCTAGACAGAGCAGTCAGCTTCCAGCGATCAGCCTCCAGCGGAGTAGCATCATGGCGTTGCCGGATTTTTTGGCCGACCAGCCACAACCCCCCGCTGGGTGAGCCGTCAAACGACTGACAGCAAATCCGCAACGAGGCGTCTTAGGTGATTTCCTGAAATGATCCTCCCCAGAACAGCGCCTCCAGTAGGATGGGCAAAGCCCCTGGCAGGCCGGCGCGCATGGGCAAGACGTTTGCGGGGCGTGCCCACCCAGGTCGCTCAGGCGCCTGGACTACGGGGAATCTGTTTCCCGGAAATCGGCCTCGATCATCCTCTGGTCCAAGCGCACGACCGGTGGGAGCGGCGCCCCCCCCCGCCCGGGGCGCGCTAGCGGGGGGGGGGCCGGCCCCCCGCGCGTTTGGGGTAGGGGGTGTGGTTTT
>NZ_JAAIJQ010000106.1 GCF_010820565.1 Thiorhodococcus minor | reverse complement strand
TCGAAGTCGATCCTGCCTCGTTTAATTCCAGGGCAGAGTGTGCCACTGAATTGAACGGGGTTTTCGTTCAGGCACTAGATAAGCCGTGCCTAGGGGCAGTACTCTCGGCAGAAAGAGCGCATTCCTTAGATCGCCGTCGTACTCGAAGAGGTTGAATACGTTGAGGTCGAGCGTGCCGGCGCCGATGTCGACGAGGAAATGAAGACCATCATTGCGCAGCGGCGAGTGTGCATAGCTGACCGTTACTGCGATCGCTCAGGGCTACCGACCTAGTGTGTCAGTGTTGCGGTCCGTGGCCTTGGGTGCTGCTGAGGCTGCTCGCGTGCCGATCGCAAAATGTCTCGAAATGCCTTTCCACATCTTGTTGCGAGTAGAGAAAGATGCGGTCAACCAGCATTTCGATCGTTTCTGCGGGTGTCTCCGCGATGCCATCGTCGCCGCGTAACGCCTCGCCGAGGCGCTTCCGGCCGAGCCGATGTGCAATTCCGGTGAGCGCCCACATCGCATCGGCACGAAGCTCTTCCGGACCATCAAGCATCGCTGCGACCAGAGGCCTAACAGCTCGCTGGTCGCCGGCTCGGCACAGGAATCCATACTGCTCGTAAAACGCGACTCTTGCGAGAACGAGCTCCAGCAAGGCGTCTGCGGCACGCGCATCTGCGAGGTCGATCAGACCCCAAAGCGGGCCGATCCAGTGTGTGGTCGGCGCGGATCGCGCGCTCTCGAAGAAGGCCCACAGTCGGTCGGCGGCCGAATGCGCATTGAGCAGGCCAATCGCAACACACGCCAGACTGCGCCCGTAGTCGTCTAGCGTGTCCCAGCAATCGATCAATGCGTCCGATCCGGCATTTCCACACCACCGTAGAGCGCCGATGAGCCGCTCTTGCGCACCGGCACTTGCCTTCCGATGCAAGCGCATCCAGTCGTCACTCTGCAACCGTGTGACGATCGCTGGCGCAGCGCTCGTACCAAACTCCCTCATACGCTTGAGCCAGGCATAGTCAGCCAGTCCGGTTGCAACCGGTGTGAGATCCAAGACGGCTGCCAAGTCCGTGGCCTGCTCGATCTGTCGAATCTTGCTCGCGTCACGTTTCCAAAGAAACGGCTGTACATCCATTGTCGTCTCGATCAGTTTTTCCTGAACGGCAAAGTCCAGGTGCATCGTCCGCCACATTGTTTGCGCGCTGGGCATCGCAACCGGTTGACGATGTCTCGGCTGCATCGTCGGACGTGCTACTCCCCGGCTGCGCGTTTTCTGTTTCTTGCGGCGGCGTTTCTCATCGCGGTTCTTCGACATGTCTGGTTACGAGGGTGCTTGTTGCCTTGGTTCTGAATCTGGCTTGCGAGTTGCTTGAGAGCGGCAGGCCTTCTCTTTGAGCTGGAGTTGGCTGCGCCAAGACTTGGTTTGACCGCGTTCCGCTTGGTGATCCGGTTGCTACGCGATCGGCTGCCGAGCCCCTAGGAGGCGGATCCATGAACCGGTGGACGGCACGACTGCGAGAGGCAATGAGTGTGCGGGCGGGTGAGCCAATCTCAGTCGTTTGATGGGGCTCCCCTGGAACGACACCCGGTGAAGGCTCGGCCAAAATGATGCCGCAACGAAGGCCATGCTCTAGCCTTCCGCGGGGTGGGGTAATTTTGCCTCGCCGCCGGGTACACGAAAAAGGCTTAGCATCGCATTGATGCCAAGCCTTTGTCTTTTATGGCGCGCCCGGAAGGATTCGAACCTCCGACCACCTGGTTCGTAGCCAAAAATACACAATTCAGACCATTGTAAAACAAAGGCTTAGTCGCTCGCGCTGTGCGATTTTCTGCCTCAATCGGTCTCAATATGGCCTCACACGGCCCCAGTTCCGCACGTTTTCCGGCACAGGGTTACGGCGGTCAGCTCCGGATTTTCACCAAGGCTGGTGGCTGTTCCAGGTGCCGACTCGGTGGCCGATTCGACGAGGCCCAACGCCGAGAGTGACGACGCGACGTTTGCGCATGAGACCACCACGCATGGCCGTGTCCTGCCACGGTGACCGGCACCAACGGGTGCCGTTGCGGCTAGGCTCACGGCATGAACCGAGCCACGATCACTTTGCCAGATGACCTGGAGCAGGCGCTGGAGCGCTTCGTCGATGAGCAGGCAGTACCTGGGCGAGCGCGGGTATTTGCCGAGCGTCTCCGCCTTACGCATTCGCCCGGCCAAACAGGGCAGGGGCAAGGGCGATATCGGCCTCTCGCACGATCAGTACCGCTCCTCGACGTGACTTGGGCCTTTCTCGCCGATACCGGAACGCGAGGCGCTGCGGTCGATCCCGATGACCCGTACCGCGTGGCCACCGCTCGGATGACTCTGTCATGGTGCTCCGGCGTCGGTCAGCCGGCATCGCCGCGCGGGAGCCGGAATCCCGGATAGACGAACGCGCGGCTGATCTTCTCGCAATCCCGTTCCGAAAGGCCTTCGCGCCGCGCGGTTTCATACCAGCGGCTCCTGATGCGGTCTTCCATGTCTGCGATCAGCGCCGCGGCTTCGTCCGGGCCGAGATAGAACCGCGCGCTCTGGGAGAGCAGGTTGCCGGCGTGGGCGTAGCGACCCAGGTCGCCGCACTGCATCGCCAGGTCGCGACGCTCCGTGCTGATCGGCGTCGATGGGGTCAGGTCGTAGGCCGGGGAGAGCCTCCATTCCTGATCTTTGGCGATGATCGCGTGATTGCGCGGATGGTCGTCGGTGTTCGAGATCAGCGCGTTGAAGCACATGCGCCGGAACAACTCGATCGCATCCTCTTGCGGGCGGCCGGACACCCGACGCAGCTCTTCCGCCATCAGCACATAGGACCAGCGGTCCCGATGCCGGTGCGTGTCCTCCGTGCGCAGCAGTGTCAGGCCGCTGACCATGCGGGCACGCCGGTAGCCGTCTTCTGTCTTTTCACGGTCGAAGCGCTTGACCAGCAGGACGTCACGGTCCCCGACCGTCATGATCCGGCTCTCGGCGCTGTGAATGCCGCAGGCGCGGGCGAGCACGAGCATCGCCTGCTCGGCGCGTGCGTGATTCCATGGATCGTCGGGGCGGTTGAGCTTGGCCAGCCAAAGCCCCTGCGCATCCTCGACCACCGCTTTGGGCCGCGCGCCACCCATCGATGTGCCGACCAGCATCAGATCCTCGACCTGGTCGGCCGACGCGCTTGGTGCGACGTCCTCGTCGGCGATGATTGCGTCGGCGATGCGCTGGAGCTTCTCAAGCGTCAGCGTCTGATTGAAGTGTCGCTGCGGAGGCGGCGGTGTCTGGTTGAGGCCGAACCCCAGCGCCCCGGCACGGTCGTCGGGCGCATTGAGCAGATAATCGAGCTCTCCCAGCAGCGGCTTGCCCACATGCTTTTCGATGACGCGGCGGCCCCAGTAATCGGGACCCGCGTCGCGCAGGGCGCCGAACACGCCGCCCAGTGCCGTCGTGCGCTGCGTGCCTGTGCCGAGCTTCAGCTCGACCGGATCGATCGGGACGGCGTCAGGACGCGCGAGATAGGAGCGGCCATAGACGAACCGGCCGACAGGCGTGCCCGTCCGGTCGGTCTCGAGCGCAAAACGGCCCGCCGTCACAAACTCCGTGCGGCCCGGAAGCGTGATGTAGACATAGCATTCCTGCGCGTCAGGCTTAGAAATCATCATCCAGCTCATCCTTCGCGCGGGCGCGTGTCCGACCTCGTGCCAGCTCCAGCGTCAGGCCTTCCTCGTCCTTCGCCGGATCGGCCAGCGCCGTCACTGGGTCCAGCAGACCATAGGTCCAGAGCAAGGCCAGGTAGACGACCGCTCCGGTCGACGGCTTGCCCTTCTCGGCATTCATCACGGCACGGGGTCCCGTGCCGATCTTTGCGGCGACCTCGTCGATCGTCAGGTTGCGCCGCAACCGTGCCGTGCGCAGGTTTGCGCCGAGGCGCTTCATCGCCTGCTCGACCTCATAAGGCGGTGCGGTGGTTAGAAGGTTGCTTGCGGTCATCTCTGCGTTCAAGAGACGTTTATGTCTTTCTATGTGCTCTTCAAAGCATACCACGCTCTTCCGGACGTCGTGAGAGACGGCGTCCGCCTCATCCTCTCGGTGCGGCTCTCATCGACATCCGCGCGCCCCGACCTCCCTCCCGGAGGAGATTCTAGAGGCGCCTGCTCCGTTCATGCCGGGGGGTGTCGGTGGTTGCGGCGCCGTTTGTTCTCGTGACGGGTCGCCAAGGCAGCTGGGCTGGGTCATGAGGGATGGAAAGGGCGCGAGTGCCGAAGCCTGGCGGCTGGGGAAGAGGCGGCGTATCCGCGGCCCGCAGGCGCTTGCGCAGGTCGCTGTGTCGACAGGAGGTGCGGGGCTGATCCAGGCGGCGACTGACGCCGCTCGGCTTCGGCACGTTGCTCCGCGCCGTCGATGCGGATAACGACCCGATTTCAGGCAGCGCTTCAGGCGCGGGCGCCCGCCTGCTCCGACCAGCTCAAGACACGCTCGGCCAGCGCTTCAGGATCGTGCTCGGCCTCGCACGGCATGCCCTGAACACCCAAGCGCCACGTCGTCATCTCGATCACCTGATCGATCTTGCGCTGCTGGGCCTCGTCATAGCCCGGCTCCCCCGGTGGCGGGCGCAGGATGAAGAGACCGCCCGTGTCATCGGGGAACAGCGTGCGGGCGGCATCGAGGTCGGCTTGTGCCCGCAGGGCCGTGATCTCGCGGCGCTCGCTGCGCGTGTGCCACACGGAGATCAGAGTCGCGAACTGGCTGGGCGCGCGGATCGGCATATCGAGAAGCTTGCCGCCGTTGACGGGCCAGATGGGATTGGGCGCCAACAGCGAGGCCGACAGGGGGGCCTTGCGCACCATGGCCTCGAACACTCGCTCGCGTGCCGTCTTGGTGTCGATCATGTGGGTGTCACGGGTGGCTTTGCGGTCGGTCTGGGGGCTTGGCTCGAGGGTCACGGTCACTTGGTACAAATCCTCGAGAATGGCCTCCAGGCTGTCCCCCGCGGCGTACTTCAGTGGACTGAAGAGCAGATGCGGACTGGGCGAGCGCAGGGCCTCTTCGGGATGGCTCCAGCCATGCCGGAGCAGGTCGAGGAGGAAACGCAGCTCGTCGCTGTCGATGCGCTCGCCATAGAGACAGTGTAGGCGAGTGAAATCGGTCAGCAGCTTGGCGTGGATGCGCCCATCCTCGCCGAGCAGCCCGACGCCGAGATTGAGCCGCTCACCGGTGGATAGGTCTGGGATGAAGCGAATGTTGAACCACTGTCCGCTGACCGCTGGGGTAGGGACGGGGGAGGCCATCTGACGGAGGTTCGCGTAAAGACTCATAGCGGTAGCATCTGATAGCGCTCACAGATCTGACTCTCGTGGGTCCGATCGTCGAGGAATTTGGCCGCGGCCGCTCGCTGCGGCTCGTCCAAGAGCTTCATCCACCAGTCCAGTAGACTGGCGCGGGCACGCGTCAGTGCCGGGCCGTGGTTGTCACGAGCCTCCTGCGCGAGCCGGGCACGGTACCCCGGGGTCTGTGATTCCGGGGCGAGCGCGTCGCTCAGATCGTTCCTGTAGGGGATGTTGGTCCCCAGCAGGGTCGCCGCGCTCCAGCCAGTCCCGCCGAAGATCTGACCATGGTCAATCAGCAGGTATCGGCGCTTGCCCACGCGCAGGAGATTGCCCAGATGCCGATCCACGTTGGCGATCCAATCGTCGAAGGCGATGATCCTCGCCACCTCGTCGGCCTGACGCAGCTCCTCGAGCAGGAATGGTCGAAGTCCCAGCCGCCCATGGGTTTCGGTCGAAAGTGGGAAATGGAGGCTTGGCGCCATCATATCCAGGGTGCACCACCCGGGAATCGAGTGGCCCGGAAGAGCCTGCGCCCAAGCGGGCAAGTCCGGTACTGAGCGCTTGGGCACAAAGATCACCGCCGCGCGCTCCGGAACGCGCAATCCAAGGCTGGCCGCGAGCAGATGTCCCGTGATCTCGTTGACGAGTCCGTGGTTGGTTTCCGGGTAGAGCTTGACGTAGGCCTCATGAAGCGGCCCGTCGCCGAACCAGACGCGTGCCCGATGACTGGCTTCGATTCCGGCGTCCGGGAGCGGCTCGAGATAGCTGCGATAGGCGCCTTCACTCAGCAGTTGGATCGTCATCCCTGACCGTCCTCCTCAAGCGCTCGTACTTGCCGGTCGTGCTCGCCAAGCGCGCGGCGAGCTGATGAATGAGCGCGATGTCGGCCTCGCTGAGCCGACCTTCCTCGGCGGCGTGCGCGATCAGCTCCAAGGCTTCCTGGGCGCGTGGTGAGGTTCGTGAGAGCAGCTGATCCAGGGACGGCGCTGTAGCCGCCGAGACCGGAGTGTCTTCCCCGTCGCCATGCGGGTGATCCATCCAGCCATGCGGCAAGCGCAGCTGCGCTTCGATGCGGCGGGCGACCTCGTCACCCATGCGGCGCACCCCGTTCTTCATCTGACTGACGTGCGCGGGGGCCAGCTCCGTGCGGTCGGCGAACACCCGCAGCGAGGGGTGACGGCGCAGGAGCTTGGCAAGATTCTCGGCACGGGCTTGGCGGACGTCCATCATGAGGGAATAGTAGCATGATGCTATGAATGCAGGATGTTGCTGTGCGCTATTGAAATGATGGTAGCGTCTTGCTATCGTTGCGCGCATGAACATGCTGACCTTTCTTGCTCGACATCCCGAGCGTCTGGCCTTCGTCGCCGCGGCGGCCGGCACCAAGCCGGTCTACCTGCGCCAGGTGGCGCGCGGCCATCGTCGCGCCGGTCACGCGCTGGCCAGAGCCATCGAGCGTGCGACGGATGGGCTGGTGACGATACACGATTTGCGCCCAGATATCTTCGGTCCGCCACCGGGCACGAGCGACGCCGCCGAGTGGGTGTCGTCCCGTGCGCTTGCGCCGCCTCAAGACGCCACGTCGGCGGCACGGCCTTTGCGGCGCCCCGCGCGGGGAGGTCGACACCGTGGCCGGCGTCGTCCGTCATGACCGTTGAGCAGACACTGGCCATCGGTGGCGTGGTGGGCGGCGTCTGCCTCCTCGCGCGGTTGCCGAACGGGCGCTACCAGGTGCGGTATGCCTGCTGCGGGCGGGTGGGGGCGCTGAGCCGCAAGCAGATTGTCACACGCCTGCGACATCCGCAGACGCGGTGCCACGCCTGCGCGAGTCGCGGGCCTCGCCGGCCACGGGGCTTTCTTCAGGATGACGAGCTTGCGGTCCACCCGCGCGCGCGGGCGCCGGGCGCCGCGTGGATCCTGGCGATCTACGCGCGCGCCGAGGCGGCGGTGCGCCGTCGCAACGGCGCAGGGGCCGAGGTGGCTGGCGACGGACCGCGATCCTCCAAGCGCGTGCCGACACTTGGCCCGCCGAGCGATTCGGGAGAGGGGCATGAGCGAAGACCAAATTGACGTGGGTGCGGCGTTCCCTGGTGATGGGGACGGTTTCCCGGTGCTGACGGCGGGGGCTGCTGCGCTTCTGCCCGTCACCTTCCAAGATCAGACCCTGTTTATCCTGGAGCACCAGGGGGAGCCCTTTACCCCCATGCGTCCAGTCGTGGAAGGGATGGGTCTGGACTGGGCGAGCCAATTCGCCAAGCTCACCGCCAATCAGGCACGCTGGGGCGTGGTGCACGTCAGAACGCCCTCCAAGGGCGGGTCGCAGAAGTCGCTCTGCCTGCCGGTGCGCAAGCTTCCGGCCTTCTTCGCGACCATCCATGCGAGTCGGGTTGCGCCCGAGCTGCGTGAGCGCATCCGTCGCTACCAGCTCGAATGTGATGACGTCCTCTGGGAGTACTGGCGGGAGCGTGTGGTTGCACCATCCGGCGCACGGCTCGCCACCGACCAGGCCGCCGATCCGATCACCTCGGCCGTACGGGCGGCGATCGAGCGGCGGGCTCATGCCCTGAGCCTGGGCCAGTACGACCGACTGCGCGACACGCTGACCGCAGTCGTGCCCTATCAGGTGCAGGAGGGTCCGCTCGACGTCGATCTGGTCGACTTGGTCGAGCAGGCCGCTGGGGACGATAGTGCCTTGGTGGTGGTACCTCGGGAGACACTTTGGCGTCTCACGACCGGCATCGCCTGCCTGGAGCTGATACAGCGACGTCTGATGACCGATCTGCAGGCTCTGGAAGCGGCCACCGGTTGTCCCTGGTACGGACGCGACGCCGAGCCGGGTCACACGCCATGAGGGCCAGGCGGGGCATCGTCCCTCAAGCTGACGTCTTCAGAGCGCATCGGCGGCGAGCCGGCATCGGCCAATGCGGTCATTCGTGCACGCGTGGGGGCGGCTAGCCATGCCCCGCACCTCCTGGAACGACGACGAGCAGGCGGCGCTACGCGGTCTGTCGATGCTCGCCCAGCTCATCTATCTGCGGGTGTTCCGTCGCCGCATGGATTATCGCACGGGGATCGCCGGTGGGCTGCACCGTCGCATCACCGCCACCACCATCGCCGAGGAGGTCGCCTTCGTGCCCGATCCGCGCAGCACCAAGAAGCGCTGGGCGCCCAGCCGCGGCGAGATCCGGGCCGCGATTGCCGAGCTGGAGCGGGCTCGCCCGTGCGACGACGATCCCGAGCGCCTGGTTTCCCTGCTGGTCGACGCCGGATCTGGAATCGAGGTGGGCTACATCAAACGTCTTCCCCTGGCCGACCGGGGCGCGTCTGTCCAGAATATGAGCAACCCGAGAACGACCCGAGAGCAACCCGGTCAGAGCCGCCCGTCGATCCACCCGGAAAATACGGTAAGAGATACTTCGAATCAATCAGTTGCGTGCGTAGCGCCACCCGATGAGCCACCTGAGCCGTCGTGTGCTGCACCTGCGAAGAACGACCCCTCCTCTGGGAGTCTGGTCTCTGGAAGAGAGGAGGTGCTCACGCACCTGTCGTGCGCCGATCGCCGCGGCGGCCGGACGCCCCCCGCCGACGCGCCCTGCCCGTCGCCGTCTGAAGGCGGGCACCAGGACTCCGTGCAGGCCGTCTTCACCCACTGGCAGCGGGTCATGGACAAGCCGCACGCCCGCCTCGACGGCAAGCGGCGCGCGGCGATCGCTGCCCGGCTCAAGGACGGCTACCGGGTGAGCGACCTGCTGACGGCGATCGACGGCTGCCGGGCCTCGGCCTGGCATCAGGGACAGAACGACCGCCAGCGCCCCTTCAACGACCTCGGCCTGATCTGTCGCGATGGCGCCCACGTCGAGCAATTTCTCGAGCTCGCCCGCACTCAGCGCCACGCCGACGCCAAGCTCGCGGCCTTTCTCAACGGCGGCGGACATCCCCGCACCCTGGAGGGCGACTTCCATGTTGTTCGATGACGAGCGGCCCGCCTTCTCCGACCTGCTCGATGAGATCGGCGAGCACTACGGGCGCACGGTCTCCGGCGCCACCAAGCTCACCTGGTGGCGCTTGCTTGCCGCGCAGTTGGATCTCGACACCCTGCGTATCCTCCTGGACCGACACCTGCTGGATGCGGAGCGCGGTCGCTTCTTTCCCCAGCCCGCCGACCTCGTGGCGCTGCTCGAGCGGACGCGGGACGGGCGTCCGAGCGCCGACGAGGCCTGGGCGCTCGCCCTGGAGAGCTTCGACGAGGCCGCGACGGTCTGTGTGACCGATGAGATCCTCGGCGCGCTCCGGGCCGCGGCGCCGGTCTGGAGCGCCGGCGACCGCATCGGCGCCCGTCTGGCCTTCAAAGCGGCCTACGAGCGCGCGGTGGCCGAGCCGCGTCGCCAGGGGCGACGCCCGCGCTGGCAGCTGTCACTGGGATGGGACGCCGAGCGCCGCCAAGTCGCCGCGCAGCAGGCGGTGGCCTCCGGGCGCCTGTCGGCCGACGCGGTGCATCACCTGCTGCCCGCGCCGCTCACCGTCGCGCGCGAGGGGCAGGCCGTGAAGCGCTTGGCGGGACCGGCGGGGAGCTTGCCGCGCGATCCGGACGCCGAGACCCATCAGCGCCTGCGCGCTCTACGCGAGCTGATCCAGCGGAGCACGGAGCGTCCAGGTACCGCGCAGGCAGAGCGTGCGGCCCTGCGACGCGAGCGTATGACACGGCATAAACGCCAGGCACTGACCGCGCTGGAGCAGCGGCGCGCCCGTCAGCCGGTGCGCTGACCACCATGGACGCGGCGCGTGCGCGACGATCCGTGTCTGAGCGCCCCGCGCCATTGCCACCTCGACCGCCAACCCAGGAGCGCGCCCATGACCACTGCGCTGACCATCCGCCCCATGACCCGCCCGGAGCTCGACACCCTGGGCGACTGGGCCGCCGACGAGGCCTGGAATCCGGGGCTCAGCGATGCCCAGATCTTTTGGGACACCGACCCCGATGGCTTCATTGCCGCCGAGCGCAATGGCGCGCTGATCGGCGGCGGCTCGATCGTCGCCTACGCGGGCCGGTTCGGCTTCATGGGCTTCTTCATCGTCCACCCCGAGCACCGCGGCCAGGGGCTCGGTCGCCAGCTCTGGCACGCGCGCCGCGCCCGACTCATCGCCCGACTTCAAGCGCCGGCCGTGATCGGCATGGATGGCGTCTTCGCCATGCAGGGGTTCTATGCCCGCGGCGGCTTCGTCTTCAGTCACCGCGATCTGCGCTTCGAAGGGGTCGGTATGGCTTCGACCCCGGACGCCCGCCTGGTCGATCTGACCGAGGTGCCCTTCGCCGAGCTCGTCCGCTACGATGCGGCGCACTTCCCGGCCCCCCGTGAGACCTTCCTCCGCGCCTGGATCGCCCAGCCTGGCAGTTGTGCGCTGGGCGTCGTGCAGGAGAGCCGGCTCCAGGGCTATGGGGTGATCCGCTCCTGCCGGCAAGGCTTCAAGATCGGCCCGCTGTTCGCTGCCGACGCCGAGATCGCCGAGGCCCTGTTCAGCGGTCTCAGCCGCCACGCACGGGGTGTGCCGATCTTACTCGACGTGCCCGAGAACAACCCGGAGGCCCTCGCACTCGCCGCCCGCCACGGCCTGCGCGAGGTCTTCGGCTGCGCCCGGATGTACTACGGACCACCGCCGCATCTGCCCGACCACGAGCTCTTCGGCGTCACCACCTTCGAGCTGGGCTGAGGGTGAACGCCTGGCACCCGCGGGATCTCCGGGGCTACGGTCGCCACCCGCCCGATCCGCACTGGCCGGGCGGGGCACGGCTCGCGCTCCAATGCGTCCTCAACGTGGAGGAGGGCGCCGAGCGCACCCTGCTCAACGGCGATGACGGTTCCGAGGACTATTTGCCCGAGCTCCCCGGCTTTCAGAGGCGCCTCGGCCAGCGTCATTACAGCGCCGAGAGTCTCTTCGACTATGGGTCGCGCGTCGGCTTCTGGCGCCTGCTGCGCCTGTTCGAGGAGCGCCGTCTCCCGCTCACCGCCTTCGCCGCCGGGCGCGCCCTCGAGCTCAACCCCGAGGCCGGGGCGGCGCTCGCCGAGCTTGGCCATGAGGTCGCCGGACACGGCTACCGCTGGATCGATTACCGCGCTGTCGATGCAGCCACCGAGCGGGCGCACATCGCCCAGACCTGTCAGATCATCGAAGCCACGACCGGTCAGCGGCCGGTTGGTTGGTATACCGGCCGGGTCAGTCCCAATACCCGGCGGCTCCTGGTCGAGACCGGCGGGTTTCTCTACCACTCCGATGCCTATGACGACGAGCGTCCCTATTGGCTGACGGAGCACGGCCAGGCCTACCTGGTCATCCCCTGCAGCCTCGTCACCAACGACATCCGCTATCTCCTTGCACCCGGCTGCGCCACGGCAGAAGACTTCTTCACCTTGCTGCGCGACGCCTTCGACATGCTCTGGGCGGAGGGTCAGGACCACCCGGGCATCCTGAGTGTCGGGCTGCATGCCCGCATCAGCGGCCACCCGGCGCGCGCCGTGGCCGTGGCGCGGTTCCTGGGCTACGCCGCAAGCCATGAGCGGGTCTGGATCTGTCGTCGGCGCGAGATCGCGACGCACTGGCTCGAGCGCTTCGGCCGACCGGGGGAGCGGTGATCACCGTCTCTGGTCAGAGGGCACCGGATGGCTTGGACCGGACACCGTTCCCTGCGATGCGAGGGGCGGCTGTCGGAGAATCCGGTCGGGTGTCAGTGGGCGCGACGCACTCCGGTCGGCTGAGCCTCTTGGTGCGGTGACGCCATCGGGTCAGCTCGGCCTCGGTCGCGCCTTGACGCAGGAGCGGCTGCCTCGCAATCGACCCGGACCGCACGTGTTCTCGGCCTCCCGCCGCCGTTGGGGGCAACCAGCCCCGGCGCGCCACAGTCATACAGCAACGCCTTGCGGCGTGGGTGTGACGCGCGCCGCGTCATAGCCCTGTGCCGCGGCGATCGCCATCGCCCGATCGTAGTCCGCCGGGTCCAGGCGCGGCGTGCGCGCGATCAGCCAGAGGCGCCGTCGGCTCGGCGTGCCCATCAGGGCCCAGCGGTACTCAGGGTCGAGCCCGATTACCCACAGATGCCCCCGAATCAGATGGAAGAACGTCAGGACCAGCTTCGCACCATCCGCGCTCGCGGGCCGGACCATCCCGTTCACTTCGGTGCGCCGCAGACCAGCGTTGGCGTTGTAGGAGACCGTTTGAACGCGGATGCGGCCGTCGGACCCCTGCGTATAGGTCGCGGTCACGTTCACCGCGCGTTGCCCGAAGCCATCCGCCTCGAGATTCGGCAGCCTCGCGACCTCGAGCCAGGTCCCCAACAGGCGCTCGAGGTCGACTTGGGCCACCGTCTCGGGCGGAGGTTGGGAGGTCGCCACACGGCGGAGGAGGGCGTTGCCCCAGGTCAAAATCCTGTCTTTGATCATGCCGTCGCAGATGGGCGTGTCTCGCGCGGAAGCAAGCTCCCTCGGCTGAAAGCGCACGACGTGGACGGTTCCAGACGCGTGCTCGCGCGCGGGCTCGGTCGGCCGCCGAGCCTGTCGATCGCTTTCGGCGCGCGGCGCGATGCCAGGCGAGAATCCTGAGCTCGCGTCCGGTTGAATCGGCGCGCCCGGCCGCTCTACTCTTGTGGGCATCCTGTCCGGGCCACGACCGACGGAACGACCCTCGGCGTCGCCCCGCATTCACCGGCAACCCCAGCCCGCTGCGGGCAAGGAGGCGTGATGGGTCGATTGTCGCCACCGGCCGAGGTCCTGCGAGCCCAGGGCGAGTCGGCGCCGGTCCAGCCGCCGGATGCGCTCCGCGTTCCGCACACCCCCTCCGTGGCCGAGATGCGGGCCTTGCGCCTCCGGCTCCTCGTCATCCCGACCCTGGCCGGCGCCGTGGCGCTGGCGATCACCCTGGCCTTGGTCCCTCCACCGCGGATGAGTCCAGACCTGGTGCGGCTGCTTCACGGCATGGTGCTGATCAAAGGGCTGATCGGCCTGGCTGCCGGAGCCCTCGTCTACCGGCGGCTCAGTCGGCCACTGAGCTCCGGGCTGGCATGGCGGTACGTCGCCTGTCTCTCGCTGAGTGCCGCCGCACTCGGCTGGTTGTGGGGCCTCTCTTGGGTGCCGGCGGGCGGGGCGCTCTACTGGGCCGGGCTGATTGGGCTGCTGCTGGTGGCCGGTCGTGATCCGCTCTTCGCCAACGTGCCTCCTCGGGCCGAGTGACCGACGCGTGTCGGAGCGGCGCCCACGGCGCTCGTTGCGCCGAGAGCGCGACAAGAACCGGGAATGGCGCACCGGCCGCCCTGGGTCTGGTCTCCCGTCTGGAGGGGCGACCCAACCCCTGTCTTGAACCGCCGCTTTCCCCCGGCGACTCCTGTCAGACGCGTTTTCACCTGAGGCATGCTTTCGCATCGGCGTGTCCGGCCATGCTCGGGGCGCAGCCTGCCTGGCTGCGTGCGACACCGCGGCGCGATGTGGCGAGAGAGGCTTCTCAGACGCCTGAGTCCCGCCATGGCGGGCGTCTCACGAGATGGCAGCTGGGGACTGTCGGGTCTCGGCTCAGACGCGAGCGGCGGGACCTGGCGTCCGGTCTTGGCGTACACTCGATGTCAAGCGACTGTGGCCGACGCCGCGGTGCGGCGTGCACCCATGGCCCAACAACTGAGCGAGGATCTGGTCGGTGCGCTATCGGAGCGAGCCCCCGGCGAGCGCCGACGGAGCACCGAGTGATCGCGCCTTATCGCCCCGCCGATGCGAATGACCGGGGATTGCTCCTCAAAGCCGCTCGTGCCGTCTGCGAGAACGCACCCCCGCCGGAGGCGGATCACTGTCCGCAGTCGGCCAACTGCGGACATCGGCCGGTCCTCTGCTGTCGGCAGGTTCACCCCGATACTGCACGTGGACGATCCGACCCCCGCCTAAGGCCTCAGAGTTGGAAGCAGACGTTTGCTCTTGTTCTGCGGCTGGCGAGTTACGAGGCTAAGCCTGCTCCTGTACCCCTCTCACCGGTTTCTCGCGTGGTCAGTAAAATCGTGACCTTGTTGGCTAAGGACCCCACCCTGGGATCTAGGGGATTGCGGATGCGCTAGCATGTGTCGCGTCAGTCCTTAACGCCTGGGATGCACGGCACGATGGCATACGATCTCACTGTTCTCGACCCCGCCGAATTTGAAGCATTGGTCAGCGACCTCCTCTCGAGATCGTGGGGAAGTCGGCTGGAGTCATTCAAAGAGGGCAAGGACGGCGGTATTGATCTGCGGCACTCCCGAGTGCTACCAGATGAACCCACGACGATTGTCCAGTGCAAACGCTACGCTGAGACTGCCTTTTCGCGGCTGCTGACCAACTGCAAGCAAGAACTTCCGAAACTAAAGAAGCTTGAGCCGCAACGGTATGTTCTGGCGACCTCTGTTCCTCTTTCCCCTGCCAACAAAGCCAAGATCCTTGGCACCTTGTCCCCTTGGTGTAGATCCACAGCAGACGTCTACGGTTCAGACGACCTCAATGGGTTACTAAGGGAGTTCCCAGAAGTCGAGCGCTCGCATTTCAAACTCTGGATCTCAGGGACCGCTGTTCTGGAAAGGGTTCTGCACGCGGGATTGTTTGCGCTAACGGAGGCAAAAGTCGAGGAGGCGCGGCATCGGCTGAGCACCCTCGTCGTTCACGAGGGCCTGGAACGAGCGCTGGATCACCTGCGTCAACGGCACCATGTTCTGATCCTTGGTAATCCGGGTATCGGAAAGACAACGCTCGCGCAAATGATCGTTTGCCACTATGTCGCCGAAGGGTTCGACGTGGCTTGGGTGGTTGGCAATATCCAAGACGCTTGGGAACGTATTCATGCCGGCCAAGACAACGAACAACGGCTCGTCATCGTCTATGACGATTTCCTCGGACGTCTTCGTTTCGAGTCTCCACGATTCGAGAAGAACGAAGAGGCGTCCCTATTCTCACTCGTAGACAAGGCTGCTAGATCCTCGGGCATTCGACTGATACTAACGACGCGAGAGTACATTCTGGAAGACGCCAAGCGACTTCACGGAGCCTTTCACGAGCGTGCCGACGCGCTAATGAAGCATGTGTTGTCCTTGGAGGATTACACAGCACGCCATCGTGCACAGATGGTCTTTAACCACCTTTACTTTTCCGACCTGCCGCAGTCAAGGCTTGAACAGTTCGTGGCCGCCAAAGCCTATCGAACCGTCATTCGACATCGCCACTTTAACCCCAGGATCGTAGAGTACATCAGCAAGTACGCAAACAGCCGAATGCGCACAGATGATGAGTTTGTCGGCTTCGTTGAAGAGGAATTCGATAATCCCTCAAGACTTTGGGAATACCCCTACATGCATGAGGTAGGACATCTGGCGCGTCAAATCCTCGCGGTTCTTTGGACTTATGGCGGCACCTGCGAACTCGAAGAGTTGCGGGATGCCATCTCGCAGGCACAAGATCGTTCACAGCCTGCGGAATTCGGTAGCACGTTTTCCGTTGCACTCAAGCAGCTCAATGGGAGCTTCGTGGCTCTCCCGGATTTCGGGGGGTCTAGCGATTCATTTTAAAACAAGCATTTAGTGGCGATTTGGGCGTACACGCAGA
>NZ_JAAIJQ010000105.1 GCF_010820565.1 Thiorhodococcus minor | reverse complement strand
ACGAGAGCCTCGGGACGCTGGTCACCCCCGAGGAATGGGCGCTCTTTCATCGCCTCACGCCCTCCGCCATGGCCGCCGCTGCCGGCCAGGGAAGCGCAAAGCGCGAGGCCGGTAGTCCCGGGTAGGTGTGTGCGCGTGCGTATTGCCGTAATGACGAAGGACGTCAGTCCTTCGTCGTGAAGGCAATATGCAAAGCGCAGTCACACACGCCGTAGAGTCATTCGTCGTAGGGTCGTGCGTAGCCCGAGTGCGCCAACGGCGCTACTCGAGGCGGAGCAGCGACCCGGAGCGGGACGGCCCGGGCTGAGAAGGTTGTCGCCCTGCGCGAGTCCCGTCGGCGAGGGATCGACCCGACGGGTATCACGAGCGCAGACGCGACACTCCGGCTGGCTGCTCGCTACCGCGCAGCATGTCCAACTGCGCAAGTACCGCAAGCATTCACGCGGACCCAAGAAGCGCCCACCGACGCGGACGCACGATCCGAGCAGACCCCATGTCTCCGTCGCGCGCCTGCTCGCGCAACGCTAGACGGGAAGCTAGACCTGTCGCACGTGACATGAGGACCGCTGAAGTCGACACGAAATGTGACCTTGAAAGCCATGGAGGCGACACCTCTCCTGGCAGAGGGGGCACAGGCCATGCTGCGCCTCGAGGTGCGGGACGATGGCCGCGGCTTCGATCCCGCGGTAGTCCGCGAAAAGAAGTCCTTTGGGCTCATGGGCATCCGTGAGCGCGTGCTCATCGAGGGCGGCAGTGCGCGCATCGACAGCCAGCCGGGGGAGGGGACACGCCTGCGCATTACCTTGCCGCTGAGCGGAGAGGAGGAAACCCCGTGATCCGCATCTTCATCGCCGACGATCATGCCGTGGTACGCCAAGGGATTCGCCAGATGCTCAGCCTTGGGGCAGACCTCGAGGTTGCTGGCGAGGCCAAGGACGGTTGGGGGGTGGTCGAGCGCCTGCGGGCCGAGTCCTTCGGCCTGCTGGTGACCGATATGAGCATGCCCGGTCTCAGCGGGGTCAACTTGGTCAAGCGCGTTAAGGGCAACTGGCCCAGCCTTCCCGTGCAGGTGCTCAGCAAGCACGGAGAGATCCAGGTCGCGGCACGGGCGCTCAAAGCAGGCGCGAGCGGCTATGTCACCAAGGACTGCGAGCCCGTGGCCCTGCTCGATGCAGTGCGTAAGGTCGCGAGTGGTGGGCGTGCCATCTCGCAGGAGCTGGCCGAGCAGCTGGTCTTCGAGCGCGACGCCAGAGCGGATGCCGCGCCCTGGGAGCTACTCTCCGACCGCGAGTACGAGATCTTCCTGCACCTCATCAAGGGCGAGCGCTTGAGCGCCATCGCCGAGACCCTGCACCTTTCGCCCAAGACCGTGAGCACCCACAAGATGCGCATCCTGCGGAAGCTCGAGCTCAAGTCCGCCGCGGAGCTGGTGTGCTACGCCATGGAGCACGGCCTGCTGTCTTGAGCCCCGAACGCCCCAGCCAACATCGGCAAATCGAAGCGCGAAGGCGCACAGGACGCAAAGACAAACAATGCTTTGGGCGAGGCCCAGCTTTCAGGCTCAAGGCGATCGGCCAGTCGCCCCCGAGGGTGGACAAGCAGCGCAGTCCACCAGCGCCGGCATGGACTTCGGTGGACTTCGCTCTCGCTCGTCCACCCTACGCATCTATATCGTCTACAACCTGATGAGCGGGGTGCTGGGCGGCAGTGTTGCCGTCTCCAGTCAGGTCGGCGAAGGGGCGACCTTCACCATGCGCTTGCCACGGCAGGCGCCAGTGCAGGGAGGAACGGATCGCGGCTCGGTCCCCGTGGGACCCGATCCGCGAGTCGGCCGGCAAACCTAAGACGCGGCGTTGATAGCGGCGCCCTTGCCATTGCCTTCCCAATCACGCGTCAGGCGGGCATAGGTCTTGTCGAGCTGTTTGCGCAGGTGACTGCCTTCCTCGTCCAAAAAAGCCATGAAGGCGCGGGCGACCACGGACAGCTCCTTGCCCTTGGCGTGCGCCACGTACCACTCGCGCTCGATCGGGAATCCCTGGACGTCGAGGATACGCAGCTGCGTGTGCTGGCTCTCCTGCGCCAGGGTGTGGAGCGAGAGCACGGAGACGCCGAGCTGGCCGTAGATGGCGTGCTTGATGGCCTCGTTGCTGCCGAGCTCCATGCGCACGCGCGGCTTGGCGTTGCCGTCCTCGAAGATCTTCAGTACCCAATCGCGGATGCCCGAGCCCGGCTCGCGCATGATGAAGTATTCCTCGGCGAGCCGCGAGACGGGGATGTTGCGCTCCTTCGCCAGCGGATGATCGCGATGGGCGATCACATAGAGGGGGTTGGGGGCGAAGGCGTGTGCCGCCAGCTCCAGCTCCCGGTCCGGCACCTGTCCGAGGATGTAGAGGTCGTCCTTATTGGTCGTCAAGCGCTCGATCACACTGTCCCGATTGGTGACCTTGAGCGAGACGTCGACGCCGGCGTGGCGCTGGCAGAAGCGGCCGAGCACCTCGGGCGCGAAATACTTGGCGGTCGTGATGACGCAGAGCTTCAGGTAGCCCTGCTTGAGCCCCTTAAGGTCCGAGACCTTCATCTCGAAGCGATCGAGGACGCCGAACATCTCCTTGACTACGGTCTCCAGCTCGCGTCCGGCGTCGGTCAGATAGACGCGCCGCCCGATCTGCTCGAAGAGGGGCAGGCCGATCACCTCGGTCAGGCGCTTGATCTGGGTCGAGACCGTGGGCTGGGTCAGATAGAGCTCGTCCGCCGCCTTGGTGAAACTGCCGAGGCGGGCGATGGCCTCGAACACCTGAAGCTGGCGAAGGCTGACATGGCGGACCAGATTGAGCGTTGGATCGTACATAGGCGGCTCGGAGTGGGGTGCGATGGTAGCGATTTCAGTCCCCGGCGTTCGGCATGGCGTCCGCGACGGTTGTGGCTCTGCGTGCCTTGCTCTTGATCGTCAGTTGGACCGGCAGGGTGGACCCCCCAGAACGAAGTCCACCGAATACCGCGCCGGCCGTGGTGGACTGCGTTGTGCTTGTCCAGCCTGCAGCCGGAGGCCGGAGCAATCGATGATCGACGCCCGCGCCTTGGACGTCAGGGCAAGCTGGGCGAGCCGGTCACGGATGCTCAATCGGGCCAGACGCGATGGGTCGAGCGGTAGCCTTGGTCATAGGTCGTCTTGGCCGCTGGGCGAGATGCCGCGCGCCGCGTACTCGTGCGCTTGGTGGATGCGGCCGGAGCCCTGGGCTTGGGGGCGGGCTTCGCCTCGGCCGCGGCGGCCGGAGTCTCCGGCGCCTGCTCGGGAGGCTGTGTGTCGTTGGTCATGGGCAAGCTCCTTGGGCCGCGGCCGCTCAAGCCATCGCGGGCTCGGCGGCCGCAATCTCGTCGACGCGACGCGCGAAGTCCCGCTGGTCGTCTGCAATGACCCCGGTCGCCTCGTCGGCCTGGATGGTGAGGCTGACATGGGTGCGGCCGAAGCTGATGTCCGGATAGCGCCCGGTGGCCTCGCTGATGTCGGCGAGTGATTCCAGAAATTCGCGGGTCTCCTCGTAGTCCGAGAACTCGAAGCGGCGCTCCAAGCGGGTCGGGCGCTTGCGCTCCTTCCAGGTACCTTGTGCAGTGGTCATAGCTGCCTCCAGTCGTTCATATTACGTAGGGTGGACAAGCGCAGCGCAGTCCACCTGTCTCGGCGGGGTCTCTGGTGGACTTCGCGCTCGCTCGTCCACCCCGCGATGCCTAAGGGCTCAGCGGGTCCACGCCTGGGCATATTCGCGGCGCAGGCGGTCGAGCCAGGCCTCGATCTCGCGGGCGTGGCTCAGCTCCTCGTCGTGTAGGGCGTGGAAGAGGGCGCGGTCCTCGGCGTCATTGATCTGGGCGCAATACTGGGCCGCCTCCCGGTAGAGATCCACCGCGCGGAGCTCCAGCAGTCGATCGGCCTCCAGCAGCTCGATCAGCGAGGGTCCGGCGCGCACCGGGGTGAGCTGCGAGGCGTTGGGCATGGCGCCGAGCTGTAGCATGCGGTTGGTCAGACGCTCCGCGTGCTCCTGCTCCTCCGCCGCCTCGCGGCGGAAGTGCTCGGCGACATCGTCCAGGCCCCACAGTCTCGCCAGTCCGGCGTGCGTGAGGTATTGCTGCACGGCGCTCATCTCATGGCTCATGGCGCGCCCCAGGTAGCCGAGCACCCTTGGGCCGACCACTTGGCTTGGGCTGACCATCGGACGTGTTGCCGTCATGCGCATGACTCCTCGAGACACCTTGGTGGACGTCGCTCGCGCGGGTCCACCCTAGTCAGCTCACGACCGTGCCGCGCCCATGTCCGCCGGCTTCTCCGGCAGGACCGGCTCCACCTCGCGGTGCGGACGGGCGATGATGTGGGCGGCGACCAGACCGTCACCCACGCGCTCGCAGGCGTCCGCGCCGGCGCGCACGGCGGCGTTGACGGCGCCGGTCTCGCCGCGCACCAGCACGGTGACATAGCCGCCGCCGACGAACTCGCGACCGATCAGGCGCACCTCGGCGGCCTTGGTCATCGCATCCGCCGCCTCGATGGCGGGCACCAATCCGCGCGTTTCGATCATGCCGAGCGCGATTCCGTAGTTTTCACTGGCCATGGTTGCTATTCCTCACATCAAAAAAGATCAGTCGTAGGGTGGACCAGCCAGGGCGAAGTCCACCGAATGTCGTGGCGGGTCTGGTGGACTGCGCTGCGCTTGTCCACCCTGCTGATTAGGCCGCCTCTTTGCTCTCCGGGCTGCCCATGGGCAGGACCGGCTCCACCTCGCGGTGCGGACGGGCGATGATGTGGGCGGCGACCAGGCCGTCACCCACGCGCTCGCAGGCGTCCGCGCCGGCGCGCACGGCGGCGTTGACGGCGCCGGTCTCGCCGCGCACCAGCACGGTGACATAGCCGCCGCCGACGAACTCCCGGCCAACCAGGCGCACCTCGGCGGCCTTGGTCATGGCGTCGGCCGCCTCGATGGCGGGCACCAGACCGCGGGTCTCGATCATTCCCAATGCAATCCCGTAATACTCGTTGGCCATTGCGTATCGCTCCTCTATTTCAGACGCTTCGCTTGTTTCAGATGCTTCGTTCAAAAAAAGCGGCTCTCGCCGAGTCAGTCTGTTGCTCAGGGCGTCCCCGCCCCCGCTGGAATTAGCCCGATTCCCCGCGCGAATCCTCCTCCCAGCGATCGATGATTCCGGCAATACTCAGATCCGTCAGGATCTCCTTGCCGACCGCCAGACGGGCGGCCGAGCCACTGATGGTGAAGACCCAGTTGCCGGGCCGGGCGCCGACGGTGTCGACGGCGACGGCGCGGCTGCCCGATGCCGAGCGCAGCACGCGCAGGGACACGCTTGCCAGCCCGGGCACCCGTCGGGTGCAGACCAGGGAGTCTTCGACCTGCATGATGTCCATGCCTACTCCTCCCCTTCCCAGTGGTCGATGATCCCGACGATGGTGAGATCGCTCGGGTAGTCCTTGTGGCCCGCGGCCTCGCGTGCCGCCGAGCTGCCGACGCAGATCACCCAATCGCCCGGCGTGCAGCCGACGGCATCCACGGCGACGGCCATGCTCCTGCCGTCACGCACCACCTGCAGGTGGCGATGCTCCAGCCCCGGAATGCGGTTGGTCGCCACCAGGGGCTTTTCGACCTGACAAATCTTCATGCGCAGCTCCTCAGGCCCGGCAGGGATCCGCCGACGCATTCGATGGGGCCAGGTCGGCTGGTATCGCGCACCGTCCAGTAGGTCTGGATCAAGCCCTGCTCGGCCAGCTCCGGATAGCGCGCGCCGATGGCTTCGGCGACCCGGGCGCAACGCTGGATGGCCCGCTCGCGCGCCCCCGGCACCTGGCCCGAGAAATCGAACCGCAGCACGATGGGGATGGGCAGTCCATGGCTGACATTCAGCTTGCGAAAGATCTTGATGCCCACGTCCAGGTTGGGCGCGCCTTCCTCCAGGGTCTTCATGAAGGCGAAGTAGGTCAGGTTGCGCAGATGGATCTCCTCGAAGTCCGTGCCTACGCCGATGAAGCGCTCCTCGTGCCCGGCGTCTGGGTAGTGCTCGCCCTCGTAGGCGCGCACATAGTCGATCTGCGACAGGTTGTTCTCGATCAGCCTGGCCATGAGCCGCTGCATGCCGGCCTCCGGCGCCAGCCCGCCGTCGCTCGGCTTGGCGATGGCGTCGCGAATCCGGGCACGGGCGGCGTCGGCGTCGAGCCGCTGGGTCTCGCGATAGAGGCCCCCGGCGTCGACGAAGCGATCCAGGTCGGGCTCGCCGGCGCCGTTCTTAAAGTGCACCCGCAGGCGGTCCGTATCCGTGTCGATGCCGATCAGCAGCACTTCGATGGAAGCGCCGCAGCAGTAGCTGCTCTCGACCGCCTTGCGAAAGGCCCGGAGCTGCTCCAGCCCTGCGGTCGCGGCCTTGCGGGTGTCGCTGCCGTGCGCCGCGCAGCCCTGATGCTCTGGGTCGCGGCTGCTGTAGTGATAGGCCACGACCTTGAGGTAGCGGGTCGGCGCGTCCGCCAGATTGGGCACGCCTTCGCGGAAGCGGCTCAGCTCGACGCTCGACCAGCGCTGCAGGGCCTCCTCGACGTCGAAGGTGGCGCCGGCGTAGGACTTGCGGCGCACCGCGCCCATGGGCAGCCGCAGCACATAGCTGATGGTGTGTGCCAGACGTCCGTCCGAGCAGGGCGTGACGTTCATGGCGTGAAATCCGCATTCGAGCAGGAAGTCGCGGAAGGTCGGCGACTGGCGCCGGGTCTCCAGCGGGTCCGTCTCGAAGTAGCCGTTGCTGAAGGCCTTGAAGGTCTCGAAATAGGCGTGGGCGAAGATCGCACGCATATCCAAGTGCCCGATCCAGGCATCACGCAGCGCGTCGGCCGGCAAGGTGACGCCCAGCGCCTTGCGGGCCTCCTCCTGCGCCCAGGTCTCGAAGTCCGGCTCGTGCTGGCGCGCCGCGATCCGCTTCAGGGTCGGCACGATGTGCGCGAAGGCGTCCTTGATCCCGGTCTCGTAGGCACGCAAGCGGCTGTTCTCGTCCTGGCGGGTCAGCGGGTGCTGTCCGCCCACCGCTGGGGCGGACGCCGCCGCCCCCATGGTTGCGGCGAACGCTGGCGCGGCCTCCGGCGCCGTGGGCACAGCCGGGCGTGCGGGGGCGGGGGGCGTCGCGCGGGGGCCGTTGACACTGCTGTACATCGGTGCCCGCGCGCGACGCCGGGATTGCATTCTGGGATTCATGTCGGATGCTCCTCGATCCCCTTGCCCAATCAGCCCCTAGCCCCACCGGACACCGTCACCAGCGCGCCGCGGTCCGTGCTGCCGCTGCTGCCCGTGACGTTCAGCTCGGGCGTGTCGCGGTCTTGTGCGTCCCGGAAGGCCCTCGCACCCGCGAAGGGACCCATGGGCGAGCCGCGTCGCGTCGGGTTGCGTCCAGTCGACGAGGTGCCCTCGGTGCCGGTCACGCGCTCGTTGCGGCCCCAGTCGTCACCCGTGATGCGGGTGCCGCCGTCCATGCCCTCGCCCGTGATGCGCGGGCGCTGTGGCTCGTCCGCAATCGGCGCTGGCTCCTCGGCCGGCGTCGTGGCGGCCGCGGCCGGGCGCTTCGCCATGCCCGAGCCGGTCACTGCGGTTCCGCGCTGGCGGAAGTTCTCCGTGCCCGTCACCATGTCATTCGCCATGTTGAAGGGGCCGGTGATGCGCCCCGGGGCGTCGTCATAGGCGGTGCCGGTCACACTGCGCGCGGCCTTCTTGGTCTGCGCGACTCGCGCTGGCGTGCTCACGCTGAAGTCGTCCCAGTTGCCGCCGTGGATCGGCTGCGGAAAGTCCGGACTTCCCGGGGTGGCCTCCGCACCCTCGCCGCAGGCCGCGAAGGCCTGGTCGAGCCCCACGTAGGGGGTGCCCGTCACCGACTGGCATTCGCCCTTGGCCGCGCCGGTCATGACGCCACCGATGCCCGGCTGCAGGCCGGTGAGGGCGGCGCCGGGAGAGCCGCTCGGCCGGCTGGCATGCCGTGCCATGGCCTCGGCGGTCTTGGGCCCGCAGTGCTCGAGGACGCTACCCGCTCCGAGGTAGGAGGTCCCTGTGACGATCTCGCAGGACCCGGGCTCGTCACCCGTCACCTGCTTGGAGCGGCCGACCTGCGTGCCGGAGACCTGCTGGCCATGCCAGGTCGCGTCGACCCCGACCTTGGGGCCGCGATTTGGCTCCGGCTTGGTCTTGCAGTAAGTCTGGAGCTGCTCGGCGCCGAGGTATTCGTCGCCGGTCACGCGCTGGCAGGTACCGGGCTCGTTGCCGGTCATGCGCTCGCGCCGCCCCACCAGGGAGCCGGTCACCGATCGCCCGCGATAGGTCTCGGTCTGCTGGACCTTGGGCGGGGCGCCCTCAGGGCCGGGGGCCGTGTAGGGCGTACCTGTGAGCGTGCGCCCCGCGCCCGTCTCGTCGCCCGTGACCTTGGTGCTGCGACCCACCTGCGAGCCAGTCATGTCTTGCCCGCCCGCGGTCAGGGTCGCCCCGGTCTTGGGGGTGGGTGCGGGCTCCGGCGTGAAGCCGCAGAACTCCTGAAAGACCTCGGCACCCATGTACTCGGTGCCCGTCACGCTGCGGCAGCTGCCGGCCTCGTCACCAGTGGTGCGCTTCGCGCGCCCAACCTTGGTCCCGGTCACCGACTGACCCGCGGCAGTCTCGCTGGTCTCGACCTTGTGCGGACCACCCGCGGACTCGCCCCGCGCCGACTTGCGTGCCCGGCCGGTGGGGCGCGGTCCCGTGGTGTCGCACTTGCCGCGCTCGCAACGCTCCTCGCGCACTTTCTTGGCGATCTCACGCGAGCTGACGCCAGCGTTACGCATCAAGGTCGTGGCAGCGGCGTTGCG
Organism: Thiorhodococcus minor; assembly: GCF_010820565.1. Lineage (GTDB taxonomy): Bacteria > Pseudomonadota > Gammaproteobacteria > Chromatiales > Chromatiaceae > Thiorhodococcus > Thiorhodococcus minor. Next base: position 7,258 of record NZ_JAAIJQ010000105.1, on the reverse strand, counting down.
CGAGCGCCCGCCGATGGCCTCGACGCCCGTCTTGCCGCGTTCGGCGGCCGCTGCGCGCCTGGCCATGGAGGCCATGCGACCGCGTGAAGCGCTCACCTTATTGGCATTGCCGGCACGGGCCCTTCCGGGCCGAGCGCGGCGCTCGCTCGACGCCTTCGGCTTGGGTGTTGCCTCCAGCGTCGCGGACGCGGCCTTCACCCGCTCGCGCCGCGACGGTGCGGGTGCGGCCTCGGAGGCCGAGGCCGCCTGCGGTGCTGTCTCCTCGACGCCCGCGATGGCGCGGCGTCGAGCGATCGCGGCATCCCGGCCGCTCAACCCCTGAGTGCGCGCCTTGAGGTCGACCGAGGGCTGCGCACCTGTGGTGCGCTTGCCTTGCGTCAGCCGCTCGCGCCGTTCGATCGAGCGCTTGCGTCCGGCGTCGATCACGGGCTTGCGCCTGCGCGTCCGCTCCAGCTTGGGTGCTGGCGCCGCCGGTGGTGGACTTGCCTTGGGCGCCGTTTCCGGCCGGGACACCGTGCGGGATCGCGCACTCGCACGCTGCTTCGCCCGCGGTTGGGCCTGACTCGAGGGTGGACCCGTCCGGTTGGTCTTTCCGCCGGCCGCGATGGCGCGGCGTCTAGCGAGGGACGCCTCCCGCCCCGTGAGCCCTGTTTTGTTACCAGCCATGTCCGTACCTGCCTCTCGCGCAGTTCTGGGGGATGGATCGATGGATCACTCGTCTCGCCGACCGGCTCAGAGGGCCCGGTACACCAAGAAGGAGTGCCCCTTGCTCTGGGCGTAGGTGTCGTAGCCGACCAGCCGGACGTGGTGATCCGGGTAGGCGCGGCGACAGGCCTCGATCTCGGCGAGGATGACGTGCGGGTCCTGCTCGCCGAAGAAGGGCATCTTCCACATCGGCCAGTAGTACTCGAAGGCCTTGCTCGGGTGCTCGTGCTCGAGCGAGGCGTTCCAGCCGTTGTCCAGGATGTAGAGGATCTGCTCCATCACCTCGTCGCGGTTCAGCGCCGGCAGGTAGGAGAAGGTCTCGTAGCGGCCGATCGTGGCGTGATCGCCCATGGTGCTCGCGTTGCTCATCGTCTCTGTGTCCTCTTAGGTCGAATGGGGCTCTGGGTGTCGGTTGCCGGGTTGTCGGCTGCCGGGTCCGCTGCCTTAGGCGGCGTCCAGCTTGTCCACCGTATCGAACTCGAACTTGATTTCCTTCCAGGTCTCCATGGCGATGGCGAGCTCTGGGCTGTGACGCGCCGCCTCGGTGAGGATCTCGCGGGCGTTCTTCTCGACCTCGACACCCTCGTTGCGCGCCTTGACGCAGGCCTCGGTCGCGACACGGTTGGCCGCGGCGCCCGCTGCGTTGCCCCAGGGGTGACCCTGAGTACCGCCGCCGAACTGCAGCACGGAGTCGTCGCCGAAGATGGTCACCAGCGCCGGGATGTGCCAGACGTGGATACCGCCCGAGGCCACCGCCATGACGCCCGGCATGCCGCCCCAGTCCTGGTCGAAGAAGAGCCCGCGAGCGCGATCCTCGGGGACGAAGGACTCGCGCAGTGCATCGACGAAGCCGAGCGTCGACTGGCGATCGCCCTCGAGCTTGCCCACGACCGTGCCCGTGTGGAGGTGGTCGCCGCCGGAGAGGCGCAGACACTTGGCCAGCACGCGGAAGTGGATGCCGTGCTTGGGATTGCGGTCGATGACGGCGTGCATGGCGCGGTGGATGTGCAGCAGCATGCCGTTGTCGCGGCACCAGTTTGCGAGACTGGTATTGGCCGTGAAGCCGCCGGTGAGGAAGTCATGCATGATGATGGGCGCGCCCAGCTCCTTGGCGAACTCGGCCCGCTTGAACATCTCCTCGCAGGTCGGCGCGGTCACGTTCAGATAGTGGCCCTTGCGCTCGCCGGTCTCCTCCTGGGCCTTGCGTACCGCCTCGGAGACGAACTCGAAGCGGTTCTGCCAGCGCATGAAGGGCTGCGAGTTGACGTTCTCGTCGTCCTTGGTGAAGTCGAGACCGCCGCGCAGCATCTCGTAGACGGCGCGGCCGTAATTCTTGGCCGACAGACCCAGCTTGGGCTTGACCGTGGCGCCCAGGAAGGGGCGGCCATACTTGTCCATGCGGTCGCGCTCGACTTGAATGCCGTTCGGCGGACCGCCGCAGGTCTTGACGTAGTGGAGCGGGAAGCGGATGTCTTCCAGGCGCAGCGCGCGGACCGCCTTGAAGCCGAAGACGTTACCGACCAGCGAGGTCAGCACGTTCACGATGGAGCCTTCCTCGAAGAGATCCAGCGGATAGGCGACGAAGGCGTAGAAGCTCTCGCGGTCGCCAGGGACGTCTTCGATGCGGTAGGCGCGGCCCTTGTAATAGTCGAGGTCGGTCAGGAGATCGGACCAGACCGTGGTCCAGGTGCCGGTGGAGGATTCCGCGGCAACGGCGGCGGCGGCCTCCTCTCGCGGCACATCGGCCTGGGGCGTGACCTTGAAGCACGCCAGCAGGTCGGAATCCAAGGGAACATAGTCAGGCGTCCAATAGGTCAGTGCGTAGTCTTTAACGCCCGCGTCGTAGGTCTTGGTACTCATGATTTACTCCGTTCAATGGATGCGGCCTCGATGTGCGGTGAATTTAGATGTGTCGGATGTGGTTTACCAATCAATAACCTGAATCGAATCCATCGAGTCTTGTCGATGGATTCGATTCAGGATGTCATGTGGATCGGGGCGTCATCCTAGGGAGCGGTCGGTCTCCGCGACGCGACGTGGCGCGGAGCGTCCGCCTGCGGTGGGTGCTGACCGTTCGACGCTGAGGTGGGCGTCAGTGCGCCGGTGGGAGGAGAGGGCGCCCGGAGTGTCGCGTCTGCGCTCGTGATACCCGTCGGGTCGATCCCTCGCCGACGGGACTCGCGCAGGGCGACAACCTTCTCAGCCCGGGCCGTCCCGCTCCGGGTCGCTGCTCCGCCTCGAGTAGCGCCGTTGGCGCACTCGGGCTGCGCACGACCCTACGACGAATGACTCTACGGCGTGTGTGACTGCGCTTTGCATATTGCCTTCACGACGAAGGACTCACGTCCTTCGTCATTACGGCAATACGCACGCGCACACGCCTACCCGGGACTACCGGCCTCGCGCTTTGCGCTTCCCTGGCCGGCAGCGTTGGATCGAAGGAGTAAGGGGCGTCGGTCACCGGTTGGCCCGGACTCCCGCTGTGGGATGGAGGCGTCGATCATAGATTGACCTGGTATCCCGCAGTCGGGTGGACAAGCGCAGCGCAGTCCACCAACGCTGGCACGGGATTCGGTGGACTTCGCTCTCGCTCGTCCACCCTAGGGGCTCAACTGACGATCAAGGCCGAGAGAAGGGGGCGAGGTTGTCGGGCATCCTTGCCCGGTTGGTGGAGGTTGGTACTGAGCAGGCGTCTTAGTGAGGACGATGGACAACGAGCGACATGCGGCTGCGCCAGGTCATGCTCTCGACGCTCAAGCGGATGTGATGGTCGGCGTGGGCGCGACGGCATCCCTCGATCGACGCGTAGACGGTGCCAATGTCACCGTCGAAGCAGCGGGGCTTCTCCCACGCCTGCCAGCGGGCGAGCCTTGGCTCAACGTTCGGCGCGTGCTCGACGCAGATGACGCAGTTCCGGTCGATGCAGTTGGTGACGCGGTCCAGAATGGCTGCTTCGGCGCCGTGCGCGCCCTGGGCTGGCTGCGCGGCGTGATGGGCTTGGGAATCGGTGCTCATGGTCTTTCCTCAGGGGTCGTGTCGGCTCGAAAAGCCAGGCTCGGGGCGACGACGCTGGCCATCTATGGACGCTGGCCTCGGCTCGCGAGGGCGTCAGCGCTTTCTGCTCACGACTTGGATAGTAGTTCCTGATTGAAATACTAGGAAATTAAAATTTGCTCTACCCTGTATCGAACTGCGTCGATACCAGTCGAGCGGGGCGCTGGCCGGGGGAGCCGGGGCAACTAAAGGACCAAGAGCATCCAAATCTGCATTAGCATTAGTACGAGGCAATCGCCTGGGATTGTGTGTAGCCAGATGCCTTGTAACCCAACTCCTCGATCTCAAGTCGCGTGAGCAATCAATGGAGCGTCCGCTGACCAAGGCGGCTAGGATAGAAGGTGCGCAGAATGCCCTATTCGACCCCGGACGGTTGTGCTGCGCCACGCGGGAAGTGCCCCGAGCGCCCTCATGCTCGGCGTCACAGACGCAAACGCTCGGTCTGCACCCCTTAACAGGCGCTGAGTGTGATTCCGGATCGCCGACGCTCGACGTGGAAGGCTCAGGGGCCAGCGATCGACGGGCTTCGGCCGCCATCCGATCGATTCAAGCCAAGGTGTCAGCGGACAAATCGATGAGACCATTCAGGTCTGCCAGAGGTTGGCTCGACCCGCAGATTGCCCGGCAATGGCGTGAGTCCTTGATTCTCGCCCTGCTCTATGTCGTGACCGCAAAGATCGGTCAGACCCTCGCCATTGCGCCCGGCAACGTCACCCCAGTGTGGATCCCCTCGGGCATCATCCTAGTTGCGGTTCTGTTGCGCGGACCTTGGATCTGGCCGGGGATCTTCATCGGCGCATTCATCGGCAACGTCTCCGCCTATCTGGAGCCGACATCCGTGGAGGCCGTCGTGCGCGCCTTGGCTGCGGGGACGGCCAATGGCACCGGAGACGTCCTCTGCGCCCTCACCGGCGCCTGGCTGATTCGCCGCACAACCGGAACCGGCTATCCGTTCAGCAGGGCGAAGCATGTCGTCGCCTTCATCCTGTTGGGCGCCGGCCTGGCGTCCTCGCTCAGCGCACTTTTCGGCGTCACCGGATTGTGCGCGACCGGCTTCGTCCCCTGGGAGCGTTACTGGGAAGTCTTCGCGACCTGGTGGACGGGGGACGGCGTCGGCGCACTGATACTCACCCCCTTGATCCTCTCTTGGCACCGGGATCGAGCGCTGCCGCGCCCCCTTTACGAGATCTTGCTGTATGGCTTGGTGCTGAGCGCGGCGACCTTCTATGGTCTGGGATTGCTCGCCCAAGCTCCAGGCATCCTCGGTCTGCTCATCCTGCTGCCATTGACGATGTGGTCGACGTTTCGATTCGACGCTCGGATCACCTTTTCATCCGTCTTCTTCATCGCCGGCTCGGCGATTCTATCCCGCGTCACCCAGGGCAGCCTTTTTGCTGCGAGCGACCTGAACCACAGCCTGATCGAGCTCCAGCTTTTCGTGTCGATCCTGGCGATCGCCGTCTACATCCAGCAAAGCCTGGTGGACGCCCTGAGCCGGATCGAGCGTCGTCTTCGGCTCGCGAATGAGGGCCTGGAGGACACGGTTCGGGAGCGGACCCTCGCGCTGCAGGCGAAGACTGATGCACTGCAGGCCAGTGAAGCCAGGTTGCGCGCCTTGATCGACAGCCTCGACTCCGGGGTGGTCGTCCATGCACCGGATACCCGAATTCTGCTCGCCAACCCGGCTGCAACCGACCTACTGGGACTCTCGGAGTCATCAATGCTCGGTAAGCTTGCCGACGACGAGCGGTGGCGCTTTATCGAAGAGAGTGGGCAGCCGATGGAGCTTGCCCAGTATCCCGTGAGCCAGGTACTCGCGACAGGCGCCCCGCTGAAGAATCAGCTGGTCGGTGCGATACCGCCGGGGTTGAGTCAGGTGACCTGGCTGCTGGTCAATGGCAGTCCAGTGATGAGCCCCGAGGGTGCTCTCGTCGAGATCATGGTGACCTTTGTCGATGTGAGTGAGCTGAAGCGCTCGGAGCAGGCCCTGCGGGAGAGTGAGGAGCGCTACCGCAGCTTGGTCGAAAGCTCCCCGGACATCGTCTACTCTTTCTCGGAGAAACGCGGTGGACTCTTCTGGTCCGCGCGCGCCGAAGAGGTGCTCGGCTACCCGATCGGTCAACTGCAGGCCGACCCCTTGCTGTGGGGCAGCTCGATTCATCCGGAGGATCGACCCAGGGTTCAAGCGGCCATCACCGCATTTGCGGATGGCGTCGCGTTCGATCTGGAGTACCGCATCCAAGACCGAAACGGTCGCTGGCATTGGCTCCACGATCGCGCCATCCAGCGCCGCGTAATCGGCGATGAGGTCATCATTGACGGCCTCGCCAGCGACATCACTGCGCGCAAGGCGTTGGAAGCCGAGCTCCGTGCCTACCGGCAGCACCTCGAAGACCTCGTCGCGCAGAAGACCCAGGAGCTGGTTCAGGCCAAGGAGCAGGCCGAGGCGGCCAATGTCGCCAAGTCCACGTTCCTGGCCAACATGAGCCACGAGATTCGTACCCCGCTGAATGCCGTCATCGGAATGACACACCTGATGCGGCGCGACGGCATCACGTCCGTCCAGCGGGAGCGGTTGGATAAGATCGAGGTGGCCGGTCACCATTTGTTGGAGATCATCGAAGCCATCCTCGATCTCTCCAAGATCGAGGCCGGAAAGCTCAGCCTGGAGGAGACAGAGGTCCATGTCGATGTCATCCTGCGGCATCTCGTCTCCATCCTATCCGATCGGGTGACGACCAAGGGGCTCAAGCTCCGAGTCAAGCTCCAGCCCTTGCCGCCGTATCTGCGCGGCGACCCCACGCGCATTCGCCAGGCCCTCCTGAACTACGCGACGAACGCCGTCAAGTTCACCGAGACAGGATCCATTACGCTGCGGGTCTTGCTCGAAGCTGATCTGGGTGACAGCGTGCTGGTGCGCTTCGAGGTCGAGGACACAGGCATCGGCATCGCGCCGGAGCACATTCCACAGCTCTTTGCCGAGTTTCAGCAGGCAGATTCCTCCATCACCAGGCGGCATGGAGGCACCGGGCTGGGCCTGGCTCTCACGAAAAGGCTGGCGCAGATGATGGGCGGCGATGCGGGGGTGGACAGTACCCTCGGCGTCGGCAGCATCTTCTGGTTTACCCTGAGGCTGCTGCGGGGCGCTCCGCCAACTGTGGTCACCGAAGCCGTTGCCAGACCGGAGGATCAGGCTGACTTGATCCAGGCTTGCGCTGGCCGTCGCATCCTGATCGTTGAGGATGAGCCAATCAACCGCGAGGTCACCCTGGAGCTCATTGCCGACCTGAAGCTCATCGTCGACACGGCTGAGAATGGAGCCGAGGCTTTGGCGCTCGTCAGGAAGAACCGCTATGACGCCATCTTGATGGATATGCAGATGCCGGTGATGGGCGGACTGGAGTCGACGCGCCGGATACGCCTGAGTGCGGTCAGCGAATTTGATGGTTACACGATCGGGCTAGCTGATGGAAGTCAGCGCTGAGCGGCGTGTTGGTCG
>NZ_JAAIJQ010000104.1 GCF_010820565.1 Thiorhodococcus minor | reverse complement strand
ACCGCCGGGAAACCAGGCGGCAAACAGAGAACACCAACTTCGGCCTAAACGGCGGCAAGGACCCGGCTTACTCTCCGCAGTCGAGAAAGGTCTTCATGGGGTAGCTTGCCTTGGCTGGCGGCTCGGACGGGGTGGGCGGAGTGGAGGAGGCCGACTCTATTGGTCGGCGGCTTCGATGGACTTTGCGAGGCGCAGTCCGAACCCGTAGTGGCGCACGGATGGGCCGTAGCGGAATCGGAAGGCGGAGCGGGCGCCTTCTGGGTAGAGATACCAGGCACCGCCACGCAGCAGTCGGGCCGGCTCGCCACTGTCCAGGCGCTCGCAATCATGCGTCCAGGCGCTGCCGTCGGCCGGGGCGCCGACATAGCTCTGGTGGTAGCAGTCGGCTACCCATTCCAGGACGTTGCCGTGCACGTCATAGAGCCCCCAGGGATTCGCCGGCGTTTGGGCAACCGGATGGGGATGCTCCTGAGACGAGAAGAGGTACCACATGGATCGGCCGAGCAGTGCCTCGTCGTCGCCGTCCCCGAACCAGTAGTCGCCCTGGGTGCCCGCGCGGGCGGCATATTCCCACTCGGCCTCGCTGGGTAGGCGATAGCCACCGCCGAGCTCCGGGCGCTGGCTCAGGGCGCGCACGAAGGCCTGGGCGTCCTCCCAGGTGACCTGCTCGACCGGATTGTCCGGGTGCTTGAAATAGGCGGGATTCTCGCCCATGACCGCTTCCCATTGGCGCTGCGTGACCTCTGTCTCGCCCAGGTAGAAGGCTGTTGCGAAGTGGACGCGATGTTCTGGAAGCTCGCTTTCGTGACACTTTTGTTGAGCCGGATCGCAGCCCATCTGGAAGCTGCCGGCCGGAATCAGGCGGAAGGTCATGCCAAGGGCGTTGGTGAAGGTTTCGGGGGGCGCGGCGAGCGCCACGCAGATGAGCAGCGCCCCTGACAGGAGCACGCTGAGCTGAAGAAAGCGGATCATGGTCGATTGGAGCTGAAAGAGGTCGCTTTGATCCGGCGCCGGGCGGCCAAGCGTCGACGCCAGTCACTGCGGCGCGGCTCGCTCTGGACCGCTCGGCCGGCGGACTAGGGCTGCCAGTATCCGCTGTTTCCGACCTCTTTACGCTGATATTTCGCAGTTCATGACGTGCTCGATCGTCATGCCGCGATGCTCGAGCCGGGCCAGGATGCGACCCGACTCGAGCCAGTCTCGATCAGCTTCGCTCGAGGTCGAAGCGGTCGGCGGTCATCACCTTGGTCCAGGCGGCGATGAAGTCGCGGACGAATTCCTCGCCGCCGTCGGCAGAGCCGTAGACCTCGGCGACGGCCCGCAGCTCGGCGTTCGACCCGAAGATCAGGTCGACCGGCGTGGCCGTCCACTTGAGCTCGCCCGAGGCGCGATCCTGTCCCTCGTAGACGCCCTCAGCATCTTCCGACTTGGACCACTTGGCGGACATGTCGAGCAGGTTGACGAAGAAGTCGTTGCTCAGGGTCCCGGGACGCTCCGTGAGGACGCCATGCGTGACGCCGCCCGCATTCGCCCCCAAGGCCCGCATACCGCCTACCAGCGCAGTCATCTCGGGTACGGTCAGCCCCAGCAGATCGGCGCGGTCGACCAGCAGCTCCGCGGGCGACAGTCGGTTGCCCTCGCCGAAGTAGTTGCGGAAGCCGTCCGCCGTCGGCTCGAGGACCGCGAACGAGTCCACGTCGGTTTGTTCCTGGGTGGCATCCGTGCGGCCGGGCTCGAAGGGCACGGCGACCTCGTAGCCGGCCTCCTTCGCCGCCTGCTCGATGGCGGCCGCGCCGCCGAGGACGATCAGGTCGGCGAGCGAGACCTGCTTGCCATCGGAGGCGGACTCATTGAATGCCTGCCGGATGCCTTCCAGGGTGCCCAACACCTTTGCCAGCTCCGCCGGATCATTGACAGGCCAATCCTTCTGCGGCTCGAGTCGAATGCGCCCCCCATTGGCCCCACCGCGCATGTCGGAGTCGCGATAGCTCGCGGCCGACGCCCATGCCGTGCGCACCAGCTCGGCGGTCGAGAGGCCGGAGTCGAGGATCGTCTGCTTGAGACCGGCGACGTCCGCCGCATCGATCAGCACATAGTCGACCTCAGGTAAGGGATCCTGCCAGAGCAGCACTTCGTTAGGCACCTGGGAGCCGAGATAGCGGGCGCGCGGTCCCATGTCGCGATGAGTCAGCTTGAACCAGGCCTGGGCGAAGGCAAGCTCGAATTCCTCCGGGTTGTCCAGGAAGCGCTTGGAGATCTCGAGGTACTTCGGATCCGCCTTCAGCGCCAGGTCGGTCGTGAACATCATCGGGGCGTGACGCTTGCCCTCGACATGGGCGTCTGGGACGGTGTCGGCGCCAGCTCCGTCCTTGGGCTTCCACTGGATGGCGCCGGCGGGGCTGCGGGTCTGCTCCCAGTCGAAACTGAAAAGGTTCGTCAGGTACATCATCGTCCACTTGGTCGGCGCGGCAGTCCAGGCCCCCTCCAAGCCACTGCCGATGGTGTCCTCGGCATTGCCCTTACCGCACCTATTGGCCCAGCCGAGCCCCTGATGCTCGATGGGCGCGGCGGCCGGCTCGGCACCGACGCACTCGGACGGCTTGCCCGCGCCATGGGTCTTGCCGAAGGTGTGGCCGCCCGCGATCAGGGCGACTGTCTCTTCGTCGTTCATCGCCATGCGGCCAAAGGCCGAGCGAATCTGCTCGGCGGCCGCGAGCGGGTCTGGATTCCCGCCCGGACCCTCAGGGTTGACATAGATGAGCCCCATCTGCGTGGCCGCGAGCGGGCTCTCCAGCTTGCCCTTCGTGTCGTAGCGCTCCCGACCCATCATCTCTGCCTCTGGACCCCAATAGACGATATCAGGCTCCCAGTCGTCCGGGCGTCCGCCGGCGAAGCCGAAGGTCTTGAATCCCATGTCCTCCATGGCGACGGTGCCCGCCAGGACCATAAGGTCGGCCCAGGAGATGCTGCGGCCGTACTTCTGCTTGATCGGCCAGAGCAGGCGCCGGGCCTTGTCGAGATTGACGTTGTCTGGCCAGCTGTTGAGGGGATCGAAGCGCTGCTGTCCGCCACCGGCGCCGCCGCGCCCATCGGCCACGCGATAGGTGCCGGCGCTGTGCCAGGCCATGCGGATGAAGAAGGGCCCATAGTGGCCGAAGTCGGCTGGCCACCAATCCTGGGAGGTGGTCATCACCGCCTTGAGGTCCTTCTTCACGGCGTCCAGATCGAGGCTGGCGAAGGCCTTGGCGTAGTCGAAGTCCTCGCCATAGGGGTTGGATGCCGGATCCTGGTCACGCAGCGGCTGGAGGTTGAGCTGATCCGGCCACCAAAATTGATTCGGCTTCGCCTTGCCGGCAGCCATCGCCGGGGTATCTGGCTTGGCCATGGCCGCATCGCCAACCGTCTGGCTCTGGGCCGCGGCCTCGGTTGGAGTCGCCTCGACATCGCGGGGCTTCCTGGCCCAGTCGAAGGACGGAAGCGAGAGGCCCATCTCATAGGCTCCTTTCGAGGACGCGTCGGACTGGGTTTCGGCTCGGGCGACAAGCGTCACGGGCGTGGCGAGCAGAGCAGCCAGAATGGCTGCGGGAATCGCTTTCATCTGCATTTGGGCGGTCTCCTCATCTCTGCGGCGTTGATGAGCCCTTCTTCGAGGGCAGTCGCGCGCGGCCCCGTTCTTATCGTGACGCTGTGCGGGGACTGCGCGTGGATCGAACACTAGGCCGATCCATTGATGCAATCCATTGGGAAATTCCCATCGTGGCGATAGAAATACCCGCTGATCATCAGGAGTTTGCGGGAAGCTAGGCCGCCGCTGGGCAATGCATCGGCCTTTGCTCCCTGGGCAGATCCAGCGTCTGGCTGGAAGGTCTTAGGCGATTTCCTGAAATGATCCTACCCAGAACAGCGCCTCCAGAGGATGGGCAAAGCCCCTGGCACGCCGGCGCGCATGGGGAAGACGTTTGTGGGGCGTGCCCACCCAGGTCGCTCAGGCGCCTGGACGATGGGCACGCTGCGCTTTGCCCATCGGGGAATCTGTTTCCCGGAAATCACCTTACTTGTATCGCAACTGGTACGTCTTACATTGAGACGCCTCTTGCTGTTGCTGGACAATGTCGACCTCGTTCTGGAACGCCTGCGCGACCAGCACTGGGCGCTGCACGAGACGTTGCAGTCCCGCCCCGAGCTGATGCGCATCGGCGGGAGCACGCGGGCGATCGAGGCCAGCGACCAATACGACGCGGCCTTCTACGACGCGGCCTTCTACGACGATCCGATGCCCCGCCAGTCTGGCTCCGTCCAGTACGGACAGGGCGAAACATCACCTCTAATGGATAGACATCATGAAGAAGACCACTCAATCAATTGTTTTTGCGCTCATTGCATCCCTTTCGCTGACGATGCCTGCTTGGAGCGGCGAGGAGCTGGACAGGCGCGAAAGTCTGAATCTGACGGCCTCGGAGAAGCACCACCTGCTCTCCGAAATGCGGACGATGCTGGGCAGCATTCAGGGCATCCTGACCGGGATCGGCACGGAAGACCGGGACCTGATCATGCGCTCGGCGCGGGAGGCCGGGATGCAGATGACGCGTGGCACGCCGCAATCGCTCAAGCAGAAGCTGCCTCCAGCCTTCAAGGAGATCGGTCCGCCGACGCACATGATGTTCGACGAGCTTGCCGTCCGTGCCGAGACTGACGACATGGCGACGCTCGCCGAGTTTACGGGACAGCTGATGCGCAAATGCCAGCAGTGTCACGCCAAGTTCAAAGCCGACTGATCATTGCGCTCGAGCATGGCGCGCGATCCGGCTGGCAGCGGGCTGGCTGGCGTGCTGCATGCGGCCGCTCGGGCTGAGTGATGACCGTCATGGCGTGTGGCGCAGACTTCGCCTAGGGTTCGGGCACCTGATTGCGGGAGGACGCGATGACTTTCAAACCTTTGCTCAAACAGGCATCAGGCCCAGCGCTGGGCATCCTGTGCTTTGGACTGGTCTGCTCGGCGCAGGCGCTGTCGCTCCAAGTGGAAAGCGGCGAGATCACCGGGGTGCGGGGGATCGAGATCCAGGGGGAGCTCTACGACCTGACCTTCACGGACGGCTCCTTCAACGGGATCTACTCCGCCGATGACGACGGCTACGGACAGCTCGCGCGGGGTGCGGCCAATGCGCTGCTGGCTGCGAGCGACAGTGGTGCGATCGGCGCGGCCGCCAACTGGAAGGAGGGCTTGAAGCTCCGGGGCTGCGCGGCGAGTGAGTCTTGCACCATCCTGATCCCGGAGCACTCGGCGGGGGCCGCGCCCTCGGCGGATACGACCTTTGCGGTCGAGGTGATCTATGCCCAGGGGCAATTTCGCTCCGTCACGGCCAAGCTCTGGCCCTTCCACGCCGGCACGGATACCAAGCACATGCCGGATATGATGTACGCGGTTCTAGCCCCAGCCAGGTAGCGGGGCGCCCTCAGGATGCCTGGCCAGCCTCGCATCCTTGCTTGGCGCACCTCTTCCTTCCAACAACACCCATCAGCATCGGAAACATCAGCTCATGAGCGACGCTCTCAACTACCTCGTGGAGGTGCGCGGCGACGCGCTCGGTCACTACTTCAAGTTCCTCAAGGACGCCGGCAAGCATCTCGACCCCAAGACGCGCGATCTGATCTCCGTGATCACCAAGGTCCATGTCCAGACCGAGAACGGCTTCAAGCAGTATCTGACGCGCGCCCTGCGCGACGGCTGCACCCCGCTCGAGATCATCGACGCCTTGCTGATGGCCTTCCCGGCGCTGGGACTTGCGAAGATCGTCTGGGCGACGGAGATCCTGCTGGAGATGGACATCCCGGAGTTCTCGCCCGAGCTCATCAACGCCCAACCGCAGTGGCGTGAGGTGATCGCGGTCTCAGAGCTGACCGACGGTGAGGTCAAGCGCGTCGACTGCGGCTCGCGCAGCGTCTTCGTCTATCGGGAAGGGGAGTCCTACAAGGTCTATGATTCGCACTGCCCCCACCAGGTCACCAATATCCCGCACCTGGCGCTGGACGGCCTGACCTTGACCTGCCCCAAGCACGAGTGGAAGTTCGATATCCGCACCGGCGACTGCATCGCAAAGGGCAAGCACCCGCTCAAGGCGTTCGAGACCAAGGTCGAGGACGGCCGTCTGCTCGCGCACTGGTAGTGGCTTGGCCCGGACCCTAGGCGTCGACTCCGGCCTCTTGGCCTTGATCGTCAGTTTGAGCCCGCAGGGTCGTTTGACGAGACGGGCGAACGGGGTTCGCAACCGCCTCAAGAACGGTCCATACTTGTCGCATCTTCTCGTCTCGATAATGAAAGTCTCATTTACCCATGCGGACGAGGTGAAGGCAAGACAGAAGGCGGACGGAAGAAGATCTGATGGGAAAACTGGTGGGTTACGCGCGAGTGAGCACGGTTGAGCAGGATGCGGACCTGCAGCTCGATGCGTTGCGGGAGGCAGGCTGCCGCGACGCGCTGATCTTCGTCGACAAGGTCTCCGGCGCCAAAAGCCAGCGTCCCGGCCTCGACGCCTGCATCGACGCACTCGAGCCGGGAGACACGCTTCTGGTCTGGCGTCTCGATCGACTTGGCCGGTCAATGCCGCACCTGGTGACCTTGATTCAGGAGCTTTTTGAGAAAGGCGTTGCTTTCCGCTCGCTGCGGGACGGTGCCATCGACACCACCAGCGCGTCCGGCGAATTGGTCTTCCACATCTTCTCGGCGCTCGCGCAGTTCGAGCGACGGCTGATCCAGGAGCGCACCAAGGCAAGGCTCTCCGCGGCTCGGGCGCGGGGACGCAAAGGTGGGCGTAAGGCGATTACGCGAAACGATCCCCGCGTGAAGACCGCCTGCCGGATGCACCGCGATCACAAGCTGAGCGTCGAGCAGATTTGCAGGACGCTGGACATCTCGCGGGCGACCTTCTATCGGTATCTCGCAGTGGCCAACGAGCCAACGCCAGGACCCTGATTAACGGACTCGGAGAATCGACATGAGCATGGTTGTTGCGGCCGAAACACCTCCTTTGGCAGCGGATGCCGCCGGCATCTTTCGCGTAGGAAACTCCCGTGTGACGCTCGACACTGTCGTTGGTGCCTTTAGCGATGGAGCCACTGCCGAGGAGATCGCAGAACAGTATCCTGCGGTCTCCCTCGGCCAGGTCTATGCCGTCATCGCCTACTACCTGGCCCATACCGCGGCCGTCGATGACTATTTGCGGGAGCGCGAACAGCGCGCAACCGAGGTCAAGCAGGCGAACGAGCGACTCTTCGATCCAACCGGGATACGCGCACGCCTGATGGCGCGCCAAGCCGGGCAGGATGCGATGTGATCCGGCTGCTCGCAGACGAGAACTTCAACAACAACGTCGTGCGCGGCGTTCGTCTGCGAGATCCCGAGATCGATGTGGTGCGCGTCCAAGACGTCGGTCTTTCGGGAGCCGATGAACCGAGCGTGCTGGCGTGGGCGGCTGAGCAGGGTCGCATTCTGCTGACCCACGACGTGGCCACGATTACGGCCTTCGCCTATGAGCGAGTCCGTGCGGGCAAGCCCATGCCGGGGGTTTTTGAAGTCGCGCGTACCGTAGCGCTGCGCGCCGCCATCGACGACATTCTGCTGCTGGCCTCTTGCAGCGTGGATGGAGAGTGGGAGGGGCAGGTCAGATACCTCCCGGTACGGTAGGACTCGAGGCCCTGAACGAACCGCGCCGGCCGGAAGGAACTGTCCGGGGCGCAAGTTTTCGTTCCGATGATTGTCAGACCCCGACCTCGGTGCGGCGCGCCGATGACATGATGGCCGAGATCAAGGCGGCGACCGCCGAGCAAAGCACCGGCATCGACCAGGTCAATCGCGCCGTGGTGCACATCGATCAGACTCGGCGGACGCGCCCGTCTACCCTCGTCGACCCCAGCGCAGTCGAGCGGGGCGCCCTCGTGCTCGATTGCGCCCATCTGGGTCTTGTGAAGAGCGTGGAGGAGGGCGACGGCATCGCCCACCTGGAAGCAGGGATCGCCAGAAGACGATTCGAATCAGCGGTTGCTAGTCCGGAAACACCTTGCGCTTGACCGCCTCGTAGTCGAGGTTGATGAGCCTGCCAGAGAGTGCGGCGATGGCGTCCTGACCTGCCACGAGCGGCTTGCCATCCTTATCCGTCATCCCAAGCAGGGAAATGCGCACGCTGGGTACTCCCAGGCTGATCGCGACGAAAGGGCCATCGACGAGGAAGGTGTTCTCCTCGTCCCGCTTGAATCGAGTCACCCCGTTGTCGCGCGCGAACTCCCGGGCTCGGCCCTCGCAGAGGGCGTCGCACACGCCGTAAAGCACATCGAGAAATCTGGAATCCTCGCTTTTCATCGCAGACTGACATAGGAGTCAATCTGCGTTTCTCAACGCTTGGCCGGGAGCGCGGCCACTCCGAGCGAAGCACCCGCGAAGGTAATCGAGAAGACTCGGCCGCAAAGAGGAAGAGCTCGGCGGCGGCCGCTAACGCATCGTCCCCGCGAAATTCTGGGGCCAGCCCCCGAATGCTGCCTATTCGCTACCAGAGCTGGTCGCCGCAGTCGCCGTGGTGCGACAGGCCGCCTTGACGCTCCTCGTTTTCGGTGGATAGGCGCATCCGACGCGCGTCTGCACCAGGGGCCGCGTTCGATCGGCGGGCACCAGGCAGGATCCTCTCGATCGAGGGGCCGGGCCGCGATGTCGGGGGAAGAGCGCGGATCAGTATCTTCGCGCCGCCCCCTCCTCCCTAGAGCAGCCCCTCGCCAGCATGATCCTCGAACTCGCTGCTGCGGCGTATGTAGATCATGACGGTCTTGGGGTCTTTGTGGCGCGAGACCTCCATGAGCTTGAAAAGGCTCGCCTTGGAGAGCGCAGCCGAGGTCATGAATCCGGAGCGCAGGCTGTGTCCCGAATACTGGTCCGGGTCCAGTCCGACCGCTAGGGCGCAGCGCTTCACGATTGCCGCAACGCTATGGGCGGTGAGGGCCTGCTCGCCAACTCGATCGCCGCGATACATGCGGCGGAAGACCCAGCCTTCGCTGATGCCAGCGGCCCGCAGCCAACCCTGAACGGCACGCACCGGGCAATAGACATCCCCGCGGACGACAGGCACGACTTGTCCGTGCCCCTCGGCATCGGTTTTCGACTGCCGCACATGGACGCGCAGCCCCTTCGGCGTCTCTTCCAGGTCTTCAACCCGCAACGCGACCAGCTCCGAGCGGCGGAATGCCCCAGCGAAGCCAAGCGTTAAGAGCGCGCGATCGCGCAAGCCCTGCGGTCGCGAGCAGTCCAGCTCGTCCACCATCGCCCGCAGCTGCTCTGCCAAAGCGGGCGCCTTCTGTTCTGGGGCGGAGCCCAGTGTGCGCGCGATCCCACGGACGGTTCCTCTCACCAGGTCCGAGCTCGTCATCGCCTCATGGCCACACAGCCGATGTGCAAGGCGGATGGCTGCGAGGCGTCGACGGATGGTGCTGATCTTTCGTCCCGCATCTGCCTCGGCGGCGAGGAAGGCGGCGATGGTTTCTGCGGGCGCGGGCAGGGCCGCCAACCCTTTGCCCTCGCACCAGCCGACGAAGGTCTTCCAGTCAGTGCGATAGGCGCGCAACGTCGAGCTTGCGTGACGCGCGGAGAAGTATCGAGCGAGGCGATCTTGGTCGTCCGCTTCGAGCGCGGCCCCCTCCGAAGGCGAGCTGACGCTCGAGGGGGCGAGCGGGTGGGAGAGCCTGGATGCGTCGGACATGGCGAGCCTGGTTGGAGGTGGAAGGGAGCTGGCTCAAGTCAGCAACGAGCAAATAGTTACTAGAATATAGATTATCGTAACTAAAAATGCACGAATTAGTGTTTTTCGCTAATATACAAATGTACGTATCTTAATGTTTTTCACCAATGCCACCCCTGATCTAGCCTGAAAGCAGGCTGGGCAGGGCCGAATACCCAGAAGGATGGTCATGAGTAAGACGCGGACCCTCGCGAAAGAGGCGGCCTTCAAGCTGCTGCAGAGCGGGCAACGGCCCACCGCTGAGCGGGTACGCGCAGCGATCGGGCAGGGCGCTCAACAAACCATCCTGGGCGCGCTCGACGAGTTTTGGCAGGAGATCGGCGAGCGCTTGCGCGAGCCCCGCCTACCGGACCCCCTGGTCGAGCCGGTGATGACCCTATGGTCACAGGCGGTGGGCACGGCCGCGTCTCAGTGGCAGACGGAGCGCAAGGAGCTCGAGGCGCGTATCGGCGCGCTCGAGAGCCGCGAGCAGACATTGACGCTCGAGCTGAATGAAGTCACTGAAGCCAGGGGGCGCGCCGAGACAGCAGCGGCGACGGCGGAAACGCTGAACGCCGAGCTGCAGCAAGAGCTCAATGAGCAACGGGCGGAACGGCAAACACTCCAAGGGGAGGCCGATCGGCTGAGCCGCGAGGCGACCCAGACAGGGGAATTGCTCAAGAACGAGCGCGACGCGCGAGACCGCGATCAGGCCGCTTGGCTGCAACAGATCGACGCAGCGCGCCAGGCGACAAAGACGGCTCTTGCCGAGCGCGACAGGCTCGCCAAAGAGCTGAATGAAGCTCGGGAGGCAAGGACCCGGCAGGAGGTCCTTTTGGCGCAGGCCGACGACCGGCGGAAGGAGCTGACCGCGACGCTAGCGTCGCGGACGCAAGCATTCAGCGCCGCGCAAGCCCGAGCCGCCGCGGCGGAGCGTCAAGCCGAGGATCTCGACAGTCAGCTTGAGCGTACTAGCGCGATCGCCGAGGCTCTGAAAGCCCAGCTCAGGTCGGGTGACGAGACATCTAAGGAGATGACTGAGCGTTTCGATAGCCTCAAGCTGGAGAGGGAGCGCTTGGTCGCCGAAAACCGGACGCTGCGCGACGAGCTGAGCGTCCTGCGGGCCAGGCGCGAGGAATTCGAAATCTCGGTGCAGCGCGCCTTAGGGCAGCTGGAAAGACGTGTCGGACCGCACGCCGAGACGGAAGACGACCCGGCTGCGAGCCCCACGCTGGACCGTATCCCAAAGACTTGAGACAGATCTCAGTATAAAAACCGTCCAGTTCGAGCCGAGCTGCTGGCACGCTTCCTTATAGGTGCTGCCAGCACGGTATGACAGACATTGAAGAATCCGGGTGTCGTGCGTCACTGGCTCGCGAAGAAATACCGCGCGTGCCGCCGCAGGTTTGCCCACCGGCGCCAAGACTCGTGGAGGTGCGCCAGATCAGCGAGGGCCTTGTTGGTCCGCTTCAGCTCCATCCATCAGCGTGGGACGGGCAGCGGTTCATCCGCGTCCAGGCGATCGGCCAAGGCTTCCTGGGTGAGACGATCGCGCTCTTCTTCGAGGGCGATTTGCGGCCAAGCGCCAGAAGCGGGACCGCTTCTTGGACCAAGAAGGTCCAGTGTTTGTGACACTGGATCCAATTCCCATGGTGAGACTTGCCAACTTCAGCGGAATGCCTTATCCATTACTTTACATAATATACATTATGCGCAATCCCAGAGACCGGGCTGAGCGGCGCCAGGCCGCGCCAGGACTGGGCTGGCTGGACTGAGGAGCAACTCCTCCGCGAAGGCTTCGCGGCCAATCTGACCGTTCTCAAGGCGCTGCAACAGCGCGCACGTCTGTCCACCGCAGAGGCGGCTCACGCCTGCTGCGTCTCCATCCGCACTTATCGCCGCTGGCTCGCCACCGGCAAGCCCAACCCCACGGCCGTGCGCCTGCTCGCGATCCTCGCGGGCTTCGTGCCCTGGGTCGGCTGGGACGATTGGGAAGTTCACAACGGGCTGCTGTTCCCGCCGGGCTATCGCCGTGGCGGCATCGCACCGGGCGAGTTCTTCGCGCTGGTGTTCTACCGCCAGCAAGTCAGCGCCTACCAGGAGGCCAACGCGCAGCTGTGCGCGCGGATCGCGGACTTGGAGCGCGCGCTGCGGGCGGCGCGTCCAGGGAGCCAGGCGCATGGATGAGGCGCTGTCGGAGTTCCGCGGCTCGGACGCTGCTTGTTGGGATGAGTGGGCCGCAATGATGGCAGAGGCCGAGCCGGCCCGTCCTGGCGAAGCGACAGCGGAGCCAGCACGGGCCGGCGAAGCCGGGCCTGGGCTTGTCTCCTCTAAAACAAGTGACACGCACCGCGAAAACAGCGGCTCCCCCGCTGCGTCGGCGGATCGCAAGACCTGCACCCTCGAGCGCAACCCGGCGCGCCTGAAGCGGATGCAGCGCACCGTGCGCGAGTCCTCGCGGCTGCTGCAGGAGGAGATTCAGCACGGCGGTTTCCGCTACTGGGCGGTGTTCCTGACGCTGACCTATGCCCCGGATCAGGACTGGGAGCCAGGCCACGTCTCGGCGTTCATGAAGACGCTTCGCGAGCATCTGCGTCGGCGCAAGATCCGGGCGCGCTACGTCTGGGTGATGGAGCTGATGAAGAACGGCAAGCCGCATTACCACGTGGTCGTGTGGCTGCCGCGCGGGCACAAGCTGCCGAAGCCGGATGATGCGGGCTGGTGGCCTTGGGGCTCGACCAACATCCAGGCGGCCCGCTCGCCCGTGGGCTACCTGAGCAAGTACGCCTCCAAGGGCGCGCCCGAGCTGGATGACCCGTACAAACCGCAGATTCCGCCGGGGGCGCGCCTCTCGGGCAACGGCGGACTCTCGAAAGCGGCGCGTCAGGTGCGCTCTTGGCGGCTGTGTCCGGCCTGGGTGCGGGAGCTGTTCACGGTCGAGGATCGTCCGGTTCGGGCACCGGGCGGCGGTTGGCTTTCCCGCGCCACCGGGCATTGGGAGCCGCCGCGCTGGCGGATCAAGGAGTGCGCGGTGGATTGGTCATGGATCACGTTTGAGGAGATTGGAGCATGATGAGCGGTTCGAAGCAGTGGCATATGGGGTTCTGGGATGCGGCGTCCGAGCGGATCGTGCGGCATCGGGTCGAGGCGTCGACCCATGATGAGGTGACCATGACGGGATGCCTGCTCTCGCAGCGATGGGGGTCCAGCCGGGCCGCTCGGCGTGCCCTGCCCTCGCCGGTCTGGGTGGCCTGGGAAGTCGCGGATTGCCAGGCCGAGCGCCTGCGGGTGTTTCTGCTCGACGGACCGCCCGCCTTGGAGGAAGCCGCGTTGGATCGGATGCGCGAGGCGGCAGCAATGCTGAGGGTTCAAGCATGAGCGGGCTTCGTCAAGGTGCGCGGTTCGTGCTGGTGCTCGAGGAGCCTTGGCAAGGGCGCGAGAAAGGCGAGATTGTGCACGTGGGGCCGGTGGTGGCCGAGGACGAGGGCATGCTGAAGCTCGTCGATGGCTACCGCAACGCCTGCGCGGTCCTCGAAGCGCTGTGGATCTTCGAGGTTCCAGTCGGGATCGACTTGGAGCTGATGGAGGAGCGTCCAGCAATGCCGGGAGCGGCCCCTGCCCAGTGCCATTGACCGGGCACACCCATCAGCGGCGTCCTTCTGATCTATCGCGCTCGTGCTCGATCCCTTCCCCCCGCCTCCCTGCAGACCCTAAAGCGCTCAGGCCAGAGCGCGCCGGGCGTTGTCTCATATCCGCTCGGCGGTCGCTATGCGGCTACTGGGCGTGTGGCTCTGCGACGGCGCGCCTCTCCTGGACCCGTCATGGATGACGGGGCCACGCTCCGATCTCTCAGGCAGCTCTGACACTCTTCGGCGGGACCCGAGCGCGCTTGCACAGCGTTCGCTCGGAGATCCAATGCTTTTGCGCGCGTCCCCTTGGCCCCTGCTCGTTCGTCGTGCTCCCAGAAAGCCCCCTTGAGGGGGTTGGGGGTGGTCAGTCGGTCGTGGCCTTCAGTCATCCGGGGAATGCCGGCACCCAAGGCCCGGGGTCGGGCTCCATCGCTGCCCTACTCCTTCCCTTCCTCGGCCTCGACCATCGGGATTCGCTCGGGGGCCTTCAGGTAGACCGCCAGCCACGACTTGTTGCCAGGGGCAAAGTTCTGCTCCATCCCACAGGCGCGGCAATAGCCGTCCACGACTTCGATGATGGCGGCCTTGTTGGCCTCCGGCAGCTTGAGCGCACGCTCCAGCGTCTGCTTCAGAATCGCGTCGCGGTTCATCTTCGAAACATCCAGCAACAGCGAATCGGGCGAGCAGTCTAGCGCCTCCATGAGCTTGTAGAGCGTTGCCAGCGTCGGGTTGCCGTCGTCCTTCTCCAGCGTCGAGATGTGCCCGATCTTGATGCCGGTCTGCTCGGAGAGATGAGCCTGAGACCAGCCCTTGTCTTGCCGTAGGCGGCGGATGTTTTTTCCGAGTGACATGACGACCTCTCTGGATACCCTCTGGCGGGATGATTTACCCTTTCAGGGTCATCATACGATGACATTTTGCCCCTTCATTGTTGAGTTCCAATGTAAGGGGGGTTACTGTGCCCTTGTATTGGAATTGACAGGATGTTTCGGTGGGGCAGACCGCTTATACATTATGCGCAATCCCAGAGACCGGGCTGAGCGGTGCCAGGACGCGCCAGGCCGCGCCAGGACTGGACTGGGCTGGCTGGACTGAGGAAGAACTCCTCCGCGAAGGCTTCGCGGCCAATCTGACCGTTCTCAAGGCGCTGCAACATCGCGCGCGCCTGTCCACCGCAGAGGCGGCTCACGCCTGCTGCGTCTCTATCCGCACCTATCGCCGCTGGCTCGCCACCGGCAAGCCCAATCCCACGGCCGTGCGCCTGCTCGCGATCCTCAGCGGGCTTCGTGCCCTGGGTCGGCTGGGACGATTGGGAAGTCCACAAGGGGCTGCTGTTCCCGCTCCGTGAGAGCCGCTCACACTTCGATGACGATCTTGCCCATGGTGCGGCCGCTTTGGAGGGCGCGCAGTGCCTCTGGCACCTCGTCGAACGGAAAGCGTGCGCCGATGTGCGGAGGCGCTGGACTCAGGGCGAGCGCGGCGGACATCGCCGCTGGCAGCCGATCCGCCCGGTCGAACAGCCAGATGAGATTGAACCCCATGACGCTCCTGTTCGTGTCCATGAGCTTCATGGGGTCGAGCCGGGGGCGGCGCAGGTACTGCCAGGCGAGCCGCAGCCAGTCGGGGTGCCTGCCCTTCGGCATGAAGTCGGCCGCCCCGTAGAGGACGTGGCGCCCCTCGGGCGCCAGCCGCGCGAGCGCCGGAAGAAAGAATGGACCCGCAATCGCGTCCAGGACGACGTCGAAGCCGGTCGCGTCGACCGCGGCCAGCGCGACATCGAGCTGGGCTCCGAAGCCCTTCGCCTTGCGCACCACCACCTGCCCGCGGGCGAGGCCGCGCGCTTCGAGCAACGGGATCTTATCGGCCTGTCCGACGGTTCCGATCACGGTCGCGCCGGTCGCACGGGCCATCGCGAGGGCATGAAGACCGACCCCGCCAGCCGCCGAGTGTAGGAGCGCGACCTGACCGGGCGCGAGCGCGCCCAGGTGCATCAGGCCATACCAGGCGGTGAGCGACTGCACCGGATAGGCGGCTCCCTCGGCCATCGTCCAGCCGTCCGGGATTGGAGCCAGATAGCGCGACTCGGCGTTCAGCGCCGTCGCGTATGCACCGAAGCGCGTGAGCACCATGACAGGTTCGCCGGGAGACAGGGCGCTCCCGCTGGAGCCCTCGTCTTCACGGGGCGGGCCGATCGCTTCGACGACCCCCGCGCATTCGAGACCCGGCACGAAGGTGCCCCGCGGCGTCGCCGAGTAGAGACCCAGGCAGGCGAAGATGTCGGCGAAGTTGAGGCCAATGGCCTGGACCCTCACGCGCGCTTCCCCGGCCCTGGGTGGGGGAAGCTCCTCAGTTCGCCTCTCCAGCCGTTCGAGGGATCCGGCCGACGACATCCGCCAGAGGTTACGGGTGGTCATGGATCAGCTCCAACGCGAGAGGATCGCCGCATGAAGATCACCAACACTTCTTTGTATTCTGTTCGCTCTTAGCATGGTACAAGCAGCCTTTGAGCCTTTTCCTCAGGCCACCCTGTTGTGTCGAAGTCCGGTTTCATGCGCCCTGGCGAGCGATTGGGCGCACTTGGCATGGCCGCTGCTGCCCTATGGCCAGCGGCAAGGGGGAATCAGCCCTTTACTCGCGAGCGGAGCCCGGCACTACGTCGCGCTGCGGCGCCGACTGCTGCGGCGAGTTTGGCTGCCCGGCGGCCTTTTGCGTCTCGGCCTGCTTGTCTTCGAAGATCGCTCGTAGCACGTCTTCTGTGCTCCCTTCTGGCTGCTCGAACGGTGGCCGCGACGCGGGGACTCGGGGATCGAATGGCGACATGGCCGCCGGGTTGGCGCCTTGGGCGGAGGCGGGTCCAACACACAGACTCGGCCTTGATCATCGGATCGACCAGTCGGTTGGATGGGCATCGCGCGTCAGTCAGGCCGTGCCATGTGGGAGCGGCGCCCCCCCGCGCCCGGCGCCCCCTAGCGGCGCGGCGCCCCGCCCCCCCCCAGCGCGGCGGGGGGCATAGATTGTAAAAGCCCCCACACACGGGCGAACGGCCCGCCCGCGGCGAGCTAGGTAGGGCCGAATAAATT
>NZ_JAAIJQ010000103.1 GCF_010820565.1 Thiorhodococcus minor | reverse complement strand
TCCTATAGAGGGTTTCCCCACCCCTGTGGGGCCCCCTCAAACCGGCGGAGCCCCCCCCACGGGGGCCCATACCACCCCGGCGCCGTAGCCGCCCGCTTGCGGGGGACTTGGGGCGGCATGCGACTCAAGCGTCGAGATCGAGCGCGTGAAGCAGGCGGGCGGCCAGCTCCTGTGGCGTGTCTGAGATGAGCTCTTCCGGTACGCCGGCCTTCTCCATCAGGTGCCGATGGTCTTCGAAGCCGTAGGAGACCATGAAGGGGTGCATGCCCGCGCCGATCGCGGCGCGGAAGTCCTTGCGCTCGTCGCCGCAGACGTAGGACCAGGCGGGGCTGATCTCGAAGTGCTCGCGCGTGGCGCGGAAGTGCTCGGTCTTTTCCCGCCTTAGCGGGACGTGGATGACGAAGTCGAGCTCGCCGGTATCGATACCATGCCGTTTGAAGAGACTGCGCAGGGTCTCGACCGGCTGGTGGGTGATGTTGCGGGTCACCATCCCGACCCTAACCCGGGGCGCCGCGATCAATGCCTGAACTAGCTCCGCGATGCCCGGAAAGAGACGGGCCTCCTCGCGGTAGACCTGGGTGAGCGTCTCGATGAGCGCCTTGCGCTGTTGCTTGCCGAGCTGTTTGCGGAGGTTGTTCGGGATCTCCTTGACGCCCCCCAGGTACTTGAATAGATGGCGGCGTTTCTGGAACTTGGCGAGCTCGCCGAGCTGCATGCCATGGTGGGAAAATGTGTCCGCGATGGCTGCGAAGGCGTCGACGGTGGTTCCGTCGGCGTCGAGGATCACCAGCCGGTCGAGACTGAAGCGGCGCTTGGCTGGCGTTGCGGCTTGCGCCTGCGGTGCGGTTGTGGGGGTGTCTTTGATCTTGGCTGGACTCACCGACAGGGCGCCTCCTCGGGGCAGGCATGGCGAGCCCGGTGGACCATGGCGCGCCAAGGCGATCGAAGTTCTCAATGCTTTGCTTATACGCCGAAGATGGCCGGGCTCGCAACGCGCCGCGGTTTCAGGAGAGCCCGAGGACTCCATCACAGCAAGACGGACGAGCTAGCGAATAGCATGCAGGCTGACGCGCAAGTTGGCTTGACCGAGAGCATCTCTATCGGCTTGAGCGCCGCAGAGGCGTACGACGCCTCTGCTCGGCTGCTATCTTGTGACAAAATGTTGGCGGCACAGCCGGCGGTGTTGGGTGCTTCCGCTTGTGGGCTGCTTGCCTCCCGAGCGCTTCGACTGTGAGACGACGGGCGACCTGTGCAGGACTTTGGGTCGCGAGCCGATGCTGGCCTCAGGGCGGCATCGGCTCGGCATTCCCGAGACATGCTGTCGTTTTGGATGTGACAAGGAGATCCGCATGCCGCGTTTGCTCCCCTTACTTTGCTGCTTGCTGGTCTCGATCGGAGCCTCCGCCCGAGATCTCCCGGAGATCCGCGCCGACGGCGTCTTGCGTCACCTCGGTATTCCCTACGCCAATTTCGTGACCGGCGCCGGTGGCGGCCTCGATCTCGAGGTCATCGAAGGCTTCGCGCAGTTCCTGGGGCTCGAGTACGCCTTCGTACCCTCGACCTGGGCGACGGTCTTCGGCGACTTGACCGGCCGCAACGCGGCGCGCTCGGACGACGGCGTCGCCTGGCTGGGCGAGGCCCAGGTGCGCGGGGACCTCATCGCGAGCGGGATGACGATGCTCGACTGGCGTCGCCAGGTGGTCGACTTCGGGATACCCACCTTTCCGACCGGTGTCTGGCTGGTGGCGCGAGCGGATTCGACGATGAGTCCCATCAGGCCCACGGGGCGCTTGCAGTCGGACATTCAGCAGGTTCGGACCCTCCTACCGGGGCGGACCCTGCTCGCGGTGCCGAATACCTGCCTGGATCCTCAGCTCTATCGGATGTCGGCGACGGGCGCCGATATCCGCTTGCAGCCGCCCGAGCGCAAGCTCAACGAGCTGGTGCCCGCCATCCTCAATGCGGATGCCGAGGCCACCATGCTGGATGTGCCCGATGCCCTGATCGCGCTCGAGCGGTGGCCGGGACGGATCAAGGTCATCGGTCCCATCTCCGGGCGTCAGTTCATGGCACCGGCCTTCCCCAAGGACGCCCCGCGCTTGCGCGAGGCCTTCAATGCCTATTTCGCCGATCTGAAACTTAGCGGCCGCTATCGAGAGATGGTGCGCGAGTACTATCCGGCAGTCTTCCGCTACTACGGGGATTTCTTTGAGTAGCCAGCTGCCAGACCTTTCTTACGACGATTACGCCAAGGCCAAGGCGCGGGGTCTGCGGCGTCGCGCATTGCTGGTGCTGGGCGGGCTGGCGCTCTGCGTCTATGTCGCGATCCTGCTCGGTACGACCTATCTCGCCCAGCGTCAGCTCATCGCATCCGCCGAGGCGCGCCAGACCCTCGAGCTGGAGCTGCGCGCGACTGCACTCGGCTATTTCTACGCCGAGCGTCGGACCGACCTGGCGAATCTGGCGCGCAGCCGCTTGATGACGACCTTTTTCGCCAATCGCGATCTCGGGATGTCCATGGAGTACGGGCTGCGCGCGAGCCTGCTCGGGGCTCGCGACGCGGCTCTGAGGCTGATCGATGACCGCCGCGTCGAGGGCCGTCCCGTCTACAGGCGCATCGCGCTCCTGGACGCGGACGGCGCGACCCTCGTCGACACGGCCGAGGGGCGGCCGGGTGGGCTCGAAGCGCTGGCGCGGAGCCCGGGCGACTCAGCCGAGATCCAGGTGCTCGCAGCGGCCCCTGGGCATCGCGGCGATGTCTTGGTCCAGGCGCCCGTCGTCATCAAGGGCAGGACGCGCGGCACCCTGGTGGCCTGGATCGACGAGCAGGCCGCGCTCTCCGCGCTGCTCGGACTCGACCCGGGCGCAGCGGAAGGCCGTCGCTACCACGCCCTCCCGCTTGGGCAGGTCTTGTCGTCGGAGGAGCAGGCGCTCGAGCGTCAGCGGGTGCTGGTGCAGGGGGCGCCTTTTCAGCTCGTCGATCTCATGCCCGCTGGGACCGAGAGCCGGATCTTGACGTCGGGCTGGCTCCTCGCGGGATTCGTCGGCATGGCGATCGCCCTCCTGATCGGTGGCGTCCTGATCCTGCGCTTCCACTCCCAGAATCTGGTGCTCTATACGCGCATGGAGGTCGAGCGGCAGCAGCGGCTGCGGCTGAGCCGCCACAATGCGCGGCTGCTGCGCGAGATCGAGCGCCGCGAGGAGTCCGAGCGTCTTCTCATGTACCAGACGAATTATGACGCCCTGACCGGACTGCCGAACCGCGCCCTGGCGCTCGATCGCTTGAGCCAGGCGCTCAGGCGTGCCTTGCGCCAGGGGCAGAGCGTCGTCCTGCTCTATCTCGACTTGGACCATTTCAAGCGCATCAACGACAGCCTGGGACATGCCGCCGGGGACGCTGTCCTGAAGCAGGTCGCCGAGCGGATCAAGCCGCTGCTCGCCGATGCCGACACCCTGGCTCGGCTCGCCGCGGACGAATTCCTGCTCATCTTTCCCGATCTCGCCGACGTGGGCGAGATCGAGCTGCTCGCCCAGCGCGTCCTGCAAACCCTGGATCGGCCTTTCCTGGTCGAGGATCGCGAGATCTTTCTGACCGCCTGCGTCGGCTGCGCGGTCGGCGTGCGCGATTTGAATACGGCGGAAGAGCTGCTCAAGCATGCGGACCTCGCCATGAAGCAGGCCAAGTCCTCCGGGCAGGGCGTCGTCTGCAGCTACAAGCAAGGGCTCGACCAGCGCGCCAAGGAAAGTCTCGAGATCGCGAGCTTGCTGCGCACGGCCGCCGATCGGGACGAGCTGCAGCTGCTCTTCCAGCCTCTCATCGATCTGCGCAGCGGGCAGCCCGTCGCGGCGGAGGCCCTGCTGCGCTGGACCAGTGCCGAGCTCGGACCCGTGTCGCCGGCGCGGTTCATCCCCATCGCCGAGGAGGCGGGCTTGATCCGCAAACTGGGCGCCTGGATTCTGCGGACTGCCTGCCTGAGCGCAGCGGCTTGGCAATCGACCGCGCCCTGCCGGGTCGCCGTCAACGTCTCGTCCCTTCAGCTGCAATCGCCTCATGAGTTCCTGGAGTGCATCGAGCATGCCCTCGCGCTCTCCGAGCTGGCGCCGACCCTGCTCGAGCTCGAGATCACGGAAGGCGTTCTCCTGGAGGATCGCGCGGATATCGCCGAGCTGCTCGCCACCTTGGATGGGATGGGGGTGCATCTCTCGCTCGACGACTTCGGTACCGGCTACTCCGCGCTCAGCTACCTCAGGCGCTTTCCCTTCCGGGTGCTCAAGATCGACCGCAGCTTCATCGCAGGTGTCCTGGAGACCCAGGCAGACGCCGAGCTGACTCGGGCCATCATCGCCATGGGGCAAGGGCTGGGACTCACGGTACTGGCCGAGGGAGTGGAGCGGCCGGAGCAGGCGGACTTCCTGCGTCAAGCCGGCTGCGACCTCGCGCAAGGCTTCCTCTACAGCAGGCCGATTCCGATCGACAGCTTCACACGTCTGCTCGGCTCGGAGCGGCGCGCCCTCGCCTCGGCATCGGGCTGAGAGCACGTGAGCTGCCAGGCATGCACTGAAAGCGCGTCCAGACGTCGAAGCCCTGGAGGCTGGAGGCTGGAGGCTGGAGGCTGGAGGCTGGAGGCTGGAGGCTGAAAAAAGAAACCCCCGAGGTCCGGGGGTAGGGACCTCGGGGGAACGCTTCCCCGGCTTGGGGCTACCGGGGCTTGGGACTGTCATCCAGGGGGAAGATGGACAGCCCCGTTTCGCTCAGTTTCTCTGACTTTAAGAATTTAGCTTAGTTCCTTACCAAATCAGTGCGCTGCATCCCAGTTCTCGCCGACGCCGATGTCGACGAGCAGGGGGACGGCGAGCTCGGCCGCGCCTTCCATGGCGTTGCGAATCCGGGCGCTGGCGTCTTCGAGCGCATCCTCCGCGACCTCGAAGACCAGCTCGTCGTGCACCTGCATGATCATGCGCACCGGCGGATTCTCTGACTGGAGCCATTGATCCACGGCGATCATGGCGCGCTTGATGATGTCCGCGGCCGTGCCCTGCATGGGGGCGTTGATGGCGGTTCGCTCGGCGGCGGCCCGCCGGCCTTGGTTGCTGTGGTTGATGTCGGCGAGGTAGAGCCGGCGGCCGAAGAGCGTCTCCACGTACTTGTCGTCGTGCGCCTGTGCCCGGGTGCGCTCCATGAAGTCCTTGACGCCCGGATAGCGGTGGAAGTAGCGGTCGACGTACTCCTGGGCCTCGCCGCGCGCGATGCCGAGCTGGCGCGCCAGTCCGAAGGCCGACATGCCATAGATGAGCCCGAAGTTGATGGCCTTGGCGGAGCGGCGCTGCTCGCTGCTGACCTCCTCCGGCGGCAGGCCGAGGATCTCGGCGGCGGTGGCGCGGTGGATGTCCTGACCGCTCGCGAAGGCGTCGAGCAGGCGCTGGTCGCCGGAGAGGTGGGCCATGATGCGTAGCTCGATCTGCGAATAGTCCGCGGCCACCACGCGGTAGCCCGGCTCGGCGACGAAGGCGCGGCGGATGCGCCGTCCTTCCTCGGTCCGGATGGGGATGTTCTGCAGGTTGGGGTCGCTGGAGGACAGGCGTCCGGTGGCCGCGACGGCCTGATGATAGGAGGTGTGCACGCGGCCGGTCTCGGGATTGATCATCTGCCGCAGCTTGTCCGTGTAGGTCGACTTGAGCTTGGAGAGCCCCCGGTACTTGAGGATGATCTCCGGCAGGTCATGGCCCTGCGCGGCCAGCTGCTCGAGCACGTCCTCCGAGGTTGAGGGCGCGCCCTTGGGGGTCTTGGCGATGACGGGCAGGCCCAGCTCCTCGAAGAAGATGGCCCCGATCTGCTTGGGCGAGCCCATGTTGAAGCGCCGGCCGGCGACCACGTAGGCCTGGGTCTCCAGCTCTAGGATGCGCTCCGCCAGCTCCTGGCTCTGCTGGGCCAGCTGATCGCTGTCGATGCGCACGCCGGTGCGCTCCATGCGCGAGAGGATGCCGACCAGGGGGATCTCGATCCCTTGGTAGAGGCCGGCGAGGGATGGCGTCGCCTCCAGCTTCGGCCACAGGTGGCGGTGCAGCCGCAGGGTGACGTCCGCGTCCTCGGCCGCGTAGTGACCCGCCTGGTCCAGCGCGATCTGGTCGAAGGTCAGCTGCTTGACGCCCTTGCCGGCGATGTCCTCGAAGTGGACGGTGTCATGGTCCAGGTAGCGCTTGGCGAGCGAGTCCATGTCGTGCCGGGTCGCCGTGCTGTCGAGCACATAGCTCTCGAGCATGGTGTCGTGATCCACGCCGCGCATGGCGATGCCGTAGCGCGCCAGGACGCTCATGTCGTACTTGAGGTTCTGGCCCACCTTGGCCTTGTCGGGGTCCTCCAGCAGTGGCTTGAGCCGCGCCAGCACCTGGTCGCGGTCGAGCTGGTCCGGCGCGCCTGGATAGCTGTGTGCCACGGGGACATAGGCGGCCGCGCCGGGCTCGATGGCGAACGACAGGCCCACCAGCTCGGCGCGCATGTAGTCGAGATCCGTGGTCTCGGTGTCGAAGGCGAAGAGCTCGGCGGCCTCGATGCGCGCGACCCAGAGGTCGAAGGCGTCTTGGGTGAGGACGAGGTCGTAGGCGGTCTGCGCTGGCGCGGCCGCATCGGTGCCGCCGGGCGCGGAGCCCTCTGCCGTGCCGCCCTCCAGGGTGCCCAGCAGCCGGCGCGATTCGATCCGCTGGTACCAGGTCCGCAGGGTCTCCACGTCCGCCGAGGCCGGCTTCAGATCCGTGGGGGTCAGGTCCAGCGCGACATCGCGCTTGATGGTCGTCAGCGCGCGCGAGAGCGGCAGCTGGTCCAGCATGGCGCGCAGGTTCTCGCCCACCTTGCCCTTGATGCTCTCGGCATTGGCGATAACCCCATCGAGATCTCCATGCTCATGGATCCACTTGGCCGCCGTCTTGGGGCCGCACTTGGGTACGCCGGGGATGTTGTCGACGCTGTCCCCCATGAGGCTGAGATAGTCGACGATGCGCTCCGGCGGGACCCCAAACTTCTCCTTGACGCCTACGGGGTCGAGCAGGGTGTCGCTCATGGTGTTGACCAGGGTGACGTGCGCGTCGACCAGCTGGGCCATGTCCTTGTCGCCGGTCGAGATGAGCGTCGCCATGCCCTGCTCGGCCGCTTGGGTGGCCAGGGTCCCGATGACGTCGTCCGCCTCGACCTCCGGCACGACCAAGAGGGGTAGACCCATGGCCTTGATGATGTCCTGCAACGGCTGGATCTGCTGGCGCAGGTCGTCCGGCATCTCCGGGCGGTTGGCCTTGTAGTCGGCGTAGAGGTCGTTGCGGAAGCTCTTGCCGGAGGCGTCGAAGACTACGCCGATGTACTCCGGCCGGTGCTCCTCGATGAGCTTGCGCAGCATGTTGAGCACGCCCACCAGGGCACCGGTCGGCTCGCCCTTGGAGTTGGTCAGCTTGGGCAGGGCATGGTAGGCACGGAAGAGGTAGCCGGAGGCATCGACCAGGATCAGTGGGTACTGTTTCGCCATTCTGGGTCTCGTCTATGAACGTCCGGTCCGTCCCGGAGCCTGTTCTTGGTTGACCCGGAAGTATGCAGGATCCGGCTCCCGAAGGGCATGCGAGGATCGCCCGACCCGGCCGAGTGCCGACCTGGACGCTTGGGCGCGCCTCGGCGGCGATCATGGTGTCGGCCAGTTGTCTCCCTTGGACAAGCGCAGCGCAGTCCACCGGGCCGGCGCGGGATTCTGTGGACTTCGCTCGTGAGACTGTGAAGAAATTCTGCGTAGGTTGGGCTGAGGTACGAAGCCCAACATGGCGGCTAGCCTAACGCTTTGATTGTCGGCCCCCCTGCGTCGGCCCAACCTACAGCAATCTGCGATCTGCGCGGTGCGCTTGGATTACTCTCACAGTCTCTCGTGCTCGTCCACCCTCCCGACTGATGAGCAAGGCCCGCGCCTCTAACGGATGTCCTCGATGGCGTGCTGCTTGATCATGATCTTGGGCGTGATCAGGGCATAGCCCTGGAGCTGCCAGTGGGCGAGCTCGGTGATGGCGGAGGGGACGATCTCGATGAAGTCGTAGAAGTCCTTGGTCTGGTAGCCATAGTCCCGCGCGGCGATGCCGCAGACCTTGAACTTCACCCCGAGTGAGGCGTAGTACTTCATGCGCTCCACGGCGTCCCTGTACTTCTCGTAGTTGTGCTTCACCGTCGCGACCACCTCGGTGCCGTGGATGACCACCAGGATGTCCATGAATTCGGGCGCGTAGTCGTAGGGCGCCTCCATGAGCGGATTCATGAGGGAGCGAATCCAGTAGAGCGCCGAATTGATCTTGACGGGATCGTCCAGGTAGAAGTCCATGACGACCTTGGGCTCGCCATAGGCTGTCTCCACCACCTTGGCTTCGGATGAGGCGAGCTGGGGCGTGACGAGGAGGACGGCGATCAGTGGAAGGAGGGCGGCGTTAGGATTCAGGCTCATGGCGGGCTCCGGCGGTATCGGGTCGAGTCAAGGTGCGGTCCAAGAAGCAGGTTTCACCGCGCCTGGCGCTCGGTTCAAGCTCGCTGACGCTGCGCGCTGGCGCAGGCCGTTCGAAGCTGGGCCAGAGCGCGAGGGCGATGAAGATCAATCCCCCGACCGGCAGCAGCAAGCCAGGCATCCAGCCGAGCGCGAGCCAGGTCGCACCGCTGGCGCAGCACCACGCCAAGGGAAGGATGGCGAGCGGCCAGGTCGGCCGGCCTGTCATCAGCAGACATCCGAGCGTGACCAGCGTCGTCGCATCCGGGGCGACGCCGAAGACTTGGGCTTCTTGCCAGGACAGCTGCGTGACCAGTGGCATCAGTGGGTAGAGCGCCAGGCCCGATAGCCCCAGCCCGATTCCGCCCAGAAACTTCGTCCCGAGCCCTGAGGTCCGGGCCGTCCGGGCGCCGATCGGCAGGGCGAGCGCCATGAGCAAGAGCCCCGCGACGATGAAGGCCCAGCCCACATAGGTGGCCGCCCAGCTCAGCTCGGCATAGAGCCTCAAGTGAAAGCTGATCCCGACCCAGATCCAGCACAGGCCGAGCAGGATGCCGAGCGGGCGGGCTCGACCGCGCCAGGCAAGCCAGAGCGCGAGCAGCCCGAGCGGCAGCGTCAGGAGCTGCGAGGGCCAGATGCTTAGGTTCTGTCGGGCGAAGAGGCGAAAGTAGGCCTCGGCCTCGAAGGGGATGAAGTCGATCAGCGCATAGGTCTCGAGCTCTCCCATACGCGGGCTAGGCGGTCTGGATGGCCTCGAGCATCCGTGCCCGGAGCGCCTCGTCGGGCAGCTCGCCGACCGCGGCGCCCATGTTCTCCCGCATGTGATCGACGCGGCTCGTGGCCGGGATGGCGCAGGTGACCGCCGGGTGGGAGACGATCCACTTGAGCACCAGCTGCGGCCAGTTGTGGCAGCCGATCTCGCCGGCCCAGCCCGGCAGCGGGCCGCCACGGCGCTGGAGGCGGTCGACCAGGCCGCCGCCACGGAAGGGGCGGTTGGCGATGACGGCCATGCCGTGCTCGCGGGCAAGCGGCAGGAGCCGGGCCTCGACCTCGCGGTCCGCGGGGTTGTAGGTCAGCTGCACGAAATCCAGGGCGTTCCCGCGCATCACCTGCTCCAGCTCCAGGTGGCGCCGGCCGTGCGAGGTGGTGACGCCGATGTAGCGCACCTCGCCCTGCGCCTTCATCTCGGCGAGCCTTTCGAGGTGGGCCTCCCAGCTCAGCAGGTTGTGGATCTGCATGAGGTCGAAGCGGCCGATCCGCCATTTCGCGGCGGAGACTGTGGTCTGCGCCCGGGTCTCGTCCCCGTCGCGCGTCCAAACCTTGTCGGCGGAGAAGAGCCGCTCCGGGTGCCCGAGCCGGTCGAGCGCATCGCCGACGACGTCTTGAGACGAGCCGTACATGGGAGAGGAGTCGACCAGCTGCCCTCCAGCGGCGAAGAACGCCTGCAGCACGCTGGTGCGCGCGTCTCTGAGCGGCTGGTCGCTGCCCACGTTGAAGGTCTGCCAGGTGCCCATGCCGATCACGGTCAGGGGCTCGCCGGTCGACGGGATGGGCTTGGCGATCAAGCGCGGACTGGTGAGGGCTGCAGCGCCTAGCGGCCGGGTGGTCGCGGTCACGACCCCGGCTCCGATCAATTTGATGAGGGCTCGACGATCCATCTGAGCGTTCCTGATTCAGATCTTCAACGCCTGGCCGGGCTCGACCAGTATTGCGTTCCTCCCTGCGCTGCGGGAACGGGCTCTGCTGGGAGTGTTGACCTCCAGGTCAACATCTGTCGGCCTGGAGGCCGACACTCCCAGCTCTGATGCCGCCCATCTCCAAGATGAGATCACAGCTCAGCCTGGAGCGCGCTACTCGCCCTGCTCGGAGGTGCGGGCCGTCGTCCGCTGCTGAGAGGCATCCTGTGCTGAGGGCGAGGGCGCCTGCCTCAGACGCCGGATCGCGGCGAGCTGCCAGATGCAAAATCCCATCGCGCTGCCGAAGAAGAGCAGGGCCTGTAGGCCTTTGAAGGTCGCATAATCCATAGGATAGTCCTCGTATGGGTGCGCCGCTGCGCGGTTCTCACGGTTGACTGGCTTGGCTGGGCCGAGTGCATGCGCCGACCCGTTGCGAGCTAGGTCGTTGCCGCGAGGCGTGGGATCAACACCAGGAATCACGCGGTATCCCGCCGGGGTGTCCGGACTCTTCCTCAGCGCCGGAGCCGGACACCGCCACCTCAGCCGATTTCTCGAAATCTTCCTACCAGCCTTTCACAGTCAGGAAATGCGTGACGGGATGAGGGCAGGATGCTCTCCGGCGGTCATTTTTCCGCCTACGCCCCAGGATCGCCCGCAAGCGGGCTCCTACGGCGCCGTCTTTGTAGGAGCCCGCTTGCGGGCGACTTGCTTGCAGGCGACTGGTACGAGGATTCTCGGAATTCGCCTTCGTGCTCGGAGATTGCTGGAATACAGGCCTGCCGTCGTCTTCTCAGCCCCTGTCGCGGCTCGCAAAGACCACCAGGTGCTTGGCCTCGAGCCGCAGTCCGATGTCCGCGCCCGGCGCATATTGGTGATGGCTGGGCAAGAGACAGAGCACCTCGCTGCCGCTTGGGAGCCTCAGCCGGTAGAGGTACTCGGCGCCGCGGAAGGCGCGCTCGATGACGCTCGCCCGAATCTGGCTTGCGGGGTCGTCTACCAGGTCGTCGGGTCGAATCAGTGCCTCGGCGGGGGTGCCTGGATTCAGGTCATGGCCGGATGCGCTCGAGAGGCGTCCGAGCTCGGTCATCACGCTGTGCGCGTCCACGGGCTCGGCCGGTAGGAACGCGCCCTGCCCGATGAAGTCGGCGACCAGGCGGTTGGCGGGCTGATGGTAGAGCTCGAAGGCGCTGGCCCATTGCTGGATCTCGCCCTGACTGAGGACGCCGATGCGGTCGGCCATGGCGAAGGCCTCGAGCTGGTCATGGGTAACCAAGAGGGCGGTGACCCCTTCGCGCTCCAGGACATCGCGCACTTCACGCGCCAGCTGCTCGCGCAGCGCGGCGTCCATGCTCGAGAAGGGCTCGTCCAGCAGCAGGATCTCCGGCCTTGGCGCCATGGCCCGTGCCAGGGCGACACGCTGCTGCATGCCGCCGGACAGCTCGTGCGGATAGCGCCGCTTGGCCTGCTCCATGCCGACGAGTCGCAACAGCGCGGCGACGCGGTCTCGGCGCTCTCGGCTCGTGAGCTGCCTGAGCCCGAAGCCGACATTGTCCGCCACCGTCAGATGTGGGAAGAGCGCGAAGTCTTGGAAGACCATGCCGACCCGCCGGCGCTCGGGCGCCAGGGTCCAGCCGGGTGTCGAGACCCGCTGGCCGTGCAGTCGGATCTCGCCCTGTGTGATGGGCTCGAAGCCCGCGATGGCGCGCAGCAGGGTCGTCTTGCCGCAGCCGCTCGGCCCGAGGAGGCAGCCGATCACCCCTTCGTCCAGGGCGAAGGTCGTCTCCTGGACGATGGTCCGCCCCTCATAGGCGATGCGGACGGCTTCGACTTCAAGGCGTTTGGACATGGCGTGAGCTGGTAATGGATCTGCTGAGCAAGATGACGGGGATGAGTCCGGCGCCGACGATCATGAGCGCGGCCGGGGCCGAGTCGGCCAGGCGCTCGTCGGAAGCCAGCTCGAAGGCGCGGACGGCGAGCGTGTTGAAGTTGAACGGCCTCAGGATGAGGGTCGCCGGCAGCTCCTTGAGGACGTCGACAAAGACCAGGAGGGCAGCCGTCAAGAGGGTGCCGCGCAGCAGCGGAACATGAACCCGCCAGAGGACGCCCGCGGGTCGCAGCCCGAGAGCCCGCGCGGCATCGTCCGTGGAAGGGCGGATCTTGCCGAGCCCCGCCTCGACGGTCTGGAGCGAGACCGCGAGGAAACGCACCAGGTAGGCGAAGAGGAGGGCAGCGAGGGTGCCGCTGAGCAGCAGCCCGGTCGAGACCCCGAAGGTGGCGCGCATCCAGGCGTCGATGCTGTTGTCCAGCCAGGCGAAGGGGATGATGACCCCGATGGCGATCACGGTTCCGGGCAGCGCGTAGCCGAGCCCGGCGAGCCTCACCGAGGCCAGCACGGCAGGGCTTGGGTGGAGCCGTTTCGCGTAACCGAGCAGGAGCGCGAGGCCCAGCGCCAGCAGGGCGGCCGCGGCGGCGAGGCCCAGGCTGTTCAGGGTCAGCCTCAGGAAGCGCGCGTCATAGGCCTCCTCGGCGACGGTCAACGCCCAGATGCCGAGCTGTCCCGCCGGTATTAGGAAACCGAGCAGCACCGGCAGTGCGCAGAAGGTCAGTGCCAGCGCCGCGCGCCAGCCATGCAGGCGATGACGGCGGATCGCCTGATGACGCTGACTCGTATGATGGTAGCGGGCATGGCGGCGCGAGCCCTTCTCCAAGGCGACGAGGACGATGACCAGTCCGAGCAGCAAGGCGGAGAGCTGGGCTGCGCCCGCCGTGTCGCCCAGCCCGTACCAGGTGCGAAAGATGCCGGTGGTGAAGGTCTGGACGCCGAAATACTTGACCGTCCCATAGTCCGCCAGGGTCTCCATGAGCGCCAGGGACAGGCCGGCGACGATCGCCGGCCTGGCCAGGGGCAGCGCCACCCGATAGAAGGATTGCCAGGGACCGCTGCCGAGCGTGCGGCTGACGTCCAGCACGCAGATGGACTGGCCGAGGAAGGCGGCACGCGTGAGCAGATAGACGTAGGGATAGAGGACGAGCGACAGCATGACTGCGGCCCCCGCCAGCGACCGGACCTCTGGCATCCAGTAGTCGCCATAGCCCCAGCCCGTCAGCGCGCGCAGTGCGGTCTGCAGCGGCCCGGCGTAATCCAGCATCCCCGTGTAGGTGTAGGCGATGATGTAGGCCGGCATCGCCATGGGCAGCAGGAGCGCCCATTCGAGCAGGCCACGGCCCGGAAACTGACACATGCTGGTCAGCCAGGCCGTGCCGACGCCGCCGATGAGGGTGCCGAGCGCGACACCGAGCATCAGCAGGAGCGAATTCGCGACATAGCCCGGCAGCACCGTCGCGGCCAGATGTCGCCAGGAGTCGCCCGCGGGGACCAGCACGAAGCCCAGGATCACCAGCACGGGGACGGCCATCAGCAGCGCCAGGCCGACGCTGCCGGCCGACCAGAGACGGCCCTCGGACCGGCGGGAGCTGCCGGTCGTGCTCGGCTTGGCGGATGGCGTCGCCTCCGGCCGTACTGCTTCGGGCGCCGTGGCGCTGCTCATGGGCGTGGACTCAAGTGCCCGACCTCAGCGCCATCCGGCGCGGTCCATCAGCCGCACGGCTTCGGCATTCAGCTCGCCCAAGCGGCCGAGGTTGAGGTCGTCGGCCTTGAAGGGACCCCAGCCGGCGAGCGTGGGACTGAGGGCGACGCCCTCACCTACCGGGTACTCGCCATTCGCCTCCGCGTACCAGGCTTGGGCCTCCGGGGTCGCGAGAAACTCGACCAGCGCGACCGCCGCCTCCTTGTGCTTCGCGGAAGCGGTGACCGCGGCCCCGCTGATGTTCACATGGGTGCCACGCCCGTCCTGATTGGGCCAGAAGACCGCCACGGCCTCGGCGGCCGCGCGCTCGGCTGGGTCCTGACTCTTGAGCATGCCCGCGAGGTAGTAGGTGTTGGCGACGGCGAGATCGCACTCGCCGGCCGCGGCGGCCTTGATCTGGTCGCGATCGCCGCCCTTCGGGGGGCGCGCCAGGTTGGCGACCAGGCCCTTGGCCCAGGTCTCCGTCGCCTCGAGCCCATCCGCCGCGATCAGCGAGGCGACCAGGGATTGGTTGTAGATATTGTCGGAGGAGCGAATGCAGATGCGTCCCTTGAAGGCGGGATCGGCCAGGGCCTCGTAGGTCGAGAGCGTCTTCTGGTCCACTCGGTCCTTGGCATAGAGGATGGGGCGGGCGCGCAGGGTCAGGCCCACCCAATGCCCCTCAGGGTCGCGATAGGTCTCCGGGATGCTGGCGGTCAGCGCCTCGGAGACGAAGGGCTGAGTAACGCCCGCCGCCTTGGCGCGGTAGAGGTTTCCGGCGTCGGCCGTGATGAGCAGGTCTGCTGGCGAATTCATGCCCTCGCTCTTGAGGCGCTGGAGCAGCGCGCCGTCCTTTCCCGTGACCAGGTTGACGGCGATTCCCGTCTGCTCGGTGAAGCGATCGAGCAGCGGCTTGATGAGCGCCTCCTTGCGCGAGGAATAGATGTTCACCTCGTCCGCGAAGGCCCCCGCGGCTGGGAGCAGCGCCGCGAGCAGCGCGAGAACGGCGAAGATCTTGGATTTCGAGCGCACGATACTTGGACTCCTCTCTTGAGACTTGGGGTTCGGTGGAACGCCGGGCTCGGACCTGGGATGTCGTCCAAAGCGCCCCGCGCGACAGTCTGCCCTTGGGTGGGGACGCCGTCGCAAGGCCTGGGCGCGAGCCCGGTCTCGGGTCTATATGGGAATGATAATCGAAATGCGAATCCCTATCATGCTGGATCGATGCCTGGGCTCGGCAGTCTCCGTTATCAAGCTCGAGAATTGCTTGCGACCTGCTGAGGCTAAGAAGCGTGCCAAGTATTTCAATGCGCTGCGCAGTCGAGTGCTGATTTCTCAATCAGGCGTGGCGGTGGTGGCAAGCGTGCGGGCCCGCCCAAGCGCTTTAAGACGGCGCAGTTGACCATTCGAAAAGATTGCCTTCCTCCGCCGCGCGAGTCGCTGCCGCCGGGGCCACGCTTGAAGACCGTTCCACCCTGGCCTTGTGGGTTGGCTCTCCCGCACCGCGCTGCCTCCCGAGACGAGCTCAGTGCGCACCAGCGCCGCGATCAAAGGCGCGGTGCTCACCCGGCTGGTCCTGCTGGCCCTTGGGCACATCTTATGATGAGCAACCCATCGAGCGCCTGCGCGAGCGCCTCGCCCTGATCGAGCAGGTCATCGACCAGCCAGGCGCCTTGGACATCCTGGAATCACTGCTGCGCCAGTATGTCCAAGGCACGCGCCGGGTCGCCGAAGCCGACGTACGCACCCTGCTCGAAGAACGCCCGAGTGGAGACTCCATCATGCAAACCTTCATCGACATATCGACGGCCGTGACGGGTGCGCTCAGCTCCTCGCCGAGCAGGGTACTGAGGAGGTCGATGAGCAGGTCGCTGTGGTCTTCCTAGCCGAAGAGGGTTTTGACATCCTGCGTGGGAATGCCCTCGCACCGCTCCAGTGGTGCCTGTCGGCGGCCTCGATCGTCAGTTGGACCGGTAGGGTGGACGAGCGAGAGCGAAGTCCACCGAATCCCGCGCCAGCCTTGGTGGCCTGCGCGTCGCTTGTCCAGCTTGCAGCGGGACGCCGAGCCAAGCGATGATCGACGCCCTGTCGGCGAAGCGACGCTGGCACGTCACCACTTGCTCACACGCTGGAGTGTGGGAGCGAGGGAGAAGCGTCGTAACTGCGATTGACGGTCGACCCGCGGCCCCTCACCATCAAGTAAGGTGTAGTCAAAAAGTAAGGGGAGTGCGTATGGCCGTGGCAACGATCACCAGCAAAGGGCAAATCACCATTCCCAAGGAGATTCGTCAAGAGTTGTTGCTGCACAGCGGAGACCGGATCGACTTTAAGCTGACCGAACAGGGGAAAGTGCTGTTGCGGCCAGTCACGCGACGTGTGGATGAGCTCTTCGGACGCCTCCACAAGCACGGGCAACAGGCGCTCTCGCCAGAAGACATGGATGCCGCTATCCGGCATCGGGTCACCCAGAGCGACGCATGAAGGCCATCGATACCAACGTGCTGGTGCGCTTCTCGGTCAATGACGGTCCAGCGCAGGCCCAGATAGTCCGCGGCATTTTTTCCAGTGCCGACAAGCAACGCGCAAGCCTTTTCGTGCACTGCTGGTGTTGCTCGAAACGATCTGGGTTCTCGAATCGGCCTATAAGATCCAGCGCGCTGAATTAATCGATGTCTTGGGCGATCTGTTATTGCTGCCCGTCTTGCAGTTCGAGCACCGCAGTGCCGTGCAAAGGATGCTGTCACGTGCCACCGCCAACACCATCGACCTGCCGGACTTGCTCATCGACCAGAGTGCGCGCCTCGCCGGCTGCGAAACCGTACTCACCTTCGACAAGAAAGCGGCGAAAAGCGACGGCTTCGAGCGCATCACTGGCATGTAACGTATCGCGTTATCTACCACACCAAATCCGCCATCGGCGCCATGCTGCCCAAAAACGCCTTTGCCTGCGTCGTCATGCGCGACGCCGGTATCGGGCGATTCGCCGGCTTCGATGCGCCTGTCGAGCCGCTGGGATTTGGGCTGAGATCACGCGAAGAATGGTGGTACGTCCCTGAGGTATCCCCACAAATCCGGCCACCCCGCAGTCACTCCGCAAGCAGTGCATCATGGTCATTCGAGACCCATTGATCCAGCTGTCCGATGGCGTCGACCAGCTCGGCGACGCTCGCGCGGCAATTCTCCAACGTCAGCAGCA
>NZ_JAAIJQ010000102.1 GCF_010820565.1 Thiorhodococcus minor | reverse complement strand
CGCAGCTACATGTCTCATCAGCAGTTCACATGGCAGCCACCTCGCAGGCTGCTAGACTGGCCAGGTTTCTCCTGGCACACCGAAGTGCGCAAAGAATTTCAATCCGCAGCGGATGCTGCTCACCGAGCAGGTGAGCGACGCACATCGTCTAAAGCATCGCGCTTCTTCCTGCCCTTTGCGCCTTTGTGGCTCGAATTGGCGATTCCAGGACAAACCCACCAAAGCAGCCTTGGCCCAGCTGGAGATCCGGATTGCGATCAGTCAGCCAGGCCCATGGAAGCCCGGATGTGCTGCACGACCATTGGGTGGAGCCCCGTCTTCTCGGCAAGCTGACGGAGATAGTCGCGCTCGGCATCCGTATCGACCTCGACGGCGAGCAAGGATGCCGCATAGACCTCGGCGGCGACCTCCTGATTCGGGATCTCGGCAACGAAGGCGTCGAGATCGAGCGGCTCGCGAAACTGGGCCATCAGCCAGGCCTCTTCTTCCTTGCCCATGCCATAGGACTCGGCCTTGCCGGCAATCCGCTGGACCTCGTCGACACTCACCTCGCCGTCCGATTTCGCAATACTGATCATCCCCTTGAGGATGAGCCGGGCCTTGGTCTCGAGAACCTGCGCCTCGGCCTCCGTCTCCGGCGCCTGAAGGCCTAACGGGAGTCGACCGCCACTGAACGGTGCTTGGGCGCCCTCGCCGCCCTGCCCCTGCCCGGCGCTGGTCAGCGCCTTGAAGGCAACGCCCGCAAGCATGGCCAGGGCACCTCCCGTCACCGCACCCTTCACCGAGTCGCCGCCACCGCCGAGCACCGACCCCAGGACAGCACCCAGCC
Source organism: Thiorhodococcus minor (assembly GCF_010820565.1). Lineage (GTDB taxonomy): Bacteria > Pseudomonadota > Gammaproteobacteria > Chromatiales > Chromatiaceae > Thiorhodococcus > Thiorhodococcus minor. The sequence goes on along the minus strand of NZ_JAAIJQ010000102.1, from coordinate 16,363 downwards.
CGCCCGCGTGCAATGGACTGTCGCCGGCGTTGCGGAGCTGGTCCTTTGCCGCCCCCATGATTCCATCCAAGAGTCCGCCCGCACCGCCTTGACCGCCTAGCATCTCACCGAGATTCGCCTGCAGATCCTGGAATGCATTCCCCATACGGGCCTGACCGGATTGCCCGACGTTGCCCTGCAAGAACGCCCCAAGTAGGTCGCCGAAATTGGCCATGATTGCTGTCTCCTCAGTCGATCGAGAATCTTGTCAGATCGCGCGCCGGTGGCAGAGGTCATGCACCGCCAGCGGCCATCACCGAGCACGACCATTGTCCTCCTCGGGGCGCCCCTTTAGAAGCCGCAACCGAGCGGGCGATTCGCGGCTCAGTACCAGAGACCACTGGCCCGCCAGCGTGGCCGTCGTCGAGGCACAAGCCCGGGATAGTCCAGGGGATGATGCATGCCGATCATCGACCAGGGCATCTGCAAGGTCGCCCGCCCGCGACCTGGCACGAGCTCCATTAGCTGCCTCAGCCGCTCCTCGGTCGGCGGATGCGTGCGCAGCAAAGAAGGGTTTGGATTGCGCCTTCCCGGCATGACGATCTGCTCCCAAAAGGCCCCTTGCATCCTTTCCAGCTTGATCAGCGCCGAGGCCAGCCCCTCGGGATCGCAGGTGAGCTCCACGGCGCTGCGATCGGCCTCGAGCTCGCGACTGCGCGAGAGGGCCAACTGGACCAAGGCGCTGATCCAGGGGGCCGCCAGCAGGAGCACTAGCGGAATCAGCGGCGGCAGCCCGGCGCCAAGCAGGACCAGGGGGATGCTGACGATCAGCAGCACCTGGCCGGCGAGGCTCAAGAGCCCGGTCAGTCGGCTCACCAGATCGGCGAACGACATGACACGAATGTCCTCATTGGCTACGTGGCTGAGCTCATGGGCGAGCACGGCGGCGACCTCGCGCAAATCCAAGCGCCGCAACACGCCATCCGATAGCGCGATGGCCGCTTGGTCACGCGACCCCGTCGTGAAGGCCGTCATCACCGACGTCGGCAGGTAATAGAGCCTCGGCAGGCTGTCGATGCCGGCGCGCAGGGCAAGCTCGGCAAGAATGGCGTAGAGCTTCGGCGCCTCATCGTAGCGAATCGGACGGGCACGGTAGAGCGACAGCACCAAGCGTGGCGAGCCCGCCGGATTGATGGCATAGAGCAGCAGCATGCCGACCAGGATCATCCATGCGAATGAGGCGCCACCAAGTATCCAGGCCAAGCAGCCGAGCAGCAGCCCCAAGGTCGCCAAGAGGCCCAGGCTCTGGAGATTGTTGCGCAGCTTGTGATCCAGTAATGGCGCCCTGCCCATCACGGCTCTCTATCCATCACCGCATTCAGAGACATGCCAGCGGCCGATCCCAGTCCCAGCTCAGCCGTCCTCAGGCACCAGGGGACCGATACGCTCACCCGGAGCCAGCCCGAGCGAGGCATCCGCACGCCCCTGATTGACGGCGACCTCCACCAGCCCCAGGGCGTTCTCATACCAAAATGCCTCTCCCTGCGCGACCTCGCAGAAGGTCCTCGCAAACCTCAGCAGATGCGCGCCCAGGGGCAATCGATAGCCATGGGGAGAGTCCGGCGCGCGTATGCCGCTGAGACAGTTCCCGAACCGATCGACATAGACCACCCGCTCGAGATCCGCGGGCCAATCCGCGCCGACCATCTGGCTTGGAGCCACTTCGGCGAGCCCGAGCCCCTCTCCGCGGCAGAGCCGCGCGGCAGCAGGCGCGAACCAGTCGCGCCCGTGAAAGCTCGCGGACGGGGTCGGCGGCCGCCAGCCGATGCGCCAGACGCGCGCAGACCTCGAGCGCGCAACCATGGGCGCGAAGAGGCCGTTGTCAGGCCCCAGCAGCCAGTCGTCATCGACCCGCGCCAACAAGGCATCGCGCTGCCCCCCCACCCCCGGATCGACGACGCAAAGATAGAGTGTTCGCTCCGGCATGTCGCCTGCGAGCGCAGGGAGCAGGTAGGCGGCCAGATCGGGCCGGAACGGCGGCAAATCCTGGACCAGGTCGATCTGCGCGACGGCCGGCGCCAAGACCTGAAGGCGTGCGCGCATCTGGCCAACATAGATGCCGTCGCCAAAGTCGGTGACGACCGCGATTCGGTCTATGGATGCTCGACTCATCTGCCCTCCTGCCTACCCGGACCACAATTCGATCAGACACAAAAAAGCCGGGCTTGTGCCCGGCTCTTCAGCGTCACCGCATTCACATGTCGCAGTCAGTCCTCATCGACCTCGACAACGGCCTCGACGATCGGACGGTCGATGAGCTCGACATAGGCCATGGGAGCGGCGTCACTTGGACGATAACCGCACTTGAGGATGCGCAGATAGCCACCGGGGCGGCTCTGATAGCGCGGCCCCAGCTCGGCGAAGAGCTTGCCGACGGCCTCCTTATCGCGCAGACGCGCGAAGGCGACGCGCCGCTTGTGCACGGAATCGGACTTGGCCATGGTGATCAAGGGCTCGGCAACGCGACGCAGCTCCTTGGCCTTGGGCAGTGTGGTCTTGATCAGCTCGTGACGAAAGAGAGAAGCGGCCATGTTACGGAACATGGCCTCACGGTGAGAGCTGGTACGATTCAAGTGCCTTCCGGCTTTGCGGTGACGCATGGTCCTGATCCTGAATCAATCGTTAGTTCTTGAAATTCGTGGGTCGGATCGCGGGACGACCCGCGACCAGAGTTATCGAACGCTGAGCTCGGCGATGTTCTCGGGCGGCCAATTCTCGAGGCGCATGCCGAGCGAGAGGCCGCGGGTTGCGAGCACGTCCTTGATCTCGGTCAGCGACTTCTTACCGAGATTCGGCGTCTTGAGCAGCTCGACCTCGGTCCGCTGAATCAAGTCGCCAATCAGATAGATATTCTCCGCCTTCAGGCAGTTGGCAGAGCGGACCGTCAGCTCTAGGTCATCCACCGGGCGCAGCAGGATGGGGTCATAAGGTGACTCGTCACGCGACTCCGCAACCTGACTCTCCGCAGGACCCGTGCCCTCGAGCGCGACGAAGCTCGAAAGCTGATCGCGCAAGATGGTCGCCGAGCACTGAATGGCCTCTTTGGGATCGATGGTCCCATTCGTCTCCAGGTCGATCACCAGGCGGTCCAGATCGGTGCGCTGCTCGACGCGCGCGGACTGCACTTCGATCGCGACCCGGCGGACCGGGCTGAAGGAGGCATCGATGGGCAGCTTGCCGATCGGCCTGTCCTCGCTCTCCAGCTCACGCTGGCTCGCGGGCTCGTAGCCACGCCCTCGACGCACGGTGAGCGTCATGCTCAGCTCGCCCTCGGTCAGATTGGCGATCACCAGGTCCGGATTCGCGATCTCTGCCGTGTGGTCGATCTGGATATCCGCCGCAGTCACCGCCCCCGCACCGCTCTTGCTCAGCGTGAAGGTCGCTTCGTCCTTCCCTTTCAGCGAGATCGCGAGCTGCTTGAGATTCAACAGGATCTCAAGCACGTCCTCCTGGACACCCTCCAGCGTGGTGTACTCGTGCAGAACGCCCTGAATCTCGACTTCCGTTACGGCGCAACCGTCCATCGAAGAGAGCAAGATCCGCCGCAGCGCGTTTCCAAGCGTGTGGCCGAAGCCGCGCTCCAGAGGCTCCAGCGAGACCTTGGCGTGGCAGGAGCTACCATCGACCAGATCGACCTTAACGATGCGCGGTTTCAGAAATTCGCCAATAGCGTCAGTCATTCAGTGCCTCTCTGGGAGCTCCTTACTTGGAGTACAGCTCAACGATCAACGACTCGTTGATATCCGCCGGCAAGTCTGAGCGGTCCGGGACGCGTTTGAAGACGCCCTTGAATCCCTTGCTGTCGACCTCGACCCAATCGGGAAAGCCGTACTGGTCGGCAAGCGCGAGGGCATTCTGAACGCGAACCTGCTTGCGCGCGGGCTCACGGACCTCGACCTCATCATCAACGCTCACCTGGTAGGAGGGGATGTTGACGATACGTCCGTTGACGAGGACCCCCTTGTGGCTGACCAGCTGGCGTGCCTCGGCGCGCGTCGAGCCGAAGCCCATGCGGTAGACAACATTGTCCAGGCGGCGCTCGAGGAGCTGCAGAAGCACCTCACCGGTCGCACCCTTGGTCTTGGCCGCCCGCTTATAGTAGTTGCGGAACTGCTTCTCCAGCACACCATAGGTGCGACGCACTTTCTGCTTCTCACGCAGCTGCACGCCATAGTCGGAAAGGCGGCGGCGGCGGTCGGTCGTCTGACCGGGCTGCTTCTCTAGATTGCACTTGGTATCCAAGGCGCGAGCGCGGCTCTTGAGCGAAAGATCGCTGCCTTCGCGTCGCGCCAGCTTGCAGGTAGGGCCTGTATAGCGTGCCATGTCTCTTCCTGTTGAACTGTCAGACGTCAGACGCGCCGCTTCTTGGGCGGACGACAGCCGTTGTGCGGGATTGGCGTCACGTCGGTGATGCTGGTGATCTTGAAACCGGCGTTGTTGAGCGCGCGCACGGCCGATTCGCGGCCAGGACCTGGCCCCTTCACGTTCACATCCAGGTTGCGTAGACCATATTCCTTCGCCGCCTGCCCAGCCCGATCCGCAGCCACCTGAGCCGCGAACGGCGTGCTCTTGCGCGAGCCGCGGAAGCCGGAGCCGCCGGAGGTCGCCCACGCCAGGGCGTTGCCTTGACGGTCGGTAATCGTGATGATGGTGTTGTTGAAGGAGGCATGGACGTGAGCGACCCCGTCCGCGACCTGCTTCTTGACCTTCTTTTTCGTACTGCGAATCGGTTTAGCCATTCGACTTAATCCAGCTCGTGTGCAGCGCGCGGGCGCTTAGCGTTTGATCGGGCGACGCGGCCCCTTACGGGTCCGGGCGTTGGTTCGGGTGCGCTGACCACGCAGCGGCAAGCCGCGACGATGACGAATCCCGCGATTGCAGCCGAGATCCATGAGCCGCTTGATGTTCATCGACACCTCGCGACGCAAGTCACCTTCGACGGCGAACCTCGCGACTTCAGCACGCAGCTTCTCGACTTCTTCCTCGGTGAGGGCCTGGACTTTGGTCTCGCGCGGAATGCCCGCCGCGTCGCAAATCTGACCCGCACGGGTGCGACCGATGCCGTAGATCGCGGTCAGAGCGATCACGGCGTGTTTTTTATCTGGGATATTGACGCCGGCGATACGGGCCATAGCTTACGAACCCCTTAATCCTAAAAGCTCAGCGGGTAAACCGCGTAGTATACCAAACTGATCCGAATGGTCAACCAAGCAGAGATCAGCCTTGGCGCTGCTTGTGACGCGGATCCGAGCAGATGACTCGAACAGAGCCATTGCGACGGATGATTCGGCAGTTTCTGCACATTTTCTTGACGGATGCACGCACTTTCATTGTTTGTCTCCTAAGACTCGAGCGCCGCCGGACGGGCAAGGCCCGCCCAGTGCGAGCGCCTAGGCGCTTGAAAATAGAGCGACTCGAAAACCCTGTTCTCGAGTCGCAAAGCAGCTAGATGCCGGAAGGGCAATTGGCCAACGCTTGGATCAGCGCAGCATGCCGGCGCCCGGCGCCTTTAGGTTTGCCTTCTTCATCAGGCCTTCGTACTGATGGGACATCAAATGGGCCTGTACTTGGGCCATGAAGTCCATGACCACCACCACGACGATCAGCAAGGAGGTGCCGCCAAAGTAGAAAGGCACGTTGTAGCCGACGATCAGGAACTCGGGCAGCAAGCACACCGCCGTGATGTAGAGTGCACCAGCCCCGGTCAAGCGCGTCATGACGGCATCGATGTAGCGCGCGGTCTGCTCGCCCGGACGAATACCTGGGATGAAGGCTCCGGAGCGCTTCAGATTGTCCGCCGTGTCCTTCGCGTTGAAGACCAGAGCTGTGTAGAAAAAGCAGAAGAAAATAATCGCCGAGGCGTAGAACAGCACATAGACAGGCTCTCCGGGGGAGAGCTTAGATGTGATGTCCGCGATCCAGCGCAGATCCTCGCTACTCCCGAACCACTGCCCCAGCGTCCCCGGGAAGAGGATAATGCTCGAGGCGAAGATCGGCGGAATGACGCCGGCCATATTCAGCTTGAGCGGCAGATGCGTGCTCTGCGCCTGCATCATCTTGCGACCCTGCTGGCGCCGCGCATAGTTGACCGTGATGCGGCGCTGGCCGCGCTCGACGAACACGACGAAGGCCGTCACCGCGAGAGCCATGGCAAGCAGCGCCAGCACCGCCAGCGCGTTCATCTCTCCAGTCCGTGCGAGCTCGAGCGTACCGCCCAAGGCCGCTGGGAGTCCGGCCACGATTCCCGCGAAGATGATCATCGAGATGCCGTTCCCAATGCCGCGCTCGGTGATCTGCTCGCCCAGCCACATCAGGAACATGGTCCCCGTCACCAAGGAGACGGCGGCCGTGAAGACGAAGCCCATGCCAGCATGAGTCACCAACGCGGAGCCGCCCGCAGTCTGCCCCTGCAGGGCCATAGAGATCCCGATGGCCTGGAAGGTCGCCAGGAAAACCGTGCCATAGCGGGTGTACTGGGTGATCTTCCGACGCCCGGACTCGCCCTCTTTCTTCAGCTGCTCGAGCTGAGGCACCACGGCGGTCATCAGCTGCACGATGATCGACGCCGAGATGTAGGGCATGACCCCGAGGGCGAACAGACTGGCACGCTCCAGCGCCCCACCGGAGAACATGTTGAACATGTCCAGGATGGAGCCCTGATTCTGCTCGAAGAGGATGGCAAGCGCCTCCGGATTCACCCCGGGAACCGGGATGAAGGTACCGATCCGGTAGACCAGCAAGGCCCCCAGTAGGAACATCAAGCGCTGCTTCAGCTCGGTCAACTGACCGGCCGCGCCCAGCGCCTTACCCATGGATCCGACGTTCTTAGCCATCCGTTTCGCGCCTTTCGCTTAGTCTTCGACCTTGCCGCCGGCCGCCTCGATCGCGGCTCGCGCACCCTTGGTGACACCCAGACCGCGCACGGTCAGTGCGCGCGAGAGCTCACCGGAGGCAATGACCTTCGCCGACTTGACGCCATGGTTGACGACATCCGCCTTCTTGAGGGCCTCCAAATCGACCACGTCGCCTTCGACCCGCGCCAGCTCCGTCAGGCGCACCTCGGCGCGATGCAGCGCCTTGCGCGAGCGAAAGCCGACTTTCGGCAGACGGCGCTGCAAAGGCATCTGACCGCCTTCGAAGCCGACCTTGTGGAAACCGCCCGACCGGGACTTCTGACCTTTGTGGCCGCGGCCACAGGTCTTGCCGAGTCCACTGCCGATTCCACGGCCGACGCGCTTAGCGGCGGAGCGACTGCCCTCGGCAGGCTTCAATTCATTGAGACGCATCTCAGGACTCCTCCACGACCTTGACCATGTAGGACACGGCATTGACCATGCCGCGCGTACAAGGCGTATCCTCGACTTCCACAACCTGGTGCATGCGGCGCAGGCCCAAGCCACGCACACAAGCCTTGTGGCGATCTAGGCGACCGTTGGCGCTGCGCACCAACTTCACCTTCATCATCTTTTTGTCAGCCATCGCTTACCCCAGGATCTCTTCGACGGTCTTGCCGCGCTTGGCGGCGACGCTCTCGGGGTCGCTCATGCCACGCAGACCGTTCACGGTCGCACGCACGACGTTGATCGGATTGTTGGTCCCGATGCACTTCGCGAGCACGTTCTGCACGCCCAGCACCTCGAAGACCGCGCGCATGGCGCCGCCTGCGATGATACCTGTACCGTCGGAGGCCGGCTGCATGAAGACCTTGGCCGCACCGTGACGCCCCTGCAGCGGATACTGCAGCGTGGTGCCGTTGAGCTTGACCTCGACCATGTTCTTGCGCGCGCTCTCCATCGCCTTCTGGATAGCGATCGGCACCTCACGCGCCTTGCCACGTCCGAAGCCGACACGTCCCTTGCCGTCGCCGACGACGGTCAGCGCGGCAAAGCCAAACTGCCGGCCGCCCTTGACGACCTTGGCGACACGATTGACCTGGACCAGCTTTTCGAGGAGCTCGTCGCCCTCTGCCTTTGGATTGAAGTTCGCCATTGTCCGACCCCCTTAAAATTTCAGTCCGGTCTCGCGCGCCGCATCCGCGAGCGCCTTGACACGACCGTGAAAACGGAAGCCGGAACGGTCGAATGCAACCGAATCCACTCCAGCGGCCAAGGCGCGCTCGGCGATTGCCTTGCCGACGACAGTGGCTGCCGCGACATTCGCCTTGTTACCCTCGATCGACTCACGGAGATCTTTCTCCACCGTCGATGCACTCGCCACGACCTTGTCGCCGGTCGGTGCGATGATCTGGGCGTAGGTGTGACGCGGGGTGCGGTAGACGCACAAGCGATGAACACCCAGCTCCCGAATCTTGGCGCGAGCCCGCGTCGCACGACGCAGACGAGCCTGTTTCTTATCCATTTCTGAGACCCCTTATTTCTTCTTGGCTTCCTTACGCCGGACGTTCTCGTCGGCGTAACGAACACCCTTACCCTTGTAAGGCTCCGGAGGCCGGAACCCACGAATCTCCGAGGCGACCTGACCGACCTGCTGTTTGTCGGCGCCAGTCACGACGATTTCGGTCTGACTAGGGGTCTCGATGGTGATGCCTTTCGGCACCGGATAATCGATCGGATGGGAGAAGCCCAGGCTCAGATTCAGGACCGAGCCCTTCGCCTGCGCGCGATAGCCAACGCCGACCAGCGTCAGCTTACGCGTGAAGCCCTCGCCACAGCCCACAACCATGTTGCTGAGCAGAGCTCGGGTCGTGCCGGCCATGGCCCAAGCGCTTTGCTGCCCTTCAGCCGGAGCAACCTTGATCGCACCATCTTCCTGGCAGACAGCAACCGTGGGGTGGACATTCCACTCCATGCTGCCTTTAGAGCCCTTGACCTTGACACTCTGGCCGGAAATCTCGACGGCGACACCTTTCGGCACCTGGATGGGGGCCTTTGCTATGCGTGACATATCCGTCTCCCCTTAAGCAACGTAGGCGATGATCTCGCCACCGTGCCCAGCTTGCCGGGCCGCGCGGTCGGTCATCAGACCCTGAGAGGTGGAGACGATCGCAATGCCGAGCCCCGCCCAGACCTTGGGCAGCTCACTCTTGCTGCGATAGATGCGCAGACCAGGACGCGAAACGCGCTTTAGGAGCTCGATGACCGGCTTGCCGCGATAGTACTTGAGCTTGATGACCAGATTGGACTTACTGCCGTTGGTCTCGACGCTCGCGTCGGCGATGTAGCCTTCGTCCTTGAGCAGATCCGCGATCGCGACCTTCTGCTTGGAGGACGGCATCACGATGGTGATCTTGCCGCGCTGCTGGCCGTTGCGGATGCGTGTCAGCATATCCGCAATCGGATCAGACATACTCATTTGGCTTCTCCTGGGTCAGGCCACCTTTGCGGTGCGATACCCGAGTTTCTTTAGTGGTCAGTAGTCAGTGGACAGTTGGGGGCAGCTGAGAGGCCCCGCCTTGCATAGGCCGCCGACGTCTTTGCCGAGCCCCGCCGCAAGCTCGCTCACGCTTGCCGCGAATCACAGGCTCTCTAAGTGATCAGCAAGACAACGCCAAGTGATCAGTAGATGGCGACCGCCTCCTACTGTCCACTGACCACTGCCCACTGACCACTCGAATCTACCAGCTCGCCTTGACGACGCCCGGAACGTCACCGCGCATCACGGCTTCGCGCAGCTTGTTGCGCGAGAGCCCGAACTTGCGGTAGACGGCATGCGGGCGCCCGCTGACGCGGCAGCGGCGCTGCTGCCGGCTCGGACTGGCGTCGCGCGGCAGCTTCTGCAGCTTGAGCGTCGCCTCGTCGATCTGCTCCGGACTCGCGTTGCGGTCGTTGATCACAGCCTTCAGGGCCGCACGCTTCGCGCTGTACCGGGCTGCGATTTGAGTGCGCTTGCGGTCGCGCGCAATCATGCTCTTCTTCGCCATAGTGCTGTCTCAGAATCTGCTGTCTCAGGTCCGATCGATCAGTTACGGAACGGGAAGTTGAAGGCCTCGAGCAGCGCTCGCCCCTCTTCGTCCGTCCGCGCCGACGTCGTAATGGTGATATCGAGTCCACGGATCGCATCGATCTTGTCGTAGTCGATCTCCGGGAACATGATCTGCTCGCGCACGCCCATCGAGTAGTTCCCACGCCCGTCGAAGGCCTTGGGGCTCAGACCGCGGAAGTCGCGGATACGGGGGATCGAGACATTGATGAGTCGATCCAAAAACTCGTACATGCGCTCGCGACGCAGTGTGACCTTACAGCCGATTGGCCAGCCTTCGCGGATCTTGAAGCCCGCGACGGACTTGCGCGCATAGGTCACGATCGGCTGCTGGCCAGCGATGGCCCGCATGTCGGCGACGGCATTCTCCATCACTTTCTTGTCGGCGACGGCCTCGCCCACACCCATATTGAGTGTGACCTTCTCGATCCGAGGCACCTGCATGACGCTCTTGAAGCCGAAGCGCTCCTTGAGCTGGCCGACCATGCGCTCTTTGTATTCAGTCTGTAATCTGGACATCTCGCTTCCTTCCCTCAGACGTCGGCGACTTCGCCGTTCGACTTGAACACGCGAACTTTGCGCCCGTCTTCGAGGACCTTGAAGCCAACGCGATCCGCGCCACCCTTTTGCGGGTTGTACAGCGCGACGTTGGACACGTGGATCGGCATCGCCTTGTCGATGATCCCGCCTGGCTCACCGGCTTGAGGGTTCGCCTTTTGATGCTTGCGCGCGATATTGATGTTCTCGACGACCACATGATCGGCGTCGACCACCTTGAGCACTGTCCCGCGCTTACCCTTGTCCTTGCCCGTGATGACCATGACGTCATCGCCTTGTCTGATCTTTTGCATGACGTCAGTCTCCTTACAGCACTTCCGGCGCCAGCGAAATGATCTTCATGAAGCGCTCGCCGCGCAGCTCGCGCGTGACGGGGCCGAAGATACGGGTGCCAATGGGCTGAAGCTGGTTGTTCAGCAGCACGGCTGCGTTGCCGTCGAAACGGATGAGCGAGCCATCGGGGCGACGGACCCCTTTGCGCGTGCGCACGACGACCGCGTTGAACACCTCGCCCTTCTTCACCTTACCGCGAGGAATGGCATCCTTGACGGTGACCTTGATGACATCGCCGATGCCCGCGTAGCGCCGATGCGACCCGCCAAGCACTTTGATGCATTGCACGCTCTTGGCGCCGCTATTGTCGGCGACGCTGAGATTCGTCTGCATCTGAATCATTGTCTTCTACCTAAAGCTCGTTGCTGATTCCGGGGCGAGCCCGGTTGCTCTGCGAATGACCGCGCTAACCGCGAGGACGGACGAGTACCAGAGGGCGAAAGCGGACCGATACCGCTCAGCGCGCTTTTTCCAGGACCTCGAGCAGCCGCCAGGTCTTTGTCTTGGAGAGGGGACGGCACTGCTCGACCCGAACCCAGTCACCCTGGTTGCAGCTATTGTCTTCGTCGTGCGCGTGCACCTTGGTGGAGCGGCGCATGAACTTGCCGTAGAGCGGATGCTTGACCCGACGCTCGACGAGCACGGTCACGGTCTTGTCCATGGCGGCGCTGACGACGCGCCCTTCCAGTGTCCGGTTGATCTTCGTCTCGTCGCTCATGATTTGCCGCCCGCCGTCATTTCAGCCATGACCGTCTTGACCCGGGCGATATCCCGGCGCACGGTCTTCATCTGCGAGGGCTTGGACAGCTGACCGGTGCCTTTTTGCATGCGCAGATTGAACTCCTCACGCAACAGCTCCAGCAGCTGCTTGTGCAGCTCCTCGACACTGCTGTTTCTCAACTCGCTTGCCTTCATCACAGAATCGTCCGCTTTTCAAAGGTGGTCTGCACCGGCAGTTTGGCCGCGGCCAGCTTGAAGGCCTCGCGCGCCAGCTCCTCGCTCACACCCTCGATCTCATAGAGCATGCGGCCCGGCTGGATGAGGGCGACCCAGTACTCGACGTTACCCTTACCTTTACCCATGCGAACCTCGAGAGGCTTCTTGGAGATCGGCTTGTCGGGGAAGACGCGGATCCACAGCTTACCGCCACGTTTGACGCGGCGCGTAATGGTGCGTCGGGCGGCCTCGATCTGGCGCGCCGTGATCCGACCGCGGCCGGTGGCCTTGAGCCCGAACTCGCCGAAGCTGACCCGGTTGCCGCTCTGGGCGAGACCACGGTTACGGCCCTTGTGCTGTTTTCTGAACTTGGTGCGTTTTGGCTGCAGCATGGCTTAACCCTTCTTACCAGCGGCTTTCGGTGCTGGCTCCTCGGGCTGCTGGTCCGCGAAGACCTCGCCCTTGAAGATCCAAACCTTCACACCAAGCACGCCATAGGTGGTTTGCGCCTCGGCGAAGCCATAATCGATGTCCGCGCGCAGGGTATGCAGCGGCACACGGCCGTCACGCGCCCACTCGCTGCGGGCGATCTCGGCACCGTTCAGACGGCCTGCGACGTTGACCTTGATACCCTCGGCTCCGAGGCGCATCGTGTTTTGGATGGCGCGCTTCATGGCGCGGCGGAACATGATCCGACGCTCCAGCTGCTGCGCGATCCCCTCGGCGACCAGCTGGGCGTCGAGCTCCGGCTTGCGGATCTCCTCGATGCTGATATGCACCGGGATCCCCATCATCGCCGAAACCTTCTTACGCAGCTTGTCGATGTCCTCGCCCTTCTTGCCGATCACCACACCCGGACGTGCCGTATGAATGGTGATGTGCGCATTCTTGGCCGGACGGTCGATCTGAATGCGACTGACCGAGGCCTTGGCGAGCTCCTTGCGCAGGAAGTCACGGACCTGAAGATCAGTGTTCAGCAGATCGGCGTAATCTTTCGAGCTTGCATACCACTTGGACGTCCACTCTTTGACGATTCCAAGGCGGATGCCATTCGGATGAACTTTCTGTCCCATGCTGGTCCCCTGGGTCCCCTAGGCTTCGGCCACAGTCAGCGTAATGTGACTGGTGCGCTTCATAATGCGGTTCGCGCGACCCTTGGCACGGGCGCGAATGCGCTTCATGGTCGGGCCCTCGTTGACCTGAATGGCCGCGACCTTCAGCTCGTCGATATCCGCACCCTCGTTGTGCTCGGCGTTGGCGATGGCGGACTCCAGGACCTTCTTGATGATCCCGGCACCTTTCTTGGTGCTGAACGACAGCGTGGCCAGGGCGTCCTCGACATGGCGGCCCCGAATCAGATCGGCGACCAGACGTGCCTTTTGGGCCGAGATCCGGGCGTATTTGTGTGTTGCTACGGCTTGCATCCTCGACCTCCGACTAGCGCTTCTTCGCCTTCTTGTCGGCGGCGTGCCCGCGATAAGTGCGGGTCAGCGCGAACTCGCCGAGCTTGTGGCCGATCATGTTTTCATTGACGAGCACCGGCACGTGCTGACGCCCGTTATGGACCGCAATGGTCAGACCAACCATCTCCGGCAGAATCATGGACCGGCGTGACCAGGTCTTGATCGGGCGCTTGCTGTTTTGCGCGACGGCTTCTTCCACCTTCTTGATCAGGTGGTGGTCCACAAAGGGTCCTTTTCGAATCGAACGTGGCACTTGCTCAACCTCGACTTATTTACTTGCGACCGCGACGACGCACGATCATGCCGTCAGTCCGCTTATTGTTACGCGTCTTATGGCCCTTGGTCGGCACGCCCCAGGGCGTCACGGGATGACGTCCGCCGGACGTGCGTCCCTCGCCACCGCCGTGCGGGTGATCGACAGGGTTCATGACGACACCGCGCACCGTCGGGCGAACGCCACGCCAGCGGCTCGCGCCGGCCTTGCCGAGCTTGCGCAGGCTGTGCTCGTTATTGCCTACCTCGCCGATGACGGCGCGGCAGTCGGCATGCACCCTGCGCATCTCACCCGAGCGCAGCCGCAAGGTCGCCGTGCCGGACTCGCGCGCCACCAGCTGTGCGGAAGATCCGGCCGCGCGCGCCATCTGGGCGCCCTTGCCAGGCCGCATCTCGATGCAGTGGACCTGAGTGCCGACCGGGATGTTGCGCAGCGGCATGCAGTTTCCCGCGGCCACTGGAGCGATCTCGCCGGACAGGACCTGAGCACCGACGCTCAAGCCCTTCGGCGCGATGATGTAGGTCCGCTCGCCGTCCGCGTACTTCAGGAGGGCGATGTGCGCAGAGCGGTTCGGGTCGTACTCCAAGCGCTCGACAGTCGCCGGAACACCTTCCTTGTTACGCTTGAAATCGATGATGCGATAACGCTGCTTGTGACCACCGCCCTGATGACGGACGGTGATGCGCCCCTTGTTGTTGCGGCCACCCTTCTTGGTCTTCTTGGCCAGCAGAGGCTCATGCGGGGCCCCCTTATGCAGCTCCGCCGTCTGCACCTTGACCACGAAGCGGCGCCCGGCAGACGTCGGTTTAGTCTTTACGATTGCCATCTTGATCTATCCGTTGCTGTCCGCCGCGCAATCAAGCTGCGCCGCCGAAATCGATGTCTTGGCCGGGCTGCAGGCGGACATAGGCCTTGCGCCAATCCTGGCGCTTGCCGAGCCGCTGCCCGAAACGCTTTTGCTTGCCCTTGACGTTGAGGATCTGGACCTCGTCCACCTTCACCTCGAACAGCAGCTCGACGGCCTTGGCCACCTCTTGCTTGGTCGCGTCGCAGACCACCCGGAAGGCGACCTGCCCCGCGGTCTCGGCCAGGCGCGTCGACTTCTCCGAGATGATGGGCGACAGCAGCACCTTCATCAGACGCTCGTTGTTCATGCCAAGCGCTCCTCAAGCTTCTTGATCGCGGCCTCGGTCGCGAGGACGTGACCAAAGGCGATCATGCTGACCGGATCGACCTCCTGCGCCGACAAGACGTCGACCTTCGGCAGATTGCGAGCGGCCAAATACAGGTTTTCATCGAGCCCCTCGGTCAGGATGAGCACATCCTCGACGTCGTGGGTCTTCAGCAATGCGACCAGCTCTTTGGTCTTCGGCGCAGAGACCGACAGCTCCGAGACGACGATCAGACGCTCGGTGCGAACCAGCTCCGAGAGGATCGAGCGCACGGCGCCGCGATACATCTTGCGGTTCACCTTTTGGCTGTAGTCGCGCGGCTGGGCGGCAAAGGTCACGCCGCCGGAGCGCCACAAGGGGCTTCGCGAGGTGCCGGAGCGAGCCCGGCCAGTGCCTTTCTGGCGCCAAGGCTTGGAGCCGCCACCGGCAACCGCTGACCGATTCTTCTGTGCCTTGGTCCCGGCCCGCGCACCCGCGAGGTAGGCGGTCACGACCTGATGCACCAAGCCTGGTTTGAACTCGACGCCGAAGACGGCGTCGGAAACCTGCACACTGGACGCGCCAGTGCTGTTTCTGATGGCGATCTCCATGAGTGCTTAGCCCTTGTTCTTTTGCTTCACGGACGGCAGCACGATCAGGCGACCACCAGTCGGACCGGGCACACCGCCACGGACCAGGAGCAGGTTGCGGTCGGCGTCCACGCGTACTACCTCGAGGTTCTGCTGGCAGCGATTGGCGGCACCCAGGTGCCCCGCCATCTTCTTGCCTTTCCAGACGCGGCCAGGCGTCTGGTTCTGACCGATCGAGCCGGGCGCACGGTGCGACAACGAGTTTCCGTGCGTGCGATCTTGGCCGGAGAAGTGGTGGCGGCGAATGGCGCCAGCGAAGCCGCGCCCCTTGGTGACACCGCGCACGTCGACCTTCTGACCGGGCTCGAAGATGGAGACCGTAATCTCCTGACCGACCTGAACGTCGGCACCTTCGCCCTCTTCCAGCCGGAACTCCTTCAGCGCCTCGCCGGCCTCGACACCCGCCTTGGCGAAATGTCCCGCCATCGGCTTGGTGACGCGCGAGGCACGACGGTTACCAAAGGCGAGCTGAACGGCGCTGTAGCCGTCGGTCTCAGCGGTCTTCACCTGGCTGACACGATTTGGCGCCACCTCGATCACGGTAACAGGAACGCTTTCGCCTTCCTCGGTGAAGAGGCGCGTCATGCCGGCTTTGCGGCCGATAACTCCAATTGTCATCGTATCGTCCTCAGCTCAGCTTGATCTGGACGTCGACACCGGCGGCCAGATCCAGTTTCATCAGCGCGTCGACCGTCTTGTCGGTCGGGTCGACGATGTCCATCAGACGCTTGTGGGTGCGCAGCTCGTATTGATCGCGCGCGTCCTTGTTGACGTGCGGCGAGACGAGGACGGTGAAGCGCTCCTTCTTGGAAGGCAGCGGAACCGGCCCCCGCACCTGAGCGCCCGTGCGCTTGGCGGTATCGACGATCTCTCGAGCGGACTGGTCGATCAGACGGTGATCGAACGCCTTCAGTCGGATTCGGATTCTCTGATTCGTCATGTCCTTACTCGATGATCTTGGAAACCACACCAGCGCCGACGGTACGACCGCCCTCGCGCACCGCGAAGCGCAGACCCTCT
>NZ_JAAIJQ010000101.1 GCF_010820565.1 Thiorhodococcus minor | reverse complement strand
TCTTCGCGGCGACGCGCCGCACCTCGCGCAGCAGTCCCGCGATGCTGAGGTGCTGGCGTGAGAACGGAGCACTCATCAATACCTGCCTCGCAGCCTGAGAAGTCTGTGGCAGTATACTGATTCGGCTTCAAAAGTTTACGAAAGACTTTTTTCAACATCAAGCCAGCACATTGTTTCTAAAGCAAATATTTTTCCGGCGGGAATTGCTGTAAATCCGGCTTCTGTAATGATCACAACTGAACGAATATTCACCTTGGCCAAGGATGGACGATCGGCGATGATGAAGGCAAGCGCTGGGCTAAGGCTTGCCGCTGTATTTTTCAAAAAGCCCGAGCGACCGCACTTTGAACGACGCCCTCAACCCGCGCTGGATCTAGCTGGCGGACCTTCTAAGACGTGCGGATTTAGGGATCTTGCGGGGGTTGACCCAATTTTCCGCCAGCAATGGGGCTCGCCGACTGGAACGTCGCCAGCCCATCTTGTGCGCACGATGGTCGCTTCGTCTCAAGCAGTCGACGATAGGATGACGAAATCCTCCCCGGAGCGTCGGTCAGGATGCAGTGGCATATCGGTCAGGATCATCACCATGCCGGGATGCATGTGCTGCTTTAGGGCGCGCTGGAAGGCGGCGTCGGCCTTGAGGCTCGCGACCAGGGGGTCTTCGGCGGAAGACCGCGCCGCCAGCGAGCGGTCCGCACGCTCGTGATGACTGATGGCGTGCCAAGAGAGACCACGCCCGCCCGCATGGAGGCCTTTGAGGATGAAGACATGGGAGCCGACGCTTGCAGCGTCTCCCTTGACCGAGAGCCGCCCCTGGGCGACGACCCGACTGTTCTCGAGCAGGTCGATCGTCCGATCGGCCGTGGAGGCGACCACCGTGGTAATGGGATAGCCGTCCTGCTCGCGGGTCCAATCGGCCGGGTGGCGCTTGCCCTCCAAACCATCGACGGCATCCTCGAGCTCTTCTGCCGCATAGGCGCCGAGCACCATGCCCGGATGCGTCATCTCCCAGGGGTCGGTGTGGCTGCCGGCGATGATGACGGGTGTGCCGACGTGCGTCACCGTCCAGAGCCTCTCCGAGAAGGCCATGGGCAGACGCACGCAGCCATGCGACGCCGGATAGCCCGGCAGTCTCCCCGCGTGCAGCGCGATGCCGTCCCAGGTCAGGCGGTTCATATTCGGCATCGGCGCATTGTTATAGGTGGAGGAATGATGGTGCTTGTCCTTCTGCAGCACCGTGAAGACCCCCGTGGGCGTCTCATGGCCCGGCTTGCCGGTCGAGCAGGTGGACACGGCAATGCGTGTGCCGTTGCGATAGACATGCGCCAGCTGCTGCTCGAGCGAGACGACGACGGCCACCGCGCCCTTAGGTGAGCGCTCCGGATGCCAGGTGAATTGGCCCGGCTCGAGGTCGCGGACCTCCTTGATGACCTCGCACGACAATGACCTCGAGGTCAGATAAAGGGGTGCCGCGCTCAAGGCGGCCAGCCGAAGGAGTGCGGTTCTGCGATCGATGCGTTGCGTCATGGCCTGTCCAGGTCCCTATGCAGAGTTGTCTGTCGAGAGAACGCGAAGAGCGTCGCGCTCGGCGTGGATCAGTCGATGATCATTTCCAGCCGATAGTCGGCCACCTCGTCCCGGCGCGCGGCGCTGCGCATGAGGTAGACACGGATCTTATAGTCCCCACTCGCCGGCAATGTGCCCTCGAACTGATTTCCCGAGGTGGAGCCGATGAACATCGCCTCGTCAGTCTTTCCGGGTGCCAGGATGTTGAAGTAATTGGCCGTGTTGTTCGTGGCCATGCTGACGTTCATCGACTGACCCTTTCGTGCGCCCAGGACGTAGTCCACGCCCTGGTAGCCCTTGATCGAGTCCTCGACCGTCGCGCTGCTTGCCCCCTTCTTGAAGTGGACGCGCTCGGTGCGGATGTCGCCGGCCATGGCCGTGGTGCTCGCCAAGAGGGCGGCGCCGATGAGTGCTGCAGCTGCTTTCATGATTGGTCCTCGTGCTGGAAGGATGGAGCTTGGATCGGGACGCGCCGCTCAGCCGCCGGTGATGAGGGCGTCGGCGAAGCGATAATGCTCATTGCCGTCGGCCATGACGGTCCAGGTGTCGGCGTCCTTGGAGACCTTCAGCGGGGCGCCGTCGCGCGCCGTGAACTCGCCCTGATCGAAGCGCAGGACCCGATAGGCGGGGCGATCGCTGACCGCGATATTCGAGATCCAGATCTCGGCGCCGCCGTCCGCCTGGCGCACCACGCGCCAGCCGCAGGCCTGATCGAAGCTGGGCGACCCGGCAGAGCATTTCATGGTGCCGGAGGCGTCGTAGGTCATGGGGCCGAGGTCCGCCTTCACGGCGGTCTCTTCCACGCAGCCGGTGAGCGTGACAGCGAGCACGATCAGGGTGAGCTTGGTGAATGTATGCATCAATCCTCAGTCCTTCCAATCAAGATGAATAGGCTTCCGAGCGTCGCCCCTAAGGGAGTTGGGTCGTGCCGACAGAGCTCGATACGCCGCATGGCGCGGAGCAAGGGCTGGGAGCCGCATCGCCCGTCCGACGCCCCAGGCCGGGGCGACCGGCGACGGATCACTCGCAATCCGGATAGAGATAGCGATTCGCCTCACTGACGTCCGCTGGGCAGCCCTCGGGCGCGGAATGTGTCCAACGCACAACATGGGTGCCGCTGCGATTGAACGAGCACTGGAAGGTCTGACCGTTCGCGGCGCTGCCGTTGACCGCGTGGGTGCCATCCACGCGCTGCCCCTGGTACTTCAGCGCGACGATATCGCTGGTAGAAACGCCCAGGTGCCGGGCCGCGTAGGTGTTGCAGGTGGCCATCATCTGCGCCTCGTCGGCGGCCAGCGCCGGCTGGGCCGCACTCCAGGCGACCAGTGCAATGATGGTGAGTTTGGAACGGTGAATCATGGCTGTGTTTCTCCGGTATGGGAGGCAAGCCCGGTCGCAAGCGAGAGGCTAGATTCTGACGATCCTGAACGGCCTTTCGGGATCGATCAGTGGCAGAGCCTGCCGAGGCAAAGGCGAAGCCCAGGAGCTCGAGCAAGCCACTGCCGCTGCTGCGACGGTCAGGGTCTTGCGGGATGCCAACGCCCTCATGTGCGTTCTTTCTTGAACAGGTTGACGACCCCGCGCCTGCAGTCAGCCCGGATTGAGACCCGCCGCCGAAACCATCTGGCCCTGTGCGTGCTCGCCCCGCCGACTCAGGTTTGGACATCCAGGCTTTGGATCCCGGCGGTCCGGTCCACCGGGCCGACATAAATGGATCCCGCCGTGCGTCACTGCACGACGGACAGCTCCTCGACATTCCCGTCGTTCGAGACGAGGCAGCGCCAGCGCTCGGTCGTCGGTCCGCCCCTTACCCCAACCGCATCCACCATTACCGAGGAATTCGCCTCGGAAAGCTCGGAGCTGGCCACGCGCACCTCGCGCACCTTGCCGCCATAGTTGCTGTTGACGGCGGACATACAGGCGCTCTCCGCGGCGCCGCTCGCCTGGCGAGACATGGCCACGCTGGAGCCGGACATCGTCTCGTTCGTGGCGCAGGCCGGCAGGATGAGAGCGGCCAGCGCCGCGGTGGTGATCTTCGTCAGTTCGTTCATATCGTTCGATTCCGTCTACTAATGAGGGAGAGCGACTTGGATCTGGCGGCGCTCAGGCTCGCCTTGATGCCGCTCAAGAGGGAAAAGGCGGCTGACTCCTTGGCTTCGGGGCCCTTGCTCACCGATCCGCCACCGAGCGAGAAAAACGCCCGGGCCGGAGTCGCATACCCGCTCCTCCTAAAGGGTGAGCTCACTCTGCGATCGCCAGCGCGAAGTCCGACCATTTGAAGATGGCGCCCTTGCCCAGATCCCTGAAGTCCACCTCTTCCGGACCGTGCATCCACTGCTTTCCGTCGGAGCTGGCGAACATGAAGGGCTCGGCAGATCCCATGTTGACGGTGTAGATCGTCGAGGTGCTGGTGATTTCCTCGCTGACGCGACATTCGCCGTCGTAGAGCACCGCGTCTTCCGCGACGTTCGTGAGCTTGCATTGCGCGGTTTCGCCAACTTTCAGTCCCGCAGCTGAAACCGTGGCCGTCAAGGTGACGGCAATGACGGTTCCGAGGAAAGGCTTGGACATGTTCATGTGCGATCTCTCGTCGGGTGAATGAAGTGCATCTTGAGCCATCTGGAGCTGACTGGCTTGATCGCTCGCCTGGCTCGTTGCCGGGGCCTAAGTCGATTGCCAGATACCCTCCAGGCGCTATCCAAGACACCGCGATGAGCTGGCTGCTGGCAGCGCTCTCTGGCACGAACGATTGGCTCGCGGCGAAGATGCGGCCAAATCGCGGCTCGGCCAGGTCAGGAGCGGGACACAAGAGCCAGGCCCCGCCTTCTCACTCCGGTGGAGCTACCTCAGACCGTGCGAGCCGGCCAACGCCGCCGCGGTGCGCCAGTGAGTGTGGTGTCGTTTCGCAGCTTCTGCAGCCTTGTCAGCCGCGAATGTTTGGCCAACCAAAGAATTCGTTCGGCCAGCCAACATTCCGCCGGCACGGGGAAGCGACCAGGCATCGGGTCGGGTGGATGTCCAGAAAAATAGGGTCAGAGTGGAGGTCCTGAGGCCATTCGCCGGTCGTCGGCGCCGCGATCGATGTCCTCCGAGGTCGCTAGCCGCCGCCTCATATGCCTTCAGGGTGTGCCGCTGCCAGATCAGTCCAAGCCTGTCCGGCCAATCAGTTCAGCAAACCAAACCCTTCGATCGTCCAGCCAGTTTTCTGTTGGCTTGAGGAGTCAGGGTCGGCGGTCTGAGCTCGGGGATCCTTGCGCCTGCCTTTCACCCCTGGCGCACGATGCGACCGACTCGCGCCTCCTGGGGCTCGGCATATGCACAGTTGCGCCGAAGACCGACATCAGCCAAAACGCGGCCCCCGGCTAGCCATGCCGCCGTCGGTATTCCCGTGGCGTCATGCCGAAACGTAGCCGGAAGGCCGTGGCGAAATCGCCGGCCCGTTTGAAGCCGATCGCTTCGGCGATCTGCTGGATTTGGCGGTCGGTGTCGTCGAGCAGCTCCTGGGCACGGACCAGGCGCTGCTCGCGCAGGTACTCGAAGGTGCTCATCCCTAGGTGGGTCTGGAACTCGCGGCCCAGCCGCGCCTGGTTGGTGCCGACGCGACGGGCCAGCTCGGTGAGCGAGGGAGGGTCGGCCATCTCGTCGAGCAGGAGATCGATGGCACGATAGAGTAAACGCAGGCCGGCCTGATCCGCACCCTTGGGGGCAGTGCCATCACAGCCGATGAGGGCTGCTCGTCGCGCGCTGGGCGGCCCGACCTGCTCGGCCATGCGTGCAAAGAGGTGCCGGTCCTGCAGGTGCGCGCTGACCCGCGCCAGGACCTCGCGATGGTCGAAGGGCTTGGTGATGTAGTCCACGCACCCGGCCTCGAAGCCCTTGAGCTTCTGCGTCATGTCGCAGAGCGCAGTGAGGAAGATCACAGGGATGGCGCGGGTCGCCGGCCTGGACTTGAGGCGCTGGCAGGTCTCGTAGCCGTCCCAGCCGGGCATCAGAATATCCAGCAGGATGAGGTCGGGGCTACCCCGCTCGGCCTTGTGCAGGCCATCGGTCCCGTCGCGAGCGATCAGGGTCTCGAAGCCAAGGGCGGTGAGCTCGGCGACGATGGCGCGGAGCGCGACGGGCTCGTCGTCAATGATCAGGATGGTTGCTGAGTCTTGCTGCCTGTCGGGTAGCATCCGGTGCTGGCTCTGTTCAACTGAAGCGGATTGCCGGCTGCGAGCATCCCGATCCGCTCGACCGGGTAACGGCCGATCAGCGGGTCATCGGTCATCAACAGCTCCGTCCGCGCCTGGGCGATCAGAAGGCGGTCGAACGGGTCGCGATGATGAGCCGGTAAGTCGCGGACGGCGGCGGCATGAAGGGCGGACATCGGCAGCTCATGAAAGCCGGTTTCCAGTGCCGCGCGATGGACTGCTTCTGGGTCGACGTCGAAATCCGGGCGGTCGAGGGTGCGCTTCATAGCGATCTCCCAGATATTGACGGCACTGAAGAAGACCCGATGCTCGGGCGATTCCAGCGCCTCCCTGCATGCCTCATCGAGTCTCTCTGGCTGCAGCAAGGCCCAGAGCAAGATGTGGGTGTCGGTCAGCACCCGCATCAGCGGCCTTGGATGGCGTCGATGAAGTCATCCGGAGTCCCCGGGAGCGGCGGCGCATGCTCGTCGGGCAGCGTGAAGCGGCCTTTCAGCAGGCCGAGCACGCGCCGCCGCGGCGCCTCACCAATAGGTACCAGACGAACGACCGGCTTACCGGCGCGGGCGATGACAACCTCACCGCCAGCCTCCACCTGCTCGATCAGCCGAGACAAGCTCGACTTGGCCTCGTGGATGTTGAACTGGGTTTGCATGGTTAGTCTCCGGTTAGCTAACTGGAGGATAGCCTTGCACAATTTCTGGGACAAGGATGGCTCACTGGGAGCGCCGGCTGGAAAGCCGGCGCTCCCAGTGTAGCCAGCTCGGGCCTGGTGGCGGTTCACGGCGCCGGCGTTATGATTTCAGCGATCGGCCCGACGGGAGTCGGTTCCGACTGTTCGCCGTGAGCGGCGTCAACCCAGCACTGGCCTGGCCGGGAGCCATGACCAAGGAGCCCGACGACCTGTATCGCACAAGCCTCCTGAGGATACTACTGATGCTGGCGTGCTGGCTGCCCGCTCTCCAGGCCGCCGCGGAGCCGGGTGTCGAGCTGACGCAGGCCGAGCGCGACTGGCTGGCCGCCAACCCGCGCATCCTGCTCGGCAGCGACGCCCAATGGCGCCCCTTCGTCTGGCGCCGGGACGACGGCACCCAGGCCGGCATCGAGACTGACCTCGTCGCGCGTATCAATGCCCTGACCGGCGCCAACATTCAGCTGATGCTCGGGGACTGGAGCGATATGGTGGAGCGGGCGCGACGCGGCGAGCTCCATGGCCTCGCGGCGTCCGCCAGCCATCCGGAGCGGGCGGACCGCTTCCTGTTCAGCACCAGTCCCTACCGCACGTACAAGTTCATCTTCACCCGGCGGAGCAGCGCGATCGCGTCCATGGATGACCTGTCCGGCCGGCGCGTCGGGGTGCTGCGCGCCAACCTGTCGGACATGAAATTGCTGGCCAATTGGCCGGCGATCGTCCCGGTGGAGATCGACAGCCCCCTGGCGCTCGCGGTGGCCGTGCAGAACGCCGAGGTGGATGCGGCAATCTCCAGCGCCAACCTGGAGTGGATCGCCACCGAGAGCATGCTGCCAGACCTGCGCCTGGCGTTTCCGGTGCCCGGCAGCAAGCTCGAGCTGCGCTATTCGATCCTCAAGGAGCAGGCACCTCTGCTCGGCATCATCGACAAGGCGCTGAAGGCCATCGACCCGGTCGTGATGATGAAGATCCTGCGCAAGTGGGGCACCGAGGAGCACCCGAACATCGCACTCAGCGCCGATGAGCGCGCCTGGCTCGCGGAGAAGCACAGCGTGCGCGTGCGCATCGGCGAGCACCCGCCGTGGGAGATCAACGGCTCCAAGGCCGAGGGCATGGCGGTCGACTACCTGCGGATCATCGGCAAGCTGTTCGACATCGATTTCCGCTTCGTTCCAGCCGCGGATTCCTGGACCGAGGGGTTCGAGGACATGGCTGGGGCGCACCGCCGCTATGATCTGCTGCCGGCCGCCAAACGGACTGACGCGCGTTTGGCCACGCTCGCCATGAGCCAAGACTATTTGTCCTCCCCCTGGACGATGTTCACCCGCAAGGGCTCGCAGGACATTCAGGATCTGAGCGACCTGCGCGGAAGGACGGTGGCCGTCGAGCGCGGCTATGTCATGCACGACCTCTTGCAGTCCGCCGAGCCCGCCACCGTTCTGTCCGTTCAGGAGAGTACCAGGGACGCCCTGCTGTCCGTATCGACCGGACGCGCCGACGCCTATATCGGCAACCTGCTTGTCACCGACTACCTCATGCAGACCCATGGCATCGCCAACCTTAGGATGGCCGGCCCCACGCCCTTTGGCGCGCACAAGCAAGCGATGGTCACGCGCAAGGAATGGGCGCCGCTGATCTCGCTGATCGACAAGGGCCTGGATGCCATCACCGCCGAGCAGCACATCGCCATTCGTCAGCGCTGGCTCAGCTCCGTGGCCTCCGGCATGCAAGCGCCCATGGAGCTCAGCGACGAAGAGCGCGCCTATCTGGATGCCACCAGCTTCCGCCGAGCCTTCGCCTCCGCCTGGATGCCCTTCGACTTCGCCGACAGCGAAGGCGCGCCGACGGGCGTCGCCGAGGACTACTGGACGCTGATCCGCGACAAGCTCGGTCTACGCGAGACCAACGGAGAACGGCAGCCCTTCGGCGACATCCTAGCGGCCATGGAGCGGGGCGACATCGACCTCTACGCCGCCACCACGCGGACCGCCGACCGCGAGCGTTACGCCCTCTTCTCCACCCCCTACGAGCGCTACCCCATCGCCATCGCCGGTGCCGCCAACGCGGGGCTCTTCGCCGGTACCGCATCCCTGCAAGGGCGGCGCGTCGCGGTCGGCATGGACTACAGCGCCTACCACCTGCTGAAGGCCCGCAGCCCGGGGATCGACTTCGTCCTGGTCGACAACACGCGCGCGGCCTTGGAAGCGGTTGCGGCCGGCAGCGCCGAGGCCGCGGTCGACATCCTGCCAGTGCTGCACCAGCAGATCGAGAACTTCCCGCCGGGTCGGGTCAAGCTCGTCGGGGTCACAGACGTGGAGTTCCCGCTGCAGCTGATGGTCAGTCGGCGAAACGCCGCGCTGCTCCCCCTGATCAACCGCGCCATCGCCGCCATCACCCCGGAGGAGCGCGCCGCGATTCACAACAAGTGGCTGCTGCGCCAGGTGGTCACCGCCCCCGACTACAGCCTCTTGTGGCAGGTGCTGGCGACGGGGCTGCTGATCCTGGCGACCATCCTGTACTGGAACCGCAGGCTGCATCTGGAGGTGGGGCGCCGCAAGCAGGCGGAGGCCGAGCTGCAGCGCGCCAAGGACATGGCCGACAGGGCCAGCCGTGCCAAGGGGGACTTCTTGGCGAACATGAGCCACGAGATCCGCACCCCACTGAACGCGGTCATCGGCCTGACCCATCTGTCCCTGCAGTCCGATCCCGCACCGCCGCTGCGCGCCTATCTGGGCAAGATCGACCTCTCCGCCCGCACTCTGCTGGCGCTGATCAACGACGTCCTCGACCTCTCCCGCATCGAGGCGGACAAGCTGCATCCGCGCCAGGAGCCAATGGAGCTAGACGAGGTCCTCGCGCAAGTGCAAGCGATGGTGGAGCAGCAGGCGGCCGATAAGGGGCTTGAGCTCCGCATCGAGGGGCCAACCGAGCCGGTCGGCACGCTGCTCGGCGATGGGCTTCGCCTCACGCAGGTCCTGTTGAACCTGGTTGGCAACGCGATCAAGTTCACCCCACAAGGCGCAGTGACGCTGGCCGTGTCGGTGGAAGACGAGAGCGCTCAGGCACTGCGGCTTGCGTTCAGGGTTACAGATACCGGCATTGGCATTCCCGAGGACCGCCGTGCCGATCTGTTCGAGGCCTTCACCCAGCTGGACATGGCGAGCACCCGCAGCCACGGCGGCAGCGGCCTGGGACTGACCATCAGCGCGCGCCTGGTCGCCCTGATGGGCGGCCGTCTGGAGATGGAGTCCGTCGAGGGCGCAGGTAGCTGTTTCTGGCTCAGCCTGGCCTTCTCCCGCGCCACGGAAGCAGCCAAGGAAGTGGCGGCACCTGTCATTGCGCCGGAGGCCCTGCGCGGCATCCGCGTGCTGATGGCCGAGGACGACCCGGTCAACCAGCTGCTCGTCCGCGACCTCCTGAGCAGGCGCGGCGCCGAGGTCACCCTGGTCGCCACAGGTGCCGAGGCGGTGACGGCAGCGGCTGAGGGTAGCTTCGACATGGTGCTCATGGACATCCGCATGCCGGAAATGGACGGTCTGGAAGCGAGCCGGCGCATCCGCGCCCTGCCCGACGGCGGACCGCCAATCGTCGCCCTGACCGCCAATGCCCTGGCCGGGGAGCGCGAGCGCTGCCTCGCGGTGGGCATGGACGGCTATCTCACCAAGCCATTGGAGCCCGAGACCCTCTACGCCGAGCTGTATCGCCAGCTGCGGTTGCCCGCCGGAGAGCGCGCCGCCACGCAGCCGGCGTCCACTGCTGCGCAGCCCGCCCTGCCAGGTTTCGATGCGGCCAAGGTGCGGCGCTGGCTGAACGAGGCGCCGGACGCCTGGCGCAGTATGGTGAGGGTCTTCGTCGCCGAGTATCCCCCGGCGGCAACCGCCATCGGGGCCGCCCTGGAGGCCGGCGACCGGACGCGTGCCGGCGACCTGCTGCATCGCCTGCGCGGCGCCGCGGGCGCGCTCGGAGCGGAGGACCTGACCACGGCGGCAGAGCGGCTGGAGCAGGCGCTCGCGCGCGAATGCCCCGTGGATATCGAGCTGCGTACCCGCTTCTTCTCCAGTGCCGAGGCCAGCCTGGCAGTGCTCGCTCAGCTGGAGATCCCAAGGGAGCAAGCAGCTCCCGCGTGGAGTATCGATCCAGACGGCGCCGGGCGCGGTCAGCCTATGCGGGAGCTGGAATCACTGCTCGAGGTAGGCAATACCCGCGCCCTCGACCACCTGCCCTGGCTGGAGCGCTGGATCGACGCCGAGGCGCCCGAAGAGGGCGGCGAGCTGTTGCGACAGATGGATGCGCTGGACTTCCCGGCAGCCCTGGAAACCCTGCGTCGGCTGGAAAAGGGCGCTCGCGCCACCCCTCGCTGAGTCTCGCGGACCATGCTCATCACTCCCTGCACCGGCAAGCCCTTACGGCATCTGGCGCACATACCACAAGGGGTGGTGTCTGTGCTGGTCTCGATTCCGGAGCAGTTGGTGGTGAAGCTCTCCCGGAATTTCGCTCTCCGAGGGGGCCAAACGAGGCGCGCTTCGCGTGCTCAATACCGACTGGGCCGGCGCAAGTCGCACCGACAGACTCAGCATGGGAG
Source organism: Thiorhodococcus minor (assembly GCF_010820565.1). Lineage (GTDB taxonomy): Bacteria > Pseudomonadota > Gammaproteobacteria > Chromatiales > Chromatiaceae > Thiorhodococcus > Thiorhodococcus minor. The sequence goes on along the minus strand of NZ_JAAIJQ010000101.1, from coordinate 6,194 downwards.
GGCCCCGTTATCGGATCAGATCCGCAAGAGACCCATGGTGCCATGAACCTTGATCATCGTATCGCCCACTCGGTCAAGCAGCCATTAGGCATCGTTCAGCCGATGTGCCCTGGGAGCAGCACCCCGCCGCGATCGCGAGCCTGTCGCGGGGGGGCGCCGCTCCCACGACCGGGCGCTTGGAAGAAACGAGGATAAGGGCCGTGCCATGAAGCCTTGGCCTCGAGCGGGCGGACGTCTAACATCGGCGTCCGGGCCGCCAATGTTGACGATTTCTTCGAGGGATGCCGCCTCTCCAGGGGACGTGTCCGTCTCTAGATTCCGAGGGATATTTGATGATGAAGCCAGAGCTCAAGAGCCGAATAGCGCTGCAGCAGACCGCCGAAGTGAAGCGAGCGCTCGCCGCGCTCGATCACGTCTTGCAAGAGCAGAAGCCGGCGTCCGTGCTCGTCACTAGCGCCAGCGCGGAGGAAGGCAAGACCCTCTGCGTATCCGCCCTGGCGGCCGCAGCTGCGTCCTTGGGGGCAGATCGGATCCTCGCCATGGATCTCAATTGGTACCGGCCGGCACTGCACCGCTACTTCGAGGAGCCGGTTCAGCATGACGCCGAGCAAATCCTGCAGGGAGACTTGTCCACGCTCGTCAGCCAGCCAAGCGGCCTGTCGCTCGACGTACTCTTTGCGCCTGCTGACCATGGGGCGCATACCAATCGGGCTCAGAGCGACTTTGCCCTCGTAGAAAACCTCTTGAAGCAAGCCAAGGAAAGCTACGACCTGATCATTGTCGATAGCAGCGCGATCTTTCCAACGAATCGGACGATGATGGACCCGGTCATGCTCAGCCGCGAAGTCGAGGGGGTCATCTTGGTGGTCGCCAAAGGCATCTCGCGCAAGCCTAGCGTTCGACGTGCCCAAAAAACGTTGGAGATTGCCGGCGCGAACATCGCCGGGATCCTGACGAACGAGCCTGGGGAAAGCGCCGCTCGTTAGCAGTCAAACGGAAAGGATCGGGCCACGAAGGAGCGACAGCGGTCTTTCCAGCTTGTCAAGAACCAGAGTCTTATCGGGCGCGCTCAACCGCTCTTTAGGAATAGGACGCATTGCGGGGGAATCGGAATGATCTTTCTCATCAAACGCTACACCGAATCATTCAAACATTACTGGTGGCTTCTTTTCTTGGCGCTGTTGCCCCCAGCACTCTATCTCATTAGCCAAATTTATCTTGACAAGACCTTCGTGGTCTCACAGGAGCTTTCCTATTCGGGCAAGGTGCAGATCGCAAAAAATCCGGTCGAGTCTCTGTCTCTCGAGCAGATTCTCGCGGATCCGCACCTCTTGTTTCAAGAAGACTTCGCCTTGTCTCAGCTTGGCAAGAATGTCCGACTCTTTCGGCTCATCGAAAGCTCCCGTCTGTCGGATGTCGAGATCAGACGACTGATAGATTCGACTCTGTCACTCTCCCAACCGAGCGGTCAGACTATACTTTTTTCCTATCAAGGGAGGAGCGAGGCGCTTGGGAAGCTGCTCGTCGACTATTTTGTGACACGGCTCACAAAACGCGCCGAAGTCGCTTCGGCACGCTCGCGCAGCCCGGCGGCCGCGGGGACGACGCTGGCGACAGTCGGCCCTCAGCAGGTCGCCATCGAGCGCGTCCTTTGGAGCAAGCAGCGCCTGGGGCCAGCGACCGTGATTCTCGTCATCTCGCTCCTCCTCGTCTTGATCGCCATCGGCTTGGCGGAGGTCTTTGACCAAAGCTTCAAGTCCGATCGACAGATCGCCAGATACAGCGGACTGCCGATTCTGGGCAGCATCCCCAACGCCGGGCCTTTGACCAAGCGGATCAAGGGCGGCAGCGACGGCTGAAACACCGACCCTCGGGCACCAGGAAGGGCGCTCGCAAGACCGATAGCAGGAGGTCACCCTGATGACACTTCGAAACCGCTCCGTCAGTTTCGCCGCGCTCCTGGCCGCATTGACGCTTTCCAGCGCGGCTCTAGCGGACGAGCCAGGCTCATATACCCTCGAATGGGACCCTGTCACGGACGATCGCCTGGCCGGCTATCGCGTCCACTACGGAACCACCCCCGGGGAATACGACATCACGATCGACCTCGACCTCAATAGCCTGCCCGAGGACGGCAAGGCACCCAGCTACACATTGACCGGCCTGGATCCGAACGAGATCTACTACTTCGCTGTCACGGCAGCAGGCGCGGGTCCCGAGGAATCGGGGTATTCCAACGAGATCACCACAGGCGCATTCCGCTACGTATTCTCCGCGAGCGATATCGCGCTCTCGGATACCTGGCTCGAGGTCAGCGACATGAACCGCGAGCTCGAGCAGACCTTGGGCTCTGGATCGGCAGCACTCACCGCATCAGTGCCCGAGGCGACGCAGGGAGAATCTCGCGTCGCCTCGGGGGACATCGACGGCGACGGCCGCGACGAGCTGGTCATCGGCTATGCCCACGGCGACGGCTCGAAAGCCGCGCTGGGCGGCATGTTCCAAATCCTCGATGATGACTTCTCGATGCTGCAATGGGGCCGGCTGTCCTGGACGGACTACAACGAGACCAACGGCGAGACCTATCCCGCGGTCGGGGACTTGGATGGCGACGGTCGCGCCGAGATCGTGATCGGCCTCGGCGCCGGTGGTGACGGCTTGCTGGAGGTCTTCAGCTACCAGGATCACAAGCTCACATCGATCGGCTGGACCTATGTGGATTGGCCCGAGTACACGGATGCGCTCGGCAAGACATTCCCCGCGCTAGGCGACCTGGACGGAGATGAGCGGGCCGAGCTGGTCATTGGTCTGTCTGCGCTTTCGGGCAATGCCGGTCTGCCGGGGGGCAGCTTCTTCGTCAAAAAGGGTTTCGCCCTGCCGGCGGAGGATGCCGATGAGGACACTCAGTGGAATGAGCCGCAATACGCCACTGTTGAGATCGAGCCCGGCCTGGAAGGGCACCTGTTGATCGAAGCCGAAACCTTCATCGGAGACCTCACTTGGGGCGACTACGCGAATGCAACCGGCGAAACCCGCCCCGCCGTTGGCGACGTCGATGGCGACGGTAAGGATGAGATCGTTATCGGGCTAGGACGCTCGGGCGGTGGCTTCGTCGAAGTCTTCGACTTCGAGGGCGGCGCATTGCTGTCGCGAGGCTATGTCGGCGTCGATCTACCTGATTACGCTGCCACGAACGGCGAAACGCGCCCAGCGGTCGGCGACACAGATGACGACGGACGCAGCGAGATCCTCGTTGGACTTGGAAGCGGCAGCTACGGCGTCTTGGAGCTGATCGAAGACGCGGCCGTGGACTTCTCCGGCTCGGAGAGACTTCAAGCCCAGACAGTCGACGAAGGCCATGCCGAAGCCGGATTCTGGCCTGTCATCAAGCGCGAGCACAGGTCTGAAGGGGAGCGCCCTACCGAAGCCGAATTCCAGCCCGTCATCAAGCGCTAGCGCAAACCTGACTAGGCCAGAGTCCGGACCCTCTGGCGGTGTCCTCTGTCAGCCGAGAGCCACTTTCGGCAAGTCAGCATGCGACTAAGCATGGCTGCTGCCAACGCCGAAGTCGGGCGGCCCCACCCTTGCCGATGCCTCTACGCCGACTAGACTCTTGAGCGGGGAATTTCCCCGACACCCTCATGATTGTCGTAGAGAGGCGCACAACAATGAAGAGACTGCTTTTGACGACGGCGAGCTTGACCCTAGCTGGTGCCGCTGCGATCGCGGCCCTGCCGGCGAGTGCCTTCTGGGGATCCTGGGGCGGCCCTTGGTATGGAGGGCCTTGGCACGGCGGCCCCTGGTGGGGTGGCGGCTATCCGGGCTACGGTTGGGGTGGCTACCCAGGCTATGGATGGGGCGGCTATCCAGGCTACGGCTGGGGCGGCTATCCGGGCTGGGGCGGTTACCCAGGATGGGGCGGCTATCCTGGCTACGGCTGGGGGCATCCTTATGGGGCCATGCCCACCCTGCCCTCGACCCCGTCGAGATCTTTATCGGATAAATAGCCCCCTGCTCGGGAAGGTCTCTGGCCTTCCCGGCGCTCCGGGGCTGCACGGCCGGCCCAGGTGTCATCCGATCGCGGCCCCACCTCGATCAAACCCTAGGTGGGTCCGCTGGCCATCTCCTGGCTGACGGCACCTTCGCCCTCTCAACGCCCGGCCGCCCCGCCCATCTCGGTCAGCTCCAAGGGTCTGCCTTCCTGGCGCTCCTTGAGTGCCTTGACGATCTGCGACGAAATCTCCTCGATGGACTGCGTCGTGGTGTTGAGGACAGGCACCTGAAGGCGCTTGAACATCTGCTGAGCGATGCGGATGTCGTCATGACAACGCTTCAGGGAGGCGTAGGTGCTGCCCGGGCGCCGCTCCTCGCGAATGAGCTGAAGACGCTGCGGATCTATGGTCAAGGCGAAGAGCTTGTGCTTGCAGTCATAGAGGATCTGGGGGACATCGCCGCGCTCGAAATCCTCTTCGGTGATGGGGTAGTTCGCCGAGCGCAGCCCATAGTGCATAGCCAAGTAGAGGCAGGTGGGTGTCTTACCCGAGCGGGATACACCAGTCAGGACGACATCCGCGCGCTCGAAATTGTCCGGGCGAATGCCATCGTCATTCGCCATCGCGAAATTGATGGCTTCGATCCGCTTGGTGTAGAAGCTTGGCTTGATGATCGCGTGGCTGCGTCCCGACTGCATGCTCGGCATCACGCCAAGCTCCTCAGCCAGCGGCCCGACGAACACCTCGAAGAGCTCCATGTAAAAGCAGTGACCGGCCTTGAGGATATTGCGGATGTCTTCGTTGAGCATGGTCGCGAAGACGATGGGCCTGGCGCCGTCGCGATCCGCCGCCTCCTGCATGCGCTGCGTAAGCGCCTTGGCGCGCAGCTCGGTGTTGATATAGGGCATGTAGACCTGCTCGAAATGGACGCTATCGAACTGCGTCAGCAGGCTGTGGCCAAGGGTCTCGGCGGTGATGCCAGTGCTCTCTGAAACGAAAAAGACAGTGCGATTCATCGGCTCTCTTGCTGTCGGTGGATACGTCGGTCCGCCCGAGCCGGATCCGGCCGAGGCGTGCTGCCGATCGGCCAAGAGTCGGCTAGACGGCCGCTCAGGATAGCCGCTTTTGACTCGCAGTGACCTGTGACGCACGTCAATGTGATCTATAGTGGAATTTGGTGATATGCCTCGCATCACTTGCCGAGCAGATGACGCGATTCGACGCCCAACTGCCTTAGGAGCCCACCCCATGGCCAGTATCTCTACCGATCAGGAACTCCGTAAGGCTCTCGACAGCTTGAGCCCCGCACGGCAGCGCATGCTCGGGTGCAAGTTCGCGGAGAACGTCAAGCACCTGATCATGGACGAGCGTCTTCACAGGGCGATCGCCACTGGACTCAACGAAGCGCTCACGGAGGGCGAGCAGGAAGATGCCTATCGAGCGGCCAAAGGCTATGCCGTGTCGACCTATACGGAGTGCGGCAAGGATACCGATTGGATGGCGCAAGCCGACCACTTCGTCGCCGCCGCGGCAGCCGCCGCGCTGACGCCTGAGGCTCTAGTGGCCGACAAGCAGAACCGCGCCTGGAAGGCCGCGGTCAACGCACGCATGGCGGTCAACTGCGCAATGATGGATGACGACCATGCCTCTGAGACGGATGAAGCCCGGCAGCAGCATGAGATCGCCAGCAAATTCCTCGGCTAGTCCTAAGGCGATTTCCGGGAGTCTTCCTACCAATCGCCCGCAAGCGGGCTCCTACCGAGACGGGCGTGCAGGAGCCCGCTTACGGGCGACGTCTCGGGGATCAGCGGGATCAAAGCTCCACTCAGAGGCTCTGCGTCTTCATCCCTTCACTGGTTTCCGGAGTACGATGGGTTGTTGGTACGGCAATTTTGAAAAACCGTCTAAGGTGATTTCCTGAAATGATCCTACCCAGAACAGCGCCTCCAGTAGGATGGGCAAAGCCCCTGGCACGCCGGCGCGCATGGGGAAGACGTTTGTGGGGCGTGCCCACCCAGGTCGCTCAGGCGCCTGGACGATGGGCAGGCTGCGCTTTGCCCATCCTCGGGGAATCTGTTTCCCGGAAATCACCTAACCCGGCAAAGCCGGAACCAAAGAGGGGCGGATCGTCTATCGTTTGAGTAAGCCCGCACACGGGAGTCAGACGATGAACCCCTTTGTTGAACAGCATCACGATGAGAT
>NZ_JAAIJQ010000100.1 GCF_010820565.1 Thiorhodococcus minor | reverse complement strand
CTCAAGAAGACCTGCCGAAAACTCGGGATTTCCTTCTGGGACGACCTCAACGACCGCATCGGACAGGTCGGAGACATCCCGCCCTTGCCGGACATCGTGCGCGAACGGATCTTGGCCGCTGAGGCTGTGCCGTGAATTATTGAGAAGTTACCTCTATTCGACCCATCCGCGGGATGTGGCGGCGCTCGATGGGCTGCGGCGACAGGGGTTTTCGGTGACCGAGGCGATTCTGCGGCTGCTGAAGGAGCGGGGGCATGGCTGAAATCCACGCTGCACCGCAGAGCATGTTCGAGCACCATGGCGGATCGTCGATCCTGCTCGCGCTTCTACTGTCGGCGGCTGTCACTGTTGCCGGGCTGGTTTGGATGCAGCGCCAGCTGGAGATGACGCTCGCGGTGCGTTCGCCGATCGTTAGTGCTCGACCTGTCCGCTGCCGCGCGCGAGTCCGATCCTGCACGGTTGAAGGCGCTCTTGGACCACTATCGGACAACCGCCGAGCATCTGGCAGGGCAGGGGCTTCTGGTCCTGGATCGCCAGGCTGTCCTGGCTGCCCCAAAGGGTCTGATCCTGACAGATCGGGAGGAGCGGCATGCGGCGCCTTGAGCCTCTCGTGCAACGACCCCGCGCACGCTTCGGAACGCGGGCCGCGCGTCTGCCGATCCGGCGGCGCTCGCGGCGATTCCTCTGGCTGTGGTCTGTCCTGCTGCTCGTGCTCTTGGCCATCGCGTTTTACGGGAGCGCCCGCTACCGCCTTGGTATCGACACCCAGGCACGGGTGAGTCTGGCCCCCTATCGCGTCTTCCTGGTCGATACCTGGCAGGGGCCGGAGGAGATCACCCAGGGCGATCTGGTGGCCTTCCGTGCCCAGGGACTCGCGCCCTGGTTCCGAGACGGCCGACTGCTGATCAAGCATGCGGCGGGGGTGCCGGGAGACTGGGTGACAGTCGATCCCGAGCACACCTGGGTCAACGGGATGCGGATGGCTGACGGACTGGCCCTGGCGGAGACGCTGAAGCAGGATCCCGCCATCTTCCTGCGTCACGAGCGGGTGCCGGTCGAGCACTTCTGGATGCTCGGCGAGACGGCGGACAGCTTCGACTCACGCTACTGGGGCTTCTTGCCGCAGTCGCAGGTCGTGGGGAAGGCGTATGCGTTGTTCTGAGGGGCAATGGGTGTCGGTCCTGATCAGTGCTCTGGCGACCCTGGTCATGGCCGAGAGCTGGGCCGATGGCGCGCTGCCAGATTCGGCACTGCGCGATCAAGCGGTCCAGATTCAGGAGCAGGTGCTGACGGCGCCGCGTCCGAAGTGGCTGATGGAGCAGCAGGGCAACGTGGAGGATTGGTCGGTCCGGTTGCGGGATCTTCGAGCTGCCCAGCAAACGTTGGTGATGCCTCTGAGGTCCGATGTAGAACCAACGGATCAGGCGGGCACCGACACCGATCTGACCGTGACCATCCTGGCTTCCCGCGCACTGGGTGAGGCTCAACTGCGCGAGCTGTTCGCGCAGGCGTCCGGACGGCCCGAGGTGCGGGTGGTCTTTCGTGGCGTGGGGCCGGGCGAATCGCTGGGTGCCTTCATCCGCCAGATCCACGGCCTTCTGCGTGAAGCGTGCAAGGACATCGACAGCGGATCCGTTCCGCGCGCGGAGCTCGACCCACGTCCCTTCCAGACCCCTTTGGTCGAGGTGGCGCCGACGCTGATCGCCACCGATGGGGCTGGAAAGGAGGTCGCCCGCGTCAGCGGCATCAGCCGTCCGGACTGGATCCTTGAGCAGGTGGGGCAGGGCAGGCGCGGTGATCTGGGCTTGCGCGAACCTACCGTCGCCGTCAGCGAGCCCGATCTGATTGCAGAGCTACAGCGGCGTCTGTCCGGCATCGACTGGAGCGCCCAGCGTGACGCAGCGTTAGCGCGCTATTGGGAGCGGGCCTCGTTTTCCGAGCTGCCGACCGCCGAGCAGGTTCGAGCGCGGCGTCTGAACCTGACCCTTGTCGCTCAGGCCGATGTGACCCTCCCGGACGGGACCACCGTGATCCGCGCCAGCGAGCGCGTCGATCCACTCGCCATCATGCCGTTCCGTCGGCGCCTCTTCGTCTTCGATGCCACCGACCCACGTCAGGTCGCCGAGGTCGCGCGCCGTGGCGCGGCGAGTCGGGCCGATGGGCGGTTGCCGCTCTATCTGGCGACCCGGCTGGATCGTGCCGCCGGCTGGGAAGGCTATCGCGCCGTCCAGACGGCCTTGCAGGATCCGCTCTACCTGCTGACTCCCGACGTCCAGCGCCGCTTCCAGATCGAGCGAGTGCCCGCCATGGTCGAGTCGCATGACGGCATCTTGGTGGTGGCCGAATGGCCGCCGGAGGGCTGAGGATGCGCAGAATGCTGAGCTGCCGCTTCCTTCAGGCCGCCGTGCTGGTTGGTTTACTGCTCGCGCTGGCCCTGACCGTGCGCGCCCAGGACGAGACCACCACCGGTCTGGGTAACGCCGTCTGCCCGGATACCGAGCTGCTCGGCCCCAAGCTCATCACCGACATCTGCTGGTGCTGTCTCTCTCCGCTGCGTATCGCCGGGGCGCCGATCGGGGGAGGATCCGTGCCGAGCGGTGCCAGCGACCAGGCGCTGTGCGCCTGCACCGATCCGGCCGGGCTACCGAGTCCAGGTGTGGTGATCGGGATGTGGGAGCCGGCGCGGATCGTCGATAAGACCATTGAGGGAAGCCCTTGCGCTGGAGAGAGAGCGGTGGAACGACGATTTTCAGCCACGATGACGGACGATTTGTTCATCCTCCGTGTGCGAGATGACAGGGATCCCACTGAAAATCAGCAACAAAAAATTCGTTAATACACGTTATGGCGTGCGGAATGTCGGTTCGATGGTCGCAGAGACCACGAAGTCCTCGATCGCCGTTCCCGGCGCCCAGTCGCGGATGAAGGCGCGGCTCGCGTCCTTGGGGCTGATGCGGACGTCGATGAAGCCGCTTCGCTCCAGCATCGCCGTCAGCTCGGCGATCGATACCGCCCCGCCCATACAGCCGGCGTAGAGCGCCTGGTCGTCACGCAGGTGCTCCGGCAGCGTGCCTAGCGCGACCACGTCGGAGATCGCCAGCCGCCCGCCGGGTTTGAGCACACGGTAGGCCTCGGCGAAGACTTGGGGCTTGTCCGGCGAGAGGTTGATGACGCAGTTGGAGAGAATGACATCCACCGTCGCGTCCGCGATCGGCAGGTGCTCGATCTCGCCCAGACGGAACTCGGTGTTGCGGTAGTCGCCCTGAGCGGCGTTCGCGCGGGCCTCGGTCAGCATCGCCGGGGTCATGTCGACACCGATCACCCGCCCGGTGTCGCCGACTTGCCGCGCCGCCAGGAAGGCATCGAAGCCGGCCCCACTGCCCAGATCGAGCATGTCTCGCCCGGCTTGAGCGACGCAATGGCCTGCGGATTGCCGCAGCCCAGCCCCAGGTTTGCGCCCTCGGGGACGGCCAGAACCTCGGCCGCGTCATAGCCCATCGCCTGTGATAAGCCCGCCGTGTCGATCGTCGGCGTCCCGCAGCAGGTCGAAGGACCGCAGCATCCTGCCTCGGCACCTTGGGCGATAACCGCATAGCGGTCTCGCACCACCTGGCGAATCTTGTCATTGTCGAGCTCGCTCATCATCGCTCCTCGCTGGGCGTCGTTTACCCCTCTTGATTAGTCGCGTACCCAGGTCCGCACCTGATCGGGTCCCGGAATACCGCCCGCGTGCACGACCTTGCCGTCGAGGACGACGCCGGGGGTCGACATGACGCCATAGCCCAGGATCTCGGCCATGTCCGTGATCTTCTCGAGCTGGATCTCGACGCCGGCCTCCTTGGCAGCCTGTGCGATCACATTGGCGGTGACCTCGCAATTGCGGCAGCCACTGCCGAGTACCTTGATGTTTTTCATCGCTTCACCTCATGTCAGACAGTCAGTCGCAGCACCCCCCCTTACCCGACTCTTGAACCGGGGGACAGGGAACGTTCCCGTACGAGCAATACACGCAGCAATCGCCCTGCTTCGGTCGAAGGAGCGCATTGCATCGGGGGCACTCCCAGTACCAGGTGCACGCATCGGTCGGCATAGTCTCCTCCCTGGAAAAGCCGCATTCAGGACAGGTGATGGTCGATTGCAGGGTGATGTCCAAAGGGATGAATCTCTCAAACGATCAGATTGAAGCCCCACCCCACCAGGGTGAAGGCGATGGCAAGTACCCCGGCGAAGAGGGCGAGCGCCGGCCAGCGGATGACCTTGCGCAGGATGAGCATCTCCGGCAATGAAAGAGCCGCGACGCTCATCATCAGGGCCAGGGTGGTCCCGACAGCGACGCCCTTGGTCAGCATCGCCTCGGCGACCGGTATGATGCCGGTCGCATTGGAATAGAGCGGGATCCCCAGGAGGACCGCCGCCGGGACCGTCGTCCAGTCATCGCCGCCCAGGTGCTCGGTCACCCAAGCCGCCGGCACGAAGCCGTGGAAGAGCGCGCCGACACCGATGCCGATCAGCACCCAGCGCCAGATGCGCCCCACGATCTCCTTGACCTCGCCGACCGCGTAGCGATGGCGCCCCATCAGGCTGGTGTCCGGCTCGGCCATGGCCGCTTCGCCCATCCGGATCTTCCAGACGTAGTCCTCGACCCAGCGCTCGGGGCGGAAGACCTGCATGGCGATGCCGCCGAGCCAGGCAACCAACAAGCCCGCCGCCACATAGAGTGCGGCGAGCTTCCAGCCCAGGATGCCAACCAGGATGACAGCGGCGACCTCGTTGATCATCGGGCTCGCGATCAGAAAGGAGAAGGTCACCCCGAGTGGGATACCAGCCTCGACGAAGCCGATGAAGAGCGGCACCGAGGAGCAGGAGCAGAAGGGTGTGACCGCTCCGAGGGTCACGGCCATGCCGCGGGCCTGCCAGTCCGGGCGGCCGCGCACAAAGGCACGCACCCGCTCGGGCGAAAGCATGGCGCGCAGGAGTCCCATGACATAGATGACGGCGACCAAGAGCACGAAGATCTTGGCCACGTCCATGACGAAGAATTGCACGGCGTCACCCGCTGCCGAGCCGGGCTTCAGCCCCAGCAGGACATAGGCGACCAGGTTCCCCAAGCGCTCAAACATCGACGGCCCTCCGGTCCTGGCGATCCGATCCGGCCGCAACCTCGGGCAGCGGCCACGACAAGACCCAGGCCGCCGCCACGAATCCGGCGGACCACCACAGGCAGCCGGTCAGTCCCTGGGTCTGATAGACAAGCCCGGACAGCACGGTGCCGGCGAGCCGTCCGCCGGCGTTCGCCATGTAGTAGAAGCCCACGTTCATGGAGACCTTGCGGAAGTCCGAGTAGGCCAAGATCAGGTAGGAGTGCACGGCGGAGTTGATCGCGAACAAGATCCCGAAGAGCACCAGCCCGGCGATTAGCACGGCGCCTTGAATCTCGGCCGCGGACGCCTCGGCGAGCCAACCGAAGTCGGCGCGCGTGAGATCGGTCAGCCGAGCCGCCAGCTCCGGCGCGAGCCCCAGGCCGTGCGTCATACCGAGCGCGATGCCGACGGGGACCAGCAGCAGCACCAGTGCCCAGGCGCGGGCCGTACCGCCGTCGGGTCCTGCGCCCTGATGGCCACGGCGCAGGAGTCCGGGGGCGGCCGCCTGCACGAAGCCGTAGCCGATGACCCAGGCCGCCAAGAAGCCTCCCACCTCCATGAAGGACCAGCCGAGCACCTCGTAGAGGAATACCGGCAGTGCGACGACGAACCAGACGTCACGGGCGCCGAACAGGAAGAAGCGCGCCGCCGACAGCCAATTCACGGCTGGCGTATTCGAGAAGACCTGGGTGAATTTCGCCTTCTCCTTGAGCTTGCCGACACCGGACGGCAGCAACAGCGCCGTGATGGCCAGCACCACCAACAGCAGGCCCGCCAGCACCAGCAGCGCGCCGCGGAATCCGATCCATTGCAGCAGCGCCGCGCCGGCGAAGAAGCCGGCGCCCTTCAGCGCGTTCTTCGACCCCGTCAGGATGGCGACGTACTTGAAGAGCTTCGACTCGCCCGCCGCACCCTGGCCGGTCAGCGACTTGACCGAGGCCTTGGCGGACATCTTGTTCAGATCCTTGGCGATGCCGGAGAGCGCCTGGGCGACCATCACGTAAGGTACTGACAGCCAGAGGTCCGGCACCGTCAGCATCAGCAGCGCGACCACCTGCAATCCCATGCCGATGTGCATGGTCAGGTTGAGCCCGATGCGCGCGCCGAGCCAGCCACCGATCAGGTTGGTGACGATGCCGAACACCTCGTAGAAGAGGAACAGCATCGCCACCTCGAAGGGCGAGTAACCGAGCAGATGGAAATAGAGCACCACCAGCATGCGGATGGCGCCGTCGGTGATGGTGAAGGCCCAGTAACCGGCGGTGACCGTCAAATAATTGCGCGTGGTGGCGTTCATGGATCAGAGGCTCCTCGCCACCATGCGCACGATGTCCATCATGCGGTTCACATAGCCCCACTCGTTGTCGTACCAGGCATAGACCTTCACCTGGGTATCGTCGATGACCATGGTGGATGGGGCGTCGACGATCGATGAGCGGGCGTCGTTGAGATAATCGACAGACACCAGCGGACGCTCCTCGTAGCCGAGGATGCCGGCCAGCTCGCCCTCGGCAGCCGCCTTGAACAGGGCATTGATCTCCTCGGCGGTGACCGCCCGCGCGGCCTCGAAGACGAAATCGGTCAGCGAGGCGTTGAGCAGCGGCACCCGCACCGCATGGCCGTTCAGCTTGCCCTCGAGCTCCGGAAAGATCTTGGCGATGGCCTTGGCCGAGCCGGTGGTGGTCGGGATCAGGGATTGGCCGCAGGCGCGCGCCCGGCGCAGGTCCTTGTGGCCCAGGTCGACGATGCGCTGGGTGTTGGTGATGTTGTGGATCGTGGTCATGCAGCCGTGCAGGATGCCCACCTGCTCATGCATTACCTTGACCACCGGCGCCAGGCAGTTGGTGGTGCAGGAGGCCGCCGTCACCAGATGGTGCTCGGTGGGGTCGTAGCGGTGGTGGTTGACGCCGTAGACGATATCCAGCGCGCCCTTGGTCGGGGCGGCCACGACGACCTTCTTCACCCCTTGCTCGAAGTAGGCCTGCAACAGCTCCGGCTGCTTGTGGTGCTTGCCGGTGGCCTCGACGACGATGTCGCAGCCGGACCAATCGGTCTCGGGGATGGTCTTGTCGCGGCTGTAGCGCAGCGCCTGACCATCGATACGCAGCGCCTCGCCGTCGCCGCTGCAGTCATGCCCCCAAGGTCCGTGCACGGAGTCGAACTGCAGCAGATGGGCGGAGCCCGACGCGTCGCAGGCGATCTCGTTGATCTGGAGGAAGCGCATGTCCGGTGCGTCGCCGACCTGGCCGAGGGCCGCGCGCAGGCCGAGCCTGCCCATGCGGCCGAAGCCGTTGATGCCGATCTTGATAGTCACTGGGATTGCTCCTGTTCTCGGTGTCGGCCGTCACACACGGCCAGGTAGTCGATGTGCGCCGGCACCGTCAGGGCCTTGGGACGCAGGCCCTTGACCAGCCCATCGGCTCGTGCGCCGTCCATCCCCAGCTCGCGCAGGATGAGCGCCGCCATGAGCCCGGTCCGCCCGGAGCCCCCGCGGCAGTGAATGGCAAGACCATTCTTGCGCGACACCAGCGCCATCACAGCGTCTCGATGGGTCGCCCACGCCTGTTCGAACCCATGCCCTGGCGCCGCATCGTCCTCGATGGGCAGGTGGAACCAGCGCATGCCGGTCTCGGCAACCGCTTCGGGCAGGGCCGCAACCTCGAGCGTCTCCAGCTCGTCACTGGGCGTCATGCTGATGACGGCCTCCGCGCCGGCCTGACGCAGCTGTGCGATCGATTCGGCAAGGCCCACGCCCTTGGTGCCCGGACAGGGGGTGAAGATCAGTCTGGCTCCCTCGGCAAGGGGAAGTACGTCATAGGGGTGTGTGGTCATCTGGATCGCTCGACCTCGCGTCGACTCTTCAGTGCCGAGACAGCGTCGGCGGACGCCAACGCATCTCGGATGGACATGGGCGCATCGCCACGGGCTCAGAGCGCGAAATCGCCATCAAGCGGTTTCTCGCCCTCCACAATGGGCAGCGTCAGCGTGTTACCCCAGTGCGACCAGCCGCCGTTGTAGAGGCGCACGTCCGTGTAGCCCAGGTGCCTGAGCTGCATCCAGGCCAGGCTCATGCGGAAGCCGTCGTGGCAATAGACGTAGAGGGTCTTGCCCTTGGGAATCTCGCGATAGAGGGCGGTCAGGGCCTCGTCGCCGAGCCAGGTCTGCGCCTGGGCGTCGGTTCCATCGAGGCTCACGACGTTGACCGCGCCAGGGATGTGGCCCCCGGCGATGGAGTGGCGGATGACCGCGCCGGTGTACATGTCGTGCGGACGGGCATCGAGCAGTATCACATCGGGGTCGCGGCGCGAGACGACGTCATCGTAGACGTCCGTCCATTCCGCGAGCAGATCGGTATCGGCCTCCTTGAGGGTGACGTCGCCCGGTGCCCGTGCGACCGGCTCCTGGCTGAGCTCGTTGAAGGCGGTCCACTCGACCGTGCCGCCGTTGAGCACCTTGACCTGCTCCATCGGAAAGCCGTAGAGCGCGAGCAGAAAGTACAGGCGCGAGGCAAGCGCCGTGCGCGCGTCGTCGTAGAGCACCAGGGTGGAGCCGTCGTTGATGCCCCAGCGGCGCAACGTGCCCTGGAAGGCGTCCTTGGACGGAAAGCGCATCAAGGGGTTGGCGGTATTGTCGCCCAGATCCTTGAAGCGTTGGACCTGCACCGCACCGGGGATGTGGCCGACAGTCAAATAGCGGTGCGGGTGATAACGTACCTCCAGCACCACGAGATCGCCGTCCTCGATGTGCTCGGCGAGCCAGTCGGCATCGACGAGGTAGGCAGGGGCCGCATAAGCCGGAGCGGCTCCGAACGCGGCGATCAGCAGGAGGAATCTCAGGGATTGGATCATGGGTGCTCTCCTGCGATCAGCGTGCGAACATGGACGGAATCACCGGCTCGCAACGGGCATTCCGAGCCGACGAGCGGGATTCGGATGCGCAGTCCGGGCCTGATTGAAACTTCGCTCAGGCGTCAGGCTTGCGCGGCGTGGCGTTCGTACCAGCCCTTGCTTCGGTTGACGATGGCAACCACCGAGAGCATGACCGGCACCTCCACCAGCACGCCCACCACGGTGGCCAGTGCCGCGCCGGAATCGAAGCCGAAGAGGCTGATCGCGGCGGCCACGGCCAGCTCGAAGAAGTTGCTGGCACCGATCAGCGCCGACGGGGCCGCGACGCAATGGGCCTCGCCGACCTGTCGGTTGAGCAGATAGGCCAGACCGGAGTTGAAATAGACCTGGATCAGGATCGGCACCGCGAGCATCGCGATGATCAGGGGCTGTTCCAAGATCTGCTCGCCCTGAAAGCCGAACAGCAGCACCAGGGTCGCCAGCAGGGCGATCAACGAGATCGGTTGCAGGCGCGCCAGGACCCGCTGCAGCGTCGCCTCACCGCCCTTCGCCAGCAGACGCTTGCGCCACCAGTGGGCGAAGGCGACCGGGATGAGGATATAGAGCACCACGGACAGGAACAGGGTGCTCCAGGGCACCGTGATCGCGGACAGCCCGAGCAGTAGTCCGACGATGGGCGCGAAGGCGAAGACCATGATGGTGTCGTTGAGCGCCACCTGCGTTAGGGTGAAATGGGGCTCACCGTCGGAGAGGTTGCTCCAGACGAAGACCATCGCCGTGCAGGGGGCCGCCGCCAGCAGGATCAGCCCGGCGACGTAGGAATCGAGCTGCTCCGCTGGGAGATAGGGGGCGAAGACGTGGCGGATGAAGATCCAGCCCAGCAAGGCCATGGAAAACGGCTTGACCGCCCAGTTGACGAACAGGGTCACACCGACGCCGCGCCAATGCTCGCGCACCCGATGCAGCGCGGCGAAGTCGATCTTCAGCAGCATCGGCACGATCATCAGCCAGATCAGCACCGCCACGGGCAGGTTGACCTGGGCCACCTCCAAGGCGCCGATGGACTGGAAGACGCCTGGGAGGAAGTGCCCGAGCGTGATCCCAGCGACGATGCACAGCGCCACCCAGAGCGTGAGCCACCGCTCGAAAATGCCCAGCTTGGCACCCGCGGCTTGCTTGACCGTCACTTCACATTGGGTGCTCATGACGCGGGGGCTCCCGCATCTTTCTCGGAGAAGGTCGCGCGGCCGATATCGTCGAGCTTCTGCTGGAGCTTGAGTCGGTCGAGGGATCCTATCGGGAGACTCACCAGGAAGTCCTCGAGCGCCAGGGTGTCGCCCATCCAGCGCAACGGAAACACGCCGGGCAGGTCGATCCCTGGCAGGGGCGGACGGATGGACACCGCGCCGGTGCCCAGCAGCAGCTTGTCATAGGGTAGCGTCTCGCTCTCACCTCCGGGGCGGCGCACCTCGACACGGCGTCCATCGGGGTCGATGCGGGTCGCGTGGTGCTTCGGCAGCAGCCGTATCCCCTGGGCCTCGATGTCCGCGGCCTTGCGATGGGCCAGGTCATCGGCCGACGCCACCTCGCCGCTCAGGAAATAGGGGATGCCGCAGATGCTGAAGTTCGGATAGCGGTCGGCGACCACCAGTGTCAGCTCCACTTCGCGATCCAGCTCGCGGGCGCGTAAGGCCGCGCTGATGCCGGCGTCACTGCCGCCGATGATGAGACAGCGTTTCATCGTCAAGGTCTCCCGTTGGCGAGGGCGCCCGCCCCATCAGTGATGGGTCGCTTGCAGCTTGGCCAAGGCGCCCTGGACCACGTTGCTCGGCAGCGACACGTACCACAGGGCGTCGGCATAGGCTTGGCCGTCGGTCAGGACCCAGCCGATCAGCTCTTTGACGGCCCTGCGCTTGGCCTCGTCGCCATCGCCGGTGCGCAGTAGCGCCCAGCTATAGGTCACGATGGGATAGGAGCGGGAACCGAGCGGGTCGGTGACGGTCATGGCAAGATCGTCCGGGATCGCGTCCGAACCGCTGACCAATCCGCGCTGACCGGTCTCGGCGTTCGGGGCGACGAAGCCGCCGGCCCGGTTCTCCAGCCAGGCCAGCGGCAGATGCAGGCGCTGGGCGAAGCCGGCCTCGACATAGCCGATCGAGCCCTCGGTGATCTTGATCCGGCCGGCGACGCCCTCGTTGCCGCGCGCGACCATGGTCCCGCCGGGCCAGTCGATCAGCTTGCCGACCCCGGCGCCCCACTGGTCGCTGATCCCGGCCAGGTGGTTGGTGAAGGCGAAGGTGGTGCCGCTCGAGTCCTGACGGGCGACCACTTGGATCAGCTTGTGCGGCAGCGCGACACCGGGGTTGGCGGCGGCGAGGCGCGGATCGTCCCAACGATCCAGCGTGCCGCGGAAGATATCGACATAGACATCGCGCGGCAGGTTGAGCGGCCCGCTGACGCCGGGCAGGTTGTAGGCGATGGCGATCATGCCGGCGGTAACCGGGAGCTGTAGATAGGGACCTCCGACCTTGTCGGCCTCGTCCGGGCGCAGCGGCGCATCCGTCGCGCCGATATCCACGGTGCCGGCGAGGAAGCGATCGATGCCCTCGCCGCTGCCCACCGAGTCGTAGCCGAGCGTCAGGTCCGGATGATCCGTGGCGTAGACCTCGAGCCACTTGTTGAACATGGGAGCGGCGAACGACGAGCCGGCGCCGCTGATGTGCATGGTGGGTTCCGCAGATGATGCCGCAGGCGCGTTCTCAGCGGCCTTCTCACAGCCGCTGAGCGTAATCAGCGTCAGCGCCGCGAGGAGGCTTGGTAGGGTGTGCGTGATGGCTCTGGCCATGAGGTTCTCCAGATCGGATGGCGTTGACTTAACATGCGGCGCAAAGAATATACGATAATTCATATATTCAAATTACGATATGTTTACGGTCGCACTCCTCCAGTCTGTCCTTGCATCCCGTCATCCATCGCGAGGTGCCTATCGTGGGTCCACTGACTTGGGCGGGTACGGTGCTGTGCGTCTTGCGGCGCGCTGTTCCTCAGGCGCAGCGTTGGGCCGATGGGCGATTGGGCATCCGCGCAAGCGCTTGAGCATCATCGGCGAAAGGCGACTGCATACTTACGCCAGCGGCCGTTTCCTCCAGGACGCGGCGCGCCCAGTCGGGAAGCGCACGATGGATACGGTAGTAGACCCAAAGCCCCTCGCGCCGGTCCGATACCAGTCCTAGCTCACGCAGTTGGGCAAGATGACGTGAGACATGCGGCTGAGCCGTCCCGGTCGCGTGGGTCAGCTCGCAGACGCACAGCTCCTCATGCGCCGCGAGCAGCATCAGGCAGCGCAGGCGGGTATCGTTCGCCAAGGCGGCGAAGAGATCGGTTGGACGAAGATGCATGCGATGGAATATATCGTCATAGATATATATCGTCCAGACAATTCGACGCTTGATCCTCAGCCGATCGCGAGCCGGGCCCATGAGGCGATCGCCGTGATCCCGAGCGTAACCAACGTCACCGGAAGACCGACCCGTGCATGAGCATGCCAGTCGATGCGCACGCCTTGCTGGGCCGCCGCCTGCACCACGATGAGGTTGGCGATACTGCTGATCAGGAGCAGGTTGCCGGCGAGGGTGCTCGAGAGCGCGAGGAGGGGCCCATCGAGCGGCGCATTCGCCACCGGCAGCAAGAGCATCACCGCCGGGACGAGGGAGACCAGATTGTTCAGCAGAGCGCTCGCAGCGAAGAGCGGCGCCGGCGTCTGCAGGTCGAATCCCGCCCCGACAAGCAGGGCCACGGCTTGGGCCGGCAGGCCCGTTTGCTGCAGGGCATGGTTGACGATGAAGAGGCCGACGAAGAGCACCAGGAGCTGCCAGTCGACCAGCCCGAGCATATGCCGGGAATGCAGCCGGCGGCTGGTCAGCAGGAGTCCTGCCCCGGCCAGGGCGAGCAGGTCGCGCGGCCAGGGCACCCAGAGGAACGCGGCGCAGAGCAGGGCGGCCACCGTCAGGCCCTTGAGGGTCTGCCAGCGGTCGAGTGCAACGCCGACATCGTCAGCGCGTCGCGCACGCGGCGGTCGGGCGGACAGCCCGACCTCGTGCCAACGCCCGCGGCTCAGCCAGGCAATGATCGCCCAGGTCGCGATCGAGCCGAGGAGCAGCGGCAGGGTTGCCACCCGCAGATAGGCGCCGAAGTTAAGCCGCAGCACCTCTCCGATTAGCATGTTCTGCGGGTTGCCGATCAGCGTCGCCGCCGAGCCGAGATTGGCTGCGCAAGCCAGGGCAAGTAGGTGTGGCAGCTGGGCATAGCCGCGCGCTCGGCACGCCTGGGCGAGCACCGGCGCCATCGCCAGACAGACGATGTCGTTGCTGAAGACCGCGGAGAGCACCGCGGCGAGTGCAATCACGGCACCCAGCAAGGCGGGCGGAGCGAGCGCTCGGCGATCCAGCCACGCGACCAGCCAGTCGTAGAAGCCGCCCAGGCGCAGTTGCGCCGAGATCACCATGAAGGCGAACAGGAGGGCAAGCGTGGGGAGGTGGACGACCTCTCCGACCTGCGCGAGGGGAACGACCTCGGTGGCGATCAAGGCGATCGCTCCGAGCAGTACCACCCCGGTGCGGTCGAGCTGGAGGAACGGCAAGCCGCCCAGGAACAGGCCGAGATAGACCAGCAGGAAAACAACGACGATGAAGGCGGTCAAGGCTTGAGAGACCCTGCGGCTATATGAAGGCAAGGGCCGAAGCATAGCTGGGCGTCGGTCTCGCGGGCTCAGGTTGGACGTCATCGACTCTCTGGAATGGCCGTCGCGAGCGTCTCGACCGAGGAGCGCGCCGCAAGACCGGTCGCCTGTATGTCGTTCGTCCTCTGCTGCCACGCAAGCGCGGCGGCCTCCTCTGATCGAAAGCGCCTGCAAACCGCGCATGTTGGGCTCGTTGGCTGCCGCTCCATTCCTCGTCGCTCGCCACCCACCGAGGTATCAACTCAACGGGCGCCTGTTGGGCAGGCGCTTCTTTGCTCCTTCTCAGTCCTCCCTGCTCCAGTGACCGCTCTTCGAGCAGCACCGGCCGGTCGCCATGCAGACGCAATTAACCGCTCGGTTCGTCGGAGTAACTTCCGACGACGCACGCGTGAGCGTCCGCTATTCGGGGTTCCCTCGTCGCTGGGCTCAAATAGATCAGTGACCGCTGATGAGACACGGCCGTCGCCCGTAGGGATCAAATAGCACTCTTCCCTGCGCCGAGGCAAACGGACCCCGGCGTCCACTGGAACTGACCTCGGCTGACCGCACGGCAAGCTAGGTGCCCGAGTCCGTCGGCAGCCGAAAGTCCCGGATCAGGGCCACAGTCCAGTAGAGCGTGTAGGCCAGAAAGATCCCAAGCGCGGCGAGGAACAGCGGCTGATCGAGCCGAACGGGGTCGGCGAGGTTGGCCGCGAGGGTCAAGAGCCCAACGGCCAGCAGGAAGAGGAAGAGCGCCGTGCCGAAGGCCCAGAGTCGCTGGCTGAAGCGGGCGATGGTCGCTTCGCGCCGCTCGGGGCTCAGCCAATAGGTGCGGTTGGGCAGATTGACCCAGTGGACTGGCGTTCGGCGCAGCCACGCGGGCGAGAGCCAGAAGGTCAGGAAGAGCAGGGTGTCCAGAGCGAGCGTCCAGAGGACGCTGTCGAGCCGAGCGGCCCAGCCGTCGGCGGCACCGCCCCAGGCGAAATGAATGGCCACCCGCTCCGGTAGGACCAGGGCGGAGACGAAGGCCAGAAGTAGATTGGCCGCAAAGCTCAGGGTGAGCGCGACACGCATGTTTTCGAGACCTCCCATCACCTGAGAAGCGGGGAGCGCCACGCCAAGACGACCCCGTGTCGATCAGACCGGATGGCAAATCTCCCTTCCCCCCTAAACCAGACGCATCATACGACGACCGACGATGTCGTCGAGCCGCGTCGCGCGCTTGTCCCCAGATCCTCTGCATGGAGTTGTGGATAAGCTGTGTCATGTGGCTGTAACCGACTGTCTGCCATGGTCGACGCGGCGACTGGTCGAGAACTGACCGGCTGTGTGAGGCTTGGGCTTCCCCGGAGATGACTGGACTGGCCGACCGCCATGGGACAGCGCGCTCCAACGACACTCGCGCTCCTGCTCTGGAGTGCCTTCACCGGCGCCGCCGGCTTCCCGCTGACCTGCGCCTCTGTCGCGCGGACCGCTGACGCCGAGCTGGCGTCGCACGCCGCGTGCGCGGCCCGCGAGGGCGAGCAGCTGATCCTGGCGCCAACGCATCTTCAGCAGATGCGCTATGAAACAGAGGGACTCGCGAGCGTCTGGGTCGCGGGACGTTGGTACTACGTTTAGCCTTCGGGCGCCGCCTTGCCCGTGGCGACACTGGACAATGGCCCGGATCCCTTCGCCGAGGGGCTGGTCCGCTCCCGACGCGCGGGCCGCATCCTCTATGTCGACGTCCACTTCCGAGAGGTCATCGGCCCGCGCTACGACTGGGGCTGGCCCTTTGCGCAGGGCAGGGCGCTGGTCTGTCGCGGCTGTCGGCCGCTTCAGGACGGCGAGCACAGCCGCGTGAGCGGTGGACGCTGGGGCTGGATCGACCGTCAGGGCCGGGAAGTCGTCCCGGTGCAGCTTCGCGAGGCGCAGGCGCGGGCGCGCTGAGAGCGTTGCGGGGAGCACGCCACGTCTGGCGCTCAGCGGCGCTCAGTGCAACGTCCGCTCCGTCTGCGCCGCG
Organism: Thiorhodococcus minor; assembly: GCF_010820565.1. GTDB lineage: Bacteria > Pseudomonadota > Gammaproteobacteria > Chromatiales > Chromatiaceae > Thiorhodococcus > Thiorhodococcus minor. The sequence continues at coordinate 1,664 of NZ_JAAIJQ010000100.1, read as the reverse complement.
CTGCCGAGGAGCCCGGTGAGCCGCCCGCCGACCTCGCTAAAGCGTGTAAAGCGGGGCGTGGCGAAGGTGCGCGCCCCCGGCGCCTGACGGCTCGCCTTGAGCGGCACCTGTGCCGCCCACATCCCCCGGTCCGTCTCCAACGCGAAGGAAACGCTGTCGATGCGATCCGGTGAGGCGCCGATCGAGCCGTACTCGGCGAGGATGGCTTCATAGCGATGCGCCTGCTCGGGCGGCAGTGTCCAGGCCTCGGTGATGACGAAGACGAAGTCGGCCTGGACCTGCTGGGCGATCTGGCGGATCTGCGCCGCCGAAGCGTCCTTCCCGGCCTCGCCGTCGGTACGCAGCGCGACCGGTTGCACCGCGTGCCGTGCCAGGTTGCCGACGAAGGCGAAGGGGATCAGTGATTCGCCCTGCTCGAGCATGCGCCGGGCCTGTGCGATCAGCGGGGTCAGGAGGTCTTGGTAGGCGTCGGGAAGGGACTGCACGCGGTTGGCTCCTTGGTCGGTGGTATCGGGCGCCGTCTAGAGCGCTGCGGATCGTCTTTCAAAGGTGACCCTTTGGCGCATCAGCATCCTCTGGACGTGTCCTGTCCGCTGAGTTCGCCGTTCGCCTCGCCAGCGCTGTCAGCCGTCGCCGACAGTCCGCGATTCAGCACGGTCTCCAACAGCAAGCGATCCAGCCCAGCGCCATCGAATGGCGGCGAGCGCGGCGGCGGCACCGCCTCCAGCCGTGCCAGCTCGCCCGTGATGAAGGCATCAATGACGGGCTGGGGCGGACCATACTCCGACTCCCGCGCCGAGCGCTTGATCCGGAGCAACGCATCGATGGCCGCGTGCAGTTCCGGATCGCCGATCAGCGCCTCCACCAGGGTCGCGAAGCGCGTCGGCGCCGGGCCGCGTCCCTGCTCGATCCAGAGGGTCGCCAGCAGGGGGCGCAGCACATAGAGATACTTCTTCAGCCGCACCTGCTCTCGGGTGAGGAACTCTCGATGGTTGCGCCGGGCCATGTGGACGTAGTGATGGAAGGATCGCTCGGGCTGGTGGACCTCACGGGCGAGGGTGCGCAGCGCCTCCAGGAAGACCGGATCCGCCCGGTAGACCACCGGCGAGTCGAGCCATTCGATCAGGGTCGCATTGCCCTTTTTCAGCAGTCCGAGCGCCTTGCGCAGCTCCCAGCCGTTGATGTCGAGCACTGCCGTCAAGGGCCGCTCGATGACATCGCGCCCCGGCGCTACCCGCAGGTACCAGGGCAGGGCATGGACATAGAGGAAGCGCACGTCGTAGTCGCTGTCCGGGGAGGCGAAGCCCCAGCCGCGACTGCCCGATTCGCAGGCATAGAGCACCTGGACCCGGTGCTCGGCCTCGATGGCGCGCAGCTGCTCCAGAATCTCGGCGCGGATCGCGGGATCGATGGGATGTTCGCTGGTGGGCTCCATGGGTCGCTGTCTGCTCCTCAAACGGTGAGTCCCTCCAAGCCCCGAACGGTCACCGCTTGGATGGACGGTTGATCGCTCGCCTGAGCGTCCTGCTTGTGCCAGAGTCACTCCCAATGCCATGGACTTAGCGCCTAAAGCTATGATTATGTTACAATAATGCGTCTTCACAGGAACCTTGTAGGAGCATGCCGATGAAGCGTTGCAACGCTATCAGTCTCAACACCGAAGA